>NZ_JASVWV010000031.1:0-9494 GCF_030286765.1 Proteus faecis
CAAGGCGTTGTTGTTCTCTGGCTTCGTTAGCCAAACGTTGCTTCTCTTCGGCTTCTTCGGCAAGGCGTTGTTGTTTTTTGGCTTCGTCAGCCAAACGTTGCTTCTCTTCGGCTTCTTCGGCAAGGCGTTGTTGCTCTCTGGCTTCGTTAGCCAAACGTTGTTTCTCTTCGGCTTCTTCGGCAAGGCGTTGTTGTTTTTTGGCTTCGTCAGCCAAACGTTGCTTCTCTTCGGCTTTCTCAGCTTCTATTGCTGCATTTTTTTGTGTTAGTGCATTAAGAGTAGTTTGGCTCTTTGCATATTCATATTCTGCTAATTTTAATTGTGAACCTTGTGTTCCGTTATTTAAATTGGTTATTTCATGATTAATATCTTCGATTTCTTTTTTGTAATCATCTTCTTTATTTTTATATGTATTATATTCATCTGAATATTTATCATATGTTTCTGTACCTCCATTTCTATCGCCATAATCAATGATTTTTTCAATTCTAATTCTTTCTTTAATGGTATTTTCCATATCAGTTTTAGTTGTTTCTAATTTATTGAATAATGCTTTTTCTTGAGTATCAAATGGCTTTTTAAGCGAAGTGAATTTTTCAAATGATAATTTTGAGTGCTCTTTGGTTTTTTCAATATCGTTAGTTGCTAAAAGTGTATCGTATTTAATATTTATGGCTTCTTTATTTTGGTTTTCTTCTATTTTATTCTTTGGTGTTTTTTCAATATTCCATGCAACAAGTTTCCAGTCATTATTGTTTCCTTTTGATACACCAAATATAGCATTGCCATCTCTAGAGATGGAGTGTGCTTCTGATTCTTCAATATTATTATTGAGATTTAGTAATAACTGAGATTCTTCTTCATCAACAAAATATACAAAGGCATTTCTAGGGTATTCTGATAGTGGAGAAGCTTGCCTTTTTTTTACGATATTGCCACCGTATTCTACCCAGCCAACAAAAAACTCCCCATTTTCTGAAATAGCTGTAGCTTCTGAATTATAATAATGATTCGAATTAGTACTATTAATTATTGGTTTTCTAATTTTATTTTGAGTCGGATCATAGATGAAAGCTTCGCGAATTAATCTATCATCTCTTTCATTTTTGCGTTTAATGCGCGATTCTATCCAGCCAACGGCGATATCATTTTTTGAGAGTTGATTGATTCTGGATGAACCATAATCTGAATTTGAAATAATTTTTACATCATCATTCGACTGATCATAAAGAAATGCTAATCTAACATCATATGATTTTTGATTTTCCCTTTTTAAAGTGCCATAAAGGTATTTTCCACTAACGGATGGCGCCGTAATTTTAGGTTTTAATTTGATTAAGTTATTAAAGGAAGTTAATTTCTCAAATGCAATAAATCTATTTTTTTCTATATGATTATTCAGTTTTGTTTTATTCCATTCATTAAGTGGAATGCTTTTTTTATTTTCATTGTCAAAGATAAAAAAATTTTTTTCACTAGGGGAGGCATATCTTGTATAGGGATCGTTATCTTCAGAGTAAAGGCTAAATAATCCATCATTGGTAGTAAAATAATAATCGTCTTCAATATAATATGAAATATCACTTTTATGATTAAATAAATTTGTTTCTTTTGAAAAAATATCATAAACAAAAAATACAGGATTGTTATTATATTCACCATGTGCAGTTAAATAACGACCACTTTCTGAAAGTGAAAGGGCTCTAACATTATTGAAGTTTTCTATTTTCAAAGGGTTAAAGCTTTTTCCAATATCGTGACTGATATTAATATTATCTTTATCTGATGTTATTATGATGTTTTGATATTTTGACGCTAATATTATTGGAAGATTTCTATATTCCATTCTTCCATGAATTTGTCTATTGCTATCATATCCTCGAAGGGAATTCTTATCAACAGACTCAAATTTAAATTTAATATCTTTTGTAAGAATTAAGTCTGATGGCTTATTTAAAGCGTAGCTATATGTTGAATTAATTATAATTGAAGCAATAATTGATAGCTTTAGTTTCTTTTTATTCATAAACATAAATTATTATTCCGTCTATATTTGCAGGATTTTTTTGAAGACTAGTTTGATCTTGTTTTTCTGTCAATATAAATGGATTTTATTTTAAAATGCATTGCTAATTATATTTTTAATAATTTTAAATTACTATTTTTCTTTTTGGTTAATATATTCTATGAATGTATATCCGGTGTTTTAATATTAAATATATTTCTTTTTATTAATTCTTTACTAAATATATCAATATGTTGTTTCTGTGCTGATTGCCAATTACCAGCCTCACCATATACACCATGCTGATGAAAAGCATTAATTCTAATTAATATGGATTCGCCAAGTGAGTGAATAAACTGAGAAAGTAATTCAATATTCTCTAAATAGTCGGTTTTTTCTGGAATATATAAAAGGCGTAATTCTGTAAGTAAATTATTATTCGCTAACCATTTGATTGATTCTTTAATCCGCTGATTACCTCGACCTGTTAAATAAATATGAGTATCTTCATTCCAACTTTTTAAATCAATCATAGCACCGTCCATATAAGGGGCAATTTTTTGCCAGCCATTAAGGGAGAGAGTGCCGTTACTGTCGATTAAACAAGTAAGATGCTTAAGATCAGGCGCTTCTTTGATTGCTTTAAAATAATCAATTAAAAAAGGCAGTTGTAACGTCGATTCGCCACCACTGACAGTAACGCCATTAATAAAAGCAGCATATTTACGGGTGAGCGCCATTAATTCATCGACAGTATAAGTTAATGTCATCGGACTTGATTGGCGAGGGCATTGCTGAATACAGGTGTCGCACTGTTCACAACTGGCACTGTTCCAATTTATAACACCATTTTGTAATGAAAGTACTTGTTGAGGACAGGTTGGAATGCAGTCACCACAATTGTCACAGATCCCCATGGTGTAGGGATTGTGACAATTTTTACACCGCAAATTACACCCTTGTAGAAAGATGGCCAGACGATTGCCTGGGCCATCAACACAAGAAAAGGGCAGTATTTTATTTATCGAAGCGCATCTGCTGCTCATGACTAATCACTCGAGGTTTACGTTCCGCAATATGGCAATTGGCAGTGGCTTCATCACCTAACCAAGTAGTATTAAGACGAGAGCCTTCTTCTTTATATTTTTTTAAATCAGATAAGCGCACCATATAACCCGTTACACGAACAAGATCATTTCCACCCACATTGGCGGTAAATTCTCTTAACCCGGCAGAAAATGCCCCTAAACAGAGTTGCATTAGGGCATCAGGATTTTGTTTGATAGTTTCATCAACCGTTAAAATATCGCTAATCCCTGAGGTATAAAATGGGTGATGGGGAGCAACTGTTATTAAATGAGTAACCGGATCGGGCTCTTTACCATAAGGAATACGAGTCGCAGGTGTTGTGCCAATATCAGAACTAATTCCCGATTGAGCATGTAACATAGCTCGGTGGTTCCAGCCATATTTTACGGGTGTTTCTGTAACAAATTGTGCCAGTTTTTCGCTGATCATATAGCTAAGTTGATTGGCAGATTCATTCTCACCATAAGCAACGTTTTTACCTTCTTTTTTAAGTAAAAGTGCGACTGCTTCTGCCATTCCATAAATACCAAACATTGGCGCAAAACGATCAGGTGAGATCAACCCTTCTTCTACTAAGAAACTTTGTTTAAAGAAGTTGGATTTTTCATAAAGAAACGCACAACGGGCATCAATGATCTCAATCTGTTTTTGCATATAAAAAGGCAATACACTTTCAAGAAAATCGAGGCTATTTTGACTACGCTGTGCAACCTCTTTAAGGTTTATACGGACTAAAGTGCTACCACCACCACTTTGAGGTAGCGAGTTATAACAACTGACAATTCCGTATTCATCTTTGCCAAATACTGCATCTTGCAATGTACCATTGGCAATATGAGGTTTACTACTATGGCAAATATTGGTGATAGCTTGATGAAGTAAATCAGAAGGTGTTGATTTTTCATCATAAATAAAAGTGAGATTAGGCGCGACTTGTTGAAGCTCAACATCTACTTTAAGAATGAGACGAGTAAGAACGGAGTCTTCTGGACCAATATTCGCATGCATAAAGGCATCTGGGAGTGTTCTATCAAGATAGCGCCAGAAGCGTTTTAATTTAGGGTAAAGCTGTTCTTCGGTGAGGTTACCAACATAAGGCAGTAAGATTTTATCAATACGCCCTAAATAAACAGGCATAGAAGTTACAGAAGGAACATGATGATAAAGGATAGTCAGCATGTTTAAGGCATCATCAAAATTTTGCGCAGGTTCAAGTTCTAAATAACGAGAACCCTGCGCTAAAAATTTTGCATAGTCAGGTAAGACATAACGTGGTTTATAAGGGGCATGGCCTTCATACATATCACAGATAACCCGTTCATTAAGTGCTTTTGCGGCATCTTCAGACAGTGACGGATACGGCAACATGTTTTCCGCTTCTAACGCAAGAAAATGACGTTTTTGTTCAGGGGAAAGGGTTGGGTTTTCTACGATTTGTTGACAACGTTGGATAACAGATTGTTCAGTCATAACCACCTCAGTACTCAAAGAGCCAGAAAAAGATTTAAAACCTATCTTTTTAGGTTAATGACTTGATGAGAATTTACCGTGACTTTAAACAAAACCCCTTTAAAGATTAAGGGAATAGCACAAAAATACGCATTAATTAGATATATCTAAATAATTAAATAAAAAAGTGAGCTTAGTTAATTATTCACTAAACTCACTGAGTAGGTTGTTAAAAAATAATAAGTTAGGTTTTATCTACTTTATTTTTCAGCATCGTTATTTTTCTCTTTATTAACACTCTCTTTTGATTCATTTTCTTCATTATTCTCATTTTTTTCAGCATCTTCTTTTTCAGTACGAGGCGGTAGATTGGCCGTTAATAAATAAGGCGATTGTTGCCAATGAACCGGTGTTAATTGAAGAAGGTTATGAGAAAGCAAAAAACCAATTGCAAGTGCGACTAATAACATGACTCGTAATAAATTTGTCGTGTTATCGACTTGGCTTGATTCAGTGACAAGTTGATGAGTATCCAGCGTGAGTCTTAAAAAGCCTTTGGGTTTATCTTTGCCTAGCACAGGTACAACAAGTTGGTGATTAAAAGAACCTCCACTCTTTTGCCCTTCTAAAGCTAATCTTTCTTTAACAGTGACATTTTCACCACTATGCGCTATTTGTGTACCATCTTCTAAGTAAAGACTGGCATCAAGCACCCGACTATTATGGGTAAGATGATTTAAATTAGCCATAATGAGTGGATTTACGTTATCTTTGCTACTGTCATCTATATAAGTGGATAAAGAGAACGCAACTTGTTCTGCCAGTGTTTTTGCAAGCTCTTCAAACTGAGTAATACGGGCGTGTTGATTGGCACGGCTAAAATAAGACGCGCCTTGCATAAGAAATGCCAATAGTGCGATACAAATCAGTATAATCGCCGTTTTTTGTAGTTTGAATTTTAGTTTGTCTTTAAGCATGTTCATCCTTTTGCGTAAGCAAGTATGTGCATGTTGCCAGATGAGTCAGAGATAGAATAGGCTGAATAACAATTATTTTGTTCAGACAGGGGAAAACAGGAGAATAAGTATGTCAAATAGTCTGACCTATTGCTATTTACCGGATGAAATCCGTAAATGGCCAGGTCTGCCGTTATCACTCAGTGGTGAAGAGGTGATGCCACTCGATTATCGTGCTGGTGATAGTGGATGGTTACTTTATGGCCGTGAACTTGATAAGAAAAGAATAAGCGAGTTCCAACATAAATTAGGTGTGGCAATCGTGGTGGTTTCTTCATGGCGTATTGATGATTATCAAGTGGTACGTATTGCTGGCAGCTTAACCCGCAGAATTCGTCGCTTATCTGATGAATGTGGCCTAGATGTCGTTCCTTTAGGTGAGATTCCTCGTTTACGTTCTCCTGGGCTTTTAGTAATGGATATGGATTCAACGGCTATTCAAATTGAATGTATTGATGAAATCGCCAAACTTGCTGGTGTGGGAGATAAAGTTGCCGCGATAACAGAACGCGCGATGCAAGGCGAAATGGATTTTAGTGAAAGTTTAAAACTTCGAGTTGCTGAACTTAAAGGTGCGGATGCCTCTATATTACAAAAAGTGATGGATGATTTACCTCTTATGCCTGGGTTAACAAGCTTAGTTCGAAAACTTCAGGCAATGGACTGGCATATTGCTATCGCCTCCGGTGGTTTTACTTATTTTGCCGATAACTTAAAACAAAAATTACGTTTAGTGTCCGCGGTGGCTAATCACCTTGAAATTAAAGATGGCAAACTCACGGGTAAAGTTAAAGGCGCTATTGTTGATGCAAAATATAAAGCACAAGTCCTAGCGCGTTTAGCTAAGGATTTAGAGATCCCAATAGAGCAAACTATTGCTATTGGTGATGGGGCAAACGATCTTAAAATGTTGAGAAAAGCAGGGCTTGGCATTGCTTATCACGCAAAGCCTAAAGTCTATGCTCAGGCGAAAGTGGCTATTCGTCACGCTGATCTAATGGGTGTATTGTGCATTTTAAGTGGTGGTTTAAAACACGAAGAGCGTTAAGCACGTTTTTTTAAAATCGTTATTGTTGGGAGAGAAGTGTGGCAAAAGCAGCAAAAAGAGCCTTTGTATGTAATGAATGTGGTGCAGATTATCCTCGTTGGCAAGGGCAATGCTCTGCTTGTCATGCGTGGAATACAATTACAGAAGTGCGCCTTGCCGCAACCTCTTCTTCCCGCAATGATCGTTTTAGTGGATTTGCAGGTGATGCAAAAGGCGCTAGCCGTGTTCAAAAACTATCGGAGATTAGCCTTGAAGCATTGCCTCGATTCTCCACAGGATTTAAAGAGTTCGACCGTGTACTCGGTGGTGGGGTTGTTCCTGGCAGTGCTATTTTAATCGGGGGAAGCCCCGGTGCAGGTAAAAGTACCTTATTACTACAAACCATGTGCCGTTTGGCCACAGAAATGAAAACGCTATATGTCACGGGGGAAGAGTCGCTACAACAAGTCGCTATGCGTGCTCATCGATTAGGTTTACCGACAGCAGAACTGAATATGTTGTCTGAAACCAGTATTGAACAGATTTGTTTAATTGCCTCACAAGAACAACCTAAATTAATGGTGATTGACTCTATTCAAGTGATGCATATGGCAGATATTCAATCTTCACCAGGCAGTGTTGCTCAAGTGCGTGAAACGGCTGCTTATCTAACTCGTTTCGCTAAAACCCATGATGTTGCCATTATTATGGTAGGCCATGTGACAAAAGATGGCACATTGGCAGGGCCTAAAGTACTAGAACACTGCATTGACTGTTCTGTTATGTTGGATGGTGAAACAGACTCTCGTTTCCGAACTTTACGTAGCCATAAAAACCGTTTTGGTGCTGTTAATGAATTAGGTGTTTTTGCAATGACAGAACAAGGATTACGAGAAGTGAGTAATCCCTCAGCTATCTTTTTAAGTCGAGGTGATGAAATTACATCAGGTAGTTCTGTTATGGTGGTATGGGAAGGTACAAGACCTCTGCTAGTGGAAATACAAGCGTTAGTTGATCACTCAATGTTGTCCAACCCTCGTCGTGTTGCTGTGGGATTAGAGCAAAATCGTCTTGCTATTCTACTGGCTGTTTTACATCGCCATGGCGGATTACAAATGTCTGACCAAGATGTTTTTGTGAATGTGGTAGGTGGAGTAAAAGTCACAGAAACCAGTGCAGATTTAGCCTTGTTATTATCATTAGTATCAAGTTTCCGTAACCGCCCTTTACCGCGTGATTTAGTGATATTTGGTGAAGTAGGGCTTGCGGGAGAAATTCGACCTGTACCGAGTGGGCAAGAGCGTATTGCAGAAGCAGCAAAACATGGATTTAAACGGGCAATTGTACCTAGTGCGAATATGCCGAAAAAGAATCCTCCTGATATGAAAGTGTATGGTGTGAAGAAGCTGTCAGATGCGTTATCTGTCCTTGATGATTTGGAAGATTTCTAAAGGAGAAAAGTATGGGTTCTTTTGATTATATTAAACAGGCTATCAGAAAAAATGGATATACGTTACAACAAGTTGCTGATGAAAGTGATATGACGAAAGGCTATCTTAGCCAATTGATCAATAATAAAATCAAAAGCCCCAGTGCACAAAAGATGTCGGCATTGCACCAATTTTTAGGGTTAGAATACCCAGTGAAAAAGAAAACCATTGGTGTGATCTTTGGCAAATTTTATCCGCTCCATACGGGACATATTTATTTAATTCAACGCGCTTGTAGTCAAGTGGATGAATTACATGTCATTTTGTGTCATGACGAGCCTCGTGATAAAAACTTATTTATTAACAGTGCGATGTCACAACAACCGACTGTAAGTGACAGATTACGTTGGTTATTACAAACTTTTAAATATCAAAAAAATATTCGCATTCATGAGTTTGATGAGCACGGTATTGAACCCCAACCTCATGGTTGGGAAATGTGGAGTGAAGGGATCAAAACGTTTTTGCGCGAAAAGCAGATAGCCCCTGATTTTATCTATACCAGTGAACGAGAAGATTCAGAACAATATAATGCTTTCTTGGGTATTGAAACGGTTTTGATTGATCCTGAACGTTCATTTATGAATATTAGTGGTAGTCAAATTCGCCAAGCTCCTTTTAAATATTGGGAATATATCCCAACAGAAGTAAAACCCTTCTTTGTGCGTACCGTGGCGATTTTAGGTGGTGAATCCAGTGGTAAATCCACGTTAGTCAATAAGCTCGCCAATATTTTCAATACTACGAGTGCATGGGAGTATGGGCGTGATTATGTATTTTCTCACCTTGGTGGTGATGAAATGGCCTTGCAATATTCCGACTACGATAAAATTGCATTGGGACATGCTCAATATATTGATTTTGCTGTTAAATATGCCAATAAAGTGGCTTTTGTTGACACGGATTTTGTTACAACGCAGGCATTTTGTTTACGTTATGAAGGTAAAGAGCATCCCTTTGTTCAAGCTTTGATTGATGAATACCGTTTTGATTTAGTTATCTTGCTAGAAAATAATACGCCATGGGTAGCCGATGGTTTGCGTAGTTTAGGGAGCGATAAAGATCGTCGTCGTTTCCAAACCTTACTGATGGAAATGCTCGATAAAAATAATATTGAATATATTAAAGTGAATTCTCCTGATTATGACGAACGCTTCTTAAGTTGCGTTGAATTAGTCAGGGAATTATTGATGATGCAATCAAAGCATATTGAGTAAAAACAGAAAGTAAAAAGCGCCATTAGTGGCGTTTTTTATTCTTTATCACTGATTATCTATCAGAACAAAATTACTTAGTGACTGCTCCCCGCCCTGTCGGGCGAGGCTTCCCACTTCTTAGACCGCAACCGTCTGTGTGACGGATTTACGCTGGCCTCCATGGGCAGAAACGACGAGTCCCGCCGCTTGTAATTCCAGTAT
>NZ_JASVWV010000032.1:0-7473 GCF_030286765.1 Proteus faecis
AGACGGGGATTTTTGCCGGTAAAGAGGGTTTTGACATTACGGTCGGGAAGCACACCCAACTGGATGGTGCGGTTATCGCATCAGAAGGAAATGCGGAGAAAAACCGCCTTGACACGGGGACACTGGGCTTTAAGAATATCGAGAATAAAGCAGAATACCGGGTGGAACACCAGGGCGGTAGCCTGAGCACCGGTGGCGGTGTGGGGGGCAATCTGATATCCAATATGGGCAGTGCGCTGGCCATGGGGGGTAATAAAAAGGAAAGCAGCCATAACACCACGCATTCGGCAGTCTCTGACGGTAAATGGATTATCCGGGATACAGAACATCAGACGCAGGATGTGGCGACGCTGAGCCGTGATACGGAGAATGCGCATTCAGCGCTGAATAAAATCTTTGATAAAGAGAAAGAGCAGAACCGGGTAAAAGAGCAGCAACTGCTTGGTGAAATTGGTGTTCAGGCCACAGATATCGCGCGGACTGAGGCGACAATCCGAGCCACGGAAAAGGCGAAGGCAGACTTTGATATCCGCAACTATAAACAGGATGATATCGATAAAGCGAAAGCAGAGCTGATTGCTGAAGGTAAGAGTGCGGGTGACAGGGATATCACTGCGTTGCTATTTAACAAAGAGGTTGAGAAAAACTTAGCGGAATCGGGCTTTGGCACCGGCGGTAAGTATACCCGTGCCATGCAGGCGGCAACGGCAGCGGTTCAGGGCGTGATGGGCGGAGACCTGAAGGCGGCGCTGGCGGATGGTGCAGCACCGTTTATCGCAAATGAAATAAAAAAACAGATCCCGGATGAAGAAACCGATGTCAACCTGAAACGCACCATTGCTCATGGTATAGCGAATGCCGCCCTTGCGCTGGCCAAAGGTGAGAATGTTGCGGCGCAGGCGACCGGGGCGATGACAGGGGAAGCAATAGGGATACTGGCGGAGTCTGTTTATCATAAAAAAGCGCATGAACTGACAGAGCAGGAAAAAGAGAATGTCAGTGCCTGGGCAACGCTGGCGTCAGGTCTTGCCGGTGGTCTGGCAGGCGGAGATACACAGAGTGTGGCGAACGCAGCCCTGGCAGGGAAAACAACGATTGAGAATAACGGGATTAGTGATGGATTTAAACTCTCGAAAGGAATGGCAGAATATGGGTTGTCAGCATCGACACTAGCTACATCGATGTCAGAGGATAATAAATTACCACAAGAAGTTACCGCCGCATTATCTAAACATGCGAAAGGCGATCTCCCTGAAGGACAAGATCCAGCCAGAGGTTTACTGGTTGCATGGGCACCAGTTCCTGCGATTGCAGCCAGTACAGTTATAGCACCGGCAACAGCGACATATGGTTTTTTGTTTGGCGGCGCATTAGGTGGCGCAACAGATGCGACGCAGCAACTTATCACGATGAAACCGGGCGAAACATATAGTTATACAGATACGTTGATTGCAATAGGTACAGGCTCTCTGACACAAGGTAAAGGTGTTATATTTACAACGGTAGTGAATGGAGGAGGAGCCTATTTGGGTAGCTCAATTAAGCATGAAGATCCAACCGCATCAGTAGCAGGCTCGATTTTTGGTTCAGTGCTGGGAGGAACAACGTCAAATAAAGTTACTAATAGTTTAATGAATAATGGCCGTGGACCAGTTAAGTCAGAAATTATAGGAGATGTGATAGGTAGTGGGGTAGGCTCCACAACTGAATACTCTACTAAAAAAATAATAAATGATGTAACAGAGGGGGAATGAGATGAATAGAAAATTTATCATTTCATTTCTTCAAGCTGTAATTGTGATTCCAATTTTATCCATCGCAATTTGCATGTTAGGTATCCCTATTGGGATTATAGTTGCATTTTTTAAAACTGGAGTTTTTTCATTTGAGTCATTACGTATGGTGTCCATATATGAGTCTTTTATTTATGCGGTTAAGGTAGGTGGAACTATAGGGTTAGTTTTGGGGATTGGACTATGGGTAGCTAACATAGTTATTCCTGAATTGATGAATAAATCTAAAAATAAAAAATAGGGAAATTGTTGTTGAGAATAATTCGCTCAGTGACCTGAGAGATGCACTGGTGCAGGGTAAGACTCCTAAGCAGGTCGCGAAAGAACGCGTTGAAGCAGAAAATGAGCTCTATAAGAAGGAAAATTATGCTGGGATGAGCACGGAAGCGTGCTCGGTGAAGATGTACACTCAGCGTCAGGAAGAACTGAAAGATATCCTGTCAACGAGCGCAGATTTTATGCCGGTAGTCGGGACTATCAAAAGCGTAGCAGAGGCACTCACCAGCGGAGAAAGCTGGGAGGCGGTTAAAGATACGGTTAATAAAGCCGCCAAGGGTAATCAGAAAGCACTGGAAAATTTGGCTGATAGTGCTCCGGTTTATTTAAGTCCTGCATTAAATATACCCGTTATTGTTTTATTTGAAAACAGGCCAGAGAAGTATCTTCGTTAGTTCCTGGTAGGTGTTAGATATAAACGACTAAAAAGCACAAAAATTGTTCATGACATTGCGTCTGAGAAAGTAGCCGAAGCGATAAATTATTTATTGGTTGATAGTTAAATTTATTTTTGCGCTGAAGTAATAAATTAAGCATATAGCTGATTTTTGTGTCTGAAAGTAGGCAGAAAAGAGGGAAATATTCCCTCTTTTCTGTATTGACGAAAAAACAAAGTTTGATTAAATTTATCGTGTTATACCGTTGCATAATGCAACATTGCCAATGCTTCAGTTGTCTGAGAGAAGCGCCTACGGGTGACAACGATGCCAATGTTCCGGCAATCTGAGAGGAACGCCTACGGGTGATTGCCACTGCCAATCCTCGGGTCATCTGAGACGAGGGCCTACGGGCGATGACAGAACTCCGTTCGTCCTTGAAATTGACGGAGGGTGATAACCGAACAGGGTTATCATCAGGATTAACTGCACTTCAGTGACCATGTCACCGCTATCCGGTTACCCGGATATCCACAAAAAAGCAGAGTACGCGATAACGTGTATCTGCCTCTTCTGATGTGTTCTGACGAATACGTCCTGCTTTCTGCAACCTTTGTATGCCCGGTATGACGCGTTTCCATTGCGCAGCTTTGGAAAGCGGCATCTTCGGAGCAATACATTGAGCAGCAGAATGACGGGCGTGCGTCACTTTCGTCAAGTGAAATGAAGACAAAGTGACGCACGCAAGTGCATACGCTCAGAACGCTTCAATACTGGTCTTACAGCAAAACTGACAATCTGACAGACACGTAATGCATTGCTCAGAACAGCTGAAAGTCTTTCAACACTCAACGTTTATATGATGATAAAAACGTATAACATTATGAAAACAGGAGAAAAAACGACACGATACCAAGGCGACGTCAGGAAACTGACGGACGGAGGTGCCCTGATAACAGGGACCGGTCTGATGACCGCAAACAGTTCAGAGAACTGATTTGATACCTCTCAACAACTCAACCTTTTATCGCCCCGGTGCTCAGGTATCTGTCAGGTCGCAGGATGCGCAATATAAAACCGTCGCGCCGGGAAAAGGTAACCCGTTGAGAGAGAAAAAGGCGGAGAATCAGAGAATGTCCAGAAGAGCAAAAGCCCTGTCCCGTGAAATGCATATCCTTTCCCGTCAGGCCGGAGGGAGTTTTAAAACCATTGCAGACCGGGTCAAAATTGCAGAACGGGTTGCGGCAGAGCTGACCGGGTTGAATATTCAGATACGATCTGTTGAGCAACTGAAATCCCGTCATATTGAAATGTATATCCATGCGCGTAGAGAACAGAATATCAGTTTACGCACCTGTCAAAACGAAATGTCGGCTATCCGGGCGATATTTCGTGTTGCCGGACGTCATAAATTGGCTGACCCTAAACATGAGCGCCTCAGTAATGAGGCGCTGGGGATTTCAGGTGCCAGCAGGGCTGGCACCCGTACCGCGATATCGGACGAGCGCTTTCACGGAGCGCTCGCCCGGATTGAGCCTTATGATCAGGGGGTAGCATTAACCATGCAGCTATCCCGTAGTCTGGGGTTGAGAAATGAAGAAGCCGTGCAGTCAGTAAAATCATTACGGACTTGGCAACATGCGCTTAAAAACGGTAAAGAGCGTGTTCATGTGGTTTTTGGGACAAAAGGAGGCAGACCTCGTGAAGCATTAGTGCCGGATAAAGCCCGTGTATTAACATTAATTAATAAAGCCATTGAATATGCTGATAAACATAACGGTTATTTAATTAATCGTCCGTCATTACATTCTGCCAAAGATCGTTATATTAATGTGATGCGACGGATAGGCGGATTTATTCACGAAGAATCAAATCATGGTTTACGGTATGCCTATGCTCAGGATGTTGAAAAATATTATCTCAGTCAGGGATTCAGTCAAAAAGAAGCTTATGCATTAACCTCCATGGATTTAGGGCATGGTGACGGTCGTGGCGATTATATTAAACGGGTTTACAGTCAGAAAGGGGATGTTGAGGAATAAGATAAAAATGAAAGCCTATTTAATTATTTTGTTTGTTAATTTTACTTTTTGTTTTCCGTTAATGGCGAAGACATTATTTTTAGGTGATTCGTTAACGGCTGTTTATGAAAAGTCCGCAAAATATATTTTGGACGAAAAAATAAAAACAGAATATGTTTCTGGTTCGGGTTTAATAAATAAAAACAAAAAAGATTGGATAGCTTTTGTGAATAATTCCGATTTGCGTGAGTTTGATAATGTGATTATTAGTCTTGGCACAAATGATTTTGTTCAATATGGTCCGGAAGAATGGCGGAAATATTACAGTCTGGTATTTCAATTAATTGCTGAGATTCAAAATAAAAATCCGTTAGCGACAATTATCTGGATATCTCCGCCACATTTAAAAAATCCGCTGCATGAGCGTTATTTAATGCATACCCGGCATATTATTAAGCACAGTGCGATATTATTAAATATTCATTATCTGGATATTAATCAGCCTCATATTTTGGGAACGCAATGGCAATCTGTTATTCATAATGAAACTGTACGAACAGATGATGGAATCCATATTACCCGTAAAGGGGGAGTACGGGTGATCAGAGAAGCGGTAAAAATCCTGAATGGGCAGGATTGACAAAGATAAAAAAACGGCTAAAAATGAATCCGCTTATCTCGTTGCGTAATGCAACTTGCCAATGCTTCGGTTGTCTGAGAGAAGCGCCTACGGGTGACAACGATGCCAATGTTCCGGCAATCTGAGAGGAACGCCTACGGGTGATTGCTACTGCCAATCCTCGGGTCATCTGAGACGAGGGCCTACGGGTGATGACAGAACTCCGTTCGTCCTTGAAATTGACGGAGGGTGATAACTGTATTGTGTTATCATCAGGATTATTTTTACGCAACGTTTCATATAATCAACCCACTGACGGGGAAATCTCCCGTCATCAGGGAATTTCTCTGTTTTTTCAGGAGAGATTCAATGAGGGTATCTACATTTCCCCAATCGTCTTTTTTTGACGATTTGCACTATCTCACGCAATTACATCACCTGTCAGGTGATCTCGACATGGTTCTTGCTTTTGTCCGTCTGGATATTGGCGAGTGTATGGACGAAGATAATTTTCCGCTGAACTTCTGGATAATCAGGGCAGTTGCAGAGCAACTGGGCGCGTTATCTGTGGAGGCTGATTTTACCCGTCCACATCTTGAGAAAATGGTCCGCGTAGTCTGGGATGCGGCTGATCAAACGCCTTATGCGTCTGATTTTCGCCGCATTTACAACGATGCGGTCAAAAATGCACAGTTTGAAGATCCGGTTGAAGCGCTGATGTTTGGTGTTTAACGGAATACATTCACAATTTACGACCCCATACGGGAATAAAGCCCGTGGGGCTTTTCCCGTAATTGATAAAGGAGAAGCTCCGATGACATTATTTAACCTGATTTATTACATTGCCTGTGGTGTGTTTTTTATAACCGATCTCGTCTGTCGTACTTCCAGGATTAGGGAAGGTGCGAAGTGGTTGCTTGAAGAAGCTCGTCGGTTGCAAGACATTGCGTCCGAACTGAAACAGGTTGAAAGCTATACCCGATATCAACATATGCCGGGGGCAAAAGAACTGATGGAGTATGTGCACTATCATACCGGATTTGCATTCGGTGAATTAGTGTACTGGCGTTTGAATGGGCGGATGGGACACTTGCCGTCATGTTTACTTCGCCGTTTAGAGGATATGGGGCATCACATTGATGCTGAGATCTGGCTGCGGGGCTATGAAGCCGGTTTCTATGATATTGAACAGCAAATGATGGAAATAGAGATTGCGGGTGAATATCCGGAATATATTGAACTGAGCAATTAATCCGCCACCATTTTCTGTTTTAACTTACCCATCCGACGGGGAAACTCCCCGGCAGGTGGTGGTTTCTCCGTCTTTTTTACCGGAGAAACACATGTCTGTTTTACTGCCTGAAAACAAGCCGTTTTCATTTCTGACACTGATCATGCAGTGGCTGTACCGTTTTTATGACCGTATACCATTTATCTCGTCAGGGATACCCGATGAATTGCCGTGGATAATTAACCGGACCGGCCGGCGCGCTTACCGTGCGACGGTGGTGAAAGTGAATCCCCGGCAATTCAGGGTTCGCATTACCGTACGTTTGGGCACACATTCGAAAGAATACCGCTTTCATTCGTTGATGACCTCGCTGGACAGCAGGACATTTTGTTCCGCAAAAGCGGCATGCCGTGCCGGCTTTGGACTGACATACCAGCTGGCGCAGGTGCGTTATGCCTGGTGTCGCTGATTTGTCGTACTGACAGCACTGTTGACTTTTTATTATGACCCCGCCCGGCGGATTGATTTCCGTCAGGGGATGAATCCGCCATTTTTTTAATCAGAATGAGGATTTATCACATGGGATATACACATTATTTTACACAAAAACAAAGCGTTGACCCCCTGATGTGGCAGAACTTCCGTGAACATCTGGACAAGCTCTATCACCACTATCTGGCCGATCCCATATCCGCAGAGCAGATTTGCGGCGGATATCCGGATAAACCCATTGTGTTGTGTGATGGTCTGGGTGAAAACCAGCTGAACGATGGCTCATTATTCACCGATGACGGTGAGGCGCTTTGGTTCAACGGCAATGCGGCTGATGACATGAATCATGAGACGTTTATTGTACAGCGCGAAATACCCGTTGAGGGCTACTGGGATTTCTGCAAGACGGCATATAAACCCTATGACGTGTTTGTGGTGGCGGCATTACTGCTGTTGCACAACCTGTGTCCGGGATATTTTTCGGTCTCTTCTGACGGGGATACTCTGGACTGGCAACCGGTGCTGGACTATGTCAGTAAGGCATTCCCTTATCTTATCCTGACGTTACCGGAAGGCATTGATGTGCCGGAGGCAGGATAATGGCCAGAGCCTGTACGATACGGGAACTGATAGCGGATTTATCCCGCTGTAATCCGGAGGCATT
>NZ_JASVWV010000033.1:0-7388 GCF_030286765.1 Proteus faecis
TGATGGGGCTTTCATTATTCCGTTCACGCCGGAAAGCGCAGGCGGTTTCTGCTGAAAAAACGGCTGACAAAACCGTACACCGCAGTACACCGGCAGAGAATGCCGGTTTAGCCCGTGAGCCGCTTTCCCGTCCGGGAAAAATGACCCGGGCAGATGAGCAGAAGATTTACCACGCGAATCCGTCTTTTATTGATTACCTGCCCTGGGTGGAATTTCTGGATGAGGAGCAGTGCCTGCTGCTCGATGACGGGGTGTCGGTCGGGGCGGTGTATGCCGTTGAGCCGGCGCCGACGGAAGGGCGCTCCGGTGACCGTCTGCTGGAAATCCGGGATGCGGTGGAGGATGCGCTTCAGGACAGTCTGGATGAGCATGATGACAACCCGTGGGTGGTGCAGTTTTTTTGTCAGGATGAGGATGATGTGAGCGTCACGCTGGCGACATTACGGGACTATATCCTGCCGGCGGCCCGGGGCACGGCGTTTACCGAAGCCTGGCTGGCCGAAATGGCACGTCATTTGCGGGGGATCGCCCGCCCGGAAGGGCTGTTTAAGGACACGGAGGTGACCGGACAACCCTGGCGCGGACAGCAGCGCCGGACCCGGATGGTGGTTTACCGCCGGCTGGGGAACAGCTATGCCGATCCGATGCCGCCGGTGGCGATGCTCAATCAGATGTGTGACCGGCTGGTCAGCAGTCTGGGCAGTGCCGGGGTGCACTGTATCCGCCAGGACGGGAGGCAGGTGCATCAGTGGTTGCTGCGTCATTTCAACCCGGCTCCGGACTGGGTGGACAGAGAGACACTGTACCGGGAAGGGGCGTACTGGCCGGCGGCGGAGGAAATGCCGGGCACCCTGCCGGTGCTGAAGGATTTTGCGGAAACGCTGTGGTTTACCCCGCCCCGGTCGGATGTGGAAAACGGGGTGTGGTGGTTTGATAACCTGGCGCACGGCGTGGTGAACATCGAAAAACTGCGTAAAGCCCCGGGGCCGGGGCACCTGACAGGGGAGCAGAAGCGCGGTGACAAAAATATCAATGCGCTGATGGACCTGTTTCCGGAAGGGACGATGTTGTCGATGACCATCGTCACACAGCCCCAGGATACGCTGGAGCAGGAATTTACCCGGCTGGGGAAAAACTCGGTGGGGGAAAACACCGACTCGCAGCGTACCCGCCGGGATGTGGAAACCGCCAGAAGTTTACTGGGGCACCGCCATAAGCTCTACCGGGCGTCCTTGTCATTGCTGCTACGTGCCGGTTCGGTGGGGGAACTGAACAAAAAGCGTGTGGATCTCACCGCCACGCTGCTGAATGCCGGTCTGGAGCCGGTGAAACCGGAATACGATGTGGCGCCGCTGAACGGGTATCTGCGTGCCCTGCCGATGTGTTTTGATCCGCAGACAGATAAAAAACACTGGTATACCCGCCTGACCTGGGTACAGCACCTGGCCGGATTACTGCCGGTGACCGGGCGCACCACCGGCACCGGGCATCCCGGCTGGAGCTTCTTTAACCGGGGCGGCGGGGTGCTGACCTTTGATCCGCAGAATAAACAGGATCGTACCCAGAATGCTCATCTGTTGTTATTCGGTCCCACCGGAGCCGGCAAATCCGCCACGTTATGTGCACAGTTATCGCAGCTGATGGCGGTCCGCCGTCCGCGTCTGTTTATTGCGGAGGCCGGAAACTCTTTCGGTTTACTGGCGGATTATTACGCCAGTCTGGGCCTGAGTGTCAATAAGGTCAGTGTCAAACCCGGCAGCGGGGTGCGTCTTCCGCTGTTTGCGGATGCGCATCAGCTGCTGACGTTGGATGAACAGCGTCTGGCACTGAATGCGGATGAGCTGCCCGAGACGGACAGCGAATCTGAGGATGATGAGCAGCGTGACATCCTGGGGGAAATGGAAATCTCCGCCCGCATGATGATCACCGGCGGGGATGTGCGGGAAGAAGCGGAGCTGAAGCGGGCTGACCGGGCGATGATCCGCCGGGCGCTGATGGCGGGGGCCAGAGCGTCTTATGCGGCGGGCCGGCAGATGCTGCCGGCGGATTTGCAGGAGGCATTGTATGCCCTGTCACGGGGGGAAGGCGAAGAGGAAGGGCGGGCATTAAATCCGCAGCGCCGGGCGAAAGCGGCTGAAATGGCGGAATCCCTGGGGATGTTTACCGAACCGGGCAGTTTTGAGCATGAGCTGTTTAATCAGCCAGGGGAACTGTGGCCGGAGGCGGATGTGACCCTGATTGATTTGGGGCATCTGGCCCGGGAAGGGTATGAGGCCCAGATGGCGCTGACGATGGTGAGTCTTATCAACTCCATTAACAACATTGCCGAGCGGGATCAGTACCTGGCGCGGGACATTAATTTTGTGGTGGATGAGGCACATATCGTGACGGTCAATCCGCTGTTGTCCCCCTATGTGACCAAAGTGGTGAAAATGTGGCGGAAACTGGGGGCCTGGCTGTGGCTGGCGACCCAGAACCTGGATGACTACCCGGACTGTGCCGAGAAAATGCTCAATATGGCGGAGTGGTGGGTGTGTCTGACGATGCCACAGAAGGAAGTGGAGGCGATTGCCCGCTTTAAGACGCTCAGTGAAGAGCAGAAACAGGTGCTGCTGTCGGCAGCCAAACTCTCCGGCTGTTACACGGAAGGTGTGGTGCTGGCCCGGAAAGTGGAGGCGCTGTTCCGGGTGGTGCAGCCGAGTCTGTACCTGGCACTGGGGATGACGGAAAAAGAGGAGAAGCAACAACGTCGGGTGCTGATGGAGCAATACGGATGCAGTGAGCTGGAAGCAGCATTCCGGGTGGCGGATGAGCTTGACCGGAAACGGGGATTACCGCCCCGGGAGCCGGGATGATGAAACGGGTGGAGCAGGGAGTGGGTAAGCCGTGTTGCAGCACGGCTTACCCGGCCGCTTCATTGTGTATGTTAAAAAGAGGAAACATGACGTCATGAAAACGACGGGAATTAAAGTAACGCTTTTGGCGCTGGCTGTCAGTTATTCCTGCGCTTTGCAGGCTAAAAATGTGTCGCTGGGTGACACTGCCGTGGCCACCGGACAGCAGAGTACGGCAGTGGGGCAGGGCAGTATGGCGCTGGGGAATAATATGACGGCGGAACAGGCACAGACGGCGATGAAAGCCCAGAATGTCCTGTTGCAGAACCGGGCGCAGGCGCATGAGCAGTACACGCAGACACAGGCCCTGTTTGACAGTAAATCACTGGCGAACAGCAATATTCTGGAGCGTCAGGAAGCAATGAAACCGTTGTTGCAGCAACAGGAGACCTTAGCGGGTCAGCGTACCGCGCAACAGCAGCAGGTGACACAGGCACAGCAGGCCGCTGACCGGATGGCACAGATTTATGAACGCAATCTGGGGGCGGTTTCACAGATTGTGGATGCAGATTTTGTGGAGTTGTGGCAGCAGGGGCAGGCTGACCGTCTGGCTCAGGAAGTGAAAAAAAGGGTTGAGCAGGATACGTCGGTCAATAATGACACGCAGTTTTATGTCAGTTATGTCAATGCCTATATTGAAGCGAAAACCCGAAGTGCCCTGGTTAATGAAACCATCAAAGAAAAAACCGGCTCCCAGATTACGACCAATTATCAGGGCGTGGCCCTGTCCCCGGTACTGAGTGCCGGCCACAGTGACAAAGCGATGCTGTGGTCGGATGCGGTCACGGATAATGACCAGAAGCAGCTGTTATCCCGTTTACACCTGAATACCGCGGCCCTGAAGGGTATTGCCGGTTATCAGGAAGAGCTGGCCAAAATCGCCCTGATCACCTCTGCGGACGGGAAAAAGAATCTGTATCAGGCTTATCAGAAAAATGCCCGGCAGCAGATTGAGCAGGGGTTAACCGGGGTGACAGAGGCCGGGAAGCAGATCCTGTCAGAGCTGTATCTCGATAACATCGATGAAGGCACCTTTAATCAGATGGTCAGCGGTATTTTCACCCGCTATGAGAATCAGCTGAACTACCTGATCCAGCTGGATAAGGTCAACAGTTTATCGCCGGACAGCCCGGATTATGCCGAAGAATTACAGCAGCTGCTGGTACTGGAAAGCAGTCCCCGGGATAACACCGTCGGGCTGAACACCAACCCGGAGGCGCTGAAACAGAAAGTGGAACAGTACCTTCAGGACAATGCGCTCAGTCACACACAGGCCATGTCGTCACAGGCCACACAGCTGAAACAGCAGTTATCGGCGGAAAAAGCGGTGGCTGATCAGGCCCTGAAGCAGGCGGAAACACAACTTTCCCGGCTGGAAAACGATCTCGCCGATCTGGATACAAAGTTGTCTGATTTGCGTCCGACGCAATCCGAGCTGGAAAACATCCGGGATCTGGAGAAGGTGAAAGCCGAACTGGCGCAGAAACAGGCGGAATATCAGACGGCGGACAAAGCGCTGAATGAGGCGCAGAGTACGCTGACGCAGGGACAGCGTGCGGTGGCTGTCGGGGATAACAGCCTGGCGCTGGGCGAGAAATCCGTGGCACTGGGTGTGGATGCCCGGGCGCTGGCGAAAAACAGTGTGGCACTGGGCGATGGCAGCCTGGCCGACCGGGATAACAGCGTGTCCGTCGGCCGTGCAGGGCAGGAACGTTTTCTGACGCATGTGGCCGCCGGCATTGCAAAGACCGATGCGGTCAATAAAGGGCAGCTGGATGAGGAGCGGGATGCGCGTATTGCCGGCGATAAGCAGACGCTGAAGGATGCTATGAACTACACCGATGTGAGCATTCAGTACAGTGAGGCGAAAACAAACAAGCGGATTACGGAAGAGCAGCAGGCCCGTATTGAGGGGGATGAACAGACGCTGGCGGCAGCAAACCGCTATACCGACGAAACGTTCGGGCGGGCGACCCACACGGTGCTGGACAATGCCCGGCAGTATACCGATCAGCGTTTCAGACAACTCGACAATAAAATTAATCAGGTGGAAAAACGGGCCAATGCGGGGATTGCCGGAGTGACGGCGATTTCCTCCATTCCGTATGTGAACAGTGAACGTTTTTCGTTCGGGATGGCGCTGGGGCATTACCGTGATGCGCAGGCGATTGCTTCCGGGGTGCAGTATAAACCCACCGCGAATACGAATGTGCGCCTGAATGTGTCATGGAATAACGGCGGCGATACCAATATCGGTGCCGGGTTTGCCGTGGGCTGGTAGCAGGGAGAAAACCCGCCGGTGACCGGCGGGTTTTGAGGCTCTTTTCTTCTCTCACCGTTCGTTTGTGAGGACTGACCGAATGAAAAAACGATTTTTATCCCTTTCCGGATTGCTGATGCTGTCGCTGTCATGTCTGCCGTTCACTGCCGGGGCGGCAGTGGTGCTGTATACCACGCAGGATGACGCTCTGCCGCAGACGGATATCCCGTTTGAGGTGGTGTATCTGGATGCGCCTGAGCGTCTGCTGGATGAGGCCCTGCTTCAGCCGGGTACGGAACTGAATGAAGCGGATGCCCCGCAAATCACCGCCCTGTTACAAAGTCCGGCCTGGCAGGCCAGAGAGACGGCGTTACGGCAGGCTTATCAGGGCGTGGTTCAGGCCTGGCAACTGGGTGTGGTCCGTCTGCCGGCGGTGGTGGTGGATGCGCAGTGGGTGGTTTACGGCACCACCGATATTGAACAGGCTGTGACGCAGATACAGCAGTACCGGGAACAGCAGGATACCGGAGGTGCATCATGAGACAGCAATCAGGTCGTACCTTCCTTTCCCGCCGGCGGCGTCGCCTGACGGGGGCACTGTTACTGGGTTGTTCACTGGTGCCGGTGGCGGAAGCCAGCCTGAGTACGGCCACTCTGGTGGCCTCTGCGGCGTCACCGTCGTGCATCAGCTGGCGTATCAGCGGAATTTGCTACTGGCTGAAGTGCGGCTGGGGCGGCTGCCGGATCCAGACTTCTGTCCGGGTGTCGCATTTTATTCCGCAGGTGGTGGTCTCGGCCTACCATGCCCCGGGCGAAAACCCGTGGCAGGAAATGTCACTGGTCAGCGGGGCGTCCGGCGGGATTGAAAATGCCGTGACCGGCGTGCTGAGCGGCGTGTCAGCCGGGGGCGGAAACAGTGAGCAGAAGTTTGAGGCAAAACGTAAAACCGCCCTGCACTTTTTTTATGCGGATGCCATCGGTCATCCGGCCACCACCCTTATCGGCGGCAGTATCCCGGGGTATTCCTGTGACAGTGCGGCCACACCGCTGTTTCCTTATTACCTGAGCACGCTCGACAGTGTGCCGTGGCGGCTCGGTGTGCCGGAAATGGCGTATCCGGAAGCCCTGATCCCCGGGAAACGGGAAATCGGGGCACAGAGCCGGGGCAATATGTGGGGAAATCTTTATCCGCGCAGCGGTTTTGTCACCCAGCAGGACGGGGATAAAGCGGCAGCGGTGGTTGCGCAGCGCGTGGCAGACATTATCACCCGTACCGGTCAGGTGCATACCTATGTGCCCCTGAAAGGAAACCGCCGGGATGGCTACTGGCCGCCGGAGGCAGTGACGGAGAATACCGGGACAAAAAACCATAAATGGCAGCGCCTGTCGCCGGGGCTGAAAAACAGCTGTGCGGTGTTTCCGGATGAGAGCGGCCCGCAGGCGCAGGACGGCAATTATGCCTGGGCACTGTGGCAGCCGTACAGCTGCTGTAAGCGCATGGGGCAAAAATTTCTGTACAGCACAACGTTTTAAGCAGGGATTTTAAGATGATGAAAGCAAAACGACACACTTTTTTTCCGCCGGTGCTGACACTGATGGTGTTATGCAGCGTACCGGCATTCTCTGCCCGGGCAGCGCTGGATTTTTCCGCCGGCGCAAATGATATCGGTTACGGCGCGAATGTCTCCGGCGCCGTCTCCGACAAACTGTACTACAACCTGGGGGGCGGCACGGTGTTATCCCAGCCACCGGGGCGCAGTAATCTGCAACGTCTGGGGATGAGCATGGGCTGGAACAGTGATCTGATGTGCGGCAATTTTGATATCAAAACCACCGTGGGCAACCAGCTGAACGGGGTGACGGCCGGCTTTAAGAATCTGATGAGCGAGGTGATCCAGAACGCCACCGGGGCGGTGGCCAGTCTGCCGGCGA
This sequence comes from Proteus faecis, assembly GCF_030286765.1. NCBI lineage: Bacteria > Pseudomonadati > Pseudomonadota > Gammaproteobacteria > Enterobacterales > Morganellaceae > Proteus > Proteus faecis. Next base: position 7,087 of record NZ_JASVWV010000033.1, read on the forward strand.
TGGCTATCCAGCGGGCGAATCCCGGTCTGTATGAAATGCTGACCAACGGGGTGTTGCAGGCCAATGTGGCTTTTGATAAGGCGCAGCTGAACTGTCAGAACATGGCTAAACGGATGATGGACTTTTCAGAGAATAATCAGTGGACCCAGGCGGCAATACTTGAAGAGGCCGGGAACATTATCAACAGCGGGGATGGTGATGCGGTCGGGACGATGAATCAGGTGGAAAAAAAGCCGGACGGTAAGGCCGGCGTGCCGTGGATAGGAGGGGAGAAACGGGGCGGTGCGGGTCAGAAAGCCATT
>NZ_JASVWV010000034.1:0-6088 GCF_030286765.1 Proteus faecis
ACCTCCTGAGGTTCTTTTTAACATTGCAGAGTTGGTGGTACTGTCAGGCGTTATTAACCGTAACGCCTTTTTTATTGGAAAAATTTATTCATCCATGTGATTGAGTACCTGAATCACCCAGTCCGGGCAAGTGCGGACGCTGTTTTTTCCGGTGGACATAACCGGGATTTTACCGCTCTGACAGAACAAGGTCTGTGTGTTGTCTTTTCAATAAGTTGAGCGAGGTCTTTTTGAGTCAGATGATGTTGCTGTAACCAGATTTTCAGTCTGTTTCTGTTATCCATTTTATTCTCCTGTGTTTTTTCTCTCTGTTTTACTTTTTTACTTGACAAATAAAAAAAGCAGATTAATCCTTGTTCAGCTTATACCGTTGCATAATGCAACATTGCCAATGCTTCAGTTGTCTGAGAGAAGCGCCTACGGGTGACAACGATGCCAATGTTCCGGCAATCTGAGAGGAACGCCTACGGGTGATTGCCACTGCCAATCCTCGGGTCATCTGAGACGAGGGCCTACGGGCGATGACAGAACTCCGTTCGTCCTTGAAATTGACGGAGGATGATAACCGTACTGTGTTGTCATCAGGATCACCTTATACAACGCAAGTCGTCAGTTCGGGAGTAATCCTGTTACTGACCCCGGTGGGAAACACGTTCCTGCCGGGACGATGTTTCTCACTTTTTTACCTTTTTTATCCAATGGAGAAACATCATGACCAGCAAAAATACGGCAATATCTGAAAATAAATACTTTAATCTGCATGTGAACGGGATTGGGTATTTATCGAATATCCGTCAGGTTAACGGCCCTAAAGGGCAGTTTTTAACCGCAGTGATTAATGCACTTAGTGGACCGGCTGATAACCCTGTGTACGTTCGTTTTGATACGACAGTCGTCGGGGAGAACACGGTCTCACTGGTCAGACGGTGTATTAAAGCGGTGGATGAGGACAAAAAAGTCCTGACCGGGTTTACATTAAGTAATCTGGCCTCCGATATTTTCACCCTGACAAAAGGTGAGCATGCCGGAGAACAGCGGGTCAGCCTGAAAGCCAGACTGCTGAATATTGACTGGATTAAAATCGGTAAAGAAGTGGTATATAAAGCCGAGAAAAACCAGTCAACCCCGCCGGGGAATGAGCAGCCTGCATCCAGAGAATATGCAGCTGATTCTTTTTAGTCATTAATAAGGAGTTTTCTGTGACTAAAAATACACAACAACCGGTACATGATGCGTTATTTAAGCAGTTTTTAACGCATCCTGAGAATGCCAGGGATTTTTTCGCGGTGCATTTACCGGCGAACATTCTGCCTTTGTGCGATTTAAGTACACTGCGCCTGGAGCCGGCCAGTTTTGTGGAGCGCCGTTTACGTCAGCTGCATTCGGATGTGCTGTATTCCGTGCAGACAACGGAAGGGGAAGGGTATATCTACTGCCTGATAGAGCACCAGTCAAAACCGGATCGGTTAATGGGTTTTCGTCTGATGCACTATGCGATGTCAGCGATTTCGCATCATCTGAAGAAATCGCCGGCGGATAAGACACTGCCGTTGGTGGTGCCGTTTCTGTTTTATCAGGGCAGTGTTTGTCCTTATCCGTACAGTATGAACTGGCTGGACGGGTTCGCCGATCCGGCGCTGGCTCAGCAGCTGTATACCCGGTCATTTTCGTTAGTGGATTTGAGTGTGCTCAGTGATGAGGAAATCCTGACACACAAGGGTGTTGCCCTGCTGGAGCTGGTTCAGAAACATATTCGGACCCGCGACGGTTTGATGTCGGTATTGCCGATAATCGCGCAGATAATTAACTCGCAACACAATACGGTTGACCAGGTGAGGAGTGTGATGGAATATATTGCCTATCAGGGGTATATTCTGGATGAATCCCGCTTTTTCAGCCAATTGATTGCACTGTCACCGGAGTATAAAACGATGCTGACAACGATTGCAGAACAACTTGAGCAAAAAGGTATCGAAAAAGGTATCGAAAAAGGTATCGAAAAAGGTATCAAAAAAGGTCGTGAAGAAGGTATCGGCCTGGGTGTTGAAAAAGTCGCCCGCTCATTATTACAACAGGGGGTTGATCTGAACATTATTATGCAATGTACCGGATTGACCAGGGAAAAGATTGAGTCATTAAAACATTAATCTTTTCTATTTTTACTCTCAAATGCCGGCATGACTGCCGGCATTTTTTATGCCCGCCGTTTTCTTTTTTTTTCGGAAAACTAATTTCTCATTGAGAGCACTTGCTTTTCTGCGCACAGTGTGCCTGTGACTTTATTTTATTAACACAGGACAGAAAATGCGTATGAAAATTCTCCCGATATGTCTTGCCCTGACCTCACTGCTGTTGGGGGGCTGTGCAGATAAACCCTCCCGGCCTACCGAACCGGTGGCTGACACCGCGATCCCAGTCAACACCACTCATGTTCAGCCGGTGCTCCCGGATCTTTATCCGTCAGCGCCGGAAGTTGTGCGTTATGATCGTTACCGGCTGGTTGATATTTCGCCTTCACAGGCACAACGTTACCCGCTGGAACAAATTGTTCACCTGCGTATTCCGGCTTCCGTTTCACCCACGGTCGGGGATGCGCTGCATTATGCCCTGCGTGATTCCGGATATCGTCTGTGCACCTCTGATGATCAGGCGAACCGCCTTTATCGTCTGCCGTTACCCGCTGTTCAGTATCAGATGGGACCGATCCGCCTGAATGTGGCGTTACAGCTCCTTGCCGGGCCGGCCTGGCAGTTGTTAGTGGATGATGTACAGCGGGAGGTGTGTTACCGACTTCGTCCGGAATACACGCCGTCTGTGCCGGATGCCGGAAGGGGCAGCACTTCATCCGTCTCTGTGGGCACTCCACTTTCTGCGGGCAGTACGCCATTGCCAGTGCCTCCGGTGCTGAATACCTCTGCCGGACATAGCGGTGTGAATAAGGTTCATCGCGGAGGGTGGCTGAAATGACTCATTCTGAAGAATTGTCCGTAACCCCATTACATAAAAAAATTTACCGGGGGGTGATTGTGACGGGCGTGGTCGCCTGTGCTCTGGTGGCCGGTATCCCGCAGTTTATCCACAGTAATGTTATCAGTTCACACTCAGAGGCTCTGTCACAACTCGGACAGCGATTACAGGCGATTGAGATGAAGATGGCTGACTCTGTCACGGATGACCGGATGAATGCGCAACTGGACGTGCTCCGTCAGGGGCTGACGACGCTAAAACAGGATGTGGCATCACAGCGCGACACCCTCAGAACGGTGACAGCACAGCTGGCGGTGGCCGGCAAACCGGATGAGCAGATCGCCGTACTGTCTGACGGGCTGGAAAAACGGCTGGCACAACTGGAAACCCGCCAGGCACAGTGGGCACTGGCGTTACATCAGTTGCAGGAACAGCGTCAGCCGGTACAAAAAACGGTCAATCCCCCGGTTGTCAGGGCAAAACCCGCCGCGCCGGAGACTTCCCGTCCCGGGGCTTCTGCCCGTCCATCCCGGACCGTGCCGTTTCAGTTAACCGCGATTGAACAGCGGGGCGGTCGTCTTCTTGCCGCACTGGCTCCTGCGGATATTCGTCAGCTGGAGCAGGTGCAATTACTGCCGGTAGGCGGACGTTATCAGGGCTGGGAAATGACCGACATTCAGACTGACCGTGTGACATTACGTTATCAGGGGCGCACGGTGACGTTGCGCCTGCCATAAAAGGAATGCCGTGATGAAAAACATAAGATGCGTGGTTTTACTGGGCGGGTGTCTGATGTCTGCACCGCTGACAGCTGCACAGTCTGTTTCCGGGGCAACCCGACCGGTTCAGATTGAGGCGGGGAAATCGGCTGAGAGTCAGACACAGTCATTGCAGTATGAGGCGCAGGAATGGGGACTGAGTGCGGAGGAGTATGCCCGTTTTGAGGCGCTGATGAAAGGGCGGCGCGGTATTCAGTCTCCCGGACTGGATCCCCTGACGACACTGGGCATTGAGGCCCGGTCAGATGAGGAGCGCCGCCGGCTGGCTGAAAAGTGGGTACAGCAGGAATTTGCCCGGGCGGAAAAAGAGCTGGCGTTTCAGCGGGAAGTGGATGCGGCCTGGAAACGGCTCTATGGTCAGATATTACCGGTCAGTCTGGGAACAGCCGGCGCGACCGCCGGGATGGTACAGGGAACAGCACAGCGCCGGCAGGCGTTATTTGTGCAGGCGGAAAACTGTCGCGCGTGTGATGCCCGTCTGGCCACTCTGCTGGCCGGCAAACAGCCGTTTGATATTTATGTGCTGGGGACACAGGGGGATGATAACCGCCTGCGGGCCTGGGCCAGACAAAAAAATATCCCGGCAGAGCGCGTCAGAAAGCGGGAAATTACGTTAAATCATGATGGCGGCCTCTCGCTTCAGTACGGACTGACCACCACACCGGTGGTTATGCAACAGTTACCGGATGGGCGGTGGCGTCCGCTCACACCTTAATCCGGAGGCGTGATGCGTAAAAATTCCCTGCTCATGCTTGTCCTGTTGCTGTTTTCCGTGCCGTTACCGGCGCGGGAGGTGCCGGCGGGCTACCGTGAGGTGGCCCGGCAGGAGAATGTACCGGCAGAAGCCCTGTATTCCCTGGCACTGACGGAGTCATCCTGGACATTACCGGCACATCACCCGCAGGCCGGTGAAATCCATCCCTGGCCGTGGACGCTGAATGTGGCCGGTAAAGGATACCGTTATCCGACACGGCAGGCCGCCTGGCAGGCTTTACAGGCATTTTTACAGACGACATCACCCAAACGCATCGATGTGGGCATTGCACAGGTCAATTTAGGCTGGAACGGGCATCACTTCCGTTCCACCTGGGAGGCTTTTGATCCTTATACCAATCTGCATGTGGCAGCCCGTATTCTGAAGCGCTGTTATGACACATCACCGGGCAGCTGGCTCCGTGCTGCCGGCTGTTATCACCATCCGGCGGGCGGTCAGCCCGCCACCCGTTATAAAGGTATCGTCCGGCGTCAGCTGGCAACACTGACGGGCGGTACCCAACCCGTCCCCGCTCATTTACCGGTAGCCATTGCAGAACGACCGGTATCGTTTGTGTGGATAGAACCGGAGAACAAAACCGATGCGAAATAATTCCGAAAAAAAGACAACGCGTGCCTTTTATCCCCTGTCCGTCCTGGGGATGCTGCTGTTTTGCGCGGCCGGCGGCAGTCAGGCGGCATTAACGGTGGTTGCGGATCATGGCGGCGGGCAGCCGGCAGCCCCTTTTTATGACGCAATCAATAATGCCCCGAATGAATGGACAACAAAGCCGGCATCCCGTGCCCTGCCGTCCGTGATGGCCCCGTCAATGGTGTTGCCGGTTGAGACACCGGAAATGACACCGGGGGAGGTGGATGATCGCGCCCTGCATTTACCGGGGATTGGGGCACTGTATCTGGTGGGGGATGATCCGTTATCCCGGGCCTGGCTCACACAGCATGCCACCCGGCTGAAGGCAATGAATGCGGCCGGGATGGTGGTGAATGTGAAATCGGATGCCGGATTACAGGCGCTTCAGGCGCTGGCTCAGGGAGGACTGCTCTCCCCGGCATCCGGCACCGATTTGGCTCACCGTCTTCAGTTATCCCATTACCCGGTTCTGATCACAGAAACCGGGCTGACCCAGCAGGTGAAGTAATGCTACCGCCGATATGGCCTTCAGACGGGGTTGACTCCCCGGTATTCTGGCTGGCGGTGCTGATGTGGTGTGTGTTCTTTATTGTGATGAGGATCACGGGGAAAAAAAACCGTCCTGCCGGCCGTCATCGTCACTGTCACGGGAAAAAAATGCGTGAGCCGGAAAAAGAAAATCCGTCAGATCCTCCCCGGGGATGAGCGCAGTGAGCGAATTGTTTTCCGGCGTGTCGGTGAGTTTTTAAACAGTGTTTCCAGTGGAAACACTGTTTGATTTTTGAACACTGTTTCCAGTGGAAACACTGATTAAGTTTTGAGCACTGTTTCCAGTGGAAACACCGGTTAAGTTTTGAGTACTGTTTCCAGTGGAAACACCGGTTAAGTTTTGAGCACTGTTTCCAGTGGAAACACCGGTTAAGTTTTGAGTACTGTT
>NZ_JASVWV010000035.1:0-4741 GCF_030286765.1 Proteus faecis
GCACCACCGTAAGTTTTAGCTAAAACTGTAGTGATTGCAGCAGTCAGAGTTGTTTTACCGTGGTCAACGTGGCCGATAGTACCAACGTTAACGTGCGGTTTTGAACGTTCAAATTTTTCTTTAGACATTTAAATTGTCCCTCTAAGACACGGAATCGGTGGTTACACCACATCAACCAAGCAGTAAGTAAATTAGCGATTTGCTAGTGCTTGTTAAGATTTTAATCAGGGAGGCAAGAACATGAAGGAGTGGTGCTGATAGGCAGATTCGAACTGCCGACCTCACCCTTACCAAGGGTGCGCTCTACCAACTGAGCTATATCAGCACATCTGGAGCGGGCAGCGGGAATCGAACCCGCATCATCAGCTTGGAAGGCTGAGGTAATAGCCATTATACGATGCCCGCAGAACTCGGCTACCTGACTTAAAATCAGCTTTGTATTCTACTTAAGTGTTTACTAATTTAAAACACTTAAGTTTGGAATTAATGGTGGTGGGAGAAGGATTCGAACCTTCGAAGTCTGTGACGGCAGATTTACAGTCTGCTCCCTTTGGCCGCTTGGGTATCCCACCAAACCTAATTTTTAATGGTGCCGGCACCAAGAGTCGAACTCGGGACCTACTGATTACAAGTCAGTTGCTCTACCAACTGAGCTATGCCGGCTAAGTGGTGCGCATTCTAGGAGGACTTTCATCATGATGCAACAAAAAAATTGCGATATTTGTTCTTTTGCTTAGATTTTGTTCACTTTTGATTGAATTGTTGATTTTTTAGGAAAAAAACGACCAAAATGCCAACAAAAAATCATGATAAATTAGCAAGCTAATTTAGCTAATCACTCCCAGATTTATTCATCATCAATAAATTTTTAGAAAAAAATTGATGGCGCCTTTATTAGTCTACGCTAAAAAATTATTTTCATGACTATTTTTTGTACTTTTTTTACAAATTTATTCAGTTCGTGTCAAAAAAAGTAGAAAAAATTTAAAAAATATCTACGCCTACGAGTCATCACTCGTTATGATGCTGTTTATTTTTTATCGGATACGGGTGTTTTAAACAGCCTGTCCAACCTGCGAATATTAGGCAGATGTTGGCTTATGAATAACAAAGAACGCTTTATAACCCCTTATTTAGAGTTTGACAGAAAGCACTGGGCAACGTTAAGAGATTCCGTTCCTTTAACATTAACCGAAAAAGAGATTGTTGATTTAAAAGGAATTAATGAAGAAATTTCTATTGATGATGTAATTGAGATTTATCTTCCTCTTTCAAGATTACTCAATTTTTACATAAGTTCTAACTTGCGTCGTCAAGCTGTCTTAGAGCAGTTTCTTGGAACAAGAAGCGCCAAAATCCCCTACATTATTGGTATAGCGGGTAGTGTTGCTGTTGGTAAAAGTACCACAGCTCGTTTACTACAAGCACTTTTAACTCGTTGGCCAGAACATCGTAAAGTAGATTTAATCACTACTGATGGTTTTCTTTTACCTAATGCAGAGTTAAAGAGACGTGGAATAATGAAAAAGAAAGGATTTCCTGAATCCTATGATATGCATAGCCTTGTCTCTTTCGTTTCTGATATAAAATCAGGTAAAAAACAAGTAACAGCCCCTGTCTATTCTCATTTAGTGTATGACATCATTCCAGATAAAAAACAGGTTATTGAACAACCTGATATTTTGATCCTTGAAGGATTAAATGTATTACAGAGTAATCAGGATTATCCTCATGATCCACATAATGTTTTCGTATCAGATTATGTAGATTTCTCCATTTATGTTGATGCTGAAGAAACATTACTAAAACACTGGTACATCAGTCGATTTTTAAAATTTAGAGAGGGTGCGTTTACTGATCCTGAATCATATTTTAATAATTACTCTAAATTAAGCAGAGAAGAGTCTATTGAAATAGCATCTTCAATTTGGCAAGAAATTAATGGTTTGAATTTGAAACAGAACATTCTGCCTACGAAAGAAAGAGCGAGTCTTATACTAACCAAAGGGCAAAATCATACGATCACCAACGTCCGATTACGTAAATAAATCTAAACAATGATCAGCGTTTGATCTAAATATTATTAGATTATAGTTATTAAAATAGTATCCATAAATAAAAAGCTTTCCCATCTAGGAAAGCTTTTTTAGTTTTAGATGTTCGATGCAATTTAAAACATTACAGTGCACTTCTCAGTGAAATCTCACCACCTATATAAGGTATAATTTTTCCTTCTTGCTCTAAAAGTAAAGCACCTTGATCGTTGATACCTTTGGCGATACCAAAGATCTCTTTTTCACCAATAATAAGCTTCACACGGCGATTCATAAAGTTATCTAAACTTTTCCAACGTTCGATAAACACAGATAACCCTTGTTTTTCAAATTGAACAAATGCTTCTCTTAGTGCATTAGTAATTTCACAAGCAAGATCATTTCTGTCAATTTTAATGCCAACTTGCTCTAAATTAATCCATTGCTGGTTAATGGCTTCATTTTGATTTTTGCTCATCGCAATATTAATACCAATACCTGTGACAATATGAGCAACATCACCTGTTTTTCCTGTTAGCTCAACAAGAATACCTGAAAGCTTTTTATCATTTAAATAGAGATCGTTAGGCCATTTAACTTTAACGTCATCTGCACCAAATTTTTGCAATACTTCAGCCATAATAACACCGACAACCAAACTCAGCCCTATTGCAGCAGCAGGCCCTTGATCGAGTTTCCAATACATACTCAAGTATAAATTTCGACCAAAAGGCGAAATCCATTGGCGCCCTCTTCTACCTCGTCCAGCAGACTGGTATTCAGCAATGCAGACATCACCCGATTTTAATTCGCTAATATGTTGGATCAAATATTGGTTTGTAGAATCTATAACAGGAATAACACTAGCCGGTTCACCTTTGATGTTCTTGTTTACGCTATCCGCATTTAACAAATTCATTGGAGCATCTAGCTGATAGCCCTTTCCTGCAACAGTTTGAACATCAATACCCCAACTACGCAATGTCTGAATATGTTTATTAATACCTGCTCGTGTCATTCCTAAGCTTTCGCCTAGTTGCTCCCCTGAATGGATATTTCCGTCAGCAAGGCGCTCAATTAATAATAAAGGAGTTGGTGTTTCTTTCATGAAATAGCGTCCACTGCATTAATTTCGCCATATTGACCGATAAAACGAACTTCTGGCTCTAAGTGTACACCGAAGCGTTCAAAGACTTTTTGACGTATATATGCAGCTAAATTAACAATATCTTCGCCTGTAGCTAGACCATCTTTGTTGATGAGAACAAGAGCTTGCTTCGTATGAACAGCAGCACCACCAATCTGATACCCTTTAAGGCCACATTGATCAATCAGCCAGCCTGCAGCAAGTTTTACTCCATCTTGTTGAACATATTGAGGACAGAAGGGGGATTCTGCTTTTAAATGCTGTGCAATGCGAGTATCAACAATTGGATTCTTGAAAAAACTACCAGCATTACCTGTTATTGCCGGATCTGGTAGCTTGCTCATTCTCATAGAGCACACAGAACCAAACACCTCTTTTGGCGTTACCGTTTCTAGTGATAATTTTGATAAATCGCCATACGTAAGAATAGGCTCCCATTTTTTGCTAAGCTGTAAACCAACCGCAATAATGGCAAAGCCTTGCTGGTAATGATGTTTGAAAATACTATCACGGTAACCGAACTGACATTCATTATTAGTTAATCGATGAACATGACCTGTACTTAACTCAACAATATCAACATAAGCACAAACATCTTTTAATTCTTTACCATAAGCGCCGATATTTTGTATTGGTGCTGAACCTACATTTCCTGGGATCAGCGCTAAATTTTCCAGTCCATAAATATTCTTTTCTAACAGATATTCAATAAGTGCATGCCAGTTTTCGCCCGCACCAACATGAACAAACCAATATTGCTCATCTTCAGTAATTTCAATACCAGCAATACAGTTACGTATAACAATACCGTTAAAATCTTCTGTAAATAATACGTTGCTGCCACCACCTAGAATAAGCGTTGGTAATTTTTGCTTATGGGCATTTTGCCAATATGTACAAAGCTCATCTTTATTATTTGCAGTTTCTATTTGGTGAGCTTTTGCTCTCAAACCAAATGTATTAAATGCTTGCAATGAAACCAGTTCTTTCATGAAAGTCTACCTCATTTAGCTGATAGCTTAGTTTAACAGCCAAGCATCATTGAGGATAGCAAAGTGATAGGTGATTAGTGTAGAGGTATTACATCTACATTTCAGATGTCTTACAATGCAAAAAAGCCAACCCATTGGGTTGGCTTTCTCGTCTTATTTAATGCCTGGCAGTTCCCTACTCTCACATGGGGAGACCCCACACTACCATCGGCGCTACAACGTTTCACTTCTGAGTTCGGCATGGGATCAGGTGGGACCGTTGCGCTATGGCCGCCAAGCAAATTCTGTTTTATAACTATCTGTTTGTGTAGTTATACTTAATTTTTTATGGTGCTGATACCCAGATTCGAACTGGGGACCTCACCCTTACCAAGGGTGTGCTCTACCAACTGAGCCATATCAGCACTAGTGGCTTATTGTCACCGGCTGACACAGCCTAAATTTGATGCCTGGCAGTTCCCTACTCTCACATGGGGAGACCCCACACTACCATCGGCGCTACAACGTTTCACTTCTGAGTTCGGCATGGGATCAGGTGGGACCGCTGCGCTATGGCCGCCAAGCAAATT
>NZ_JASVWV010000036.1:0-4242 GCF_030286765.1 Proteus faecis
TATATATTTATACTGGTTTTCCTCACCCTCGCATCCATTGTGTTATCCGAAGTCATTTCCGGTGGGATGTCATCAGGCTCATGAGTATACATAGACTGGCTGATATTTGATTAATCACTAAAAGTCGTTCGGTTTTTGTTTCCGGCATCCTCAATCGACATTTTCTTTTAATTAACCGTTTGTTTTTTCTGATTTGGACTGCATGCGTCCAGTTTTTTTATCTGTTTTTCTTTATTTTTACATCAATTTACACAGAAAAAATTTGTGCATAAAAAATGATTTAGATTAATATTCTGAAATGATGTCTCATTTCAGATCTTTGCTTTGCAATAGCTCATTAACTCGATCTTTTATCCTGAAATTTGATCTAAGGCACGTTTTGTCAAATTTAATTTCATTAATGTAACGAAACGTAAATTCTCATACTGATTTGTGATGCTATCTTTTTTATCCCCGTTACAGCGGTTATGTTTTTTCCCGTTTCTCTCTCTGGCGATGAGTGCGGTATCTTTCTCTTTATCAGCCAAAGAGACTCCATCTCCGTTATTCCGGTCCGGTGAACAGCCTTTTATTCATCAGGAACAACAGCAACAGTCACGTGAAGCATCGCTGATGCCGAAAGCGCCGGATATACGCTTATCCCCGCCGTCCTCTGTATCCTCCCGGCTTATTTTTCCGGCAGAGTCACCGTGTTTTCAGATCACACAGGTTGTAACCGACGGGAGCGGGGGGCTTCCTCACTGGATCCCGGTACAGCGTATTGTCGATCAGGCAAAAGGGCAGTGCCTGGGGCTTGACGGAATTAATCTTCTGATGAGTGCATTACAGAACCGTCTGATTGGACACGGGTATATCACGACCCGTGTACTGGCACCGTCTCAGGATCTTAAAACCGGTACGCTTCGTCTGCTGATTGTGCCGGGAACGGTCAGGGATATTTATCTGAATACAGGCAGTGATGACTATATCCGGCTGTACAGTGCGTTCCCGGCCCGTAAGGGGGAATTACTGGATTTACGGGACATTGAACAGGGGCTGGAAAACCTTCAGCGCCTTCCCACGGTCAGTGCACGGATGGTCCTGAAGCCCGGTGACATGCCCGGACAGAGTGATATTGTGATTGAACGCTCGCAGTCCCGTTACTGGCGTACCGGTGCCTGGGTGGATGATTCCGGCACGGAAAGCACGGGGCGATATCAGGGCGGAGTAATGCTGGCGCTGGATAATCCGTTGTCCTTCAGCGATTTGTTTTATGTCACCGCAAGCCGGGATCTGGGATTTGGCGGGCGTCATAAAAGTACCCACAGTTATTCCGCACATTATTCGGTTCCTCTGGGATACTGGCTGGCCGGCATAAACCTCAACGATTACCGTTATTATCAGACCGTGGCCGGAAAATATACCGACATTCATTACAGTGGTAAAAGCCGTTCCCTGAATCTGCAACTGAGCCGTGTGTTACATCGTGGTGCCAGTTCCCGTACGACGGCCAGTTATGACGTTCTTCTGCGTGAGACCCGTAATTTTATTGATGATACGGAAATTACCGCCCAGAAACGCCGGACCAGTGCATGGCGTATCGGGTTATCCCACCGCCATTATATCGGGGCAGCCACCTTGGATGCCGGGGTGAGCTATCAGCGGGGTACCCGCTGGTTTGGCGCCCTGCCGGCCCCGGAAGAAGGTTGGGATGATTATGGCGGCGTCACCGCCTTATCAAAAATTCTGAGCTGGAATGCCTCACTGACCGCACCGTTTTCTCTGGGGGAACAGTCTTTCAGCTGGAATACCACCTGGCGCAGGCAAATGAGCGCCACCCCTCTGACACCGCAGGATGAGTTTTCCATCGGCAACCGCTGGAGCGTGCGCGGTTTTGACGGCGAACGTACGCTCAGTGCCTCAGATGGCTGGCTGGTACAGAACACGCTCTCCTGGCAGACACCTCTGCCTTTGCAGGAGCTCTATCTCGGGGCCGATTACGGGGAGGTCAGCGGTAACAGTACCACTCAGAGTGATTTAACCGGACAACATCTGGCGGGGTCAGTGCTGGGGATCCGTGGCGCATTCGGGAATACCGGCGTGAGTTATGACGCTTCTGTGGGGATCCCCCTCTCAAAACCGGCCGGATTTAAAACAGACCCTGTGGTCACCACGTTCAGTGTGAACTGGAACTGGCAGTGAAACAGGCAGGGATAATTCATTTATAGATAAACAGCCACGACATCCGCTGATGTCTGTGTGGTGGCTCCAGATTCAGGGATTTTGTATGAACAGCCTTTTTTACCGGATTGTCTTTAATAAAGCCCGCGGCATGCTGATGGTTGTGGCTGACATTGCCCGGCGCGGACGGGGAGGAAATACACGTCGCGGACGTTGTGCTCCGGCAGGGATTATCGCCTCCCTGTCCCCGGTTTGTTTTGCCATCTGGCTGGCTGCCGGTTTGTGCTCGTTTCCTGCTTATTCCGCTATTGTCGCTGACCGTAATGCGCCGGGAAACCAGCAGGCGACGGTGATTTCCACGGCAAACGGGTTGCCGCAGGTGAATATTCAGACGCCCGGTCCGGAAGGGGTTTCACGTAATCAGTATACACAGTTTGATGTGGACAGCCGGGGAGCCATTTTAAATAACAGTCACAGTAATACACAGACCCGTCTGGCCGGCAATATTACCGGTAATCCCTGGCTGGCAAAGGGTGAGGCCAGGATCATTCTCAATGAAGTTAACAGCCGTGATCCCAGCCGGCTGAATGGTTTTATTGAGGTTGCCGGGCGTCGTGCGGAAGTGGTGATCGCTAATCCGTCCGGTATTACCTGCAATGGCTGTGGTTTTATCAATGCGGAAAGAACGACCCTGGCCGCCGGGAAAGCGCTGATGGACGGCGGCAGACTGAAAGGTTTCGATGTTGACAAAGGACGGCTCAGTATTGAAGGGCGCGGACTGCTGGCGGAGGACAGTGACTACACTGCGCTGATTGCCCGGGCGGTGAATGTGAACGCCCGGATGCAGGTCGGCGGTGAACTGCGGATCACCACCGGTCATAACGAAACCGATCCCCGGGGTAATATCACCCGGATTAAGCCCGGTGAGGATGCCGGGAAGCCGGCGTTTGCGCTGGATGTGTCGGCGCTGGGCGGAATGTATGCCGGTAAAATTATTATGGAAGGCACCGAAAAAGGCGTGGGCGTACGCAATGCCGGAGAGCTGGGGGCGATGGCCGGCACATTGTCACTCCGTGCTGACGGTCAACTGGTGAACAGCGGTGTACTGGCTGGGCAGGGGGATCTGAGCGTCGCCGCGAAAGGTGACCTGCGTAATACCGGCAGCCTGACGGCCGGAGGAGACGTTGAACTGACTGCACCGGGAACACTGAATAATGAGGGGATTATCCGGGGCGGACAGGATGTCAGGCTGACAGCAGCGGGTATTCACAGTTCGGAAAAAAGTACGCTTCTGGCCGGTGCTCCGGCAGCCACAACTGACGGAAGAAAAGGCGATTTAGTTCTGACATCAGGTGGGGAACTGAAAGCCCGGGGACAGAATAAAGCTGCCGGTAAGATCGTTGCCTCCGGAACCGGCGTGGATGTCAGTGGCAGCCGGACAGAGGCAAAAGCCGTCACACTGACAGCGACGGAACGTGGGATCAGCACTGCCGGTGCGGAATTACGCGGGCAGGATACTGTCAGTCTGCGGGCAGCAACCGGCATCGATAATACCGCCGGCCGGGTTTCCGGAGGGAGACTGACTATACATTCCCCGGAAATCACGAATACCGGCGGCCTTCTGAACCAGGAGGGCACACAGGATCTGCTGCTCAGCCAGCATACCCTCCGTAACAACGGGGGAAGTATCACCAGTGCCGGACGAATTCATCTGAAAGCGGATGTACTGGACAACCGCTCTGGTACGCTTGCGGCTGCGGGACGGGATTTGAGTATCGAAACCGGCGATCTGGATAACCGTCAGGGCAAGGTGCAGCTTTCCGGTGCAGGTGTGTTATCCCTTCAGACAAATGTACTTCAGGGACAGCAGGGCGCGTTGCTGTCATCCGGTGCTCTCCGGCTGAAAGCCGGGCAGGCGGATTTATCCGGTGGCTATACGCAGGCCGGAAAAATCACCGCAGAAGCCGGGATACTGACGAATGACGATGCCGTGTTGTCTGCCCGCGGACAGGAAGGGATGCAACTGACGGTATCCGGAACGCTGAGTAACCGGAACGGCCGGGCGGAAAGTGCCGGGGACAT
>NZ_JASVWV010000037.1:0-4112 GCF_030286765.1 Proteus faecis
ACGCTGAGCAGTGCGAAACTGGATAATTCTGCCGGGACACTGCTTGCCGCTGATAAAGGGAGTTTATCCCTGACCACACCGGGTGAGGTGCTGAATGATAAAGGGCGTCTGATTGCCGGGCGGCATATCCTGCTGGATACGGCAGCGCTGACCAGCCGGGAAGGACTGATTTCAGCCACCGGCGGCAACATGACACTGAACAGCCGGCAGGCGGTTATTAATGAACAGGGGCGGATGGAGGCCCTTAACAGGCTGACACTGAATGCAACCGGATTACATAATCATAACGGTACCATCACCGGACAGGATGTCACCGTCGGTACCGGTGTGGCAAAACTTCACAACACCGGGGGAAATATTGCGGCCCGGGATACGCTGGCGCTCAGTACAGGAGAAACGGATAACACCGGAGGACTGATTCAGGCCGGAAAAAGCCTGGTTATTGACACAAATAACCGGCAGCTGAGTAACCGTGAAGGCGGGCAGATACTGGCCGGTGCACTGACGTTATCGGCAGGGAATACGGATAATCAGGCAGGGGTTATTGCCTCATCCGGTGATGCACAGTTGCAGACCGCTGATCTGAACAGTGACAGCGGAAAAATACTCAGTCAGGGCGATTTGACACTGAATACTGCGGTGCTCCGCAATCAGCACGGGCTGTTGCAGGCAGACGGGGCTTTAACGCTGGATACCCATGGAAACGGGTTAATCAGTACAGACAGCGGTGAACAGGGCGGTATTATTGCCGGCGGGGATCTTTCACTCAGAACAGGCCGCCTGGAGGCGGCACAGGGTGTGATACAGGGCCGCAATATCACGCTGGACACGCAGGGACAGGCGCTGGATCACCGTGGCGGGTATCTGGCGGCCCGGGAGAGTGTCAGACTGGATACCGGCGAAACGGATAACAGCGGTGGTCTTTTACGGGCCGGCACATCGCTGATACTGGACACTCATGACCGGAAACTGGTTAATCAGCAGAGCGGAGAGCAGGGCGGGATTGTTGCCGGTGATCGTCTGACGCTTGAAGTGAATGGTCTGGATAACCATGACGGCGTCATTGTCAGCGGCGGTGACGGCGTGATGACCACCGGTCTGCTGGATAATACGCAGGGACAGCTTGTCAGCGCATCCGGTTCGCTGTCTCTGACGACAGGAGAAGTCAATAACCGGCAGGGGCTGATCCAGGCCGGGAAACAGCTGTTACTGGATACCCGGGGACAGACTCTGGTTAACCGTGACAGCGGGGAGCACGGGGGGATCCGGGCGCAGGGCGATCTGTCCCTTCTCAGCGGCAGACTGGATAATCACCAGGGGATTGTGAGTGCCGGCGGACAGGCCGGGCTGAAAACCGTAATGTCAGATAACACTGCCGGGTTGATCACTGCCCTGCGGGGGCTGGCAATCACCGGCGGGCAACTGGACAATACCGCCGGCAGTATTCTCTCCGGCGCCGGACTGACGATTGACACACAGGGGAACCGCCTGATTAACCGTGATACGGTTTCCCGTGGCGGTATCTCTGCTGCCGGTGAGGCGATCATTACGACCGGGGAGACGGATAACCGGAGCGGACGTATCGTGTCTGACGGGAATGCCGTGTTGCATACCGGCAACCTGAAAAACAGCCTCGGCCTGATAGCGGGGAATGGCGGGCTGTCAGTGAACAGCGGTGAGACCGATAACACCGGGGGACGCCTTCAGTCTGCCGGCGATCTTCTGATTAACACCGGTACGGCTGCTTTAGTCAATACCGGCGGAAGGATAGCCGGTGACCATCATACTGCTGTCACGACCTCTCAGCTTACTAACCGGGAGGGAACGGTTCAGGCCGGAGAAAGACTGACTCTGTCAGTGGGTCAGGCGCTGGATAACGGAAAAGGGGCATTGTTATCCGGCGGCCGGCTGGCATTGTCGGCTGACCGTCTGGATAACCGGCAGGGGCAGGTGATTGCTGACGGTGACAGTCAGCTGAATGTACAGACGGTACTGAATAATGAAAGCGGGCTTGTGCACTCAGCCGGCCCGCTTGAGATTGTGGCTTCTGAAATCAATAACAGGCATACCGGACAGAGCGGTAAGGGGCTGGAGGCAGGGAAACTCACGCTTGCCGCCGATATTCTGGATAACGCGGAAGGGGCAGTGCGCGGTGTCAGCCATCTGACCGCACGGGTAACCCGGGTACTGGATAATCTGCGGGGACTGCTTTCCTCACAGAAAACGCTCTCTGTTCAGGGACAGGCGCTGACGGTGAACAACCGTGAAGGGATGCTGATAGCCGATGACAGTGCGGATATTTCTGCGCTGGCAGTGAGTGGTGACGGACAGATTTTGTCCCGGGATCGCCTGACGGTTCATGTGGCCGACGATTTCCGTAATACCGGCTCGGTTAAAGCGAACGGTGATCTGACGCTCCTGACCGACCGCCGGCTGATTAATGACGGGGTGATTGCCGGACAGCAGGGGCTGGAGATCCGTGCGGATAATCTGGTCAATACTGTTCTGGGGGATATCACGGCGAAAGAAACGCATCTGAACGTGGCCGGCACACTGGAGAATCGCGGGCTGATTGACGGTGAACTGACACACCTGACGACCGGTGTGCTGAACAACACTGGCAGCGGGCGGATTTTTGGTGATCATCTCGCTGTCGAAGCCGGCGTTCTGAATAATGACCGGGATGGTGACAAAGCCCCGGTAATCGCATCCCGTGATCGTCTGGATATTGCGGCCGGAACGGTTAATAACCGTGGGCATGCACTTATCACCAGTCTCGGTAATATGGTTTTTGGCCGTCATCTGGATAACGATTATCGTGCAACCGGCCGGGGTGATGTCCTGAATAATGACGGTGCATTTATTGAGGCCGGCAGCGATGCATTTATCGGCATGCAGACGGTGAATAATACCAACCGGAAACTGGAAACACATACGGTCCTGGTGGAGAAAAGTCAGCATCATGAAGGCGTTCTTAACGGCAGTACCACCCGTTATGACTGGGCAGATGTTGATCTCAGCAAGAAGAATAAATATGGCGTCCATACAGCAAGAATGCCGGATGGCAGCGAAAATGATCGTTTTTATGAATATAACTATACCAGGACCGTCACGGAGACACAGATAGCGTCCACTGACCCGGGGAAAATACTGGCGGGGGGAAATATCCGGTTTGATACCGCCCGTCTGTTTAATCATGACAGCCAGATTGTTGCCGGCGGTAGCCTGGACGGGCATATCGGTACCCTGGATAACCGGGCGACGCAGGGTGAGCGGGTGACCACGGATGAAGGATGGCAGACACGGTGGTGGCCGAAGAAAAAGAAAAGACCGATTGGCGGAACCAAAACATCACAGGGAAGAGAGACTGATGATTACCGTCCGGCCCCGGTAACGGAAACCATTGATCTGAAAAGCCTGACCTGGCAGGGACATGCTGTGGTACCGGACAAAACCTGGCGCGGGAGTGAACGGCAGGTGTCTGCGGTGAATGAAAGTGCAGAGGGCGCAGGAAGTCATTCCGTGGCCGGAGCGGACAGCCGGGTGAATATCAGTACCGGTCAGGCCGGTATGGTCTCAACGGATATTCCCGGCGTGGTGCATGATCGTCCGTTACTGTTACCTCCCGGACATACGTTCAGCCTGACGCTGAAACCGGAAACCGGGAGCGGGCAGCAGATCACTCCGGTGATCCGCACGGTCAGTCCTGATGTCCGTTTACCGGATAACAGCCTGTTTACCCTGCATCCCGGCACGGACAGCCACTACCTGGTGGAAACGGATCCCCGTTTTGTGAATAAAAAACAGTGGTTGTCCAGTGACTATATGCAGAATGCCTTTACGGCCTCCCACGATAATGTGCATAAACGTCTTGGTGACGGGTATTATGAGCAGAGACTGGTTCGTGATCAGTTGATCCAGCTGACCGGGGGGCGTTATACCGGTAATCAGAGTAATGATGAAGCTCAGTACCGTATGCTGATGAATAACGGTATTGCCTTCGGTAAACAGTATCAGTTGATCCCCGGTGTGGCGCTGACGCCGGAGCAGATGGCGCTGCTGACGTCAGATATTGTCTGGCTGGTTGATATCCCGGTCACGCTGAGTGACGG
>NZ_JASVWV010000038.1:0-3278 GCF_030286765.1 Proteus faecis
AGACAACGATTAAAAATCAACCTAAAATTGTACTAAAGACAAACAACAGGTATGAGACAACTCAGACTCACTGATTACTGACCGGAGGGAAAAATGAGTGATAAAATAACTATTTCCCGGGGAGAACACTGGGGTGTAAAAGTGGCTCATAAAACAAAATGGCTAATCAAAAAATTAAAGGCATTCGATAAGAGCTGCGTGGCAAGAGCCAAAAGCAAAAATACGCCGGGTTGGCTGGGACATATTCCACTGGTATCCATAACTCTTGCGGTCATCGCATTACTGGCTTATTTCAGTTTGTACATCCTATTCGCTTTTGGAATGCTGGTAATTTTGTTTTCTGTAGTAGAAAACTTTGGGAATAGCATTTCAGATATAATAAATACTGAAAGTACTTCCGATTACTTAACAAATTCAGATGATGACTATGGTTCTGTGTATATGAGCGGAAATCAGGGGGATGGATGGTACACAGATGATTCAGGAACCATTAAATTGGATGATTAGCCAATTAATAAATATTAACTGGCTATAATCATTTATTTTGCTATTTTTTTCGATACGGCTTGTTCAGCCACTTGGCCAGCTTTGCCTCCTGTATTTTGTGCTACTTTAGGACCATCCTGCATTGCCTTAGATAACGCACCACCTAAATTAACACCAGCCCAACCCAATGCGCCCATCCACAATGCAGGCAACACCAAAAACATCGTCCCCATCACCAGGTTCATAATGACATCATCAGACGTGTTCTGGATCCCGTTCATATTCCACTGGCTGTGCGTATCGGAATTATACAGTGCCTCCATCATCCAGCTGTCTATCCAGCGTGCCAGCTCCCACCAGAAGGTCAGAAAGTTCAGCGCAAATATCACAAACGTCACCGTTATCGCCGTCTTAAATTCATACGCCGAAAACAGCAGTATCATCGGGATCATGATATACACCGCCATTAATATCAGCCCCTGCATCATCGGTAAGGACTGGCGCATCGTATCAAAGGCAGGGAATGCCCCCAGTGACGCCAGCGAAGTCCCGGCTACCCCTCCCATTCTGGCCAGCTCATTCATCACCGTCATATCCGCATTACCCCCGTATCCCCGGTATACCCGGCCGCCGGAGACATCCAGATTCGCCGGACTCACCAGCCGGCGGACGATGGCCTCCTCAAACTCTTTCGAGTTTTTATTAATCAGCTTCATCGCTGCCCGGGCACGCAGCCACATTCCTTCATCGGTCTGCTCTTTGACAAGTTTCAGTAAGCCCGCATTCGCATCATTCCACCACTGATAACAGGTCGGGTAACCGTTACCGTTGACATTCGCATACCCGTCATCCCGGCCGGCATCCCAGGGAAAGCCCGCCCACGGTGTCCGGGACTGGATCTGATGATATTCCCCTTTCATAAACGTCACCGAACCTATCCAGGTAATATCCTGCAACGTTTTCTCATCCTGCGTTTTTCCCTGATCTTTCGCTTTCCAGTCATACAGCGCACGTGAATAACAATCATCGGTAAAATCCTGAAGTGCGGCAGCCAGTGCCGGATTTTTAATGTTGCTGTGCTGCACCTCAAAACGCACCTGACGCAAATCCGGCCGGCACGGAATGCTGGCCACCGCCGCCTGAGTCACCCCTTTCGACAGCTTATGTACCAGCATCCACCACAGCGGGATTTTGGCTGTCTGATTATCCAGTGATGACACCACACCGCTGTAACCGGATTCCTCCGGCTTCACCGGTGTCCAGCTGCCGCAGGTTTTGGCCCGGCTGGTATCAAATTGCAGGGTACTGACACTCACTTCCATCAACGGCACACAACAAAAGAGGATCACCACAAAAGCCCCGTAGAGGGCGTTCTCGATGCGCACAATCGCCAGCGAGCCTTTGTTACCTTCATCCTCCCCCTCTTCCCGCACCTTCAGCCAAATCCCCGCCACTTTAAAAGCCAGCGGCAGCGCAAACAGCCCGGTGCTGGTCAGTACCGACCACAATCCGTTATTCACCACCCAGGCCAGCAGCGTGAGAAAATACTCGAGATAACTGTTTGTCATCATAAGCCGTCACCTCCCGCCCAGACAGACCATTCACTCACCGCCACAAAGGCGGCCATCGCCAGTCCGCTGCGCTTCAGACTGCGCCGGGCCGTCTCACTGACTTTCGGGTGGTGATACAGTTTCCATAATTCGACGGTAACCATCCCGTACAACACACACCGCCAGACCAGCCAGAACCAGCGGGCACGGTAAAACGCCCGGCGCAGACTGTCCGCCTCACCGTAATAACTCAGCCCCAGCTGAGCCACAGCCAGCAACACCACCATACTGAGCAGGGTCAGCCCGGTCACTTTCAGCACCGGCCATAACCGGCGCCCGGTTTTTCCTTTCGTCATTTAACGTCCTCCGGTGTTACTGTTTTGCTCCAGCCCCTGTACACGCACATCCGTATTATCCGGGGTCTGGGTAGCCGGATTCGCCTGTGTCCGTTGCTGATCACGCTCAATCACCGTCAGCATCGCATTATTGGCAATGGATTTACGCACTTCCATTTCCGTTTGCAGCATCCCGATTTCGCGATCCAGTTGGTCAACCGACTGATTACCGATCTCCCGGGCTTTCGGAAAATTACCGGCATTCGGCTCCCCCTGGCCGGTGATCAGCATACGGCGCATCGTCAGCGCCAGCTCCATCGTATCCGCCATCGCCAGCTCACCGGCCAGACGCTGTGTTAACGCCGTTTTATCCGGATCCCGGCGCAGGGCTTCAATCACGCCCCGGGAGACCGTCAGGCTGCCGGTTTTCAGTTTCGCCAAATCCGCCGCACTGACCGCGCCCCGGCTGTTCACCAGTTTATGCAACTGTTCCAGATTTTCCCGGGTGGTGGTCTCCAGCACCGGCGCCAGCCCGGTTCCCGGCTGGGAACTACCCGGCTGGTTTGCCTCACCACCGCTCTGACAATCCGCCGGATTGGTGCAGGTGCGGACCGATTTGCTGCCCAGCACCTGTGTCACCACCTGAGCGGCCTCCTCACTGTTGGCAAAGCGCCGGCACGCCGCCCCGGTACACTGGCCGGCCGGCACCGGGGCCGTACTGGTTGCCGGCAGACCGTTCATGATATTAAAGCCGGCCTGGGCAAAATCCTGCGCCGGTACAATGGCTTTCTGACCCGCACCGCCCCGTTTCTCCCCTCCTATCCACGGCACGCCGGCCTTACCGTCCGGCTTTTTTTCCACCTGATTCATCGTCCCGACCGCATCACCATCCCCGCTGTTGATAATG
>NZ_JASVWV010000039.1:0-3278 GCF_030286765.1 Proteus faecis
CATTATCAACAGCGGGGATGGTGATGCGGTCGGGACGATGAATCAGGTGGAAAAAAAGCCGGACGGTAAGGCCGGCGTGCCGTGGATAGGAGGGGAGAAACGGGGCGGTGCGGGTCAGAAAGCCATTCAGCCAACACAGGATTTTGCGCAGGCCGGCTTTAATATCATGAACGGTCTGCCGGCAACCAGCACGGCTCCGGTGCCGGCCGGCCAGTGTACCGGGGCGGCGTGCCGGCGGTTTGCCAACAGTGAGGAGGCTGCTCAGGTGGTAACACAGGTACTGGGCAGCAAATCGGTCCGCACCTGCACCAATCCGGCGGATTGTCAGAGCGGCGGTGAGGCAAACCAGCCGGGTAGTTCCCAGCCGGGAACCGGGCTGGCGCCGGTGCTGGAGACCACCACCCGGGAAAATCTGGAACAGTTGCATAAACTGGTGAACAGCCGGGGCGCGGTCAGTGCGGCGGATTTGGCGAAACTGAAAACCGGTAGCCTGACGGTCTCCCGGGGCGTGATTGAAGCCCTGCGCCGGGATCCGGATAAAACGGCGTTAACACAGCGTCTGGCCGGTGAGCTGGCGATGGCGGATACGATGGAGCTGGCGCTGACGATGCGCCGTATGCTGATCACCGGCCAGGGGGAGCCGAATGCCAGTAATTTTCCGAAAGCCCGGGAGATCGGTAATCAGTCGGTTGACCAACTGGATCGCGAAATCGGGATGCTGCAAACGGAAATGGAAGTGCGTAAATCCATTGCCAATAATGCGATGCTGACGGTGATTGAGCGTGATCAGCAACGGACACAGGCGAATCCGGCTACCCAGACCCCGGATAATACGGATGTGCGTGTACAGGGGCTGGAGCAAAACAGTGACACCGGAGGACGTTAAATGACGAAAGGAAAAACCGGGCGCCGGTTATGGCCGGTGCTGAAAGTGACCGGGCTGACCCTGCTCAGTATGGTGGTGTTGCTGGCGGTGGCTCAGCTGGGGCTGAGTTATTACGGTGAGGCGGACAGTCTGCGCCGGGCGTTTTACCGTGCCCGCTGGTTCTGGCTGGTCTGGCGGTGTGTGTTGTACGGGATGGTTACCGTCGGATTATGGAAACTGTATCACCACCCG
This sequence comes from Proteus faecis, assembly GCF_030286765.1. Taxonomy (NCBI): domain Bacteria; kingdom Pseudomonadati; phylum Pseudomonadota; class Gammaproteobacteria; order Enterobacterales; family Morganellaceae; genus Proteus; species Proteus faecis. The sequence continues at coordinate 1,118 of NZ_JASVWV010000039.1, forward strand.
AAAGTCAGTGAGACGGCCCGGCGCAGTCTGAAGCGCAGCGGACTGGCGATGGCCGCCTTTGTGGCGGTGAGTGAATGGTCTGTCTGGGCGGGAGGTGACGGCTTATGATGACAAACAGTTATCTCGAGTATTTTCTCACGCTGCTGGCCTGGGTGGTGAATAACGGATTGTGGTCGGTACTGACCAGCACCGGGCTGTTTGCGCTGCCACTGGCTTTTAAAGTGGCGGGGATTTGGCTGAAGGTGCGGGAAGAGGGGGAGGATGAAGGTAACAAAGGCTCGCTGGCGATTGTGCGCATCGAGAACGCCCTCTACGGGGCTTTTGTGGTGATCCTCTTTTGTTGTGTGCCGTTGATGGAAGTGAGTGTCAGTACCCTGCAATTTGATACCAGCCGGGCCAAAACCTGCGGCAGCTGGACACCGGTGAAGCCGGAGGCGTCCGGTTACAGCGGTGTGGTGTCATCACTGGATAATCAGACAGCCAAAATCCCGCTGTGGTGGATGCTGGTGCATAAGTTGTCGAAAGGGGTGACACAGGCGGCGGTGGCCAGTATTCCGTGCCGGCCGGATTTGCGTCAGGTGCGTTTTGAGGTGCAGCACAGCAATATCAAAAATCCGGCACTGGCTGCCGCACTTCAGGATTTTACCGATGATTGTTATTCACGTGCGCTGTATGACTGGAAAGCGAAAGATCAGGGAAAAACGCAGGATGAGAAAACGTTGCAGGATATTACCTGGATAGGTTCGGTGACGTTTATGAAAGGGGAATATCATCAGATCCAGTCCCGGACACCACGGGCGGGCTTTCCCTGGGATGCAGGGCGGGATGACGGGTATGCGAATGTCAACGGTAACGGTTACCCGACCTGTTATCAGTGGTGGAATGATGCGAATGCGGGCTTACTGAAACTTGTCAAAGAGCAGACCGATGAAGGGATGTGGCTGCGTGCCCGGGCAGCGATGAAGCTGATTAATAAAAACTCGAAAGAGTTTGAGGAGGCCATTGTCCGCCGGCTGGTGAGTCCGACGAATCTGGATGTTTCCGGCGGTCGGGTGTACCGGGGATACGGGGGAAATGCGGATATGACGGTGATGAATGAGCTGGCCAGAATGGGAGGGGTAGCCGGCACTTCGCTGGCGTCACTGGGGGCATTCCCTGCCTTTGATTCGATGCGTCAGTCCTTACCGATGGTGCAGGGGCTGATATTAATGGCGGTGTATATCATGATCCCGATGATACTGCTGTTTTCGGCGTATGAATTTAAGACGGCGATAACGGTGACGTTTGTGATATTTGCGCTGAACTTTCTGACCTTCTGGTGGGAGCTGGCACGCTGGATAGACAGCTGGATGATGGAGGCACTGTATAATTCCGATACGCACAGCCAGTGGAATATGAACGGGATCCAGAACACGTCTGATGATGTCATTATGAATCTGGTGATGGGGACGATGTTTTTGGTGTTGCCGGCGTTGTGGATGGGCGCATTAAGTTGGGCGGGCATTAATTTAGGAAGTGCTATAAGTAATAGTATGAAATCAGGTACGGATAAAGCAACACAAGCAGGAGAAAAGGGAGGGGAAGTTGCTAAAAAGGCTGGAGCTACTTTTATGGAGGGAGTAAATGGAAAAGGACTAAAATAATTAATGCTGTTGGGGGATAATTATGTTTAGTTATCCCCCCATGTTCCATGAGACTCTCCATATGGAGCACCATCATCTATTGAGTTAACGTTATCGTATGTTCTTTCAACAAGAGGATCATCATTAAAGAGAGAGTTATCTGGAGTATCTAATATACCAGATGTATCATCATACTTGACATGTAATAATAGGTATAAGCAGAATATAATAAATAATAAAGGAAGATTAAATACAGCGCTCAAAATCAGAATGGTAATGATAATGATTTTTGGCAAATGACCTAACCAGCCAGGAAGACCTTTTTCTTTTGCTTTTTCTGTGCAGTAGCGATCCAGTTTTTTAACGCCACGTATTCCCCATTTGGTTCCATGAGCAAGTTTGATGCCCCAACGTTCTCCCCGGGAAATAGTTATTTTATCACTCATTTTTCCCTCCGGTCAGTAATCAGTGAGTCTGAGTTGTCTCATACCTGTTGTTTGTCTTTAGTACAATTTTAGGTTGATTTTTAATCGTTGTCT
>NZ_JASVWV010000003.1:0-323493 GCF_030286765.1 Proteus faecis
ACACATTTACGGATGCAAAGTAAAACGGGGCTTTTGTGGTCGAGATCGTACTTTGTCTGTAGCACCGGAGGGGCAACGATTGAAACGCTCAGAGCCTACGTTCAGAGTCAGTCAACGTCTGATTGATCTTTAAAGCCCTGCGGGCTTTTCGCCTTATATCCCCGCTCGCATTGGGCGAGGGTTTACGGCGTTTTTCGCTAAATATAAGGTTTTTTACCTAACATTATCTAATTAACAAACATTATTTAAATTAATATTTCATAGAGAATATTAATTTAAATAATACTAATAACAACATTACAACAAGTAAGCAGAGCAAAAAACAATTCTATTTGTTTTCACAATATATCATAGCGTATTATTGTCTGATATTTAGGTCATTCGCCTATAACACATTGCAAAAAAATACAAACAAACACTAGAAAAATTGTGATCACATACACTTTTTTGCATCATTAATGCTATTTAAGACAAATAGAAACTGCTTTTTTATCAACAAATAGGTAATCTAGCGGTCTGATTTTGATGACCAAACATGAATAGTTAAAAGGATATTTTATGTTTACTTCACAGCTCATGCTGGTCGGTTATGTATTGTTGGTAAGTCCTTGTGGAAATGATTCTTGTGATGCCGTTCCTGTTACAGAAACAATTTATACTAAAGATGAATGCACAACGCGACTTAACTACTTAAAACACAAAAGACCTGACCTTATTATTTTCTGTGGAGAAGTCTTGAGAGATCCTGAAGTTACTGATGAAAACCCTTATCTTACCCCACCAGATAGTGCTGACGACGTTTTCAAAATTAAGTAATTAATCTATTCTTCATTTTAAGCTTAAGATAAAATACAATTTAATTTGTTTTCTTTTTACGATATACTCTTTGTACTTGAATATGTAAGGACACGTATTAGGAGTCACTAATGTCTATTGCGAAACGTACCAAAGATAAACGCATTGCGTTAGGTTTAACACAATCAGAACTTGCCACTTTAGCAAGTACGACACAGCAATCCATAGAGCAACTAGAAAGCGGTAAAACTAAACGTCCCCGTTTTTTACCTGAATTAGCAAAAGCATTAGATTGTGATTTAGCTTGGCTACTTGAAGGTGAAGAAAAAACCAATGCAACTTCTGAAATTCCACCAGAGAATGAATGGCAACCTGTGAGTGAATGGGACAGTAATACCCCTTTAGGTGCTGATGAAGTAGAAATTCCCTATTTTAAAAGTATTGAGCTCGCAGCAGGTGACGGTTGTTGTACTAACGAAGATCATAATGGATATAAATTAAGATTTTCAAAAAGCACATTACGCCGTTATGGCGCATCTTCTCAGAACGTAATTTGTTTTTCTGTTTATGGCGACAGTATGTCACCTGTTATTCCAAATGGCTCAACAGTTACTGTCGATACGGGCAACACACGTATTGTTGATGGTGGTATTTATGCGATCGAACAAGATGCCTTGTTTAGAATAAAACTGCTCTATCGCCAACCGGGCGGTAAATTGATTATACGTAGCTATAATAAAGACGAATTTCCTGATGAATCAGCGGAAACAAATTCTGTAAAAATTATGGGCCGTATTATCCATTGGTCAGTAATGGCTTGGTAATCAATAATTTCATAGCATAGAATTCTCAGTCACAACTTGTCCTTTAGACAATAAAACCGTTTTATCTGCTAGCGCTTTTATTTCACGAGGCTCATGAGTAACCATGATCATCGTTATCTCCTTAGATTTTAAGGAATCAATTAAATCCCAAAGTTGATAACGTGTTTCCCAATCCAAACTTGAAAAAGGTTCATCCAGTAGTAAAAGTTTGGGTTGGCTAATAAGCGCTCTTGCCAATGCGACGCGCTGTTGCTCCCCTCCTGATATTTGATAAGGATAACGTGTAGCAAGATGTGCAATTCCCATTTGCTCTAATATCGCTTTTTCTCTCTCTTTACTTCTTTTCTGTTTTGCACCATATTGTGCTAACCATAAATTTTGTGTCACTGTCATAAACGGAAATAAATAAAGCCGTTGATTTAAATATCGGCAAGAGCGTAACCATACTGGTTGTTTATTTATATTTTTATCTGCAAGGTAGATATCACCAGAGTATAAAGTATATCCAGCAATTGCATTTAAAAGCGTTGTTTTACCACTTCCGGATGTACCACTTATTCCTAAACATGTTCCTTTTTCTACCTCCAACGAAACATTTTTTAATATACCCGTTGTTAATGAACGAATTTCTAGCATGATCTTTTCCTTTCTCGCTGTAAACGATGTAAGGCAAATAATAAAGTAATCGCGATAGCAATAAGAACAAGTGCACAGCCTATTGCCAGAGTGAAGTCTCCACTAGCGATATTTAAATAAATTGCCATAGGCAACGTTTCGGTTTTTAGCCTTGTTGCACCCGCTAACATTAACGTAGCGCCAAATTCACCTAAAGCTCTAGAAAATGCAATAATGCTTCCGCTCATTAGCGCCGACCAGCAAAGTGGTATTTCAATCAAGAAAAATGTTTTTGTTGGTGTTAATCCTAAATTTTGTGCAGTTTGAATATAAGCAGGATCAACCGACTTAAAAGCAGAAAGGCTATTTCTCATAATTATCGCGCTAGCGACATAAGTTTGAGCAATAATAATACCCAATGGTGAAAAAAGAGAGCGAGATAACTCAGGAAAAATACCCGTTAAAGGCCCCTGATTTCCTAACAATAATAATAATCCGATACCAATAACTAATGGAGGAGTCACCAAAGGCAAATCTAATAACGCATCAATGAAACGATGCCCTTTAAAAGGAATTCTTGCCATTGCCCATGCGGCGGGTACACCTAAGATAATTGCTAAACATAAAGACGTTAGCGCTGTACTAAGTGACATGCCAATAGCAAAATGGAATTCAGGATCAATAATAACTTGCCTCAATTCAACATAAGAAAGTTGAGATATCAGCGCAATTAGTGAGCCTAAGATCAGAAATAACAATAAAAAAAGTGGAATTAATGCCCATCGAAACACGTTATTTCCTTTTTTTAAGATAATATTTATTTTGCTATAATAATGAAAAAAGCCACCAGTGAGTTGGTGGCAAAAAAACACAATTTATGTGAGAAAAAATTTATGGTTTCGAAATTACAGGAAGAAAACCATAATCAGTAAAAGCCTTTATCCCTTCAGCGCGAGTAAAATAATCAGCAAGTAATTGTGCTTCTTCTGGATTGACTGATGTTTTTAAAACAGCAAGTGTTGCCACTTCTTCTGGGCTACCTTCGGGAACTGGAAGTAAAACAAGTTTATCTTGATTTTTCATTGCATCTGCATATCCAACAATGGCAGCATCCACTTCCCCATTTAATAAATACATAAGCAATTGTTTAATAGTTGCTGTACGTACAACAACTTTATCACGTAATTTATCGCCTTGGCCTGATGCATCAATAAGTTGTTCGCCACTTTTTCCTAATGCGATAGCTTTAGCATCCCCCATTCCTAGTTTTAATGAACTATTCGCAAGATCTTCTAGCGTTTTAATATTACCCACTTTATCTTTACGCACAGCAATAACTGGAATATGGCGAACAATAGAATACTGATTAACAACTTGGCCTTCTTTATCTAACTTTTCAACATAATCTTGTGATCCAGGAAAGAATAAATCTCCCTGCTTAGTTAAATTAAAGCGTGTTAATATTTGGCCTGAGCCACCATATTCAATAGTGACTTTATTTCCTGTCTCTTTTTCAAACACATCCACAACCTGCTCTACGGGTTGCTTTAATCCAGCCCCTGCATAAAGATGAAGCTCGGCTGCAAATGTATTATGGCAAATTAATCCTAATGCTAATCCTAGACTAGCAAGCAATTGGCGTTTCATAAAAGTGGTGATCCCAATCATCGCTATATAATTTTTTATATAATGAATGATATAAGTGTTTAAGGCAAGGGGCTCATATTAAAAAAGATAAAAATGTTAACAACTTATCATTTTTATCTTTTTCTTAAAGCTTACACATAAAGAAAAAGGCCGCTCAAAATAAATGCTTATTATCAGGGATAAGCAGATCTTAAATAGTCACACTTGCCAACAAATCCTCGCTTTCACGAGGATTTTATTATTAGTTATCTAGCTCTAATAATGCCAACGCTGTCACTTCATCAATCACAATATCAGTGGCATAACCTCCTTTTATCGCCCCTATTGTTGCTTGAATATTTTCCACACCACCAGCAATAAAAAGTCGCTGTGTTATTTGTCTTAACTGAGCAAGGCTTATTCCCATTATTCTAAGATCAATATCAGAAACTAAAGGATTACCTTGCGCATCATAAAAACGGCCACAAATTACACCAACAGCACCTAAATCACGATATTGAGCCATCTCACTGCTCGTTAAAACCCCCGTTGTTACCAAAGGATTATCATCAAATGTATTACCCACAACAAAAAGGGCTTTATTACACTGATTTAGCGCTGAAAAACTGCGCCTAATAATAGGCTCAGCTTGAAGTTCCATTGCTAGACGCGCACTAGAAACTACCGCAGGTACATGCAAATTAATACTGCACCCTGACAACTTGTTTGCAATTAACGCGGCTGCTTCTGTTGTTTTAAAATCTGGCTGTGGTGCTACGGCACCTATCATTTGTAGTACCGTGATATTTTTTAATGACTTGGGTGAAAGATAATTACCCAATTTATAAATTGTTCGTCCCCAAGCAACACCTAAAATATCATCATCATTAATTATCTGAGAAAGATACATTGCTCCTGCTTTTGCTAATCTTTCTCTGTTCATATTTAAAGTATGTTGCGACTTATTCTTTTCTTCATCAGGTAAAATAAGCACATTATTAAGATCGAATTTTGCTTTTATTCTGATGGCATAATCAATCGTAGAAAATACTGATGAATCCAAGTTAATATTTACGAATCCTTTTTCTCTAGCTAAATGCAAATATTTCACGACAGTAACACGAGAAACACCCATAATATTTGCAACTTCACTTTGGCTGAGTCCGTCCTGATAGTAAAGCCACGCTGCATAGAGAACGGGATCATTATCAAATAAACTCGCGTTTTTTAGCGAATTATTATCCATTTTAAACCCCACAAATTTTTATAAATCTTATGACTAATTAGTTTATTTTATATTAGAGATATTATTGAAGATAAAATGCCTTTGGCCAAATTAAGCCTATAACACAAATAGATAGATTTCATTAATCTGCTAATAATATCGGCACCCTGATATTTTTCTTTACTACAAGAACCTTATAATACGTAAAATGCCCTTAATAATGCCGTAAACAGCTCGTATCGAGAAAGTTTTTTTTGAAAATACTGTTTTATTTCGCTAAAAATAAAAATATTAGATTTAAGTTTTAAAAAGTTTTATTTTGATAAAATTAAAATCACCAAGCCTTATTGCTACTATGAAAAATCAAATTAATTTTAAAAGGAAAAACAATGATAATTGCATACTCAACAGCACCAAATGAAACAATCGCTAATGAAATTGCTCATTACCTCATCAATGAAAAACTTGCTGCTTGTGTAAACTTAATACCTCAAGTTAAATCTATTTATCATTGGGACAATAAAATTATTGAAGATAATGAAGTACTTATGATGATAAAGTCCGAAAAAAGCAAACAGCAAAACTTAATTGATGCTCTTGTCGAAATACATCCCTATGAGACTCCTGAAGTGATTATAATACCGATTGAAAATGGTTTTAAAGGTTATCTTAATTGGATCCATACCTCTTTAAATTAAAATAACGTAAATTTTTAGCGATATCTCGTTTCTAATATTTTTTCAAAAAAATGATAATTAATTGTAATTTGAAACAGCTTATTTTATCTCAATTATGAGACAAATAACTTATTGTTAATATTAAAGTAAATTTATTATTTTTAATATGACAAATATTTAAAATACACCTAATAAGTGTAAATAGTTTAATTTTAACTAAATACAATTTAGATAGTTAATTAAATTTTAAATAGAAAAATATTTATTTTATTAGTCTTGTTATATTTTAAAATATAGAGACTAAATAGCCTTTAATGCTAAACTAATAAGATTACCAGCATCTTATCCTTTTTATTTTCTGTTATAATGAATAGGCTTTCTCTAAATTACATGCAAAAAGGAGTGAGTTGTGAAAACAAACAGAGTCGCAAGACGTATTTTAGGTTTACCTTATAATTTAAGTCGGTCTAAAAGGAAAGTGCGTTTTTCCATTATTGCCTCTACAAACGCTGAAAATGTACCAGCAGAGTTAAAAAATACAGCTAAAATCTGTTTAAAACAAGATTTCAGAAAAAATGCAGAGCACAAACGTATATATATGAAGTTAACAGATGCTTACCCAGAGTACCTTGCAACTAATTAATATTTTTATACGTTAACGCTATTTAATAAATATTTTCATATTTTGTTCGTATATTTAAAATATTAAAAATAGCATATCCCTTACATTACGTAAGGGATATTAATTTCTAGTTAGTTTATTTTCCTACTATTTATAAAGCTCTTTTCTCATATTTATAAGAGCAAGTTCCGCACTTGAAGGTTCAATTTCATCAGGCAATAAGCTTAGCTGAAATGCACTCTTAATAGCCTTAATAAGAATTTCACTACGCTCTAATAATTCATCATAACTAAACTGTCCTGCTTTAATTGCTAATAATTCATCTCTATTATCACACCAAACCTTCACTTTCCCTTCTTGTGCTATCCCTAGTGCGATATAAAGTAATCTAAAAGTATGCATCATATTCTTACTATCGTAACTTCTTCCATGCCCGATGTTTTGTTGATAACGAGCATCATTACGTTGCTCAACCCATTGCCAATATTCATGATATTGTTTGCGATATGCGCTATAACCTTCTTTATTAAAACTAAGATAACCTTCTAGTTTTGCTGTTTTAGAAATACTACTTAGCAATACATCATTAGCATTCTCTTTTTTTATTATTCCTTGATAAGGCGCTTTATCATCATAATAAATTGCATAAATATCTTGAGCATGGGGAAGTTTTGTTAACCCAATATGCTCTTGTTTCCAATGTCGATTTTCTAGCCACGTATTGATTAATATTGTTTTCCCATTTTCAATTACATAACAAAAATCGAGGATCGTTTTTAATTTTTTTTCAACCGGATTTACTATTTTTTTGTTTAGTCCTTGAGCTTTCTTAATTTGTCCTTGAGCATAGTGCACAAATGTTTGAACGCAAGTTTTAGACAAAAACCATTCTGGTTTTATCAATGACATTAAAGGGTGTCGATAAATAACCATATGTTCAGGTGAATTCAACAGCTCTAAAATATTAGGGTTAGATGCACACAATAGTTCTATAAACCTTCCAAGTTCGTAATAGACTATATCATTAGTTTCATTACTTACTTGGGGTGTGTATTCCAATCCATAAAAAAGATCTTTAGGGAGATAAAATACACCTTTAATATCTGTATCCGATGTTTCCGTTGCAAGATTATGTGAACGACTTCCAGCAATACTTTCAAATAAAAGGTAAGGTTTTATATCTTCAATAGTCAGTTTCATCTAATTTTTTCCTAAACCAATTATTTAAAATTTCATTATCTGGTACTGTTCTTTTAGCTAATTGGACATTTGTCTCTTGCCATAAAAAAATCACCAGATGTTGCATCGCCACTGTTGGAACCCAAGTAAAATGCTCATCTTTATCTGATTTAAATTCTACTAATTCGTGGATAACATTTTGTTCTTCAACAGATAAGATTTTTATCAATTTATTTAGCTCCATGGGTGGGATATCACCTGTTTTTACTGTCCAATAAGCCGACAGCAGAGAGCGTAATAGATAGAACCATTTTTTTAATTTTATAGGTTTTTCATCGGCTTCATTTTTTGTTTTATCTTCCGGAAAATAGCCACTCACAACTTTAGCTATCCCTCTATAATGATGCACAATGACTTTTGGCTGGTAATAGAGTGTTGCCAGTTCAAACAACTCTTTTTGAACATTAGGATATTGTTGATAAACTATTGGCGATTGAAGCCATTCTAATAATATACAGTTCGATTTTCGCAATAGATGTAGTGCTTTGGTAATATCCCAAGCGCCTACATCAAACCAACTATTTTCTATCCATTCGAAGGTTTCTTTTGGCTTATCTATAGAAAGATAAGCATTGCGAGGACGTATAAAAATACCTCGTACATCATAATCACTATCTGTTGAAGCAAATCCCCAGGCTCGGCTACCACTTTCTGCAACATAAAGTAATTTAACTTGATGCTCTTGCTCTATTTGTGGGAGTTTTTTTAATATCTCATTATGCATGATCTCCTTATCTCCTATTTTCTTAATTTGTAAGATCTCTTAGTAAGAATAATAAAGGTCTATTCATTACGATAGAACAACTTATTCTAAATTACCGTTAAGCGAATAAATATCAATTCAAAAATTTATTGAGTTTATTGTTTATAAAAATAAGCCTATCGCTAATAAATAGAAATAGACAAAAAAGCCACCAGTAACATACTGATGGCTCTTGGTTTTTTAACCTTTATCAACTATTGCTGATAAACGGTATTTTATTCCCACTCCATTATTAATAGACATATAAATTATATATTTATCAGTAAATTATTAAGAAAGATACAAACAATACCATGATTGATGCCATGCTTAGAACTAAAGGCCCGGAGGTGCTCCCTTTTGCCGTTCAACAATGATTCACCGAAACCACAGAGAGAGGTTGTAAGCATGGCCGGGCCTGGACCGAAGGCGCCGTTCCTCCGCGACTGGTTGAACGGCGGGTCTGGCAAGTCGCGGACGCTCGATTACCCTAGTGCGCAAAGATCCTCAGCCTGGCGTTCGCGCGGCCGCACGTCGTCGACAGGCCGTCGATGTACATGAGAAGTTGCCGCGTCCGGTTGGTCAAAGTGTTCGCCAACGCACGTTTGCGCGCAGTCTCAATGTTTAGCAACCGGCCTGCGACGAGCCAGACCTCCTTGGCAATACGGCGATCACGCAACGCCGCGCGTACCGTATCAGCAACGTCAGCGGGAGCGACCCCTCCAGTGTTGCGGAAGATGCGGATACTTCCCGACGCTGGCGCTGGGATAGTGGTCTTGTTCGCGGTGTATGCGCGCTGCCACCGATCGTTCTCGATTTGGGGCGACGAGGTCAGGAAGAACCCTAGCGATGCAGCCACCTGGCGTCCAACCTCCTGGATGGCCGTCACGGAGGCGCTTTCGTCACCGTCGTCCTTCCCCAGAGCTTTTGCGTGAAGCAGCACCACCTTGCTGTCTGAGACCAGAATGAAGTCGGCCATCTCCTGGCCGTCGTCGTCAAGGAGGATAAGAGGGAACTCCCGCAGCGCCTTGGCGTAGTCGTCGGGTGCCGGGCCGGTGAGGCCGATGTATTTGGCAGTCAGTCCGAAAATCGACTCCTTTTGCCACTTGCTGACGTTGCCGTTCGCCCATGCTGCTTCTCCTTTCTCCACGAACGTGTCTCTCAGCGCCGGTACGGCAACAGCAACATCGAGTGCCGGGACACGTCTGTCCGACACGATCTCCCGCGCCTTGGCCCATTTGCCATGCATGTAAACCTTATCGGCCTCGTCGGTGAGGACGCGAAACGCCTGCTCGGCGTTGATTCTCTCGGTTAACGTCATGACCATACCCGAAGCCGAGAAGCCTTGCTGGAAAATGGCGTTGAGTTCGTCGCTTGAGATTGCGTAGCGGCCGGACTTGGGGTTGTAAGTGATCGAGCAGCCCAGCTTGCTACCATCACTCATCGTAACCTGGAATTGGCCGTCGTCGATGTCGGCGCAGAGGTCGATCAAGGACGGCGCCTTCGGCGTCGACGGCTGCCCCTCACGGTCGGCGATGAACGCTCCAAAGTCGTCAAGCGGCTGCAGATCGAGCAGTATATTCCGGGGGTTCTTCGCCTTTTCTGGGTCCGGTGTTGTGAGCTGCGCGAAACGATCGAACACCCGGTTGCCCGCCGTCGCGGCGGTGAGCTCGCGGTCGATATCGGTGGCCCACCTCACGTACTCATCGACGCCAACGCGGCGGACACTCGCGTCAGTGACCTTGGAACGGCTAAGGCCTAAGTAGCGTGCGGTGCCTCCAACATATCCCGCGACGTTGGTAGGAAGGAGCACCGCATCCAGCAAGTCCGTAAACGTATCCTCGAAAGATGCGGTGCTGGTCGTCGTCGCCCGGATCGCGCGGTCCGCCATTTCGAGCGATGTGGCAGCCAGCTTGGTGATGCGGACCTTACGGTCGTTGCTGCTCGGACCGAAGAGCCGGACGAGGATCTGCCTGTCCAGACGCGTGACGCCGATCTTGTTGGCATCGAACGGCACACCGTCGGTGTCGAACACGAACAGTCGGTCGTTGATCCGCACCATTAGCGTGACCCCAAACTGCCATTCTGTAACAAAATGGCGACTGAGGTAGGGGCTTTCGTCGACGGAGAAGAAGGTCCAGCCCCAGACTCCTTCCGGCAAATCGTCCACGGGGTGGACCACGAAGCGATTGCGGGCGACGATGCCCTCGCGGGTCTCAGTTTCCGCAAGAGTCGCGTCGAAGTCCGGACCGATGGCGAAAATCGCTGCGCGGCGGGGGACCAGAAGATCATCACGGTGCAACGGACCCGTTACAGGAAGTCTCTGGCGGAAGCTCCCATCAACATACTGTTGATCCGGCATCGCCGGGACGATCCTCTCGGGCAGATAAGCCTCGCCGGGAATGATGCTGGCAAGATTCTCCTCCCCTGCGGCTTCGAAGGCCAGGTATTGTGCCCAGCTGGTCTTGAGCCTTGCGAGCTGCTCGGCGTTGCGTGCAACCACCGTCGCCATCTGGATTTGCTGGCGCTTCGCATCGGTCGAGCGCAACACCCGACCGATCTGTTGCACGAGCTGGCGGTCGTTCGTGAAACCATCCAAAATAGCGACAGCGACGAACATCGGATCGTCGATGCCTTCAAGTAATTTTGTTTGGTGCAGCCAGAAGGTCGCTTCTCCGGCCTTCTTCTGCGCCTCCCTTACCGTGACGAAGCGAAGCGGATGCAATTTACGGTTATCACCCTTGCCCACTTGGTCATGGATCAACACCGCGTCTGTCTGTTTGCTCCCCGAAAGGAGGGGCTGCAACGTCGCGAGCGCGCTCCATGATGCGGCCCGCACGATGATTTTTGAACCGGCCGGGCGGTCCTTAGTAAGCAAGGGTGCGAGTTCGAGCAGCTGGTCAGCAAAGGTCTTGATTGCCGATGCGTCGCCGTCGGCTAACGCCTGGTCGATATCCTCGTTAAAGCAGTTGATGGCCGTCGCGCTACCGTTCTGCGAGTCTAGCGTGGCGAAGCACACGTCCCTCACGATTTTGGCGTCGGCCGCCTTCAGAAACGAGAAGTTGTAGGCGAACGAGCCGCGTACGGTGAAAAGTTTATAGTCGTTGCGGAAGGGGGTAGCGCTAAGCAGGATAGTTGGCAGCGCAAGTTCTCTGACGCTCCGGCTCCACGACGCTGCCGGCTCGTAGTGCCCCTCGTCCACGACGACGAGATCGAACGTGCCCAACAGATCAAGGATGCGGTCCAGCCGTGTGAGTTCCGCCAACTTTGCTTCATTTAGCGGAACGCCAGCAGCCTGACGCCTCAACTTGTCTCGCTCTGTCCGGATCTTGTCGAGAGCTTGGAGGGTGCCTACAAGAACGGTTCGGTCGCTAGCTTCCACCATGTTGCAAATCTGTTCGGTTCGAGCCCTGTTCGGCAGCAGAATTTCGATCGCCGCAGGTTCGACGCCAGAGTCCGACCAGACCTTGTTGCCCGGCTCTGCGCATCCCATGTTCGCCCAAAACCTGCGCCGGATATCGGCGTGCATTTGCTGAACAAGGCCTTCCCTTGGCGTTAGTACCAGCGCACGTCGAACCTTGGGGAGGCATCGAGTCAGCACGGCGATGACCCCCGATTTCCCGCTACCCGTCGGCATCTTGACAAGGGCGCCTTCGGGTTCACCCGTTTGTTGCGAAACGCGGACGTAGGCGGCACCGAGAGCTATTGCCTCCTTCTGGTTCTGCCAGAGTGATAGGCCGTTCGGAGTACCGGTCCACACAGGCAGGGCTTCAAGGACCTTAATGTCCGCAGCATAGGCGCCACCATCGAACTTAGAGGCCTCAGGCACGTCGAAGGTCGTGTTCCGACCATGGTAGGCAAGGTTCAATCTCACTCTGTTCACTCCAATATAGCTCCCGCTGTCAGAAAATGAATAATGCATGCTGTGCGCTCTTATCCAAACACTTTTCGCATTTGTAGTGGTCAACTAAAACTAGCTACTGTTTTAGAGTTTTTCCAGTATCTTGATCCTGTCCACCAACTGTAGATGTCTACTTCCCCTTATCTGAAATAGTTCTGATTAGCGTTTTCCAGTTGCTTACGGTAAAACTCGAGCGGAAGATTATTCAGGTTTTCATGTGTCAGGTTACGGTTGTAATCCTGCATCCAGAACTAGGCCATTTTTTTATCTGACTCAGTGATTCAAATAAATAGGCATCTAAAAAATCACGGCGAAAAATGCGTTTTGTTGAGGTTTACCCAGTTGAATATAATTCAGTGTGACACCGTTTTCTGTACAGAAAACGGTACCAGTTTATAAGATGAATCGGCCTGGAAAAGCTCGACCCTCGACTTGTCGTGACTACGGTCTTTCATCAATCACCTATAGTTCATGAATGCCCTCAGCCATAAGAATAACCTGCTCAAACCACTAAAAATCCGTCCATTCTTGGCTGTACCGCTTATCCGGACTGACTGAAACCGGACAGAAGCAGTCATTACTACTCGTCCGACTTATCAGTCTCACCGAACAAAAATTTTCCTATGTACCAAATCGATCGCCCAACGTTGTGAATGAGTTGCTCTCCCTGCCGCAATGGCGAGTTTTCTTCATCGACGCCCGCAAGTTTGATCGCGTCTGTTATCTTTGAGCCTGTAGGGTGTGCATCTCCCACTCGCATATCATAAGCACCGGCAATTTCAGCAAATACTCTCTTGGCTTTGTCGTCTCCAATTTTCTCAGCCAAAATACTTTGGAGCAACTTGTTTGAACCGAGCTTGGCTTTCTCTTGGTGTGTAGAAAGCTTGCGTAGCTCGGTTACGTTGAGCCTGTCCGAGAACACGCGAATAATATCCTTGGCTAGTCTGAGTAGTGTCACTCTGTCTTTGCTTGCAAACCTTGATATTTGCTGCCCTACTTCAGAGTCATCAATATTATGGGTGAACAGCGATATTCCGTATTTATGCCTGAAGCCGTCTTCCAAAAGCCTCATGCTTCCAAAAAACATTTCTTCAACCGCATATGTGGATGCTGGTTTCACCATCACCTGAGCGTCCAGTAGTTCACTTGAAACCTTTCCTTCAGGAGCTACATTATGCCCCGCCCAAACATGCTGCTCCCATGGGGCGAGTCGTGCGATATCATAAGCATATACGGTAATAAGATCCGAATTGTTTATCCCGAAATGCGTTTTACATCCTGATGTGGAATTAATAGCTCCAGTTTCAGCCGTATACCACTCCAACTTAAATCCTCGACTATTGAGAAGCTCATTCACGACGCTGACCCGAAACCATAGCCAGCGGCCTATGTCCTCGTTATCAAGCTCTGCTGATCTCATTCGCGTTCCATCAGTTTCCACGATGAATTGTGGTAGACTCGGATCTGTATCGCCACGGACACGTAGGCTTTTTGATTGGTGGTCTATCCATTCCTCACGCCAAAACTCTCCCTCTACCCGTACACCTTTATAGCCTCCACTATGCCCCTCAGATCTTTCATAGTCAGTGTTCGAGTCATTCTCAGGGCCCATCATAGGGGCGTCTTCATCCTCATCTACATCCGTTCTCCAGGCTCTAAACATCGCCCAGCTTCCCCCAAAGACGTCATCAAGTTTGCGAATGGTTAGGGTGAATTTACCATTATCTCGTTCCTCATTGTGAGACTGCAGATTTGAATATACGCTGTCCTCAAATACAGGGACGTTTTCTACCCTCTGTCGGTAATATGAAAGACGGAGCGATAAATTTCTGGCTGCTAGATAATCGAGTAAAAATTCTCTTTTTATTTCTATCTGACGATACTCGCCATCTTCACTCACTGTCTCGCGAGCTACCACAACGAAATTTTCTTCAGGTCTGACCCAGTTGTCCCCCTCTTTGATCAAGCGCAACGCGACTACCAAATCAGGGCTCAGTATCCATTTTTTACCACCAACAACAGGTTGCGGGTGTACATAAACTAGATTGACACCTATTGGCTCTTTATCATTGTATTGATATTGGTCAATGGACGCATAATATCCATCTTCGTATGCATGAGGCACGGCTGAGTACCCAATGCCTATATTGTTCCATCCAAGACGTTCCTCAACTAGCTGCCGATGCTCTGGCAGGAATGCAACAGAGCCACAGCCGAAATATTCACTGACATAGCCTACTTCTTTTAGCTCCCCTTTCTTACTCTCAACAGATGCTCTCAAAGGAACCCACGCCGCGTTAGAAAATACCCTGCGAGTTTCCTTAGTCTGGAGAATCCACTCTTCACTCATGGTTGAATTTCCTTTATTTATGACAACATGCTGGGATTAAGAAATGGCCATCGCTCGATAGTCTCCTACCCGATGAGGGTCACCCACACTCGATTGTCAATAAAAATTAAATATTTTTTAAAACAAATAATTACAAATACAATTTATCTTAAAACCACAAAAATACCATATTCAGTTAACAACTACTTTACTCGATCCACCAGTTCGATCATTACCGAAAACCCAATTGCGGTCAATTATATGCTACGCATTATAGTAAATATGATTGAGTTGTTAAAATCATAATACACAAAACTATTTACAGGCCTTACAGGACTCAAAGGCGGTTAATTACCGCCTTTGAATCGACAAATCATAATGTTAACAACACTTCCTGAAGCTTAGCCTGTGCTTCCTGAAAATCCTGTTTTGTTGCATCTCCGGTTTCTGCTTGGTAATAAAGCACCGTAAACATATTGGCAACCGCTTCGGCAACTTGTGAGATCTCGCGTGCAGCATCTTGATTTATAAACTCTAACGCTGCCAGTTCGCTCGCTACGTGATGAATTGTTTTTTGAACTTCTGTATTATGTGGAGCTGTCATATATCACCTCATATTCAGGTGGTCTGTGAAAATGCAGGTCAGTGCACCATCACTGGCCTGCGTGCTTTAAAAACACTAGCTAGTAAGCCCCGCAGCTATTGAAAATGGACTATCTTCCGATTTTTCCTCAAACACATTACCGGCTAGTTCACTACAAAATTCCTCATTTTTAACTTCAATTTCACACTTTTAATGAAATTAGCTATTTCTTCTGTCGCATCTGCTTTTTCTTCAGCGGGGACAATATCAATCGGCTCATAGGCAACTTTTGCATTTAAATCTGCAGTCTAGTCGAGCAAATCGAATGCGACCAAGAAGCTACTTTGTTTCATGTTCAATACCTCTATTTATCTGATTTGTTACGATTAACAAAGTCACTAACCTCATCATTATCAGTAGTTGATTGATTCATGCTGTGTTTATCACCTCCTGACAAAGCATTATCGGAAAACTCGGCCATATCATCACGAATTGATGAATCTGCATCCTTAGTACGGTTTTGGGTGCTTACAGAAGATCTGTCCGTGCAATCGAAACCAGCGGCCTTGCTGAAAGGTGAATCGCCTGAATCAGTATTAGACTTCGCGCTTCTCTTTTGTGTTGTCTCACTACCTCCACTTGGCATTGCTCCATCAGCCATGCTGCTTTGTGCTTGCTCAAAAGCCGCCTTTATCGCGCTGATACCACTAGTCGCATTAGCAGCTCCGCTTGCTATCGCACTACCTGCAATTTTCATTCCTGTCGCTCCCATACTGGCAGCCGTCATCACTGTCCCCATCGCGGCTCCAGCACCGAATGAACCAATCCCCATCGTTCCGATATTACCGCCAGAAACTAAGCCTGAAATCATCGGTGGAACCTTGTTCACTAAAAACAGTAAGCAAAGAGAAATAACTAACATCACGGCTAATTCCTGGCTTGCCATGTTCTCACTGATTTTATTGTGATAATCCAGCAAGAATTGTTTACCAATAGCGACGATAAGTACCATAGACAATAGCTGTGCAGCTATACCAAGAATGGATTTGTAATAGTTGATCGCCATGTCAGAAGTCCATCTGGAACCGCCAAAACCAAGGAAAAACACGCCTGCGTATAATAAAATCCAACTAGCAGCTAACAGTAATAATAAATTCACTGAAATAATGGCTAATACAACCAGTACTGCCAATGCCATTAGCTCCATCATTAAAGCTGTGGCAAACTCCTTCCAGCTTAATTCTGAAGTTGCCTCAACAGTTCTGTCATATAATTCAAAGCCCATATCTAAAATGCTGGAAGGGCCTAATTTACTGCTACTTAGCCCTCCCGCCTCGGCACCCAACTGTTGTAATGAATCCACTATTGAACCTGCTATATTCATTCCATGTGTTGCATTGGAGAGTAACCACCAATAGAAACCCGTGAAAATAGTAAAACGAACCAATTCAGCAAAGAACTCACCAATATCCGCTTTACGTAGCGCCATCATGCCAAACGTCCACACCATAGAAATGGTTACTAATGTCCAAAATAACCGACTGGCAGCGCCTTCTATTGTTGGAGCCCAGGTTGAAGCTGCACTATGAAAACGATTAAGAACATCATTCATCACACCACTACTACTTAGTTCTTGTGCTAATGCAATATCAGGAAATAACCCTAATATAATTAAGAAACAACATGAGATAGTGACTTTCATAATTTATTCCCTTAAAAGTTGTCTTCTGGACTTGATTTAAATTCCCACTCTCTCATTCCCTTCGATTTTCTTATGGAGTTACATTCACCAATAAATATTTCCTGTAAACTCTTATCTTTAATTTCCGATAATGACTTTTCATAATTATCTTCATGGCATGTTATTTTATTAGCCTCTATTATTGTCCTTTCACATCCAGTTAAAAAAACACAAAATAAAGTCAACGCGATAAAAAATAAATTATTCATATTTATTACCTCAATAATTATCGGTTGGGCTTGGTTGATAATTCCATGTCCGTAATTGCTTTTCTCTTGCTGCACCGCGAGCCTCATCATCCAGTTCAGAGGATAATCTAGCCGCAGCGGCATTCTGCTGAGTAATTAATAAACTACGAATTTGTAATAGCTGGTTTGCCTGATTACTCGCCAATTGGTTTGCATAACCAATTGCTGCTAATTGTCCATTAGCGCCTTGGGCTGCTTGTTGTAAACGTTGTAATTTCCTTGCATCTTCTTGTATATTTTTTTGCTGCTGATCTAATCCACGAAATAGCGCATCGTTCGCAGATTTCTGCGATTCAAAAGCCAATATGCGATTTTCTTCCATTGCTTTTTTTTCTGATGGCGTGCATCCGCCTGTACCATTAAAGCAAGGAGATCCTCGATAATATGAAACATCCTGGAATTTACTCAGGTATGCATCCAAGCTTCCTAATTGATTCTGATAGTGCTGAAGTGTATCCGTTGCCTGTAATAAATTATCAATCGTAGTTTGAGCCTGATCCCAGATATAGGCTGCAGGTGCTAATGTGTTTTGTAATTGATTTTCATATTGTTGTAGTTGAGTTTGGTACTGTTCAATTTGCTTCGCTGTTTGGGCTACAGCTTCCATAGCAGACATAATGTTCTGGCTTAAATTCGTACCATCAAGTACGGGAATGCCTACTGACATAGCAATTGGAGGCTGTATGTAAGTCACAGTTGAAATTGAAGCGACAAACATAATTTTAGCCGCTAAAATTTTTATTTTTTGCATAGGTATACCTCTTTATAAAAGATAATTAACATTAAGATGCTGCTTTTAATTACTGGATATTTATTTTTTAAGTCTGAAGTAAATTTTAGCCACTAAAGTTTACTATTATTTTCGCATTACAATATCTTTCATTATTCTTCCTATTTCATTTTGATTAGATTCTATTTTGTTTAATACTGCTCTTATGGTTACACTGCTAATGTTTTTTGTTTTGATATTATTTGTTAGCCATAATTTTAATAGCCCTCCTAACCGACCTAAATCACCATTTATTTTTGCTAGCTCTCTAACACATTCATAATCAACTATTCCTGTTATTCGATAGCCTTGACCTACTTCCCGTAAATATTTAGCAACACTCATACCTGCTTTTCTAGCTTGAGATTCAATATTCTCTTTTTCACTTCGCAAACAATAAACTTTTATAGGCGTGCTATTCTTCCGTGTTTCGTTTAATTCTTTATTCATCATCACCTCATTAATAGCGGTAGATTATAACCTCGTAGAGCAGGATTTATTGTTGAGCACCGAAGTGCGAATAAAATCGAGTGAAGAGCGACTAACAACTTGTTGGTAGTCCTACTTCACCTATCCTGCCCTAACTTCAGAGTTCATTACTTCACTTCATACTCATACAATAAATCGCTATTTTTTCGCTATACCTAAATTAACTGCTTTATATCGCCACATTCTTACTATCATTTAATAATTTAGTGATAAAACAGCGATTAAATAGTGTCGTTATAGTGCTCAAATAGCATTTCAATAGCGTTTGAGTTGTGTTCTAGTAGTGTTAAAACATCATTTTATTGATTAGCCCTTTGGGCGAACCAAACGCCAGGAAAGAAGCTTTATTTCACAGATAAAACTTTGTTCCTTTCTTGGCGTTCAAACCATCGGCGTATGCCGATTGAATTTAGGTGTTATGTCCGCATAAAGCGGGCAATACACCTTTTGTATATCCTGAATAATTCTAAAGATCCTGCCAAAACCAAAAAATATCGGGCCCCTGTGAGTCGTTTGATCCGATTTTCTGAATTGATATCAACGCCTATAACGCGCAAACTTTCTATATCATCTTTAATTCTGGTTCGATAATTACTCATTGTCTTTGCGCTAACATCATTGCCACTTACTGCGACAAATAATGTATCAAGATACCAACCACCAGGCGGGTTATTATTATGTGTTAGTACATGGCGAGCTACTGCCTGGCTAATTCCATGTTTCAGTCGTGCAATTAATTCAGGCCGATAATATAAAGACAAATCACGCTCCAGTAACATAACAAGCGCGATACCTAGTCTTACCTTCCAAAGCCTGCGAACTCCTCCCTGACTATCCGGAAGAGGATTATTCCTCGTCATTGGTGACGGAATAACATGATCAATTAAGCCACCAATAATACGCTCCCCAATTTGATCAAGTTTTGGAGTCACAATTTCGACTGTTGCAGCCTTCAACTCCAGAAGTAATTTATTTAACCTTCCTCCACTATATTGATTGTCTGATAATACTTTCCTCAGTTTTGCAGGGTCGACCAGCAATTCTATTCCGCCATCATTTATGTCTCGCCTACGTTCTGCCACGAAAAGCATACTTTTAACAATATCAGCGTGCCGTTGACCCAGTCTTCCTGTCACTCTGCACCTGCCAAATGAAGTATCAATCCACTGACCTTTACGCTCTAAAGGCTTTTTACTCGGCTGATAAATAACCACTCTCGCCTGTAAAACTGTGCTTGTTGGAACAAGCCTCTTACCAGTTATCGTCATCGCTCATCACCACTGCTTTGTTTCTGGTTACGTTCTGGCGTTTCTTTTTTGTCAAAGTAACTGGTAATAACACCCCGCCCTCATGACGTTGAAACCAGCGTTCAGTAAAAGGCTCACCATAATTTGCTTTACTGATACCAAAGCGAACAAAATAGTTCCTTTGGCTATGCTCTATACCCCACTCAGCTGCCTCTTCAGGTGTCATAGCTGATAGATATGATTGCCAACGGATATTATCGACTAATACAGAGGAACCTCGGCTGGCTTGTTGCTGGTCTCCCGTACGCATCATGGCAGCTCCTTTGCTTGAATGGTGCAGGAAGATGATTGAGCAATTTGTCTCGGTTGATATCGCTTCCATTTTTGCAATTACTTGCGCCATTGGGCCACTGGCATTTTCTTCTTCAATATGAAAGCGCCTTAAAGTATCCAAAATTAATAAACGCCTATTTTTTGCTATATTGCGTAAATCATCAAACCATTCAGAAGACATAACATTTGGGGATTTGCCAATTAAAGGTTCAATCATGAGTGCATTTGCCACAGATTGCTGCTGCTTATAAGTAAGACTTGCACCTAAAGCATATAGTCTGTGATATATCGCTATCGTTGGATCTTCAGCAGGTAAATACGCTACATTACCTGTCATTAGCTCCCCCATTCCTAATAAATCAGGCCCACCCGCTATCTGAACAGCTAATTGCAAAGCCAGCATAGACTTACCTACACCTCCTGGAGCAACTATTGCCCCTACAGTCCCAGCGACCATATTGGGTAAAACATAGTCAAATAGAGGTGGTTCATTTGTAAATGCAGACATTATTTCAATCGCCATGATAACTCCCTGCATAAATCTCCTGGTCTAGCCGCTTTTAACAGTGATCTGCGTCTTTCTTCTATCCAGTTTTCAACTTCAACCAAATCCCAGGCAACGCTCCGACTTGTCAGCACAATACGACGAGGAAACTCCCCTCGTTGCTCGAGGTTGTAGATGGTTCGGTCTGACAATGGGATCATTTTCAACAATGTCTTACGGTTGATCAGCGTTTTTTTCGTTACTAAAGCATTCATAGCTTCTCCAATCTTTTCGTCATTCTTTAGTTGATGATGCCTGACGATTCCAGTATGTTACTGTCATAGATTGGACAAAAAGGTTGGATGCTGAATGATTGAAACAGAAGAAAAAGCGCAATATAGGCTTGGTGAATTTTATATCCCTATTTGGAAGTATTCCGATATGTCTGTATCCAACGCTGTTAGCCTATTTCGAGAAAATTGGCACTCATATTCCTTGGAGTCCAAAAGTCATAATATAATTACACTGATTGAAAAAATAATTGATCCCGCTATAGCTGAGTATTTAGTTACTCTTCCAAAAACATACTTACGCTATAGCCCAATATCAAAAGAAAACTTAACCTATAGTGAGCTAATCAAACTAAAAGGTTTCCATTTTGTTATCGACCAAATTCATATTTATCTGCGTGATTTTATTAATCATTGCACATACACAGAACAAGATCTTTTATTTATTTCGACTCAGGATATGCTTAAAGAGCTATTTTCTCTTTGTGAAGAAAAACGACCTAAAAGAACTAAATTAGCTCCTGACATTCATTTAAATACCGAAAGGAAAATGAGGCTTTGCGCCTGTTGTGGGAACCTAACAGAATTTTCCATGTTTATTAGTACATGGGAAAAATATGGTACTGTTGAAGATGATGAATACGACGACTATGAGAAAGAGGGAAAAAAAAAGCGCCCAGACTTGAGCCATACATACTGCTTAAATCATCGACCAAAATTACATGATGGCTCATGGAACGCCATGTATAAGCAAGCCATACGCTCTAAAGAACAATTTGAGCAAGAACTTCTAAGACTCCGATGCCAAATCGCTCATCCTGATCGCTATAATGCAAAATCTGGTGATACCCTAATTGATGAGTATTTTTATCATTATATGTTTGATTCACCACTCGACCCCACCAATGTAGCTGAACTTCGCGATTTGGCACGAAGAATGGTTGACTCCCGACTGACTGATAACAAAAAACGTATGCTTGTTCTCCGTAAGCAAGGTTTGTCTAACCAACAGATTGGTATCAAGCTTGGAGAAATTACCAATAAATCATTGTCAAACCAGGCTGTTTCTAAGGCAATACTCTCTGTACGTGAAGAGTTTCACTTACTTGAGTAAAAATTAGACTTAAGTGGATGGTAGCTAAAATTCTCATCAAATTTTCAATAAAAGTGAAGACCTACTTTAATGGCTCACTCACCACCAAAAGTAAATGTTCAATAAATTATCTGTATCATTGAGCTCGCGACTACTACACGGTACACTTTGTCCAAAGCTATTTGATGGATTTAAGTGATGAAAAAGCGGAATAAAAAGCAAGTTAAAGCTAATCTCTCTCGTAAATTTCGTGCGACTAAGCCATGCCAAGAGCAAATACCAATTCAGAAACAAGAAAGTTTCCTCTCTGTTTGTGAAAAGGTCATCCTTCATACAGAAGAAACTAGCGAGACTACTGTAGATTATTATTTCAGCAAAGCTGTAGTGGCAAGGGAGGAAAAATCGTTTCAAACAGAAAGGCAGGCTATTCTGAACTTGATTGCATTTTCTGACCACCCAATTACACCACTAATTCAATCAGCATTAAACCAAGATAAACGGTATGAATTTAGCGAACAAATTTATACAGTACTTTCCTTGGTGAAAAATGATGGCTCACATAGCCCCTATATGGAAATCATCAAGGCATTTATTCTTTCTGGTACAAAACAACAATATACTACTTACTTCAATTGTTTGATGGGTACTTCATCGTCTTTTAATAAAGAGTTACCTATTTTTGATATCAATATTCTGAACAATACACAGTTATTAACCTTTTATGAAGTAACTCACCGTATCCTGCTGGATAATTCACGTCAACTTCAAACCCTTGAA
Source organism: Proteus faecis (assembly GCF_030286765.1). NCBI lineage: Bacteria > Pseudomonadati > Pseudomonadota > Gammaproteobacteria > Enterobacterales > Morganellaceae > Proteus > Proteus faecis. The sequence continues at coordinate 22,650 of NZ_JASVWV010000003.1, forward strand.
AAATTAACTAATTTCATATCCAATCAAGTTGGTGAATACACATCTCAAAGTCTGCTTTTTTTTGAATCCTATTTTAGCATTGATAAAAATCCCAAACACAGCCTAGATATTGCAGGGCATTTTTTTGATGCTCCCAACCTTTCGGGTGGATGCACAAACTATCTAAGTTCACTAGCATTTAATACAGTACATGCAGCTATAGCTATGGCTGATATTGAGGAAGCTAATTACTGGGTAGATTATATTAGTGATGACGAGAAAGCCGCATCTCTCAGACACTCAATTACCAAACTAGAGGAAAAAATTGGTGCGAGAACTAATCACCCATTAAATCCTGAATATATTCCTCCTTCCTCACTTGAAAAAATATCAACTCGAATGCTAATGATTTTATGTGCGTTTGTTGATGGCTGCGGTGATGATTGGGGATTCAAAACATTAAAACATTCTGGGAAATACATATTTCCTTCAGATACAATCACAGAAACACTTTTCCAGTCCCTAGCAATCAATGGATTCATTAAAATTTCCAAATCCTCTTTTAATTCTCTGGATAATTCTGTACTGGAACACTTTAATGAAATACTGTGGAATGCTAAATTTCATTTAAATGTCATAGGTATTTCAGATAACCGATTGATGGCATTACCAATATTGTTAGAAGAGTTAGAGCGCCGAAATGATAAAAATGAGGTAGCTTGGCAAATCCGTCAACTCATAACGACAGGTTATTTTTACAGCTCATTTGAGTATTATCTCGGTAACGTTGATGAAAACTGGGCAAGAGAATTTACCCTGAACGAGGCTACGATAGAACGAATAAATTTATCAACACTCAGCGGCAAAGACTTATCCTATATTGCAAAATCGTCTATTCGCTTCACAGCAGGACAATACTCAATCGGTAGTACAAGTAGCAATAAACATACTTGTAATACTCTAATTGGTAGCATTAATAGGTATTTCGACTGGGTAGATGAAGGACGTTTTTCTCATAACGAATATGAACGAAGCAAAAAACAACCAATACTTTCCTCAGAAAGATTACTCGAGCTGATTTCAGGTTTCACACCTGATGATATCTACAACCTCCCATCTTTACCTCAAGAAACAGAAGAAGAACCTGAAGAATATTGATTTTCCAGGTTCTTCATACCCATAAGGTTAGATTTGGCTTTGTACAATAACTATGTCAGGCCAAATCTTGGCTGAGTACCTTTACATTAATAGTTTAGAGTATCCACTCATCAATCATATCTGCCCAATCCTGCAACATAGCGGTGCGCTGCTCACGGTACTCTGCCTTATTATACACTGCCCTAACCCCTTTTTGCTCGTGCGCCAGGCATTTCTCTATCCAATCCGAGTTATAACCAGCTTCATGTAGCAATGTACTCGCTGTTCTGCGCAAATCGTGAGGCCCAAATTTAGCAAGGTCGTGCCCGTCTTTTTGTGCTGCTTTATAGGTGAGATCCAGTACCCGATTCATTGTTGCACTACTCATTGGTGCATCTGAATCATAGCGCGATGGTAGAATAAAATCAGAACCGCCTGCAAAGGTTTTTAAGGCAACTAAAATATCCATTACCTGACGCGATAAGAAAACCAAATGCGGATTGCGACGTTTCATTCGCTCTTTTGGGATTGTCCAAATTGCTTCACTGAAATTAATTTCACTCCAGGTGGCATTCGTTAACTCACTTTTACGTACCATTGTTAACAATAGCAGTTTTACAGCTACCCGAATTGAGGGCGTTGTCCCAACCTTCTCAAGGTAGCGATACATTAAACCAATTTCACCTGGCGTTAACGAGCGATCTCTGGGTTCAAATTTAGCAATACTTGCAGGTCTCACTAAATCTGCTGGATTTTCTACCTTCTGGCCACGTTCAACAATAGTGTCAGTGATCGCCCGTAAGTCTTCGTGCGTGATTTCATTTAACTTTTGGTTGCCAAATTTGCCCTTGAGTTCCCTGGTATAAACTGATCGCCGCATATCCCGTGTAGAATCTGCCATTTGATAGCCACGAAGCCACTTTTCAGCCCATGTACCAAATGTTTCCGCACCTTTAATTCTCGCTTTATCTCTGGCTTTTTCTCTAGCCAGGGACTTACCATCTGCCACCATTCTTTTGGCTTCCCCTAGCCGCTTTCTGGCTTCAGCTAAAGTTATCCCTCCAATACCATAACGACCAAAAGTCACCGTTTCCTGTCTGCCATTAATAGCGTAGTTATAACGAAAAGAGACAGAGCCAGCAGGCGTTACAGCGACATACAGCCCATCTCTATCATTCACTTTATAGAGTTTTTCTTTCGGTTTTAAATTTCTTAGTTTGGTATCAGTCAGCATTCATTTTCATCCTTTTTTAACGTTTTGATACCATGCAAAACAACCGTAGGAAACTATAATTCAATTCCTTTAAAAACAAAGAATTACTTATTTTTAATACCATGTAAGGATCAAAAACTATCGCATGGTATCAGTCAGTGTGCATGGCATCTGCTTGCGATAATACCGACTTTAATACCACATTCAACTTGTGCTTGACGCTGCTAATAAGTGCCAGATACGGCAAGCTATAAAAACAAAAAAGCCCATTTTTACATGGGCTTAAGTCGTTATTTTGCCAGTCAGTGCCAGCTGATTCTTATTTGGGGATTATTCCCACTCAATAGTTGCTGGTGGTTTACCGCTAATATCATAAACGACGCGGGAGATACCACTAACTTCATTAATAATGCGGTTAGAAACACGGCCTAAGAAGTCATAAGGTAAGTGAGCCCAATGCGCTGTCATAAAGTCCACAGTTTCAACGGCACGTAATGAAACAACCCAGTCATATTTACGACCATCGCCCATAACGCCTACTGAACGTACAGGTAAGAACACAGTAAATGCTTGGCTTACTTTGTTATATAGGTCAGCTTTATGCAATTCTTCAATAAAAATAGCATCAGCACGACGTAATAAATCACAGTACTCTTTCTTGATCTCACCTAATACACGAACCCCTAAACCAGGTCCTGGGAATGGGTGACGATAAAGCATATCGTATGGTAAACCTAACTCTAGACCAATCTTACGTACTTCGTCTTTAAACAGCTCTTTTAATGGCTCAACTAAGCCCAACTTCATATCTTCTGGTAAACCACCCACGTTGTGATGCGATTTAATCACATGAGCTTTACCCGTTGCTGATGCGGCTGATTCAATCACATCAGGATAGATAGTACCTTGTGCTAACCATTTAACTTGTGGCTGTTTAACGGCTTCTTCATCAAAGATTTCAATGAATGTATGACCAATGATTTTGCGTTTTTTCTCAGGATCGTTTTCGCCTTTTAACGCAGTTAAGAAACGATTTTCTGCTTCAACATGGATAATATTTAGGTCAAATTTACCTTTAAACATTTCCATAACTTGTTCTGCTTCATTCAGACGCAATAAACCGTTATCAACAAACACACATGTTAAACGCTTACCAATTGCACGGTTTAACAGTAATGCAGTCACTGAAGAATCAACACCACCTGATAACGCTAAAATAACGTGATCATCACCAATTTGCTCTTTTAAACGAGCAACGGTATCTTCAATAATTGCGGCAGAAGTCCACAGAGCATCACAGCCACAAATATCTAAAACGAAACGTTTTAAAATCGCTAAGCCTTGATGAGTATGTGTAACTTCTGGATGGAATTGAACACCATAAAAGCGTTTTTCTTCATTGGCCATAATAGCAAATGGGCAAGTTTCGGTGCTAGCTACTGTCACAAAGTCTGATGGAATAGCAGTAACTTTGTCACCGTGGCTCATCCACACATCTAATAATGGTTTGCCATCTTCGCTAACTGAATCTTGAATATCATTGAACAGTGCACAAGTTTCACGAATTTCAACTTGTGAATAACCAAATTCACGCTCACCAGAAACTTCGACGTCGCCACCTAATTGCATCGACATCGTTTGCATACCATAACAAATTCCTAATACAGGAACGCCTGCATTAAAGACATACTCGGGTGCTCGAGGACTATTGTCTTCTGTAGTACTTTCAGGGCCACCAGACAGAATAATACCATTAGGATTAAATTCACGAATTTGTTCTTCTGTAACATCCCATGCCCAGAGTTCACAATAAACGCCGATTTCACGGATACGACGAGCAATAAGCTGCGTATATTGTGAACCGAAATCAAGGATAAGAATGCGATGATTATGGATATTTGCTGTCATTTGTGGTGAATTCCAAAACAGATAAAGTCATAAAGTTGAAAGGCTTGCTAATTTATAATTAAAACAAGGTAATAACTAAAACAAGCCTTTCTCGGGATAAATTACATGCCTAAACGATAGTTAGGTGATTCTTTCGTGATAGTCACATCATGAACATGGCTTTCTTGAATACCAGCACCACTGATACGGACAAATTCAGCTTTGGTATTCAACTCTTTAATTGTTGCGCAGCCTGTTAAGCCCATGCATGAACGTAAACCACCCATTTGTTGGTGAACGATAGTTTTCAATAAACCTTTATAAGCAACACGGCCTTCGATACCTTCTGGTACTAATTTGTCTGCTGCATTATCAGTTTGGAAGTAACGATCTGATGAACCTTTAGACATTGCACCTAATGAACCCATGCCACGATAGGATTTATAAGAACGGCCTTGGAACAGTTCGATTTCGCCCGGAGATTCTTCAGTACCTGCAAACATTGAACCAACCATAACACAAGCCGCGCCTGCTGCTAATGCTTTTGCAATATCACCAGAGAAACGAATACCGCCATCTGCAATAACAGGAATGTTGCGATCTTTCAGTGCTTCTACTGCATCTGCAATAGCGGTAATTTGCGGTACACCAACGCCTGTTACGATACGTGTTGTACAAATTGATCCTGGACCAATACCTACTTTAACTGCGCTTACACCAGCATCAGCTAATGCTAAAGCACCTTCTGCAGTTGCAACATTACCACCAATAATAGGTAAGTTAGGATATAAAGCACGAGTATCACGAATACGTTGTAATACACCTTCAGAATGACCGTGAGAAGAGTCAATCAGTAAAACATCTACACCAGCCGCGACTAATGCTGCCACGCGCTCTTCATTACCTGCACCCGCACCAACAGCTGCACCTACACGTAAACGACCGTGTTCGTCTTTACAAGCATTAGGTTTACGTTCTGCTTTTTTGAAATCTTTTACTGTGATCATACCTTTCAGGTGGAAGTGGTTATCAACCACTAACGCTTTTTCTACACGTTTTTCATGCATTTTTTGCATAACGATATCGCGTGCTTCACCTTCTTGTACCGTAACTAAACGTTCTTTAGGTGTCATTACCGCAGTAACGGGTTGGTCTAAATCAGTAACAAAACGAACATCACGGCCAGTAATAATACCAACTAATTCGTTATCATTAGTCACAACAGGATAACCCGCAAAGCCATTGCGTTCAGTCATTGCTTGAACTTCACGTAAAGAAGTTTCCGGTGTTACGGTGATAGGATCAGTGACAACACCACTTTCATGTTTTTTCACGCGACGAACTTCTTCAGCTTGGCGTTCGATAGACATGTTTTTGTGGATAAAACCAATTCCACCTTCTTGAGCTAATGCAATAGCTAAAGGGGCTTCAGTCACAGTGTCCATTGCAGCAGAAAGCATAGGAACATTTAGGCGGATTGTTTCAGTCAGTTGAGTAGATAAGTCGGCAGTATTAGGAAGAACAGTGGAGTGTGCAGGAACTAACAAAACATCATCAAATGTAAGTGCTTCTTTTTTAATTCGTAACATAGCAATATCTCACCAAGGCGGCTTTTAGGAAATAGAAAATATTGCCGCGGCATTATACACACCGAAATCGGTTGCTTCTAGCTTTTTTTCAAAAATTTTATTGACCCTACCACTAACTTAGGTAGTATCAATCAATTAAGTCTTTGTTTTAAAATTTGATCTGGCTCACATGACACTACCGATAAACAATAATATTTTTACTGTTAGCCGTCTAAATAAGACCGTTCGCCAGTTATTAGAAATGGAAATGGGTCGCATTTGGATCAGTGCTGAAATTTCCAATTTTACTCAGCCCTCTTCTGGTCACTGGTATTTTACGTTAAAGGATACTAATGCCCAAATTAGAGCTGCGATGTTTCGTGGGCAAAATACTAAAGTAACTTTTCGCCCTCAGCATGGTCAGCAAGTCTTAGTTCGCGCAACAATTACCTTGTATGAACCACGAGGCGATTACCAATTGATTGTTGAAAGTATGCAACCAGCTGGTGACGGACTTCTACAACAACAATTTGAACTATTAAAACAAAAACTCAGTGCAGAAGGATTATTTGATGCCATTTACAAAAAACCGTTGCCATCACCAGCAAAACAAATCGGGGTCATCACATCTTCAACGGGTGCAGCATTACACGATATTTTAAATATTCTTCGCCGTCGTGATCCTTCATTACCTGTGCTTATCTACCCTACTGCTGTTCAAGGTATTGAAGCGCCTATGCAGATTGTTCATGCCATCGAACTTGCTAATCGCCGTAAAGAGTGTGATGTTTTAATTGTTGGCCGTGGTGGTGGTTCATTAGAAGATCTCTGGGCGTTTAATGATGAACGTGTTGCTCGTGCTATTTTTGCCAGTGAAATTCCAATTGTGAGTGCAGTTGGTCATGAAACCGATGTGACCATTGCTGATTTTATTGCCGACCTTAGAGCACCAACCCCCTCTGCTGCGGCAGAACTCATTAGTCGTAACAAACTTGAGCTATTGCGCCAATTACAATCGCAACAACAACGCCTCGAAATGGCAATGGATTACTATTTAGCGAAAAAACTTCGTGCAATAACACAGCTCCATCATCGTTTGCAGCAACAGCATCCTCATTTACGCCTTGCTCGTCAGCAAAATGTATTAGCTTCCACACAACAGCGTTTAGTTTCTAGTTTTCAACGACTATTTCAAGCCAAGCAACATCAACAAATACAACTACAAAAACGCCTTAACTACCAAGAACCTAGCTCCCAAATTCAGGCATTACTTCGTCAACAACAACTGTTGATTTACCGTATGCGAGAAAGTATTTCACAACAGTTATCTCGTCAACGTGAACAGTTTGCAATTAGCTGTTCTCGATTAGAAAGTGTGAGCCCTCTCGCAACACTTTCTCGCGGTTACAGTATTAGTGAAACAGTGTCTGGAGAGGTGCTGAAAAATACTAAACAAGTAAAAGTGGGTGATCCACTAAAAACCCGTGTTGAAGATGGCTGGATCACTAGTGAAGTAGTTAAAACACAAAAAATAAGAACAAAACGTAAAACAACCACTAAAAGTGATAATTAACCTTCATTGCTGATTTAATTTCATACAAAAGAAAGACGGCATCAAAATCATATTTGATGCCGTCTTTTATTATTTATCTATTCAGATGGTATTTTTAGATAATTATCATTGAATACTAAAAACGCACTTCTCCTGCAAACAAGTAACTTCTACCGCGAGCGGTCTGTGTGTTAGCCCCCGGATCTTGCATAATTGGTGATGAATTACTTCTATCAAGTGCATTAGAATAATTTTTATTCATTAAATTATGCACAGCAAATTTCAATGAGACATTTTTATTAATTTGATAATTACTGTAAACGTCAATTATCGTTGGGATTTTTTCTTGCTCTACCATAGGTACTATACCTAAATCGTAGTCTATTCCTTCCGGTGCAGATTTACGTGATTTACCTGTTATTTGGATCACTGTGCCTAATTCTAATGACCGGTCATCAAAGAAGCGAACACCAGTATCAATAGTGGCATAATATTTAGGAAGTTCTGAAGCCGGAGTTTGTCCAAAATCTAAACTCGCAATTGATGTGGGTTGTGAAGTGCGTTGATCACTATAGGAAAGGTTAGCGTAAAATATCCCTGCATCATAATTAGCTTGTAACTCATAACCACGCAAAGTCACAGGATCGATACTGTTAGTATGAAGATGAATATTACCATCATTTTCCATATTGGCGTAGTCATCCAATGTTAGTGAATCATCCGCTCTACAACGGATCCCTCCTTTACACACGATAAAAGATTCACTAGAAATATAATTTTTGATCTTGGTGTGATACCACAATCCTTTAAATCGTAAGCTATCCCCTTCAATAATTAAATCAGGACGATAACTATTAAATCCAAGTTGGAATGTATCAGCCTTTTCACTCTTTAAATATGGGTTCATTGACGCACCACCTTCATTGGCAAAGAAGATCTCTTGTGAAGTTGGCGCTCTCATAGTGTAAGCATAACTTGCAAAAGGCTGAAATTCAGGAATAATTTCAGCTGCAATTAGCATTCCCGGCTCCCAATTTCTATCATGGCGATTAAGATCCATTGCACCTTCAGGGAAACACGCATCACGGCTAGCACACGCCGGTTTATGTCCTTTTATATTGTAATCCACATAATTTAAATTGAGATCTAACGTATAAATGTCATATTCAAATTTCATTTGTGAAAAGAAGCTGGTTAAATTATTTTTCCCTTTAGGTGCAAACGCGTTATTTTCAACCATATTGTTTGCTTGCCAAGCATCTGTCGATGGGGCAATAACGCTACGTTTATATTCTGTAAACATTAACTTTGAACCTAATGTAAATGCCATATCTAATTCACCATAATTAAAACGACTAGTATTTTTAGCCACTAATGAATCAGAGATATTTTCTGCATTTGCATTACGCAAGCTCATTAAAGAATCACCTTCAAATTTTTGAGATGCTTGGCTGTGACTTAAGCGAATTTCACTATCAAAAAGGTCATTTAATGGCGTATAGCGATATTTTGCATAATAATCTTTGGCATCAATTTTACGCCTATTAAAATTATTATTATAAAATCGACCACTTAATTCTAATTCATGAGAGTCATTAGGTTTAATATTAATTTTCGCCAATTCTGAATGTGGTTTTTGATTAAAGTGTTTATTAGTGGCAAATTCTTCACTATTAAATCCTGCACCATTCTTATAAGACGATTCTATTTTATGTCCACTTAAAGCAAGCATTGCGCCAACTGAACCATCATCATTAAATAGGGAACGTTGCCCAGCAAAAGCAACCATACCGTTATAACCTAGACCATTCGTACCACCAGCAGCTTTACTTCTTACTCCCCATGAATTCCCTTTAAATAAAACATCTTCTACACCAATAGTTTTAAAGTTAGCGCTACCTGCCAAGGCATTGATGCTATTTTCACCATCTTGTTGGCCTCGCGAAATATCCACTTGAACAATAAAGTTTGGGTCAAGCATGCTATTAAATTGGTTATATGGTTGGCCGCCATGGCTAATTTGACTAGGTGATGTGCTATATGTTGTTTGTGTGACACCATCCACCATCATATTCACACGCCCAAAACCACTAAGCCCGCGAATATTGACACTAACGCCCGGTTGACTTACATCCATTTGAGTATACGTTCCTGGCGTTGAACGTAATGCTTGTTCTACAGATTCAAGATTATTAATTTCACCAATAGCGCTATAAGCCCCCGGTTTTCCCAATGCTTTTTGTTCTGGTGTTTCTTTTTGTGCTGATGAAACTTTTAAGCTACTAAATTGAACTGCTTTATCTGTTTCAGATGCGATGACAAAATGATTAACACCCGAAAATAAAATAAGAGTGCTAAGTATTTTCCTTGTAACTTTCATAATAAACCTATTCTTTATTTTTATTTAAATAGGCTCACGTTGCTTTATATAAATATAAAGTGATTAAACTAGAAAATATTATTATTGTTATATTCGTTTTAAATAATAGCACTGTCCCTCTTAAAGAGAGACAGGCTAAATTATTAAACTGATTTATTATACCGATTATTCTATTTTATATTTTGAGTTTTAAAATAGACGTCAGGCTGTTCTAACATCAGAATAAAGGCATATTCTTTTGCTGTATCACGTAAACGATTAAAACGTCCTGATTTGCCACCATGCCCTGCACTCATATTAGTATCAAGCAATAGTAGGTTATTATCTGTTTTTAATTCACGTAATTTAGCAACCCATTTTGCAGGCTCCCAATATTGTACTTGTGAGTCATGTAATCCTGTTGTGACTAATAAATGAGGATAGTCCTTAGCAACCACATTATCGTATGGGCTATACGATTTTAAGCGGAAATAAACTTCTTTATCCGCAGGATCCCCCCACTCTTCATATTCCCCTGTTGTTAAAGGAATTGAAGCATCGAGCATTGTTGTCACAACGTCCACGAATGGAACTTGAGATACCACACCACGGTATAATTCTGGTGCCATATTCACAACGGCGCCCATTAATAATCCTCCCGCACTGCCTCCCATTGCATAAACATGTTTAGGTGCTCCATAACCTTTGGCAATTAGGTATTTAGTGGCATCAATAAAGTCAGTAAAAGTATTAACTTTATGTTCCATTTTACCTTGGTTATACCAACGCTTACCTAATTCACCACCACCACGCACATGCACAATCGCATAAACAAAGCCTCTGTCTAACAAACTTAAACGAGGTGAGCTAAATGAAGGATCAATGCTACTACCGTAAGAGCCATAGCCATAAATTAAGATAGGGTTTTCACCTTTCTTAAATAAATCTTTGCGATAAACCAATGATACAGGAACTTCAACACCATCTTGTGCTTTTACCCAAATACGCTCACTTTCATACAGATCGCGTTCAAAGCCTTTTACTTCTTGTTGTTTAAGTAACTGCTTTTGATGCGTTTGCATATTCCATTGATAAGTTGAAGACGGCGTTGTCATAGAAGTATAACCAAAGCGAAGCTCTTCGCTATCTGCTTGCGGGTTAAACCCTAGCCATGCCATATAAACAGGATCGTCAAACGTAACATAAGTTGATTGACCTGTTTTCCAATCAATCTGGCGTAATAACACGAGACCTTGTTTTCTTTCTTCAACAACCAACCAGCGATTAAAGAGATCAAAACCTTCTAAATCGACATCTTTTTGTGGTGCAATAACAGTTTCCCAAGGCTTATCGATTGACGCGGTTTTATAAAGGCCAAATAGTTCACTCTCATGATTCGAACGAATATAGAATTCGCCATTGAAATGCTCGATATCATATTCACGCCCTTCTTGACGAGCAGAGAAAACAACCATCGGTTTTTCTGGCGCATTTGCGTCAATTAAACGTGATTCTGAGGTTGTTGAACTTTCAATAGAGACCAGAATGTAATCTTCAGATTTACTTTTACCCATCCATGTATAAAAGCGATCATCGTTTTCTTCGAAGATTTTGACATCTTGTTTACGATCAGTGCCATATTGATGGCGATAGATTTGATAAGGCAGTAGCGTTTGCGGATCTTTATCAACATAAAATAGTGTTTTGCTATCATTTGCCCATACTAAGTTTGCTGAGATATTGGTTAACACATTCTCTTTCCATACATTATCCGATAAATCTTTATAGGCAACATTATAGTTTCTACGCCCTTCTTTATCTTCAGCAATAGCAATACGTTTGTTATCTGGGCTAATTGTCAGATCACCTAATTGATAGAATTCGTGCCCTTTAGCACGTTCGTTTCCATCAACGAGAACCTCCCATTCACCTTCACTATTTACTGGTTTACGCTGATAAATAGGGAAATTTTTACCTTCTTGATAAATAGTACGATACGTATATCCGTTATAAATATAAGGCACTGATTCATCGTTTTGAGCCATACGGCTTACCATCTCATTGAAGAGTGTTTCCTCAAGGGCGTTACCTTCTTTCATCACTGATTCAGTATAAGCATTTTCTGCATTCAGATAATCGAGCACTTTGGGATCTTTACGTGAATCATCTCGTAACCAATAATAATTGTCGGTACGCGTATCTCCATGCGCTGTCATCACGTGAGGTATTTTATTTGCTTTTGGTGGCATCACTAGGGAGTCCTTCTGATTTTGAGCCAATGCAGGTGTTGCTGAAATTAACAATGCCATGATCGCACTCGTTAATTTTAACGTCATCCGTTTTTTTGTTGCGATTAACATAATGTTTATTTCCTTTTAACCTGTCGTTAGAACATTAGTGTAGAAAACTCAATTGGCATTTCAACCATTATTTTACCTTTCGACAATAACTCGAGAGGCGGTGTAGGCAAGGGTTCAGCACGTTTGAGTACTCTTTGTGCTTCTCTGTCTAAAGAACGCACGCCACTACTGAGAATTAATTCACTCGATATAACATAACCTTGTTCATCAACAATAAAGCGCACTTTAGAGATACCTGTTCTACCTTTGTTTTTTGCTTCTTCAGGATAGTCTTTATAGCGATTAAGGTGCCCTTTTGTTTTAGATTGCCATAATGCTAACGCGCTTTCTGAACTATCTGAATCGCTGTCATAATTTGCACTAACATCATTAGATTGCTGTTTCGCCGCAGAGCGACTACTTGAAGGTGCTGATTGGCTAGACACATCTTCACTAACAGTAGGTGCTGGTTTTACAGGCGAAGTAACAGGTATCGTTTTAGCTGTCTGCTCAATATTGACTCTTTTTTTCGGCTTTTCGAACAAAATATCTGCATTTTCATTCACAACCAGATCGGGTTGTTTTTCAGCAATATCTTGCTCTACCTTTTTTTGGCTTGCCACTGCCAGTTGTTGATCGACGCCTATAACCTGTGTTTCATCGCTGATTGCTTGTACGTTTTCACTTAAGCTCATCATTACAGCTAATTCGGGCTCTTGTATAAATACCGCCTTCTCTTTATTGAAATAAAAATAAGCTATGACAAAAACAGCATGTACACCGATAGCTAAAATCAATGCCTTAAAACTATAAAGCTGAAATTTTGGTATTTGATCCATACAAGATGAAATAATCATATTCGTGTTATCAAGAAATTAAGGTAATGCAACAGGTGTTATCCAAAGATAATCCGCATGAACTGAAGTAATATCACTTCCCTTTTCCACCATTATCACGACTGTCACGTTTTCATGTGGTGCTAAATCAGTAACGTGTAAAGGTACACCCATTACTTTTGTGGCATGAAAAGAGCCAGCAATTAAAAGTGCGGGCGTCGGTGCATCTAATAAACTTTTTGCCATTGCACGATCACGCAATTGTTGAATAGCCGTCATTTTTTCGGCTTGTGTTTCATCAAGTTCACCGCCATGAGAAAGCTCGATTGTTTTTTGAATGAGTTGGCGAACAGATATATCTGTTGAATGCACACCATCAATAACAGGAGGATTTTTATACGCGCTAGATATTTCGCTACGGTCAATATTAGCAGCTAATAAAGGATAATCAGCGCTTAGCCCAGCTTTAACAATATTACCGTACCATTTCCAAGGCCAACCTGAATTCCATTTTAATGCCGCCATTAGACGTTCATCCCGTAGATATTCAGAACCAGAATAACGTTTCTTTGTGTTATCAACTAAGGATTGCTGGCTTGGTGTTAACATCTCGAGTAAAACGGCGCCTTGAGGGCGCTTTTTAGGCAGTTCTGTCATTAACCAATATTCAATATCATGATGATAAGCATTGTCATGTTTTTCACCAATAATCACACGTGATTGACTTGCTAATCGTGTTAACAGTGTATCTGCCGTGATGGATTGCCCAGTTCGTGTATCAATGATGTTTGCCGACTGAATCATTTCTAGATCTATGGTTGATACTGGTTGTTTTTCTATCGAATGACATGCTGAAAGGCTTATTAATGAGACGAGTAGTAAGATCCTTTTTGATATTGAGAAAAACATAATCATCCTATTAGTTATATATACTTATTTTAATTGGATTGCTAGATTAATATTATTAATAATAATTATCAATATCATTCTCATATTAATTTGTATTTAATAATTACTATCTATTTTAAACGTATAAAAAAAGCGCCGGATAAAAGGCGCTTTTTATGTATACAACTATTTAATTAGTAACAATTAATTTTGAGATTGAGCCTGAGCTTCAACAACCGCTAATGCCACCATATTCACGATACGACGTACTGATGCTATTGGCGTCAAAATATGAGCAGGCTTAGCAACCCCCATTAATACTGGCCCTACAGTCACACCATCAGAGCTCGTTACACGTAGTAAATTATAGCTAATACGTGCGGCTTCCATTGTTGGCATCACTAACAAGTTTGCAGAGCCTTTTAATGGGCTATCTGGCATCACATCACGACGAATAGATTCTACTAATGCTGCATCTGCATGCATTTCACCATCAATTTCTAATTCAGGTGCACGTTGTTTGATTATCTCTAATGCTTTTCTGAGTTTGATTGAAGATGGGCTATCAAATGAGCCAAAGCTTGAACGAGAAACCAACGCAGCTTTTGGCTCAATACCAAAACGACGAATAGTATTAGCGGCCATAATCGTAATATCGGCTAGTTGTTCTGCCGTCGGATCTTCATTGACGTAAGTGTCTGTAATAAAGGTATTACCGCTTGGCAATAACAGGGCATTCATTGCCCCTGCTGTCTCCATTCCTTCACGTAAACCAAACACATTTTTGTAGATTTCAAAATGTTCAGAATAGCTGCCCACTGTACCGCAAATCAGACCATCTGCTTCACCTCTGCGCACCATAATGGCGCCAATAAGTGTTGGATTGCCAATCATCGCACGGCGAGCTTGCTCTTGTGATACACCGCGACGCTTCATAATTTGGTGATATTCTTGCCAATACTCTTTGAAACGTGGGTCATTTTCATTATTCACCACTTCAAAGTCTTTACCCGCTTTAATATGTAAACCCAATTTCTGAATACGCATTTCAATTACACTAGGGCGACCAATTAAGATTGGTGTGGCTAATCCTAATGTGACTAATTCTTGTGTTGCATGCAGGACACGGTTTTCTTCCCCTTCTGCTAACACAATACGTTTTTTCTCTTTTTTCGCTTGAGAGAAAATAGGCTTCATAAATAAGTTTGTTTTATAAACAAACTCATTAAGGTGTTCAATATAAGCAGAGAAATCTTCAATTGGACGTGTTGCAACACCAGAATCCATTGCTGCTTTTGCAACAGCTGGCGCAATTTTCACAATCAAACGTGGATCAAACGGTTTTGGAATAATATATTCAGGACCAAAAGAGAGCTCCTGATCACCATAGGCAGAAGCAACTTCTTCGTTTTGTTCAGCTAATGCTAATTCGGCTATCGCATGAACACAAGCAAGTTTCATCTCTTCATTAATTGTCGTCGCACCAACGTCTAATGCACCACGGAAGATGAAGGGAAAACACAATACGTTATTAACCTGATTTGGGTAGTCAGAACGTCCTGTACAGATAATTGCATCTGAACGTACTGCTTTCGCTAACGGTGGTAAAATTTCAGGTTCTGGATTTGCAAGCGCGAGAATCAGTGGGTCTCGTGCCATTTTTTTGACCATTTCTTGCGTTAATACACCGGGCCCTGAACAACCTAAGAAAATATCAGCATTATTAATAACATCATCTAATGTACGAGCGCCGTTATCTTCTATCGCATAAGCAGCTTTGGTTTCTGCCATATTAGCTTCACGTCCACGATAAATAACCCCTTTAGAGTCACATACTGTGATGTTTTCGCGTGTTAACCCTAAAGCAACTAATAAATTCATACACGCAATTGACGCGGCACCCGCTCCTGATACCACTAATTTTACTTTGCTAATTTCTTTTTTAATAATACGCAAACCATTGAGAATAGCGGCTGTAGAGATAATCGCTGTACCATGCTGATCATCATGGAATACAGGAATATTCATTTTCTCACGCAGCTTTTTCTCGATATAGAAACACTCTGGTGCTTTAATATCTTCGAGGTTAATACCACCAAATGTTGGCTCTAATGACGCAATAATATCAACAAGTTTATCAGGATCTGTTTCATTTACTTCGATGTCAAAAACATCAATGCCAGAAAACTTCTTAAACAAAACGCCTTTACCTTCCATCACAGGCTTACCAGCTAAAGCGCCGATATTTCCAAGTCCAAGTACCGCAGTACCATTTGAAATCACCGCGACAAGGTTACCTTTTGCTGTGTAGCGATAAGCAGCAAGAGGATTTGCTGCAATTTCTAAACAAGGAACGGCGACGCCTGGTGAATAAGCTAATGCTAAATCACGTTGGGTTATGAGTGGTTTTGTTGGTGTTACGGTGATTTTGCCAGGTACGGGAAATTCATGAAAATCTAGAGCGCTTTGTTTTAATTTGTCTTCCATCTTCATATCCTTTGTATCAATAGGGTAAGGGCTTCGTTAGTATAATGGTAATGGAGCGTTAAATCATGACGGCTACGACACTTTTTTCAAATTAGTAAACTCGATTTATTAAAAACAATTAATACCTAGTTATAGGTATATTATTAACACTATTTAATTTCATCGATGTAATAAACTCGAACAGAAAAAAGACAATATTTGTTTATTATTTACCAGATATTAAATTAACATTTAAAATAATTAAAATTTTTATATAGTTAAAAAAAACAATAACTGTTTTCACTTATTGATTATTTTTAATATAGACTCTCTTCTGTACAACTCATTGTAACTATAAAGATTTTATAGAATTAGAATTTTTGTTAGTCTTTTCGGTTATTTTCTTTTTTACCCGTAACAATAATTGGTGTAATATTGCCAACCGTCAATTTTATTTTCTTATTGTTTTAATAAGATGTCTGATTCTAATTTTTATTCCTCATTTGGAATTTGCTTTTTTATTTTCTGCGATTGAAAAGATTACGCACATTATTATTTTTTTTAGGGAGAGGGGTTATGCCTAGCTACTCAATTATGATAGTGGATGATCACCCTATCATGAGATATGGATTACGGCTATTGTTAGAAAAAGACAAGGATTTTGTCGTAGTAAGCGAAAGTGGCAATGCTCAAGAGGCTGTAACCGCTGCAAAACAGTTAAAACCAGATTTAATTATGATGGATTTAAATCTGCAAGGGCGTTCAGGTATTGATATTATTCGAACACTTCGTCGCTCCGGATTAACATCTTATGTTCTTGTTTTATCCGTTTCTGATTCACGTAATGATGTTTATGCTGCATTGGATGCTGGCGCAAACGGTTATCTTTTAAAAGAGTGTGAATTAGACATGCTATTACTTAGCCTACGCAAAGCGGCTGTTGGGCATCCCGTTTATAGTGAGCGAGTGTGGCAATATATTCAACTTAGGCAAAACTATTCTGATCCACTTTCAGCGTTGACTAAAAGAGAGTTAGATGTTCTTCATGAAGTGTCTGTTGGAATGAAAAATAAACAAATTGCTGAGAATTTATTTATTTCTGAAGAAACAGTGAAAGTTCACATTCGTAATATTTTAAAGAAATTGCAAGTCACGTCCCGTTTAGCTGCTAGTCTTATTCTTATTAAGCATCAGTACTAAACGTTTTACCCCGACACAAGGTCGGGGTAATAAGATATATCGCTTTAATATTCCATTTAAATCTATATCAAATCATGTATTACTCAATCGGTACTGGATAACTCAATACTTTAAAATGGTTGCCAGGTAATTTTTCGATGTTTAGCTGATACAACTCTCGATTTATTCCATTAATCACAATATCAAGTTCACTAAAGGCGGATTGTATTTCTTCATTGGTTGCCCATGCTGGAATACCTCTCACACCATAATAAAAATAAATTTTACTTTTACCTGAGTCTATTGGCTGAATTTCTTTTATCTGACTAATGAAAAGGTGTCCATAACAGAAGTCTTGATAAGGTTGCCAAGCTTTACGCCCTTTTTCACTAAGATTAAACACCCATTCTTCTCCATTTTCGGTTTGTTCAATCAATCCAGCTTCAACTAATGCATGCATTCTTTCTAATACCCATGGTGCATCATCTTCATTGCTGTAGACAGGCCATTTCCCTTCGCCCAAACACAATAAATAATCACTGTTAAAAAAAGCCTCTAAGGCTATTTTATACTCATCAACTTTTGGGTCATCTTTTTCTTCATCAGCCCAGCTAAAAGAAGAGAGTAAAAGCAATATAAGACTCAGTGAAATACTTTTCATATTTTCTTTTACCAACGGAAATCTTTATTCGTATTTATATTACCCTACGCTACACAATTCGTTACACTAACGTGACAGTTTAATATCCGATATATTTTATAATGTAAATAGGATTTTTCACTACACCAAAAGCTGTTATTTTGGAATTGTATAACACTCATTCTCATCAATACTAATATTACGTATTGTCATATAAGGAAAATATCATGTCCACGACAAACCTGACATATACCATGTACGGCATAAAAAATTGCGATACCATCAAAAAAGCGCGTAAATGGTTAGATGATAATCACATTCCTTACGCATTTCATGATTACCGCAAAGAGGGTTTGACGGAAGCATTATTACGCACCTTTACAGAAAATTTAGATTGGCAGACACTTGTGAATAAAAGAGGAACAACTTGGCGCCAATTATCCGATGAAGAAAAGAGTGCAATCACTGATGTTACCTCTGCAATCTCACTTATGTTAGATAAACCTGCCATTATTAAACGCCCTATCCTTGTGTCATCAGACAATCGCTTTATTGTTGGTTTTGATGTCAATAATTATTCGACCTTTACAGGAGCTTAATTTTTATGTCCTGTCCTGTTATTGAGCTTGCACAACAACTGATTTCGCGTCCATCAATCAGTCCTGATGATCAAGGTTGTCAACAACTGATTATTGATAGGCTTGTCCCTCTTGGTTTTACTATTGAAAGAATGCCTTTTGGTGAAACTGAAAATTTCTGGGCTTGCCGTGGTGGTGAAGGTGAAACGCTGGCTTTTGCTGGTCATACTGATGTTGTACCAACAGGTGATCCTAATTTGTGGGATAACCCACCTTTTGAACCATCTATTCGTGATGGCATGTTATATGGGCGCGGAGCCGCAGATATGAAAGGCTCGCTTGCTGCAATGGTTGTAGCGGCTGAACGTTTTGTTCGCTCTTATCCCGACCACCGTGGACGACTCGCTTTTTTAATTACATCAGATGAAGAAGCAAAAGCTGCTGATGGTACGATTAAAGTCGTACAATCTTTAATGTCGCGAGGTGAACGCCTCGATTATTGCCTTGTCGGTGAACCTTCAAGTCAACATCATTTAGGCGATATGGTAAAAAATGGTCGTCGAGGCTCAATAACAGCAAATTTAATTATTCAAGGTGTGCAAGGTCATGTCGCTTATCCACACCTTGCAAAAAACCCTATTCATCTTGCCACCCCTTTTATCCAAGAACTCGTTAATACTGTTTGGGATGAAGGTAACGAATTTTTCCCTGCGACCACAATGCAAATTGCCAATATCCATGCCGGTACAGGCAGTAATAATGTGATCCCCGGTGAGCTATTTATTCAATTTAATTTCCGTTTTAGTACGGCTATTACAGATGAAGAAATTCGCCAACGTACAGAGGCGTTATTACAAAAACACCGACTTCACTATCAGTTGGAATGGTCTTTATCTGGTCAGCCTTTTATTACTGGGCAAGGAAAATTACTTGAAGCTGTACGTTACTCCGTTAAACATTACACCAACTTAGAACCGGAACTCTCCACCAGTGGAGGGACTTCTGATGGTCGGTTTATTGCCCAAATGGGCGCGCAAGTTGTCGAGTTAGGCCCCGTTAACGCAACAATTCATAAAGTTAATGAATGCGTTAATGCCGCAGATTTACAACAACTTAGCCGAATTTATCAGCGGGTTATGGAGCAACTTATTTTATGATAACGCCTTTAATGTTAACAGGCCGTTCTACCGACCATTTAGTCACTTTATCCGGTCAGCATCGCTTACAATTTAATGCCACTAAGGCTTTTTTAGCATTACAACAACAAGCCACAAAAGCGGGTTTTAAATTAATGCCTGCTAGCTCTTTTCGTGATTTTAATCGCCAATTAGCAATATGGAATGGAAAGTTTGAAGGCTCTCGTCCTGTTTTAGATGCACAAAGTCAGCCAATAGATATTCATACATTATCAGAAGGTGAACGCTGTATTGCGATTTTAAAATGGTCAGCATTGCCCGGTGCAAGTCGTCATCATTGGGGCACTGAGATTGATATTTATGATCCTTTTCGTTTACCTGCAGGCCAGTCATTACAATTAGAGCCTTGGGAATACGAGGATGGTGGCTATTTTGCAGAGCTTAATGAATGGTTAACAGAAAATATGTCAGCGTATGATTTTTATCGCCCTTTTACTCATAAAGAGAGCAATATTGCTTACGAGCCATGGCATATCAGTTATTGGCCTCTTTCTCATGAAGCGTCTCTTGCTTATACACCTGATATTCTAAAATCTGTGTTAGAAGAAGAGAATATTTATGGTAAACAGTGGCTTTTAGCTAATCTTGACGAGATATTTGCTCGTTACATTGTTTTACCTGAATAATGTTATTTTTCATATGGAGCTTCTTGTTGATCATTAACAGGAAGTCTCCACATAAAGATCAATAAACAGACTAAAATTACCAGTAATAATATTCTGACCCAAAGCATAGACACTAACCACAGTGAAATTGCAAAGGTAATTAAGATCACTAAAATAGCTTTAGGCTTTGCCCCTTTAGGCATAGCGCGATAAGTTTGCCAATATCGTAAATAAGGACCGAACCAAGAGCGATAAAGTAACCAATAATGGAAACGCTTTGACGAACGAGAAAAACACCATGCAGCAAGTAATAAGAAAGGTGTAGTAGGTAACACAGGCAAAATAACACCTAATGTGGCTAATCCAACACATAACCAACCTGCTATAATCAGTAATATCCGTTTCATGCTGTGTTTTTCCAACCTATGCTTTATTGCGTTATTTTATAGAGCAAATAAAAAAGATCCTCATTCTCAACAACAATTTTAAAATATAAGGCTTATTTATGCACTGGTTTGCTGACTATTGGTGGGTAATTTTAATTCTTTTAATAGGAATTATTATTAACGCTATTAAAGATATGAACAAAATCGATCCTAAGCAATTTCTTAAAAATAAGCGGAAATTACCTCCACATCGTGATTTTAATGATAAATGGGATGATGAAGATGATTGGCCTAAACAAAATCAAAACAAGAAGGATGAGAATAAGTAGATAACCACTGTTGATAACGCGATGTTAATTGAGCATCTTTTTCAGCCATTAATCGCGCACATTGCTCTCTTAATTGCTTGGTTAAGACTTTTTTTCCTGATAAAGAAAACTCAGCCACACACTGCTCAACTGATTTATTGTCTACAAAAAAAGCCACTAATAACGGATAGCGTTGCTCATAACCGACCAAAAAGTTAGCAACACTCTCATAAACAGTAAGAGCTGGACGATGAGCAAAGGCAAAACCTGCCATCATTAACCAATTGTCTTGTGCTGTCGCACTATAACTTGGTATTAATTTATCCGCTAAGCGGAGCTTTGTTTGCAGTTCTATCTGCTGATATTGCAAAGCAAAGGCACTTAAAGACGAGCGCAATAATTGTTCGCCTTTTTCAGTCAGTGGATACATCGCCATTGCGGTGTAACATCCACTACTTGCCTCTTTATGTACCCCTAGTCGTACTATTTGAAAACCACATTGCATCCAAAACTGCGCTAATGTCTCAGTGTAACCAAAGCTCACTGAAAGATAATCAATCGCCTGTTTGTGACTCTCTTTTACAATATTAGCAATCAAAGTTGCGGCAATTTTTTGGCGTCGATATTGAGGTAAAACAGCGATACGACTAATACGCAATGAGTTTAAACACATTGCATCAGGTATTAAACCATAAGTGACTAATGATTGAGCAACTAGATTACCTCTAGGCCGACGAATACCTAACCAAACATCGTGAGCAAGTTCGAAAGGTAATCCCCCTTCTTCGATACACCACACAGCACCTACAATATTGTTATTGATTGATGCTGACCAATAACGCTGTTTCTGACCATCGAGTAAACGTCGTAGGTCAAGTGGTGTTGTTCGATAATGCGCACTAGTCAGTAACTGATAAAAATCATATAGATGTGAAATATTATTATGCCAATTTCCTTGAAGCTGGTGAATATCGACATCACCTTGTTGCTGACAATCAAAATTGTATTTCGGCTCATCAAGCAATAACAACTGATTAAGCCAATTTTCTAATGGGCAATCAGTAGCCCAACGAATGGGGGTTTGTAATTGATAGGTACGCAAATTAGGAATGTTGTCTCCTAATTTCAGCATAAAACCTCGCCCAGTTCCTTCATAACCTTGTACTGTAGTTGTCATTAATACATTAGGAAAATAACCACACAGCGCTTCTAATTGTGCAATGGGCACAGAAGCAGCCTCATCAATAATCAGCCAATCACTTTGAATTTCGTTATTTATACACAGTGCTAATAAATTATCAGGAGAATAAAATGAAATAGCTTTACTGGTGTGTGCAGATAAAACATCTGTGCTATTTTTAGCAGGCGCACATACCAATACATTTCCTTGATATTGCTCGATAAACATTCCTGCTAAAGCTGATTTTCCTCGGCCTCTTGGTGCAATAACACTCGAAATACCAGATGTCGATAAAAGCAATTTGTCTAAAATAACTTGCTGTTCTGCTGTCGGTTTACCCTGTGGAAGCGCCCAAGGTTTAGCTTTTTCAATCAATGTAGGTAATTGAAATGGCATGGATTGTTGCCATACCATCACTTGCTCATCACCTAAAGTGATATTTTTTAACCATGCCATAAAATTTGGTGTTGAAAGCACACCTTGAGCATCATTCCAGCGCTGACTATCGTTATCGATATAACGATCCCAACTTTCAATCTCAGGTAGGCATAAAATCAATATACTGCCTGCTTTTAATGTCCCCGTTAACATAGCTAAAGCATCAGTATTAAATCCCTCATTAGCATCAAAAACAGCATGTAAGAACTCACGCCCTAATAGACGAATAGCTTGTTCAGGTAACAAAGCATCAGGCTGATTGGAAGAAATTGTGACCCAATCACCTTGGCATAATTGAGTAACTTGCTGGATCAGCGCAGTTTGCCATGCCGGTTCCCCCGCTAATAGTAGTAATTGGCGTTGCCCTAATTGAGCTAATTTTTGCTGATATTGATGTAAATGGGAAAATGACACAGCTAGGATTTACCGATTAACAATGAAAGAATACCTGCTGCAATTAATGGCCCAACGGGAACTCCTCGGAAAAGTGCGACACCAATGACAGTTCCTACTAATAAGCCGGCAACCGTCGAAGGCTGGTTATTCATTAAAGAAACGCCCCGAGCACCTAACCAAGAAACTGCGATACCTATTGCAATTGCTAGCAGTGATTTCCAGTTTAAAAATGAGTTAAGCACTTCTTGCCCTGAAATACGCCCAGTTGCAATGGGGGTCATTACCCCAATAGTCAGAATTAAGATCCCGATGGTCATACCATATTTTTCAACAACAGGAAAATATTGATTTAGCGGCGTAATTTTAATCACTAGCAAAGCAAGCATTGCTAGCGTTACAGTCATATTATGACTAATAATGCCAAGTCCGGCGAGAACCAGCAAAATTAATAGTGAGGGATCAACGTTACTCATATTTGTTCCTAAGCCTTTCGCTTTATAGCGTTAATTATCTTATAGTTACCGACGAATGGTATTAGTTCAAAGACGAAGAAGCAAATGTATCGCAAGATTTGATGCTACCACTGTTATAGCCTCTCATAAACCAAGTCTTACGCTGTTCTGCCGTGCCGTGTGTAAAGCTATCAGGCACGACATAACCTTGCTGTTGTTTCTGTAATTTGTCATCACCTATCGCTTGTGCCGTTTTGATCGCAGTTAATAAATCGCTTTCGTCAATACGACCTTCACCCGCAATAAAACGTCCCCACATTCCAGCAAAACAGTCTGCTTGCAACTCTAATTTTACGGATAAACGATTTACCTCTGCTTTCGAGCGCGCCATTTGTTGTTGTTCACGCATTTGATTAGTGATACCCAATAAATGCTGAACATGGTGTCCAACTTCATGTGAAATCACATAACCTTGAGCAAATTCACCACCACCACCTAGGTTCTGTTTCATTTCATTATAAAAAGAGAGATCTAGATAAATTTTTCTATCCGCGGGGCAATAAAAAGGTCCCATTATTTTCGTGCCTGTGCCACATTGCGTTGCGGTGCTATTGGTATATAAAACGAGTTTAGGATAGCTATATTGTTTGCCTGCTTGAGCAAAAATAGTTTGCCAAAAATCTTCTGTACTGGCTAAAACAACGCTACTAAAATCTGCAGCCTCATTATAAAGAGCACTTTGTTGTTCGTTGCGTTGTGGCGCTTGGTTGGTTTCACCGGTTAATGAGTTAAAGTCAAACCCCATAAAACTGGCTATCACTAAAATAATAATAACTACAAACCCGTATTTCGTGCGTAATAAAAGTGCAATTAATCCTAATGGGAGATTACCACCACCAGACGCGGAGGAAGATTGCCCTCTTCTATCTTCAACATTGTCACTTCTCCGGCGATCATTCCAACGCATAACTTATCCCCACAGTTTAAATAGATGACTTTAGCTTTATAATGAACAAATTTATCACTTGATTTGAGATAATAACAAAAAAATTGCAAACACTATCCTCTATTTTTTAAGAGCAAGATAATAGAGGCTATCAAAGTAAAATAGCGCTCGTTATCACCTCGAAGAAATGAGCATCATAAAGAATTAAAACTGCTTTCTTAATGATTTCATAATAGAATTCTTATATCTTGCTTCTGTTCTTCTTTACTAATAAATAGATATTTTAATGACTCGAACTCAACGTTTGTTCACTTTATTGCAGATTTTAAAAGAGAATCGCTATCCAATAACGGCAGAAGTTCTGGCTGATAAATTACAAGTTCGTTTAATACACTCCCTTTTAAACGTACCACTTAAGACAAAAGGTCAGCTTTTAGGCTGACCTTTTCTAATTACACCATGTTTAACTTGACGTAATCGTTTGCGTATTTAGTCTAAAGAAACACCAATTCGACGTGCAACTTCTTCGTATGCTTCAATCAATCCGCCTAAGCTTTGACGGAAACGGTCTTTATCCATTTTATCTAAGGTATTTTTATCCCATAAGCGGCTTCCGTCAGGAGAGAACTCATCACCTAATACAACTTTGCCATGGAATAGACCAAACTCAAGTTTAAAATCGACTAAAATAAGTCCTGCTTTATCAAAGAGTTCACTAAGGACATCGTTTGCTTTATAGCTCAAACGTTTCATTTCTGCGAGGTTTTCTTTAGACACCCAATCAAAGGTTTCACAATAAGATTCATTGACCATAGGATCATGGCGAGCATCATCTTTTAAGAATAAATCAAAGATTGGTGGATTTAAAAGTGTACCTTCTTCGATACCTAAACGTTTAACTAATGATCCCGCTGCACGATTACGAATAACGCATTCAACAGGTACCATATCGAGTTTTTTTACTAGCACTTCATTATCAGAAAGCAAACGTTCCATCTGCGTTGGGATACCCGCTTCTTCCAGTTTATTCATAATGAAATGGTTAAATTTATTATTTACCATACCCTTACGATCAAACTGTTCAATACGTTGGCCATCTAACGCTGATGTATCATTTCTAAATTCAAGGATAAGAAAATCAGAAGATTCAGTGGCATAGACTGTTTTTGCTTTTCCACGATACAACTCAGCTTTTTTCTGCATCTGACACACTCCAAAGATGTGATAGGTTTAACAAGAAATTTGCTTCCCATACTCTACTCTAGATTAGATAAAAAAGCTTTTAAAACGTGAGTACTATCACTAAAAAAATCTCATCGACAACGCACTACTCACAACATTTTTTATTGAAAACCACGCCATCATTAACAATCATATTTCAATTAATTCTATTGAATAATAATCCTAATAACAAAACTAATAACTACCAACAAAAGAATGGCGTGATAAAAATAGAGTCCATATAATATAAAACGTCAGAATAAGAACAGTTATAGATTATATCACCACATTATTTCTATTTTTAGATTATATTATTGTGAACATTAGGTCTGTTTCAAATTACACTTGTTTAGAGTAATTAATAATAAAAAAACCAGGCTAATTTCTTTTTACGGAGAATTAATCTGGTTATCAATATTCGCATCAACACGTTTTGATGATTTATCTCTTATCTATTTTTATATTTAACATATGCATATTATCTTTTAATAATGTAATGTTTGACTTAAATAATAAAACAATAGATCTCATAAGCAAGCCAACCTAATAAAGCGCCAGCAGGTAAATCAATTAAGTAATGTTGTTTCGTAAACATGCAAGATAATGCAATAAATAATGGGAATAAGAAAACCCATGGTCCTAAGGTTGCATAAGCAAGGCATGCTGTGAGTGTTGCAACGGAAACATGCATACTTGGAAAACAGTTTGAGGAGTCATCAAAATACTGAACGAACTTAAGAAATTTCTCTGACGCTGTTTTACCAGGATTTAAGGTACGCCAATGCGCTGGGGTTGCAACAGGGAATACAATAAAGAAAAACATTTGCATGACTAACAAAACAATATAACTAAAAACAATCATAATAAATTGTCTTGAGTCTTGAATGATCCAATTGAGATATAAAATGGCAGGATAATATAAAAAACTATAGATCCATGACCACCATGGCCAAAAAGGAATTTTTTCATCAATCGGTGAATTAATAATTTTCACTTCTCTCAATGTATATCGTTGAGTAAAAAAATAAAATTGATAAACACCTACAATAAGTATCCCACTTAATATCAAGTGAATAATCATATCACCTGCGCTCATAAATACTCCTTCATATAGTCAGAGAGTGCTTTGTTATTTTTATTTAAGAATAAGAATTGAGGCAATATTGCATAAATTTAAACGTATTGCATTAAGATTAATATTATTAATAATTTTAAATTAAACCTATCATTTAAAGAGTATTCAATTAATGATGTTTAATCTGATAGTTCCAATTGTATTTTTATAAATACATTTCAATTTAAATTAATACAATTAAATTAAGATCATAAAAAAAGCCACACAATTTTTATTGTGCGGCTTCTCATATTTTTGAAAAATAATACTTATTTAACAGGCTTACTGAAAGCAGCTTTCAGTGCAGCAACCATTTGATCATTTTGTGATTGTGTTAATGGTTTACCTTTATCACTGATAAATTGTAAACTACTACGGTTATTTAAATCACCGACTTGTAATTTATAATCTGCTTCTTCAACGGTTGGTCTATCAACACCTAATGCACTCCAGTTTGCACTGCTCATTCCTTTATAGGTTACTTCTATTGAACCTTTAGAACGTGTGCGATCGCCCATCTTCATACCAACACTTTCTAATGCGATAGGTAATCTATCCCAAACCACATCGAATGGCGCACGAACGATAATCACAGGAAGACCGGCATTATCACTGCCACTTTGGACATCAATAATACCTTGTAAGCTACTGCTTGCCGTATTTTCGCTTAAATTACGCATACGGTTTAAGCCATCAACCAATTCGTTAAGCATTAAAATATTGTAACGCTTCATTTCAGCCGGATCAGTCATTTCAGTTTCGCCTTGGCGTAAACCTTCATTAGTCACTGTTAACGAAATAACATTACCTGACTGGGCAATCGCTAAACGCTGACGTGTTTGGAAAGGTACGTTTTCATCAGCACGTAACCATGTGATCCAATCAGTATGGATCTCTTTTTGTCCAGCATCACTTTTAGTAATCGCAACACCTTTCTCTTTTAAGATAGTGCTAACTTGCTCATACAGTGTTGTATTTTCAGGTGAGTTTGGTAATAGTAAACGGCTATTATCTGCATTATTTTCACTACGTGAACCAGTTAACAGATTCAGTGCTTGAGTAGGTGGGCGAATATCAAGCGCTAAACCAACAGGTTCAGTTTTTTTAGGGGTTGGAATGTCATATTCCCCATTTTGCAAAGGCAACACCATACCCGCCGGAATCACTAAATTCTTTAGCCCTGCCGTCTCTAAATAAGACTCATCACCACTAACCTGACGTTTATAGCGCTGATCACTTGAACAGGCTGCCAGTAAAACCACCAGCGACAGACCCGCGACTTTCATAATCTTTGATTTATGCAATAGTGTTGCCATTAAAGTTCCCTAAGTTTTACAGTATTCCCGCTGTTAACAGCGCTTTCTCAACAATTTGCTGACCTGATGATGTCAACGGAGTCATAGGTAAGCGCAATGTGGCGTCTTCAATCAATCCAATGCGTTGACACGCCCATTTAGCGGGGATTGGATTAGGTTCAACAAATAACTGATGATGCAAATCCATCAGACGTCGATTAAGTTCACGTGCTTTTGCAAACTCACCCGCATTTGCTAATCGACATAATTCTACCATCTCTGACGCAGCAACGTTAGCAGTAACCGAAATAACACCATGACCGCCAAGTTGCATAAAGTCTAATGAGGATGCGTCATCGCCACTTAATAAGATAAAACTATCATCATTAACCAACTCTTGGATTTGACTAACACGACTTAAGTTCCCTGTCGCCTCTTTAATTGCCACAATATTATCCAACTTGGCTAAACGTGCAACTGTTACAGGCAATAAATCGCATCCAGTACGACCTGGTACATTATACAGGATTTGTGGTAATGCAGTGCTTTCAGAAATCGCTTTAAAGTGCTGATATAACCCTTCTTGCGAGGGTTTATTATAATATGGTGTCACACTTAAACAACCCGCAATACCTTTATTTTCAAACTGTTGTGTAAACCAGATAGCCTCAGATGTTGCATTAGCACCCGTACCTGCAATGACTGGAATACGCCCATCAGCCATATCTAATGTCATTAGAACAACATCAACATGTTCGTCATGGCTTAAGGTTGCTGATTCGCCTGTTGTACCGACAGAAACAATTGCGGCACTGCCTGCATTAACATGATAGTCAACTAATTTACGTAAACTAACCCGGTCAACATCGCCTTTTGCGTTCATTGGTGTAACCAATGCCACCATACTGCCTGTAAAATTAAATTCGTTATTCACCATAATCATTGCTCCGAGATAGACGTATACTCAATGGTACTCATTCATTGCTCTATTGAAAACTACTTAACTCTAGGTTTCTAATGAAATTTGCTAATATTCTTTGATATGAATTAAAGAGATATAATAATTGAAGATAGTGAGCAAGGGATCTTGGCAGAAATCGAAATTTGTGTTTACCTGTTAAGAATAAACTGAAAGTCAAAAGGAACCTTATTTTGCCCATACCTGATAAACATTTTCTCGTCATTACTGCATTAGGTGCTGATCGTCCTGGTATTGTTGATACCATTACACAATTAGTCAGCCAATGCGGATGTAATATCGAGGACAGCCGACTTGCGATGTTTGGTCAAGAGTTTACGTTTATCATGCTACTTTCAGGTGGCTGGAACGCTATAGCACAATTAGAAGCGTTGTTGCCCATTAAAAGTGCGGAACTGGATTTATTGACCGTAATGAAAAGAACCACCAATGGTGCACCAATTACCTATCCTTCAACAATCGCAGCGAAAGTTGATATTGAAGATGCACCCGGTATTGTTGAACGTTTTACTAATCTATTTAGCCAACATAATTTTAATCTTGCTGAATTAATATCTAAAACACATCCATCAGAAGATGGCTCACCTGCCCGTTTAGAAATACAAATTACGGCGCATAATCCATTAGATGATCATGGTATTGTTATTAATGAGAAATTTAATCAATTATGTACAGAGCTAAACGCTCAAGGCACAATAAGTATCGTAAATAGTCTGATGATGAAACAGTAAAAAATGGAGAATGACCTAATGAACCCATTAAAAGCCGGTGAAAAGGCGCCTCAATTCAGTCTGCCCGACCAAGATGGAGAAATAATTAATTTATCTGATTTCGCAGGCCAACGTGTACTCGTTTATTTTTATCCTAAAGCAATGACACCTGGTTGTACAACTCAAGCTTGTGGCTTACGTGATGAAATGGATGTACTAAAAAAAGCCAAAGTTGAAGTATTAGGTATCAGCACAGATAAATCAGAAAAACTTTCCCGTTTCGCTGAAAAAGAGATGTTAAATTTCACATTGCTTTCAGATGAAGATCATAAGATAGCAGAGCAATTTGGTATCTGGGGAGAAAAGCAATTTATGGGGAAAACCTACGATGGTATTCATCGTACTAGCTTCTTAATTGATAAAAATGGTGTTATCGAACATGTGTTTGATAACTTTAAAACAAGTAATCACCATCAAGTCGTTCTCGAATATCTCGCTCAACATCCATAATCAAAGCTTCGAATAGATAAAAAACAGACAGCGTAAACTGTCTGTTTTTTACTCTATATATTCAATACTGTACTTAGTTTTTCTTTATATGTTGTTCATTCGCAATTTCATCAGGTAATGCATGCAATACGGCTTTTATTAGCGTTGCTAATGGAATAGCAAAGAAAACACCCCAAAAACCCCACATTCCACCGAATATAATTACTGACAATATAATGACTAAAGGGTGCATATTTACAGCTTCAGAATACAGAATTGGCACTAATAAATTGCTATCTAATCCTTGTACAACAAGATAAGCGATAAATAACGCCCAGAAATCAGAGCCTAACCCCCATTGAGATAATGCAATTACAATAACGGGGATCGTTGCTAAAACAGCACCAACATAAGGGACTAAAACAGAAACACCGACGATAACCGCAAGTAATACAGAGTAACGTAAGTCAAAGAAAGCAAATACAAAATAAGTAAAAATGCCCACAATGATCATTTCAGTGACTTTACCGCGAATATAATTGGTAATTTGTTGATTAACTTCAATCCAAACTTGGGCGGCTAATATTCTATTTTTTGGTAAAACACGACGAACCGCATTAAGCATCTGTTGCTTATCTTTCAGTAAAAAGAACGTCATTAAAGGAACAAGAATAAGATAAATCGACAGTGTAATAATTCCGATTAACGAAGCTAAAGACACTTTTAATACAGACTCAGCCACCGTTGAGAACTTACTACGTAAGTTTTCTGCCATCATATCAACGATACCGGCATCCATTAATGCAGGGAACCTATCCGGTAACTCATGTGCAAATTCATTGAACTTATTGATCATATTTGGGATATCTGAGATCAATGTCATCCCCTGTTGCCACACTGTTGGCGCTAAAATCAAAATAACAATGGCACTAATACCGATAAAGAGTGTCAGAATTATCGATACTGCCCATATACGGGCACATCCTAATTTTTCGAGTAAATGTGTTGGCCACTCTAAAAGATAAGCAAGCACAATTGCCACTAATAAAGGAGCAAGTATGCCACTGAAAAAATACAGAATTAAAAAACCGGCAATCAAAATGACCACAAGGGCGATAACTTGTGGATCAGCAAATCGACGTTTGTACCATTGAACAAGCAAGTCCAGCATGAAAATAAAGATCCTTTATAATAATCAGAACAATAGAGCTATATGTATTCATTTACATAAGCAATAATCTTTTGACAGATTTTACGTTAGGTTTTGCTATCATACATCATTAATTATTAATTATTCGTTAAGATAGCCATCAGGATACAGTTGTATGAAACTCAGACTTAAAACCCCCTTAGTCGCGCTTCTTGTTTCTGCGTTGCTATCAACATCAGTAGTGCCAGCGCATGCTGCGATTGATATTGAAGATTCTTTACCTGATATGGGAACAACCGCAGGTTCAACATTAAGCATCAATCAAGAAATCGCTATGGGTGATTACTATACTCGCCAACTGCGAAATAGTGCACCATTAGTTTTTGATCCCTTACTTTCTAACTATATTAATAAGTTAGGACAAAAACTCGTTTCTAACGCCAGCTCGGTCAAAACCCCTTTTCACTTTTATTTAGTTAACAACCCCAATATTAATGCCTTTGCTTATTTTGGGGGAAACATTGTTTTGCATTCCGCGCTCTTTCGATATAGCCAAACGGAAAGTGAATTAGCCTCAGTTATTGCCCACGAAATCACACACGTTACTCAACGTCATCTAGCGAGAATGCTTGAAGATCAGGCTAAAACAACACCTCTTGCTCTTGCCGGCGTATTAGGTTCTATTCTGATATTTATGGCAAACCCAAATGCAGGCCTTGCAACATTTACAGGAAGTATGGCGGGTATGCAGCAAAATATGATCACCTTCACCCAAATGAACGAGCAAGAAGCAGACCGAATCGGAATACAGACTCTCTATCGTGCGGGATTTGATCCCAAAGGAATGCCTGATTTTATGCAAATTCTTGCTGATCAGGTACGATATAGCTCTAAACCACCGGAAATGTTATTAACGCACCCCTTGCCCGATAGTCGCTTATCCGATGCAAGAAGCCGAGCAAGCCAATATCCCGCTCGACAGGTTCCACAGTCAGCTGACTTTCTATTTGCTAAAATGCGTGTATTAACCATGCTGACGAAAAATCCAACATCAGAGAATGCATTACAAACGGTACTTGATCAGTTTAAGCAAGGTACTGCTCTTGAAAAATCAGCTGCAAATTATGCACTAGTACTGATCTATTCTCGTGATCGCAAATTTGATGATGCAAGAAAACTGCTCACTCCTATGTTAGAAAAAGAGCCTAACAATATTTGGCTTATTGATGCCATGACAGATATCGATTTAGAACAAAATCGTGCAGGCGATGCAGTTGCAAGATTACAACTGGCATTGAAACAAAGACCCAATAACAATGTCCTTATTGCCAACTTAGCTAACTCATATATGCATAATAAGCAATATAACGAAGCTAACCGCCTACTTTATCGTTATACCTTTGATAACCCAAACGATCCTATTGGTTGGCAATTAATGGCAGAAAATTCAGCTAAACAAGGTGATAGAGCGCATGAATTAGCTGCTTATGCAGAAGATTTAGCTCTAAGAGGTGACTTTGAAACAGCAATTCGTTATTTGGGTGATGCAAGCCGACAAGTCAAATTAGGTAGTAACGATCAAGCTCGCTTTGATGCTCGTATAGACCAATTAAGAAAAATTCAGCAAAGAGACAGTCAATTTAAATAAGGGACAACATGACCAAGAAAGTGACGATTTATCATAATCCACGCTGTTCAAAAAGCCGTGAAACCTTACATTTACTAGAAGAAATGCAAATAACACCTAATGTTATTCACTATCTAGATACAGCACCTTCAGTAGAGGAGCTTAAAACACTACTCAAAGCATTAGGTTTTAATGATGCAAGAGCGTTAATGCGTACAAAAGAAGAAATTTATAAAACGTTAAAGCTGGCTAATGAAACATCACAAGATGCTTTAATTCAAGCAATGCATGAAAACCCTAAACTTATTGAACGCCCTATTGTGGTTGTCGGTAATAAAGCGCGTTTAGGTCGACCACCAGAACAAGTAAAAGCGTTGTTTAATTAATCTTCAGCATTTAAAGCCCATATTTATATTCTTACATATATGGGCTTCTCTCTATTTACTTCATTATTAATCCCGCAACCGTTTACTCGTTATTCTCAATTAAGAAATAAATCATCAAATGTTATTAAATTGTAAACATTACAATGAGCAACGTATTTCTTATTTCTAAAATAGAAAAAAACAATTACTTTATGCTTTCAAAAATTTTCATCTCAACTTCATATTTTTTATGAGTAAGAAATTGCTATTTTTAAAAACTTTTATATAGATCACACCACACTGTACAAAGTCACGGTTATAAGAAAAAAATAATCATGTGTTTCATTTATATTGTGACTCAAGTCTCTTTACACAAATGCATTCCTACATATCATGGGCATCAGAAAATATGATAGCAGAATTGGTAAACAATAAATTCTCGCTAAAATATTTTTTCATTATCATCCAAGAAAGAAATTAACAAGAAGTACACATTTAAAACAATACTGCAACACAGCAATAAGCTTTCTATTTATTATTTACTCTATCTCTTCTTTTATTGTTGTTTTTTAATCTGATAACGATTAATCAGTGTGAAATGAAGTTATAGATGTATATGAAATAAACAACGTTATAGCCAACATTATGGGCAATTAAAATTAACCAATCACCATTATTGGTGTCGGGTGATTGCTAGGCTAATAGGAAAACAGATGAATATCGTACTTAGATTAAAACTTGTCTCATTCCTCCAGTTCTTTATATGGGGATCTTGGCTTGTAACATTTGCCTCGTATCTTTTTGGAGAACTGCATTTTAAAGGTAGTGATGTTGGACTTATTTTCAGTGCTCTTGGACTTGCTTCACTTATCGCCCCCGTCATCATGGGATTTATTGCAGATAAGATAAATAACCGCAAATTAGTGTTTATTACCCTGCATATTTTTTCTGCATTAGCATTAGTGTTAATGTCGCAAATGACGACAGTAACCACACTATTTTTTGCGACTTTATTGCACTTGTTGTTCTTTATGCCAAGTATCTCAATGGCAAACAGCATCATTTTCGAACTGTTAGAACAAAAACATTTAGAGCCGAATAACTATTTCCCTAAAATCCGTGTCTATGGCACTGTGGGTTTTATTGCAGCCATGTGGGTTATTAGCTTCTTAGGTTTAGGAAATAGCTACCACCAGCTCTTCGTTGCAGCGATCGCATCTATTGCTTTAGCTGTATTTGCAATGTTCTTGCCTGCAACGAAAGCAACTGACAAAAACGAAACTAAAGCCGAAGAGGTGGCATTTAGTATCACTAATATCTTGCAAGTATTTAAAAAGAAAAATGTCGTTGTATTCTTATTCTTTGCAACATTGTTAGGATCTGTACTGCAAATTACTAATACATTTGGTGTGCCATTCCTGCAAGATATGGCACAATCGCCAAATGCAGATGATTCATTCTTTGCACGTTATCCTTCAGTATTCTTATCTATTTCACAGATTTCAGAAGTCGTATTTATTCTATTTCTGCCACTGTTATTAAAGCGCGTAAGAATCGAAACGATTGTGTTATTCAGTATGATTGCGTGGATCATGCGTTTCGGCTTCTTTGCTTACGGTGACTACACATCATTAGGTCAAATCGTCTTATTATTATCAATGATTGTATATGGCTGTGCATTCGACTTCTTTAATATCTCTGGTTCACTGTTCTTAGAAAAAGAGATCCCATTACAATATCGTTCAACAGCACAAGGTATGTTTATGACCTTAGTGAACGGTTTTGGTACTTATTTAGGTGCAATGTTAAGTGGCTGGGTCATTGATTTATATACCACTAACGGGGCAGTTGATTGGAAATCATTCTGGCTAATCTTCACTGGTTACACAGTTGCAATCACTGTACTTTATCTGATTTTCTTACTGGTTCCTCAGAAGAAAGCTAAGGTAATAGCAGCAAACTAATTATTTCCTCCTCCCCAACTATTGTTTGTGTTTTTCACCGCTTGCCTTGTATAAAGACAAGCGGTTTTTTATCTCGTGTTTTTATCGGGAAAGATAAAAAAGAATTGTTCACCGTTAATAAATAACAAAAAATCGTTACCTTCAATGGGAATTTAATTTGGAAAAGTGAGGTTGGATTTAGATTATTCGCCTCACCTAATAAGATGAGTGAGGCCATTTAAAGTTTGAGTATATCTTTCACAAATGGGATAGTCAGTTTACGCTGAGCAACAATAGAAGCATGATCAAGTTCATCAAGCATTTCAAATAAGGTACGCATTTTTCTATCTAAACGTTTTAGTACAAAACGGCCAACATCTTCAGGTAATTCAAACCCACGAAGTTTTGCTCTTAATTGCAACGCTTGGATTTTTTCTTCGTCACTTAAAGGTTGCAAACGATAGATTTGCCCCCAATCAAGGCGAGATGCTAAATCAGGAAGTTGTAGCTCTATTTGGCGAGGCGGTCGATCCCCTGTAATTAATAAACAGGTGCGGCCATGCTCTAAAACACGGTTATAAAGATTAAATAAGGCGAGTTCCCACTCTTCATCACCAGCAATACACTGAACATTATCAATACAAACTAAGGATAAATGTTCCATACCTTCAAGAACATCGGGAACAAAGTAGGCGCGTTTATCAAGGGGAACATACCCAACGGCATCACCTTTTAATGAAAGCTCAGCACAAGCGGCATGTAATAGATGGCTCTTTCCACCTCCGTCACGAGACCAGAAATAGATATAACTGCCATGAGATTGATGAATGGCGGTTCGAATTGCCGCGACTAACGACGCGTTTTCCCCTGCATAAAAGCTATCGAATGTCTCATCATCGGGCAGAGATAGTGGTAATGATAGCTGTGACGGCGTATTCAGAAGCACCTCACCTGAATAGTTTAATAAACGTGGTGATTCTAACACAAATTCTCACAAGGTCAGAATCAATATTAAAAAAGCACATGACACTGGTTAAGATAACAGCAAGATCACCATAATAAGTCCATTTTATATACATCAAGCCCCTCATTAAATGGTTACTTGGCTATCCCTTAAATTATTTAAAACAAAATCAAAAAACATTCCGTGTTAATTCGTTTCACCTTATTATCTGAAATTTAATTTCGCAACATCATTACCGGAAGGTTGCTGATAAATATCGAGTTTAAAATATTTGGCTGATGCATTTATATACTCAAAAATTTCAGATTGAGTCTCTTCATATTCAACCCAAGTGGTTGCTCGAGTAAAGCAATATAACTCTACTGGTAATCCCATTGGGGTCGGTGGCATCGTTCTGATCACCAAATACATGTCAGGTCGAACATCACCACGCATTTTTATCCAATTTAGCATGTACTTACGAAATAACTGTAAGTTAGTCACGCCTTTTGTTTCTAACCACTCATTAATATCACCAATCTCTTCTTCTTTGCCTTCAAGCATTGTTTCTATGCTTTTACGAAGCGGAGCGGTATTTTTTAATTCTAATACTAGCTCTTGAGTTGCAAATGAAATCGAAGATTGGTCAATATAAAAACTACGTTTAATCCGACGCCCTCCTGATGAAAACATCGGTTGCCAATTAGTATATTTTTCAGTCAAAAAGTCTTTAGTTGGAATACGGGAAATTGTATTATCCCAATTGCGTACGGTGATCGTATGTAATGCAATATCAATAACCTCACCGCTGATATTACTACTGGGCAATTCAATCCAATCATAAAGCTTTAATACTTTTCCGTTAGAAATAAGAATATTGGCAACAAAAGAGATAAGTGTATGCTGAAAAACAAACATTAACACCGCTGCAATAGCACCAAAGCTTGAGATAATAATAAGCGGTGATTGTTCAGTAAATAACGCAATGATAAGGATAAAAGAGATAATCCAGACCACAATTTTGGCAATCTCAATATAGCCTTTGATGGAATTATTCCGATGCCACGCTTTTTTAGCATGCCTAATATTGAAGATATCAAGTGCGTTATTAAGCAATGAGGCGATATTGACGATAATAAAGGCACGAGCAACCGTCTCAAAGATAATATTCATTTCAGTTGAAAACGACGGTAGTAGCTGATTAATATAGAGAACGAGTGTAACAGCAACAATAGATGCACTCTTTTTAGCTATATCTTCTATGGTTTCTTCATCTGAAAGCTCAGTAAATAAAAAAAGTAAACGCTTTGCGATTCGACGGAAAATCATTTTGGCGAGAAACCATACCACCAACAACACAATAACTAAAAATATTGTGGTAAAAATCTGCTTTGATGCAATGAAATCATAAATTTCAATCAGCTTTTCCATAAATTACGTTATACCTTTATTGAGATACCCCAACCTTAAAACGAATATCACTTAAATCGCAAATAAGATGCCTATTTCGCATAAGAACAGCCTACCATTGTCTCATTTATTTTATTTAAATAAACATCATGATTGAATTAATCATGCTTTTCTAAGTTTTAAACACTTAAAATATCAAAAATCTTAGTTTTTAATATGACATAAAAACTAAAACACAATAAAAAAGGTGGAGATCATCCACCTTTTTATTAATTTCAGTATATTGCTTTAGATTTTCTCAATCGATTACTTTTTATTTGCTGTACCACTAACCGACTCAATGGTGTTATCCACTAATTCTGTTTCGGGACGAATAATACTGACGAGTTTAAAAATCAAACTTAAAACAATACCCACGATAGTTGCTAATGCCATGCCTTTTAATTCAGCCGCACCAATTTGAATGGAAGCACCACTCACACCAACAATCAGAATAATAGCCGTTAATATCAAGTTTTGCGGTTTATTATAATCCACTTTTGAATCTAACAAGACACGAATACCTGATGCACCAATCACACCGTAAAGCAGTAATGAAACCCCACCCATAACTGGAACAGGCACAGCAGCTATAGCCGCAGCCAGTTTACCCACACAAGATAATAAGATGGCGAGAATTGCCGCACCACCAATAACCCATGAGCTGTAAACCTTAGTGATAGCCATAACACCAATATTTTCACCATAAGTGGTATTTGGTGTTGAACCAAAGAAACCCGAAATAATGGTAGAGAAACCGTTTGCGAACATAGAACGATGTAATCCCGGATTTTTCATTAAATCGCGTTGCACAATATTTGCGGTGACAACAAGGTGCCCAACATGCTCAGCAATAACAACTAGTGCAGCGGGTAGGATAATAAAGATAGCACTCCATTCAAAACGCGGAGAATAGAATGTCGGTAGTGCAAACCAGTTAGCTTCTTTAATTGGTGTAATATCAACAACGCCCAAGAAGAAAGAGAGTGCATAACCTGCTAATACCCCAATAAGAATAGGAATAATAGCAAGAAATCCTCTAAACATCACAGAACCTAAAATAGTCACACCTAAAGTCACCATCGAAATAAGCAGTGTCTGACTATCAACTGGTGCATCTGCACTTGGTAATAATCCTGCCATTCCTGCAGCAGTTCCTGCTAATTCAAGCCCGATGACGGCAACGATTGCGCCCATTGCCGCAGGCGGAAACATCACATTAATCCAGCTTCGCCCTGCTATTTTTACAATACCAGCCACTAAGCAAAATAACACACCACAGACGATAAACCCGCCAAGCGCTAATTCATATCCTAATGGTAAAAGTAACAACACGGGTGAAATAAACGCAAAACTTGAACCTAAATAAGCAGGAATACGTCCTTTACAAATAAAGAGATAAAGCAGGGTTCCGATCCCGTTAAATAATAATATTGTTGCCGGATTAACTTTAAATAAAATTGGCACAAGTACGGTGGCGCCAAACATTGCAAACAGATGTTGAAGGCTCAACGGGATTGTTTGTAATAATGGTGGGCGCTCTTCTACCCCGATTGCACGACGAGTCATGCTTACGACCTCTCTTTAATATGAATGTGAAATTGGTTTGTATTTTTAACTTTTTACTCGTCCTACTTTAAATCGCCACATTGCTAACTGTGCTCACTCGCACTCGTCACCTAACGGCGCCTTAAAATATTTAGAGTCTAATAATAAGTGATCCAAAAAAAAGCCGACTATCAAAGTCGGCTTAACTATTATTTTGTACCAAATATCTTATCACCAGCATCGCCAAGACCTGGAACGATGTACCCGTGCTCATTAAGATGGCTATCAATAGATGCAGTATATAATTCCACATCTGGATGAGCATCTCCTAATGCCTTAATACCTTCTGGAGCAGCAACCAGTACTAATACTTTAATTGAAGTACAGCCCGCATTTTTTAATAAATCAATTGTGGCAATCATAGAGCCGCCTGTTGCTAACATAGGGTCAACAACAAGAGCCATACGCTCTTCAATATTAGATGCTAATTTCTGGAAGTAAGGGACGGGTTTTAATGTTTCTTCATCGCGGTAAACGCCAACTACACTGATTCGGGCACTAGGAATATTTTCTAATACTCCATCCATCATCCCGATACCTGCACGGAGGATAGGAACTACTGTGATTTTTTTTCCTTTAATCTGTTCTATCTCTACCGAACCACACCAACCTTCTATTGTTACCGTCTCTGTTTCTAAATCGGCGGTAGCTTCATACGTCAGTAGACTGGAAACTTCTGAAGCCAGTTCACGAAAGCGTTTAGTGCTTATATCATGATCTCGCATCAGCCCCAATTTATGTTGAATGAGTGGGTGTTTTACCTCAACGATCTTCATAATTTCTCCTAATGTACGACGCAGCCTGACAAAAAAATCGCGAGATTATACCGCTTTTTTGCCAACATTCCATCGTTTTTCTATTGATATTGATCAAGCGCACAGCTTTTAACCACACCAACATGAATAATTGTGACCTATAAAGAAGATCCTCGCAAACGTTTGCTTTGCCTGTTAGAATAGCACCCGCACACATTTTTTCTTAACAGCAACTTGCCGTGAGGGCTCTACGTGACTAACAAATCCTCTCTCAGCTATAAAGATGCCGGTGTCGATATTGATGCAGGTAATGCTTTAGTCGATCGTATCAAAGGTGTAGTAAAAGAAACCCGCCGTCCTGAAGTTATGGGGGGATTAGGTGGTTTCGGTGCACTTTGTGCCATTCCATCTAAATACCGTGAACCTATTTTAGTTTCAGGCACAGATGGCGTAGGAACTAAACTTCGTCTTGCGATGGATTTAAATCGCCATGATGACATCGGGATTGATTTAGTCGCAATGTGTGTCAACGATTTAATTGTTCAAGGTGCTGAACCTCTTTTCTTCCTTGACTACTATGCCACAGGAAAATTAGATGTCGATACCGCAGCTCGTGTCGTA
The DNA here is from genome assembly GCF_030286765.1 of Proteus faecis. Lineage (NCBI taxonomy): Bacteria > Pseudomonadati > Pseudomonadota > Gammaproteobacteria > Enterobacterales > Morganellaceae > Proteus > Proteus faecis. The sequence continues at coordinate 63,447 of NZ_JASVWV010000003.1, forward strand.
ACAGGTATTGCAGAAGGTTGTAAACAATCTGGTTGTGCATTAGTAGGTGGTGAAACTGCTGAAATGCCAGGTATGTATCACGGTAATGATTATGATATCGCAGGCTTTTGTGTTGGTGTGGTTGAAAAATCAGAAATTATCGATGGTAGCAAAGTTAAAGCTGGCGATGCGCTAATTGCTTTAGCATCAAGTGGTCCTCATTCTAATGGTTATTCATTAGTCAGAAAAATTCTTGAAGTCAGCAATACACAAGCCGAAAACACACCGTTAGGTGATAAATCATTGGCTGATCATCTGCTAGCGCCTACTCGTATCTATGTAAAATCCTTACTGTCACTAATTAAAAATGTTGATATTCACGCGGTAGCGCATATCACTGGCGGTGGATTCTGGGAAAATATTCCTCGTGTATTACCTGAAAACACACAAGCGCGTATTAACAGTAAAAGCTGGGAATGGCCACTGGTTTTCAAATGGTTACAAGATGCGGGACAAGTCAGCACACATGAAATGTATCGTACCTTTAACTGTGGCGTTGGATTGTTAATTGCCGTTAACCCAAATGATGTTGAAAAAACATTGGCACATCTTGCTGAGTGTGGTGAAAACGCATGGTTAATTGGCGAAATTGCGCCACAAGCTACGGGTGAAGCACAAGTTATTATTAACTAATGAAAGCATGTGAATGAAAAATATTGTTGTCCTCATCTCAGGAAACGGCAGCAACCTACAGGCGATTATTGACGCCTGTAGGGCAAATAAAATCACAGGTAATGTGGTTGCTGTCTTAAGTAATAAAGCTGATGCATATGGTCTTGAACGGGCAAAACTTGCTGATATTCCAGCTTATTTTATTGATCCAACTCTATATAATGATAGAGCTGATTACGATAAAGCATTAATTGAACAAATCGATGCTTATCAGCCCGATATTGTGGTTTTAGCTGGTTTTATGCGTATTTTATCGCCTGATTTTGTCACTCATTATCAGCATAAACTATTAAATATCCATCCTTCTTTGCTTCCTAAATATCCCGGGTTACACACTCATCGCCAAGTTTTAGCAAATAAAGACTCTTTTCATGGTGTTACCGTCCATTTTGTGACAGAAGAACTTGATGGTGGCCCTATGATCATTCAAGCGCGTATTCCTGTTTTACCAGATGATACTGAACAATCATTACAAACAAGAATACAAGCGGAAGAGTACCGTATCTATCCATTAGCGATTGGGTGGTTAGCTGATGAGCGATTAAAAATGCAGAATAATCAAGCCTTTCTCGATGATATTGCACTTTTCGACAATCTTGGGTAACTATTTCATTTAAGATAAAAAGTCACATTGTGCTACACTGTAGCCCGCGTGACTTTTTTTGTGTCACCCTTTTCTCTTTTTATTCAATGCATTCACCGAGGTGCTTATGTCCGGTGGTAAGAAAGTTCCACCTATAAAATTACGTCCTCTCGAACGAGAAGATCTCTCTTTTGTTCACCAACTTGATAATAACGCCAGCGTTATGCGCTATTGGTTTGAAGAGCCTTATGAGGCTTTTATCGAGTTAAGCGACCTTTATGAAAAACATATTCACGACCAAAGTGAACGCCGTTTTATTGCCGAAAGTAATGGCACTAAAGTTGGGCTTGTCGAGTTGGTTGAAATTGATTATGTTCACCGTCGTGCTGAATTTCAAATCATCATCGCCCCTGCGCATCAAGGCCATGGATATGCTGCACGCGCAGCAAGGCTTGCGATGAATTATGCTTTTTCTGTACTTAATTTGTACAAGCTCTATTTAATCGTCGATAAAGAGAATGCCAAGGCAATTCATATTTATGAAAAACTTGGCTTTAAAAAAGAAGGTGATTTAATAGATGAGTTTTTTGTTAACGGTGCCTACCGTTCTGCGATTAGAATGTGTACTTTCCAAGCGCCCTATTTTGAACAAAAAGCCAAAGAGGCGAAACCCGAAAATTTTGTTAAACCGGGTGCGACTATTAAGCAATACGTCTGATTTATTCAGATATTAAGTTTTAACTTTAACCCTTGTTGGAGTTCAGATGTCCCAGGAACGACTCTATATTGATAAAGAGATCAGTTGGCTTGCGTTTAACGAACGTGTATTACAAGAGGCGGCTGATAAACGAAACCCGTTAATTGAAAGAGTCAGGTTTCTGGGGATCTATTCAAATAATCTTGATGAGTTTTACAAGGTTCGCTTTGCTGATGTAAAACGCCGTATTCTAATTAATGAAGAGCGGGGTTCACGCTCTGCATCGAGTCATGCCCGCCATCTTATAAAGAAGATCCAATCAAAAGTGGCTAAAGCCGACCAAGAGTTTGATGCTTTATACAATGATTTGTTACTTGAAATGGCGCGAAACCAAATCTTTTTAATTAATGAACGCCAAATCTCACCTAATCAACAGATCTGGTTACGTCAATATTTCCGTCAAAATTTAAGAAAACACATCACACCTATTTTAATTAATCCTGAAACAGACTTGGTTGAGTTTCTTAAGGATGACTATACCTATTTAGCCGTTGAGATAGTGCAAGGGCAAATTATTCATTATGCCCTACTAGAAATTCCATCAGATAAAGTACCTCGTTTCGTTATTCTGCCAACAGATCAGGGGCGTAGTAAGAAAAAATCCATGATTTTGTTGGATAATATTTTACGCTACTGTCTTGATGAAGTGTTTAAAGGCTTTTTTGATTATGAGTCATTAAGTGCTTATTCCATGAAAATGACGCGAGATGCAGAGTACGATCTTGCGACAGAAATGGAATCAAGTTTACTTGAAATGATGTCATCGACATTAAAGCAACGTCTTACTGCAGAGCCTGTTCGTTTTGTTTATCAGCGTGATATGCCTGATGAAATGGTAGCATTACTGCGCAGTAAGTTAGGTTTATCGAATAATGACTCCGTCATTGCTGGTGGTCGTTATCATAATTTTAAAGATTTTATTAATTTCCCAAACGAAGGTAGTAAATTTCTCTTAAATAAACCGATCCCACGTCTACGCCATATTTGGTTTGATAACTTCCGTAATGGTTTTGATGCCATACGTGAACGCGATGTCTTGCTCTATTATCCTTATCATACTTTTGAACATGTGCTGGAATTGTTGCGCCAAGCTTCTTTTGACCCAAGTGTTATCTCAATAAAAATCAATATTTACCGTGTTGCTAAAGACTCACGGATCATTGATTCAATGATACACGCGGCACATAACGGCAAACGTGTTACGGTCGTTGTTGAGTTACAAGCACGTTTTGATGAAGCAGCAAATATTCACTGGGCAAAACGCCTAACAGAAGCCGGTGTACATGTTATTTTCTCTGCTCCGGGCCTAAAAATTCACGCGAAGTTATTTATCATTTCACGTTTAGAAAATGGTGAAATCATTCGCTATGCTCATATTGGTACGGGGAACTTTAACGAAAAAACAGCCCGTCTTTATACTGACTATTCACTATTAACAGCTAACACCGAAATTACCAATGAAGTCCGTCGTGTCTTTAACTTTATTGAAAACCCTTATCGCCCTGTAACTTTTGAACATTTAATGGTTTCACCACAAAATTCACGTATTCTTTTAAATCAATTAATCACAAATGAAATTCACAGTGCTCAAGCCGGACATCCTGCGGGGATCACATTAAAAGTAAATAATTTAGTTGATGAAGAGTTAGTTAATCGCCTTTATGACGCATCAGAAGCTGGCGTAAAAGTACGATTATTAGTCCGTGGAATGTGTTCTTTAGTCCCTAATCAACCAGGATTTAGTGAAAATATTCAGGTAACCAGTATTGTTGACCGCTTTTTAGAACACGACCGTGTTTATGTGTTCACTAATAAAGGCGATGAAAAGATCTTTCTCTCTTCTGCAGATTGGATGACAAGAAACCTTGACTACCGTATTGAAGTTGCGGTGGCTTTGCTTGATCCTCAACTCAAACAGCGCGTTCTAGATATACTGGATATTCAATTTAATGACACAGTAAAAGCACGTTATATCGATAAAGATTTAACAAATAACTATGTTCCTCGTGGAAATAAACGTAAAATCCGTTCCCAGCTTGCTGTCTATGAGTACATTAAATTGTTAGAACAACCAGATTCACGAGCGTAATTTTATGCCTTTATCACAAGATGACTCTTCACCACGCCCTTTAGAAATTGCGGCTATTGACCTCGGTTCTAATAGTTTTCATATGATAATTGCACGAGTTGTTAATGGTGCATTGCAAGTATTAAGCCGTTTAAAACAGCGAGTTTATCTTGCTGATGGACTTGATGATGATAACGAATTAAGCGAGGAGGCTATGTTACGTGGGCTCTCGGCTCTTTCTCTTTTCGCTGAAAGGTTACAGGGTTTCCCAGCAGAAAATGTCACCGTCGTAGGAACTCACACTTTACGTGTCGCCACTAATGCTAAAGTCTTTCTTCAACGAGCCAAAGACGTTATTCCTTATCCTATCGAAATTATTTCAGGCCATGAAGAAGCGCGACTTATTTTTATGGGTGTTGAACACACTCAATCTGAAAAAGGTCGAAAACTCGTTATCGATATCGGTGGTGGTTCAACAGAACTCGTTATTGGTGAAAATTTTGAACCCATTTTAATCGAAAGCCAACGCATGGGGTGTGTCAGTTTCAGCCGTCAATTTTTCCCAGAACAAAAAATTAGCGAATCCGCTTTTCGTAAAGCGCGAGAAAAAGCAGCACGTAAAATGGAAAAAATTGCATGGCAATACAATATGACAGGCTGGGATGTGGCTTTAGGTGCATCAGGAACAATTAAAGCTGCCCATGAGATCTTAGTTGAGCTTGGTGAAAAAGACGGTGTTATCACACCTGAACGCCTACTTATGCTCACTAAGCAAGTTTTACGATTTAAGAAGTTTAAAGATATTACCCTGCCAGGTTTATCTGATGAACGTAAACGTGTTTTTGTACCAGGTTTGGCAATTTTATGCGGTATTTTTGATTCATTAGGATTAAAATCCTTACACCTATCTGATGGTGCATTACGTGAAGGTGTGCTTTACGAAATGGAAGGCCGATTTCGCCATCAAGATATTCGCCAGCGCACAGCTAAAAGCCTTGCAGAGCACTATAATATTGACAGAGAACAAGCAAAACGTGTTCTTGACACAATGCAATCGCTTTACGCTCAGTGGGCAAAGCAAAATCCAAAACTGGTTCGCCCTGATTTAGAAGCTATTTTAGTTTGGGCTGTCATGTTACATGAAGTAGGATTAAGCATTAATTTAAGTGGATTACATCGTCATTCTGCTTATATTCTTTCAAATACGGATTTACCCGGTTTTAATCAAGAGCAACAACTGTTATTAACAACCCTCGTTCGCTATCACCGAAAAGGGATCAAGTTAGATGAGTTGCCTAAATTTAATCTTTATAAAAAGAAGCAGTATTTTCCACTCGTACAAATACTAAGGCTAGCGACTTTACTTAATAATCAGCGACAATCGACAACAAAACCGACATCTTTGCGTTTAGTTACAGATGAAAATCATTGGACGCTTTACTTTCCTAAAAAATATCTTTCCGATAACACATTGATGGAATTGGATTTAGAAAAAGAACAAGAACATTGGCAGTCAGTTCCAGGTTGGAAACTAGATATAAAAGAGGAATCTGCTTAACAATATGATATTATACAGAAAAAGACGCTAGTCAATGCGTCTTTTGTTGCATCTATCATACAACGACTATCACATAACAACATAGGTTTGATTTGTGACCATAATATGAACATCACCAACGCAATATTGTTCAAGATTCATATATTTTATACGGAGAAGACCGATAATCATCCTAAAATGGAATAATTAGTGTCAGTGGTTATCTCCCTCGTAAGAATTAAAAAGGAATAACATGTCTCAAACAGCTATCAACAATGATACTGCGGCTGCCATCAATCCGTATTCACAAAAAGTGGCACACCTGCGTCAGCAAATTTTGAGCATCTTTCTCGAAGATGAACGTTTTGTTGAAACCGTTTTAGGTGAAGCTAGTGAAAATGATAGGCTGAGCCACCATGAACTTCATGAAAAAATCACCACTGTTAGAGAATTACTACAAGATCTACACGCGGCAGATATTGCAGATATTCTTGAAGCCCTTCCCTATGACGAACGTCTAGCTCTGTGGCATTTGGTTGATAATAATGAACGTGGTGCTGTTTTAGTCGAAGCTTCTGTCGCCGTTTGGGACAGTTTAATTAAAGATATGACTGACCGTGAATTATTACGATCGGTTGCCACATTACATGTGGATGAGCAAGCGTACATCGCAGAACACTTACCTCGCGATACGATGCGTCGCCTTCTTACCTATTTAGAACCAAGCCTGCGTAATAGAATAAGAGAAGTTCTGCAATATCCCAAAGACAGTGTCGGTCAGATGATGGATTTTGAGTTCGTCACTGTACGAGGGAATGTCACATTAAAAACGGTACAACGCTATCTACGCCAACGAGGCTCTATTCCTGAAGCAACGGATAAAATTTTCGTTATTGATAATAAAAACCATCTGTTGGGCGAACTTCCATTAACCACCGTTTTAACGCAATCTCCGGATAAGCTTGTCTCTGATGTAATGAAAACAGATACCGTTAGCTTTATGCCTGAAGAAAAAGGTGAAGATGCAGCGGGTGCGTTCGAACGTTATGACTTAATTTCAGCGGCAGTTGTCGATAGTAATGGTCTTCTAATGGGGCGATTAACTGTTGAAGATATCGTTGATAACATGCATGAAGAGAGCGATACCAATATTCGTCGTATGGGTGGTTTGAGTCCAGAAGAAGACGTCTTTGCGCCCGTTGGACAAGCAGTTAAAACACGTTGGACTTGGCTTGCTATTAACTTATGTACCGCCTTTGTGGCTTCTCGTGTGATTGGTGTGTTTGAACATACTATTTCTCAATTAGTCGCTCTCGCTACATTAATGCCGATTGTTGCGGGTATTGGGGGAAATACAGGTAATCAAACCATCACAATGATTGTTCGTGCTTTAGCACTACATCAAATACAAACGGGTAGTTTCTCTTTCTTGATTTTAAGAGAGTTAGGTGTCGCCCTTATTAATGGTATTGTGTGGGGAGGCATAATGGGAATTGTCACCTTCCTACTCTATGGCGATATTGCTATGGGTGCAGTCATGACAATGGCGATGGTATTAAACCTCTTAATGGCTGCCATGATGGGGGTATTAATCCCAATGACAATGATTAAATTAGGTAAAGATCCCGCAATTGGCTCAAGCGTTATGATAACCGCTATTACCGATACAGGTGGTTTCTTTATCTTCTTAGGTTTAGCAACTATCTTCTTAGTCTAAGATACGCCTTATTACACTAACGCCACTGATAATAAAATACAGTGGCGTTTTTTATGCCAATCAAATAGATATTAGGCCGTTGTAGAGAGGTAATAATAGATAAGCAACAATGCAATAATCAATGAAGTAATAAAAGTCTTTTTAAAAGAATCACTTAATAAATAGCTATCATTTTGATTGGTGTTATTAAGCAGAGTTTTTAATACTAATCCCCCACCTAATGCAACAATAGAAAACGATACGAACAGAGCAATTGCAGTTAAGAGAACAGCACTCATTGAGATAGAGACCATAAATCCTCCGATATAACAATTGGCTTACTGATGTAATTATAACCAAAGATCGTTTTTTTGATGCCTATTTTTTGTTTTTATTTTCAATCCAACTGAAAGCTCAAAAAAAACCACATTATGCATAAAAATACCAAATTAAAATTATCTTTGTAAACTAAATTGAAATCAAATTTTAACAAATTAATATTTATTGGAATTTAATTTTAACGCATCGAGATTTAACATACAGCAGAATATTCTAATAATCCATTTTCTATCAGATCATATCTTTCATTATAAATACTGTTAGCTTTCTTAATTATCTAGTAATAACTTTATTTATGGAAAATAATAAATTAAATTATTACTTAATTTCTTATTTTCCATACTTATTTAAATTTGAATAAATATATTCAACATTAAACCTTCTTTATTTAAAAACATAGAATTCTTACTTGCTTTCAATACATATAATATATTTATTATCTATTGATAAAAATTGATAATGCAGAGTTTTCTTTCAAAAAACAAAATCAACAAAGTAAACAAAACTAACAATAAATAACAAAAAGGTTAATGATGTTGTTTTAATTTCATCCACTTACATTATTAAGAGCTTCCTGTTATAACTTAAACCATCATCACAATATTATTCTTTCTTGCATAAATAGCCTTTAAATAACCTTTTGCTGTTATTTATTTTCACTCTATTTCATTTGCTAATTTAAAAAGAATTTAATTGTGATCTTATTACTTATTTATTTTATCACGATGATTATTATAGGTTGTTATTATGACATCACAATCACACTCCACTCAGCCGTTGAGTCAACCTACGGCAAGACCATTGAATCGCAACGACTATAAAACGTTGGGTTTATCCTCACTAGGAGGAACATTGGAGTTCTATGATTTCGTGATCTTCGTGTTCTTTACGAAAACATTGAGCCACTTGTTCTTTCCTGGTGATAACGCCTTTATTGCACAAATGCAGACATTAGGTATCTTTGCAGCGGGCTATCTTGCTCGCCCTTTGGGTGGCATTATTATGGCACACTACGGAGATATTATTGGACGTAAACGTATGTTTACCTTAAGTATCTTCTTAATGGCTGTACCAACATTAGTTATTGGTTTATTACCAACTTATGCCAGCATTGGTATTGCAGCACCATTATTGTTGTTATTAATGCGCATTATGCAAGGTGCCGCTATTGGTGGTGAAATGCCGGGTGCTTGGGTGTTTATCGCAGAACACACACCAAAACAACGTTATGGCTTAGGCGTAGGAACATTAACCTCTGGCATTACTGGCGGTATTTTATTAGGTTCAATTGTGGCGATTATCGTTCAACGTAGCTATACAGCCCAAGAAGTGAATGATTTTGCATGGCGTATTCCCTTTATTTTAGGGGGTGTTTTTGGCTTAATCTCTGTTTACTTACGTCGTTTTTTACAAGAAACCCCTATCTTTAAAGAGATGGCAGCAAAAAAAGCGTTAGCACAAGAAATGCCTGTGGTTTCAGTTATTAAAAATCATAAACAAGCGTGCTTAATTACTGCTGCATTAACATGGTCTTTATCAACAGCTATTGTTGTCACCATTTTGATGACCCCCGGAGTCATTGTTGAAGGGATCTATAAAATTGATAGAACAACGTCATTAGAAGCGAACTGTGTTGCAACATTAACCTTAACCTTAGGTTGCATATTCTGGGGTTGGATTGGTGACAAATTAGGAACACGCGCATCAATGACATTATCATGGGGTGGTTTAATTGTTACTGCATTCCATTTTTATGGCAGTTTAGATGTAGCAATGTCCGGTTTCCAGTTGGCGTTTAACTATGCTCTGATGGGCTTTTTTGTTGGAGCAATTGCAACTACACCTATTGTTAGCACAAGAGCATTTCCACCCTCAATTCGTTTTTCTGGTTTGTCTTTCGCTTATAATATGGCTTATGCCTTGTTCGGTGGATTAACGCCAATGTTAACAGGAATATGGTTAGAAAAAACCGCAATGGCAGGTGCTTATTATGTTGCTGGTGTTTCTGCCTTAGCTATCGTGGTTGCATTCTTACCTTTAGCCTATAAAGGCTGGACCGCGGTAACACCGAAAGTTAGAGAGAAAGAAGTTGCATTACAAATTGATAAAGTTGTTAGTTAAGAGCAACTCATTATCACCCTCTCCAGTTCAATACAGCTCCCTAATAGGAGCTGTATTTTTTCTATATACAACAAAAAAGGATGCCTTATAGCATCCTTTATTTTTCTTAAATTTTTTGTTTTTCAATAAAACAAATTATTGTGTCATTTTACTTAGCATAGGTGCTGTGATCAGCATTAGAATTGCGATAACGCCTGTTACAATACCGATTTGTAAGAATACACTACTATAAATTTCTAATGAAGCGTGAGCACTTTGTACATCTTCCGGTACAGCCATTAAACTCGCAACTTTACCTGCAATAATTGCAGCAGCTGCCGAAGTTAAGAACCAAGCCCCCATGATAAAGCCCATTAAACGCTGTGGTACAAGTTGAGCAACCATAGCAAGACCTAACCCTGAAATCATTAGCTCACCAATACTTTGGAAACCATAACTTGCAACTAACCACCATGAAGACACAATACCCGCTTCATTTGCCATGCTTGCACCCAGTGGTAGCACTAAGAATGCGGTCGCACTTAAAAACATCCCAGCGGTGAACTTATAAGGCATTGGCAGTTTGTCGCCCATAAAGTTATATACAGCCGCTAAAAGTGGACTTGCTAACATGATCCAGAATGGATTAAGTGATTGGAATTGCTCTGGTTCAACACTGAAGCCTAACAGAGAATGTTCTACGTTATGAATTGCGAAGAAGTTTAAAGATGTTGGCATTTGATCATAAAGAACAAAGAATACCACAGCCTCAACCATCAGTAAGAATGCAACAATCATCTTACGACGTGCCACACCTTTCATCATAAAGGTTTCACGCGCAAAAATCAGGATGATACCTAGTGAAATGACCGCTAAAGACCAACTTGCCACTTCATTATTATGTAACAACCAAGTCGATACTGCCGTTAAAGCAACGATACCCACCAGCGTTAACAACAATTTTGAATAATTAAGTGGTTCAAAATCAGGTCTAGAACCTTTATCTTTGATCCAACCACGACAAACCATAAAGTTTGCCAAAGTGATCAGCATCCCTACAACACTTAATGCAAACGCAACATCCCAACCATAATTAGCCGCTAACCATGGTGTTGCTAACATAGATAAGAATGAACCGACATTAATAGACATATAGTACATAGTAAATGCACCGTCTAATTGCGGATCATCCTTCTCATAGCAAGTTGCTAATAATGAAGATGGGTTAGCTTTAAATAAACCATTACCCACTGCAATTGTTGCTAATCCCCAATAAATCACATCTTTATCGTGATCAGAGAATGCCACCATCGCATAACCAATTGCCAGTACGATCGCGCCAAGAATAATAACCCTTTTAGTACCAAGGATTTTATCCCCAAGCCATCCACCGATAGCAACAAAACCATAAACTAATGCGGTAAATGCAGCAAAAACAGTGATTGCTTCCGCTTCACCCATCCCCAGCATTTTAACCAAGTAAACGGCCATGATCCCTTGCAGACCGTAATAGCCGAAACGTTCCCATAATTCGATTGAGAAGATGAGATAAAACGCACGAGGCTGTTTAAATGCATTCAGACTCGGTTTTTGTCCATCATCAGGTGTGTTTGCAGTTGACACTAAAAACCTCTAATTATTCTATTACGCCTTTATAGTTAGGCTGATTTTTACAAAATTTTCGTTATTCAAGACAGAGTTAAAGCTCGGTGAATTTCATACTGGATTGTTATTCTTTGAAAAGAGTTCAACGCAGAGAAAAACAAGGTTGGCATTCTATCACTGGAAAGAATAATTATCTAAGAATTATAACTAACTATTGCGTTTTATCATAGTTACAGGCATTTGTACAAAATAGTTATGCGGTTAAAAAAACATCAAACAAAATAACTCACTGATAATAAATAAATTATTTTTCACTTAATTATCCCTATATAAACAATTAAGCTACGCTACTGCTTATCCCTTATTTGCTAAATTATCTCTTATTGAATAACAACGATAAAATAATGCCAGTAGCAATTTGTTTTAATTGATTAAAATAACATCAACAAAACACATTCCTTGACTTAATTTCCATATTTCCTCCATTTTTAACTATGAAGAAACAGGTAGAATGTCACCATTCCAGATTTTCATTTCAGTATTTCTGATTAGCTAGTTGCCAGTGGGATCACAAAAGTAATGAATAAAAACAAAAGTGCTAAAAAAAGAGTTTCTCTCATTATCGCTTTAATCGTCGTAATCGCAGGGGCTTACGCCTATTGGCAATTTAATGCAGCAAAAACCGCGTCGCCTGAAAATAAAGGGGCTCAAGTAACTAACTCACAAAATCGAGGTACATCTGGATCTCGACGCCCTCCTTTACCACCTGTTCAAGTTGCAACATCAACACAAGAGGATGTACCTCAATTTTTATCTGCTTTAGGGACAGTAAAAGCCACTAATAGCGTAACCGTTACGAGTCGTGTTGAAGGTCAACTAATGGCGTTACATTTCACAGAAGGACAACACGTTCAAAAAGGTGATTTATTAGCTGAGATTGATCCTCGTCCATTTGAAGTTCAATTAGCCCAAGCCAAAGGGCAGCTTGCAAAAGATCAGGCCACATTAGCAAATGCACGTCTTGATTTAGCGCGTTATCAGAAATTAGCGAAAACCAATTTAGTCTCACAACAAGAGCTAGATAATCAGCAAGCTTTAGTCAAACAGTCTGAGGCCAGTATTCGTATTGATGAAGCCACTATCAGTAATGCACAACTGCAACTCACTTATAGCAAAATCACCGCACCCATTTCAGGTCGAGTAGGGTTAAAACAAGTTGATGTTGGTAATTATATTTCTGGTGGTTCATCTACGCCTATCGTTGTTATCAATCAAATGGATCCTGTTGATGTGATTTTTACATTGCCAGAACAAGATCTGGCGAATGTTATTCAAGCACGTAAAAACAATACAAATTTACCAGTCATCGCATTAGATAGAAATAATCAGTTTGAATTAGCTAAAGGAGAATTATTTAGTGTTGATAACCAAATTGATGCAACAACTGGCACCATTAAATTAAAAGCACGCTTTCCACAACAAGAGACAACGTTATTTCCTAACCAGTTTGTAAATGTGCGTCTTTATGTCACCACATTAGAAAAAGCGGTGGTTATTCCTAATGCAGCTCTACAAATGGGTAATGAAGGCCACTTTGTTTGGGTTGTGGATAGTGAAAATAAAGTAAGTAAATTACGTGTTGAAGTTGCCTTACAAAATGCGGAAAAAGTCGTAATAGCATCCGGTTTATCCGCTGATCAGCGCGTTGTAACCGATGGTGTGGATAGATTAACACAGGGTGCAAAAGTCGATATCGTGACACCAACGGCACCAAAGACTAAAGAAAATAACCGTGTTGTTGCGGAGAAAGCATAATGACCGAAAAAACACACGGTACAGGTGGCGGCCCCTCTCGCTTATTTATTCTGCGCCCTGTTGCAACAACCCTTTTTATGGTTGCCATACTCCTAGCTGGGATTGTCGGCTATCGCATGCTCCCCGTCTCAGCATTACCTGAAGTTGATTATCCAACAATTCAGGTCGTTACGCTTTATCCCGGAGCAAGCCCTGATGTAATGACATCAGCAGTTACGGCTCCATTAGAGCGCCAGTTTGGGCAGATGTCTGGATTAAAGCAGATGTCGTCACAAAGCTCTGGTGGTGCTTCAGTGATCACGCTGATGTTCCAATTAACATTACCATTAGATGTTGCAGAGCAAGAAGTACAAGCAGCGATAAATGCAGCCACTAATTTGCTACCATCCGATTTACCTTACCCACCAATTTACAGCAAAGTAAATCCAGCTGATCCGCCTATTTTAACCTTGGCGGTTACTAGCTCAACATTACCGATGACACAATTGCAAGATATGGTTGAAACCCGTATCTCACAAAAAATTTCACAAGTTAATGGCGTCGGTTTAGTGGCTTTAGCTGGTGGTCAGCGCCCTGCTGTTAGAGTTAAACTCAATGCACAAGCCGCTGCATCTTACGGTTTAGATAGCGAACAAATTCGTGTAGCAATCAATAATGCGAATGTTAACTCAGCGAAAGGAAGCCTTGATGGGCCAACTCGCTCTGTAACGCTATCCGCTAATGATCAGATGAAATCATTAGAAGATTACCGTCAATTAATCGTTACTTATAAAAATGGCGCACCAATTCGTCTATCTGATATCGCCACAATAGAACAAGCACCTGAAAACAACCAACTAGGTGCATGGGCAAATAACAAGCAGGCGATTATTATTAATATTCAACGTCAACCTGGTGTTAACGTCATTGATACTACTGATAATATTCGTAATTTATTGCCTGATTTAGTCTCTAATTTACCAAAATCCGTTAATGTTGAAATTTTAACAGACAGAACCACTACGATCCGCGCTTCAGTTAAAGATGTACAGTTTGAACTTGGATTGGCTATCGCTCTTGTGGTAATGGTCATTTATCTCTTTTTACGTAATGGTGTCGCAACCTTAATTCCAAGTATTGCAGTACCGCTTTCATTAGTAGGTACGTTTGCAGTAATGTATTTTTGTGGATTCTCCGTCAATAACCTCACCTTAATGGCTCTTACTATTGCCACAGGCTTTGTTGTCGATGATGCGATTGTTGTGATTGAAAATATTTCCCGTTACCTCGAACGTGGTGATAAACCGTTAACAGCCGCCCTAAAAGGGGCTGGTGAAATTGGTTTTACCATTATTTCGCTTACCTTCTCTCTTATTGCCGTACTGATCCCATTGTTATTTATGGGTGATATTGTTGGTCGTTTATTTAGGGAGTTTGCAATCACCCTTGCTGTCGCCATTCTAATCTCTGCCGTGGTTTCGCTCACATTAACGCCAATGATGTGTGCTCGATTGCTAAAACCTGAAAATGAAATCAAACACAATCGTTTTGAAATGGCGTGCGAACGTTTCTTTGAAAGAATGATTGCGGTGTATGCCGTTTGGCTTAAACGTGTTTTAAACCATCAATGGATAACGCTTGGCGTAGCACTTAGCACATTGATGCTAACTGTATTGCTATATATGTTTATTCCTAAAGGCTTTTTCCCATTACAAGATAACGGGCTATTGCAAGGAACCATTGAAACCTCACAATCCATTTCTTATCAAGCAATGGTAGAAAAACAGCAACAAGTCGTTGATAAATTAATTGATGATCCAGCCGTTGATAATATTGCCAGTTTTGTGGGTATTGATGGCAGTAACGCAACACTCAATACTGGACGACTACAGATCACGCTAAAACCCCTTGATCAGCGTGATGATAGGATAGATGTGATTATTCCTCGTTTACAAGCGCGTATTGCTTCTATTGCGGGAATGACTCTTTATCTGCAACCGACTCAAGATTTAACCATTGATACGCAAGTTTCTCGTACTCAGTATCAATTTACATTACAAGCAACATCATTAGATGAGTTAGCTTATTGGGTACCTAAGCTCTCTCAAGCACTAAAAGATAGCCCTGAATTGACTGATATCAGCAGTGATTGGCAAGATAACGGCATGATGGCATATATCAAAGTGGACAGAGACTCAGCAAGTCGTTTAGGTATTTCAATGAGTGAAATAGATAACGCACTTTATAATGCTTTTGGTCAGCGTTTAATTTCAACTATCTACACTCAAGCCAATCAGTATCGTGTGGTATTAGAACAAGATATTCGTAATGGTGATGGATTACAGGCACTTTCAGCCGTGCATTTAACGGGTAAAGATGGTGCGATGGTACCTTTATTATCGATTGCATCCGTAGAGCAACGTTTAGCGCCACTCTCTATCAATCATCAAGAGCAATTTCCTTCAGCAACATTCTCATTTAATGTCGCAGAACAATCCTCTCTTGAAGAAGCGGTGAAAGCAGTAAAATTGGCTGAAGAGCAAATCTCTATGCCAAGAGATATCACCACCCAATTCCAAGGTGCGACACTGGCATTTGAAAGTGCGCTTTCAAGTACTTTGTGGCTGATTATCGCGGCAATTGTAGCTATGTATATTGTATTAGGAGTGCTATATGAGAGTTTTATTCACCCTATTACGATTTTATCGACACTGCCAACAGCCGGCGTCGGCGCATTATTGGCTTTAATAGCCGCAGGCAATGAGCTGGATATTATTGCAATTATTGGGATCATCTTACTTATCGGGATCGTAAAGAAAAATGCGATCATGATGATAGACTTTGCCCTTGCCGCTGAACGAGAACAAGGTTTAACACCTTACGATGCTATTTATCAAGCGTGTTTATTACGTTTCCGCCCAATCTTAATGACCACAATGGCGGCGCTTTTAGGTGCGTTGCCTTTAATGTTAAGTACCGGTGTAGGGGCTGAATTACGTCAACCATTAGGGGTTTGTATGGTTGGTGGCTTAATTATGAGCCAAATCTTAACCCTATTTACAACACCTGTAATTTATCTGTTATTTGATAAATTATCGCTCTACATCAACCGCAATAAACATGTTGAGAATAATAACGAGGCTGTATCATGAAGTTCTTCGCCCTCTTTATTCAACGACCTGTAGCAACCACATTACTGAGTTTAGCAATTTCTTTATGTGGTGCCTTAGGGTTTATGTTGCTTCCGGTTGCCCCATTACCCCAAGTTGATTATCCGGTTATTAATATTTACGCTTCATTACCGGGGGCATCACCAGAAACCATGGCATCTTCTGTGGCAACACCACTTGAGCGCTCTCTAGGGAGAATTTCAGGTATTGATGAAATGACATCAAGCAGTTCGCTTGGAAGTACCAGTATTACGTTAGTGTTCGACTTAAACAAAGATATCAATACAGCCGCTCGTGATGTACAAGCGGCATTAAATGCTTCGCAAAGCTTATTACCATCAGGTATGCCAAGTCGCCCGCGTTATTATAAATCGAATCCTTCTGATGCACCGATTATGATCTTAACGCTCACCTCTGACACCCAAAATACAGGGGAG
The DNA here is from genome assembly GCF_030286765.1 of Proteus faecis. NCBI lineage: Bacteria > Pseudomonadati > Pseudomonadota > Gammaproteobacteria > Enterobacterales > Morganellaceae > Proteus > Proteus faecis. Next base: position 80,244 of record NZ_JASVWV010000003.1, read on the forward strand.
CTTTATGATCTCGCCTCAACAAGGTTGGCACAAAAAATTTCTCAGATTGAAGGTGTCAGTGAAGTTTCTGTCGGTGGTGGCTCATTACCGGCGATACGTGTCGCCCTCAATCCTGATGCGTTATTTAACCAAAATGTCAGCCTTGATGATGTTAGAAAAGCAATTAACCAAGCAAATGTGCGCCGACCTCAAGGCTTTGTAAATAATGACGAAAGGCGTTGGCAAATCCAAACTAACGATGAGCTGAGTAAGGCGGCTGAATATCGCCCTGTGATCGTACATTACAATCAAGATGCCGTTGTGCGTTTAAGTGATGTGGCACAAGTTACCGATTCTATACAAAACTCTCGAGCTGCCGGAATGAGTGGCGGAGAGCCTGCTATTTTGCTGGTTATTCGTCGTGAAGCTGGTGCCAATATCATTGAAACCGTCAATCGTATTCGTGATGAGCTTCCAGAATTACGTGAGCTGATCCCTGCAAGTGTTGATTTAAAAGTTGCACAAGATAGAACCCCCACTATTCGCGCTTCATTAGCTGAAGTTGAACGTGCATTAGCTATTGCTGTGGCGCTGGTCATTTTAGTTGTGTTCTTATTTTTACGCTCAGGTCGCGCCACGCTGATCCCTGCAGTTGCGGTACCCGTCTCATTAATTGGTACTTTTTCAGCCATGTACCTTTGTGGCTTTAGTTTAAATAACCTTTCATTAATGGCATTAACCGTAGCCACAGGCTTTGTAGTTGATGATGCAATTGTGGTGCTTGAAAATATCTCTCGTCATATTGAGAATGGTTTAAAACCTAAAGATGCCGCCTTGAAAGGGGTCGGTGAAGTTGGTTTTACAGTCCTTTCAATGAGTATTTCTCTTGTTGCCGTTTTTATTCCATTACTATTAATGGATGGTCTAGTCGGGCGATTATTTAAAGAATTTGCCATCACCTTAACAACCGCTATTGCAATTTCGCTGTTTGTTTCTCTAACGCTCACCCCCATGATGTGTGCCCATTTACTAAAAGGGATGAAGCCTAAAGCACAGTCGCATTTACGGGGTTTTGGCAAGTTACTTTTCCGTCTCCAACAAGGTTACAGCGTCACATTGCAAGCAGCGTTACGTCATCGACGCTGGGTTATGGCTATTTTTCTTGCCACATTAGGCTTAAATGCTTATTTATACATCAGTGCACCCAAAACATTTTTCCCTGATCAAGATACAGGACGTTTAATGGGATTTGTGCGTGCAGACCAAAGTATTTCATTCCAATCAATGAAAGAAAAAATGACCCGCTTTATGCAAGAAATTAATGCAGATAAAGACGTTGATAGCGTAACGGGTTTTACTGGCGGGGGGCGTATTAATAGTGGATTTATGTTTATTTCCCTCAACCCACTGTCAGAGCGTACTGATAGCGCAAACCAAGTAATTAATCGCCTACGAACAAAATTAGCCAATGAACCTGGCGCTAACCTCTTTTTAATGCCAGTGCAAGATGTTAGAGCGGGTGGACGCCAAGCAAATGCCAGTTATCAATTCACATTATTAGCTGATGATTTGAGCGAGTTGCGTAAATGGGAGCCCATTGTTCGTAAAGCGTTAGGTGAACTGCCTCAACTTGTAGACGTTAACTCTGATAAAGAAGATAAAGGCGCAGAAATGGCACTAACTTACGATCGCGATACCATGTCGCAATTAGGTATTAATGTTAGTGATGCCAATAATCTACTAAACAATGCTTTTGGTCAGCGTCAAATATCCACCATTTATGCGCCACTAAATCAGTATAAAGTGGTGATGGAAGTCTCAGAACAATATACTCAAGATGTCTCTGCATTAGATAAAATGTATGTGGTCAATAATCAAGGTGAACGTATCCCATTATCCACATTTGCGAGTTGGTATCCTGCTAATGCGCCATTAAGTGTTAATCACCAAGGATTATCTGCATCTTCAACTATTGCCTTTAATATTCCAGAAGGCTATACATTAGCAGATGCCATTAATTCTATTGAACGCACAATGACAGAATTAGGTGTACCTAATACCGTCAGAGGTACTTTTGCTGGTACCGCACAGATTTTTCAAGAAACCATCAAATCACAGCTTATTCTTATCTTAGCGGCGATTGTAACGGTCTATTTAGTATTAGGTGTGTTATATGAAAGTTATATTCATCCACTGACCATTTTATCTACCCTACCTTCCGCGGGTGTGGGCGCCTTATTAGCGTTACAGCTTTTTAATACACCTTTTAGTCTGATTGCACTTATTGGCATTATGCTACTTATTGGCATTGTGAAGAAAAACGCCATTATTATGGTGGATTTTGCAATTACAGCCCAACGTGAAGGCAAGTTGTCAGCTAAAGAGGCGATTATTCAAGCCAGTCTATTACGTTTCCGCCCTATTCTTATGACAACACTCGCCGCACTATTTGGTGCATTACCACTAATGTTAGGTAGTGGAGATGGCGCAGAGTTAAGACAACCTTTAGGGATAACAATTGTAGGTGGTTTATTAATGAGCCAGCTACTGACCCTTTATACAACTCCGGTTATTTATCTATTTTTTGATGGATTGCGTGAACGTTGGCAACAACGACGTATCAGCAAAAAAGAGGCAAGTGCATGAAATTGAGAAGCAAGCTGTTCTTAGTGGTTTTTGCTACTTGTATGGTTGTTGTTCTCGCCATGCATATCGGTATTCGAGGTAGCTTCCAGCAAGGATTCATTGGTTATATCAAGAAAAACAGTGAACAGCGTGCAACTCTTTTAGCTGAAGCCTTAACTGAACAATATGCTTTAACGGGAGATTGGCGTTTCCTCAATAGAGATGATCGCTCTCTTTATCAAATATTACGAAGTATTGATCAAATAAGCCAAAGTAGCGAAGGACCGCCTCCTAGAGGTTGGCGTACACAATTTTGGATCGTTGATAAAGAGATGAAACGTTTATTTGGGCATGACAATCAATTTCCCGCAGAAACATTTAAAAAGCCCATTACCTTTCACGATGAAATTGTTGGATGGGTGATTGTCAGCGCGGCAGATAAAATCAGTAATGAGGCCGATATTAGCTTTGATAAGCAACAACTGCGTACTAGCTGGATAATTGCAGGTTTAACCGTTCTTTTTGCTTTATTGATCACTCTTATTCTTTCTCGCAATATGATACGCCCTGTTAAACGTCTTGTTGAAGCGACACATAAATTAGCAGCGGGTGACTTCTCTGTTCGCGTAACACCCTCAAGCAAAGATGAAATCAGTCAACTTGCTACCGACTTTAATCAACTTGCCAGCACACTAGAAAAAAATGAACAAATTCGTCGTGATTATATGGCAGATATCTCACATGAATTGCGAACCCCTCTTGCCATATTAAAAGGTGAACTTGAAGCGTTACAAGATGGTGTCAGAAAGCCCTCAACAGAGACGCTAAATTCCCTTTTATTTGAAGTTACAAATCTAACCAAATTGGTTAATGATCTCCACCAACTATCATTATCAGATAGAGGCTCTTTAACTTATCGTAAAGATTTTATTGATATCAATGAAGTAATTTTATTGGCTGTGGCTTCTTATCGTCATACCTATCAAACTAAAGATATTACTTTACTTACCGAATTAGATGATTCATTCCCACTCATTGTGCAAGCTGATCCTGATAGGTTGATCCAGCTTTTCCATAATCTGCTAGAGAATAGCGTACGCTATACTTATTCAGGTGGACAATTACATATCAGCACAAAAAAAGAGCAAAATCATGTTTTTATTTCATTAGAAGATAGTGCTCCAGGGCTAGACAGTGCTCAATACAATGCTGTTTTCCAGCGCTTTTATCGTGCAGAAAATTCACGAAATCGTGCAAGTGGAGGCTCAGGTTTAGGTCTTGCGATTTGCGAAAATATTGTTGAAGCTCATAATGGTAAGATAAGTGCCATGCCTTCCTCTTTAGGTGGCGTGAAAATCCTTATAGAATTACCCGCATATTCTGATGATCTTTAAGCCTAATAACCATTGAGCCAATAAATGACCATATCTGAATCCCCCTATTCAATCTTGATTGTTGAAGATGAACCTAAACTTGCCCAATTGCTTATTGATTATCTTCAATCATCAGGTTATCAAACTTATTGGTTAGCAGATGGTGCTAAAGTGAGCCAGTATGTAAAACAACAACACTACGATTTAATACTATTAGATCTAATGCTACCTGTTAAAGACGGCATTACAATCTGTAAAGAGTTACGTCAGTTTTCAGATATTCCAATCATTATGGTAACGGCTAAAACAGAAGAAGTAGATCGACTACTCGGTCTTGAGATTGGCGCTGATGACTATATTTGTAAACCTTATAGTCCAAGGGAAGTCGTAGCCAGAGTCAAAACTTTATTACGCCGTTTTTATCGACCACAAGATATTATTCAAAGCGATAAATTAGTCGTCATTGATGAGCAGGCTTACCAAATCCAATACAACAATAAAATTCTTGATTTAACGACTGCTGAATTTCGTTTACTAAAGGCTTTAGCCACTCAGCCAGGCAAAATATTGACACGTGATCAACTTATGGATCACCTTTATGATGACTACCGTATTGTGACGGATAGAACCATTGATAGTCACATTAAAAATTTACGACGCAAACTAGAGCAACTTAACGATCAAATTGAATTTATTCGTTCAATTTATGGTCAAGGCTATCGTTGGGAAACCCAAGCTTACCGTTTTCGATGATATTTTTTCAGGAATACATTGAACCGCGCTACACTTAAGCGCTAGAATCCCCCCCTTTATGATATACCCCTACCCAATGTGTGGGGGACTGACTTGAAATCAGAACCAGGAAATTAACCATGTTTACACCCGAATTGCTCTCTCCTGCTGGCTCATTAAAAAATATGCGCTATGCCTTTGCTTATGGCGCAGACGCCGTTTATGCAGGTCAGCCACGTTATAGCTTACGTGTGCGTAATAATGAGTTTAACCACGAAAACCTTGCTAAAGGTATTCAAGAAGCCCACGAATTAGGTAAGCGCTTCTATGTTGTGGTTAATATCGCACCTCACAATGCTAAATTAAAAACCTTTATTCGTGACTTAAAACCCGTCATTGATATGGGTCCAGATGCGCTGATTATGTCTGATCCGGGTTTGATCATGATGGTACGTGAAGCCTTCCCTGAAATGGATATCCACCTTTCAGTACAAGCCAATGCCGTTAACTGGGCAACCGTAAAATTCTGGCGCCAAATGGGATTAACTCGTGTGATCCTTTCTCGTGAACTTTCTATTGATGAAATTGCTGAAATTCGTAAGCAAGTTCCTGATATGGAATTAGAGGTTTTCGTTCACGGTGCATTATGTATGGCTTATTCAGGCCGTTGCCTATTATCTGGTTATATCAATAAGCGTGATCCAAACCAAGGTACATGTACTAACGCTTGCCGCTGGGAATATAAAGTTGAAGAAGGCAAAGAAGACGATGTCGGTAATATCGTTGAAAAATACACGCCAATCCCGGTTAAAAATGTTGAGCCTACTTTAGGTGTTGGCGCGCCAACAGATAAAGTCTACTTAATCGAAGAAGCAAAACGCCCTGGTGAATATATGACTGCGTTCGAAGATGAACACGGTACTTATATCATGAACTCTAAAGACTTACGTGCGATTGAACACGTTGAGCAATTAACTCAAATGGGCGTGCATTCGCTGAAAATTGAAGGTCGTACTAAATCCTTCTATTACTGTGCTCGTACAGCACAAATGTATCGTCGTGCGATTGATGATGCAGTTGCAGGTAAACCATTCGATCCAACGTTGCTAACGACATTGGAAGGCTTAGCACATCGAGGTTATACAGAAGGTTTCTTACGTCGCCATACCCATGATGCATACCAAACTTATGAATATGGTTACTCTGTCTCTGACACTCAACAATTTGTCGGTGAATTCACAGGTAAACGCGTAAACGGTTTAGCTGAAGTTGATGTTAAAAACAAATTTGTTTTAGGTGATAGCCTAGAATTAATGACCCCAACTGGAAATATTCAATTTACGCTAGACACGCTGTTTAATAAAAAACAGCAACCAACGGATGTTGCACCAGGTAATGGTCACATGGTTTATTTATCTGTTCCTGAAGATGTTGATTTAGATTTTGCACTGCTGATCCGCAACCTACAAGGTACAACAACTCGCCAACCGCATAAAATTGATGCGGTAGAAGTGAAGTAAAGCGTCATAATCTGATTTAAAGTGGTCAATTTCAAATACAGATCACATCAATAATGATTTGTTTGCCGTATCATCAGTTCCGAAAAATAAAGAACTAGAATGAATACAGTAAGACTAGGAACCACCTCCTTGGCAAATCCAATCTCCCTTGGATTTGCCTTTTCTTTTTTCACTTCCCGTTATCAATTTTCTTTTCGTAAAACACACTCCTTTTTCGTTATCCTTTGTAAAAAAAATAGTAATTTTCTCGATATCCATTACCTTTAAAAGAGTGATTTAATTAAAGGGATTCATCAATGAGTAAAATTAATTTACTAATCATTAATGGAAAAAGCGCTAACGATAGTACATTGAGAAAAGCGGTTTACCAATTACGTGACGAAGGTTTTAATCTCCAAGTAAGAGTGACTTGGGAATCGAGTGATATACGACGTTTTGTACAAGAAGCCATCGATATGCAGGCCGAAACTGTAATTGCAGCCGGAGGGGATGGAACAATTAATAGCGTTGTATCTGAACTCATACATCTCTCCCCTTCGTCTTTACCAACACTTGGCGTTATTCCATTAGGCACAGCAAATGATTTTGCCACCAGCGCACAAATCCCTCGCGATATGGAAAATGCACTTAATTTAGCCGTTAAAGGGCGAGCTGTACCCATTGATGTTATTAATGTGAATAAGACCCGCTATTTTATCAATATGGCATCAGGTGGCTTTGGAACAAAAATCACAACAGAAACCCCTGAAGCGTTAAAGTCAGCATTAGGTGGAGCCGCCTATTTTATTAATGGTCTTTTAAGTATTGACACCTTAAAAGCTGATCACTGCACGATAGAAGCGGAAAATTTCCACTGGGAAGGTGAATCACTCATTCTCGGTATTGGTAATGGTCGCCAAGCTGGAGGAGGACAACAACTCTGTCCCGACGCTTTAATTAACGACAATAAACTCAATATCACCATTGTTGAAGCACACGAATTACTTCCTTCTCTTTTAAATAGCCTGTTTGATCGTAAAAAAAATGACAAGATTATCGAGCGTGAAAGTCGCTGGGTAAATATTAGCGCTTCTCATGAAATGGTATTTAATTTAGATGGAGAACCCCTTTTAGGGAATAAATTTGAATTTATTGTGTTACCTGAAGCGATCCACTGCCGGTTACCGCCTCAATGTGACTTGTTATCTTAATGTAGATAAATGACAATCACTCTCATCTCATCATGAACTGGAGTATGTAATGACTGATATAGTAAGTTTGTTAGGTGCTGATGCGAAATCATTATTGGAACATCGTTGCCAAACCATCCCGAGCGAAAATCTCTACCTGCCAGGTTCTGACTTTGTTGATCGCGTTATGATTGATAACAATCGCCCTAATAGCGTGTTACGTTCAATGCAAACCCTGTTTAATCATGGGCGTTTAGCGGGAACGGGTTATCTGTCCATTCTACCTGTTGACCAAGGGGTTGAGCACTCTGCTGCTGCCTCTTTTGCTGCAAACCCACTCTATTTTGATCCGAAAAATATTGTTGAGTTAGCTATTGAAGCGGGTTGTAACTGTGTTGCCTCTACTTATGGTGTTCTTGCTTCTGTTTCTCGTCGCTATGCACACAAAATCCCTTTTCTTGTGAAATTAAACCACAATGAAACCCTAAGCTACCCAGCGCAATATGACCAAACACTGTACGCCAGTGTAGAACAAGCCTTTGAAATGGGTGCTGTTGCCGTGGGTGCAACCATTTACTTTGGTTCACAAGAAAGCCGTCGCCAAATTGAAGAAATTTCAATGGCCTTTGAGCGTGCTCATGAGTTGGGAATGGTCACAGTATTATGGGCTTATTTACGCAACCCAGCCTTTAAAAAAGATGGCGTAGATTACCATGCAAGTGCAGATTTAACCGGTCAAGCAAACCATTTAGCCGCAACAATTGGTGCTGATATTGTTAAACAAAAAATGGCTGAAAATAACGGTGGCTTTAAAGCGATTGGTTTTGGTCATACTGATGAGCGTGTTTACACCAAACTCACTACTGAAAACCCAATTGATTTAGTTCGTTACCAATTAGCAAACTGCTATATGGGTCGTGCGGGATTAATTAACTCTGGCGGCGCTTCAGGTAATAATGACCTTGAAGATGCTGTTCGTACCGCAGTGATTAATAAACGTGCGGGTGGTATGGGCTTGATCTTAGGACGTAAAGCGTTCAAAAAATCAATGAAAGATGGCGTGGCTCTAATTAATGCAGTACAAGATGTTTATCTAAACAAATCTGTCACTATTGCTTAATTATCTGATTTTACAATCAGTTAAAGCCCCTTTTTAGGGGCTTTTTAGTATTACCACCAACGATGAAAATGATGCACAGGGCCGAAACCTTGTCCAACATCTAAACTATCTGCATGTTCTAATGCTTGCTGCAAATAGTTTTTTGCTTGTTCAACACAAATCTGCCAATTAGCAACTTGAGGACGAATAGCAGCTAAGGCGGCTGAAAGCGTACATCCTGTACCATGAGTATTTTTAGTATTAATGCGTTTAGAGGTAAATCGCCACTCACCATCTTGAGTAAATAACCAATCAGGGCTTTCATTTTCAGTTAGATGCCCTCCTTTCATCAACACCGCTTTACATCCTTGTTTTAGCAATGCATAACCTTGTTGCTTCATCGCTATTTCATCTTGAGCGACATCACAACCTAACAGTGCTGCAGCTTCGGGTAAGTTAGGCGTGATCAAATCAACCAGAGGCAAAAGCTGATTAACCATTTTATTAACCGCATCAGGTTGTAATAGAGGATCACCACTTTTTGCAATCATCACGGTATCAAGAACAACAAAGGGGATCGCATATTGCTGAAGTTTGGTGCAAACCACATCAATAATCGAGGCATTAGAGAGCATGCCAATTTTGGCACTATCAATTCGAACATCAGACAAGACAGCATCTAATTGAGCGGCAACAAAATCAGGGGATAAATCATAGACACTACGGACACCACAGGTATTTTGAGCAACAAGTGCCGTCATTACTGTTGTGCCATAGACACCCAGTGCTGAAAATGTTTTCAGATCGGCCTGAATACCTGCACCACCACTAGGATCAGTGCCTGCGATAGACAATGCATTGAATCTCACTGATTAACTCCTCCTTTCACCAGTTACAGAAAAGTCGGGCTCTGTTAATCAGCAGAGTTACCTTGACTTCCCTACGCTGGCATTATCCAGATCAGGTTATACGGGTTCATCTCAGCCATAAGGCGCCCCGAGCCAAAGCCTGTAAATTCAGGCGATAAGGAGTATCGCATGCTCAAGATAAAGATGCTAGTTTGATAGCTAATATCGATTTATAAATTCTCTCTTGTTGAGATTTGTTATTCAGTAAGATAAATCAGTTATAGTTGTATATAATAAATAGTAAGCCGAGGGCCTCTATTGCACGACATATCGATTTAAGAAAGGGTAAATAACAATTTTTTAATTTGCACTCTCTAACCATAGGATTATCTGTATAAAAAACAGTCCAAACGCCAGTTGTCAACGCTTAAACTTAAACGCTTTATAAACTAACCTCTGTTTTTTTCTTTTTTTTATTTAACTCTTTTTATTTGTTACTCTATTATTCAGCCAGAAATTAATCTTTTTTTCTAAACTGATGTTATTAATATTAAATTTATCTCAATATTTTAATTAAGTCATAATAATAAATATTTGTTAGGTTTTTTCTATTGAAAGTAACTAAGCCTATATTAAGGCTTGCAAACCTTATTTATTAGCTATTTATTTTTTAAATCTAATAAAATTTAATTTTCGTTAGAAACGATATATTATCATAAAAAAATAACATCATTTAATATCAGACAAAATGACGTTCATAAGTACAATAAGTCTATCGTTTTATTCTTAACCAACTCTAACCCTTTAAGATTTTATTTAAGATGTAAAGTTTCAGATACCTCTTATCTTAAATACTTGTCGATTAAATAACACTATTAGTAATGTTTATTTGTCATCACCAGAATCACTGTTTATGTCGTACTCGGAGTTACATTATGTCATCGTCCTATTTTCACCCTAGCGTATTAGCTACAACGCTGTTTTCACTTGCGTTAACAACTTCCGCTTTCGCTTCTGAAAATAATGCAAATAGCCATCAGACTATTATGACAGAAAACCAACAAGTCGCCAGCAACCCTCCTCAATCTAATAATGACGAGAATTACTGGGAAAAATTCAAACGTAATGTTAATCAAACTTGGGATAACGACCAATATAATTACTATTTACCTGTATGGACTTGGCATAACCGTTTTACTTACGATAAAGAAAAAACTGATCGTTATAACGAAACACCTTGGGGTTTTGGTATGGGAAAATATCGTTATGACAATGATGGTGATTGGCACTCTCTTTATGCGATGGCATTTATGGACTCAAATAACCGTGTACAACCTATTATGGGCTATGGTTTTGAGAAAATGTGGTATCCCAGTGATAAAAATGGGTTTCGTATGGGAGCCGGCTTTACACTAAGCATTACAGCGCGCCATGAATATAACTATATTCCTATGCCACTTCCTTTACCGCTAGTTTCTATCGGTTATGGGCATCTTTCACTACAAGCGACTTATGTACCAGGAACTTATAACAATGGTAACGTGTTATTTGCTTGGTTACGTTGGCAGTAACTCCTTTATTTTTGCCACTCAGAATAAATACAAACAATAAAAATAGAACATAAAAAAACGCATCTCAGTGATGCGTTTTTTGGTTCAACCGTGTGTTAACCAATCAGTAATAGCTTAAATATCTTGGCTTGCTTGAGCACTGTTCGGTGTTTTCTTCATACGGGATATTTTAAAACCAACCCATAAGAACGCGATCCAGAATGGCATTAAAATTACCGAAATATTCACTTGTGGCATAAATAAGATAATCACTAAAATCATGCATAAGAAAGCAAGGCAAATGTAGTTACCATAAGGATACCAAAGAGCTTTAAAGAAAGGCTCTACACCCTCTTTCGTTTTTGCAGCTCTAAATTTTAAATTCGCCAAACAGATCATAATCCAGTTAAGTACTAATGTGGTTACAACCAAGGCCATTAATAGTTCTAACGCTTGATCAGGTAATAAGTAATTAACTAAAATACCTAATGAGGTCGCAATAGCAGACAATAGTAACGACACTACTGGTACACCACGTTTATTAATACGAGAAAGTGCATGTGGCGCATTTCCTTGTTTTGCCAAACCATAAAGCATACGACTATTAGAATAAACGCCACTGTTATAAACTGACAGAGCAGCAGTTAATACCACAGCATTTAAAATATTTGCGATTAAGAAATTATCCAAATTATGGAAAATCAGGACGAATGGGCTTTCACCTTTCACAACTTGCGTCCAAGGATAGAGTGAAAGTAACACTAACAATGAGCCGATATAGAAAATTAAAATACGATAAACAACTTGGTTAGTTGCTTTTGGGATACTGACTTTTGGATTTTCAGCTTCAGCCGCGGTGATCCCCACCAGTTCAAGTCCCCCAAAAGAGAACATCACAATGGCTAATGCAGACATAAAGCCCGTAAAACCATGGGGGAAAAAACCTAGCTCCCATAAATTGCTAACCGAAGCTTGAGGGCCACCATTACCACTTGCCAGTAAGTAGCTCCCAAATAAAATCATACCAACGATCGCCAACACTTTAATAATGGCAAACCAGAATTCTGTTTCACCATACATTTTAACGTTAATCAAATTGATTAAGTTAATTGCCACGAAAAAGATAGCAACGGAAACCCAAACTGGAATATCAGGTAACCAGTAGTTAATGTATTTACCTGCAGCGGTTAATTCTGCCATACCGACAAGAATAAACATCACCCAATAGTTCCAGCCTGATAAAAAGCCAGCAAATGGGCTCCAATATTTATTAGCAAAGTGACTAAACGAACCCGCAACTGGCTCTTCGGCAACCATTTCGCCTAATTGGCGCATGATCATAAACGCAATAAAACCACCAATAGCATATCCTAATATTACTGATGGGCCTGTCATATTAATAGTTTGCGCTATACCAAGAAACAGACCAGCGCCGACAGCACCACCCAGCGCAATTAGCTGGATATGTCGATTTTTCAGACCGCGCTTAAGTTCTGTCTGTTGCGACTCTCTCGCCATACATCCTCTTCTCTTTATTATTTTATCAACTTAACATGTAAACTAATGTTTACGATTTTATTCATTTCGAGCCACCATTAAAACACTATTCTGACTTGAATAACAAATACATTTTATGCTAGGCGAAAAATAATAAGAAAAGCTATCTTTTAGTGATGTTTCGAGGGGAATAATGTGGTAAAGCGACAAAGACCTTGTTGGAAATCCTCTCCTCGATCGCAAAAATTATCTAAAGCCACCAGATAAAGGCCAAAGGTAATGGCCAATGCAATAATTAAGCTAATAATTATTTTCTTTGCGTTCAATTTAAAATCCTTTAAATACATTTTGTTAGTATGACTTACCACATTACAAGTATTCGCTTAAATACGATAACAAGAAAAGGAGTTGTTGTTATAAAATTCGCAATCAATTATCTCTATAAGTAAATTTAGCATAACTTTCATTATGAAAGGTAAACGCTTCCTCGACAGACTTCAGATAATGTGCATTATTTCGCTCTAAACTGTATGTAAAATGACCTTATATTAGTAAGTACACATTTTGCCAACGATTAGAGATAGCTATCCATTAATATGGATTTCTCTGTCTGCCATTTTTTGTATAAGATTAGGGAGTTAATTTTGATTTTTACCTTAACTTCATTGATAGAATGGAACTGTAATGCCACAAGATAATCATCTCGCATTAGTTTGCGCGCTAAGTAAATGGATTGAGGAGCATTTAGGCCGTGTTATCCATCTTGAAGAGTTGGCGGCTTATTCTGGGTATTCTCTTTGGCACATGCAGAAAATCTTTAAAGAAGTCACAGGCACCTCTTTAGGAAAGTATATCCGTCAGCGTAGATTAGCTGGTGCTATTCATTTATTACGTACCAGTGAACGCTCTATCTTCGATATCGCCCTTGATTTCGGCTTTGGTTCACAATCTCACTTTACTTATATGTTCCGTAAAGAGTATGGCATCACGCCTTTCGACTTTCGGCAAAATCAAGAGATCGTTTTAGAAACCAAACAGCCGTTACATTTACAATCACCTTGTTGTGATTAACCCTTCTATTTATGTGGCATTATACAGATAGCCTTTAATGTCACATAAATAATACTCAAGCTATGTGATGATAGACCGCTTCGTCCTTCCTTTATCATGATTGCTTTTATTTAATATGGGGATGCTAATGAGTATTAAGCTTATCGCTATTGATTTAGATGGAACCTTACTTAACAAACAACACGAAATTACGCCAGAAGTAAAACAAGCCGTTCAGAGAGCAAAAGAAGCGGGAGTTAAGATTGTATTGGCTTCGGGACGCGCTTTTAATGGCATCTATCCCTATTTAAAAACACTCGGTCTTGATACATCTAACTGTTACTGCATCAGCAATAATGGCAGCCAAATCCATCAAGCAGATAATGGTGAAGTAATTATTCAAGATCTACTTAATTTTGAAGATTACCTCTATTTTGAAAACCTCGCTCGCGAGATTGGTGTCCATTTTCACGTTATCAGTGATAATAAGATTTATACCACAAATAGTCATATTAGCCATTTCACCTGCCAAGAAGCCTTTCTATCTTGGACTCCGCTTTATTATCGTCCACTGAATGAAATGCAGACTGATATGCATTTTAGTAAGTTTATGATTGTTGATGCGCCAGCCGTTTTGGATAATGCGATTCAATATCTTCCTGCTAATATTTATGAACAATACAGTATATTACGCAGTGCACCTTATTTTATTGAAGTGTTGAACACCAACGTCAATAAAGGGAGTGCGGTTCAAAAAGTCGCTGAACATTTAAAGATCACACCAGAAAAAATTATGTGTATTGGTGACCAAGGTAATGATTTGGCAATGCTGAAATATGCAGGCTTAGGTGTTGCAATGGGAAATGCCCCTGAAGAAGTGAAAAAAGTCGCCAAATTCGTCACACTTTCTAATGAAGAACACGGTGTTGCAGTCGCTATCAATAAATTTATTTAAACACGATCTTTTTTGTGTTTTATCGCGAATGTCTACAAAATTATATAGCTATTGTGATCCTTAGCAGAGGATCACACTGCTTTTCAACCAAAAACATAGCCTTTTATTATTCTATAATTGCTGTTAAATGAGCGTTAAATCTGCCTTTCTTCTTACATATCCTTCAGAATTTGTTACTATCAATTCACTTTTCGTTATTCAAACTGCATTTTCACAACATATTAAGCTGTTAATTAGGCTAGATGTAGAATAACAAATATAAATCATTTATATATTTTCTTCACAGACAGGTAGTTTAAGTTATGCTTTCTACAAAAGATATGCTCGTTCTTGGAATGATGGTTTTTGCACTCTTCCTTGGTGCTGGCAATATTATTTTCCCCCCTATGGCGGGTTTTCAATCGGGAAACCTCTGGTTTAGTACATCTTTAGGTTTCCTAGTTACTGGCGTCTTACTCCCATTCCTAACCTTAGTTATCGTTGCAATTCGTGGACGTGGTGAGCGTCTTTCTATTGATTTACCTTCATGGGTTGCCGTCATCTTCTGGGTAGCACTGTATCTTATCGTAGGCTCTACTTTTGCGATGCCTCGTGTTACCAATACTGCTTATGAAATGGGTTTCTTACCTTTAGGGCTCGTTGAAAAAAATACGGCAACACATCTCACTTTCGCTCTTGTGTTTAACATCACCAGTATGTTCTTCATGTTAAAACAAGGCACGATGATAAGCGCCATTGGTAAATTTATGACACCCGCGCTCTTAATTCTGCTGGTTGTTGTTGGTATTGCTGTTGTGGCTAAACCAATTTCCCCAATTGGTGAACCGACAGGCCTGTATGCGGTAAATGGCTTCTTCTCTGGCTTTATTGATGGCTACCAAACCATGGATGTCCTTTCAGCTATGGCATTTGGCGGTATCGTGGCTCGTGCTTTATATACCAAAGGAATTACTGAACCACGCCAGATCGGTTTGATTACCGTAAAAGCGGGTATGATTTCAGTCTTACTGTTAGCCGCACTTTATCTGTGCCTTTTCTACTTAGGTGCAACAAGCCACTCTGTTTCTGTTTTTGCTGATCCTGCACTCAATGCTACTAACGGTGGTCAAATTTTCTCACGATATGTCGATGCGCTGTTTGGCTCTGTTGGTACGTGGTTAATGGGCGGGATTGTTTTATTAGCCAGTATGACAACACTTGTAGGTGTAACAAGTGCTGCTGCTGACTACTTTGCGACATTCCATCACCGTTTAGGCTATCGCTTTTGGGTTGTGGTATTTACATTAATGACCACAATTGTATCAACGTTTGGCCTTGATACATTATTACGAGTGACTATTCCTGCATTATTAATGATTTATCCAACCGCAGTCACATTAGTATTACTGCAATTTATTCGTAATAAATTAAAAACGCCTCGCTTTACCTATCGCGTTACAATTGCCATCATCGTATTAATGAGTCTTTTCGATACGTTGAAACAATTGAAATGGTTAAATGCTGACTTACTGCAATTATTTAGCTATATCCCGCTTTCTGATTATGGTCTAGGTTGGGTATTACCTGGTGCGATTGCATTTATATTTTCGTTGGTGGTTAGCTTAAATCTTAAAGAAGAAAGCCTTCCAGTAGGAGATTCAGCGAAATAAGCAACAATATAACACCTAATTTGTAATGCTGATTGTAAGTTGAGAAAAAAGCGTCTTCCAAATTCTATATTGGAGACGCTTTTTGCGTTTCTATTACTTAAATTTTTACTATCTATTCATCATAGAAAACTTAAGTTCGGTATTTATCAATCAATGCTCTTAAAATCGCTTCTGATTGAGCATCAGGGATCCCATTCGCTTTGCTCGCCCTAAAATGCATTTGGAAGGCCTTCACTACTTTTTGTGCATTATTATCTAATACACCATTTGTTGGTGTTTGATAACCATATTGCTGCAATAACTGTTGGAAAGTTGCAACGTCAACAGGCTCTGAAGGTTCTCTACCCGCTAAATAAGTTTGTACTAACGCCTTATCTGGCCAAGCACCTATTCCTTGGCTGGCTAATCTTTCCCAAGGGAATAAAGGCCCCGGATCAACTTTTCTGAGAGGTGCAATATCACTGTGACCCAAAACATTTTGAGGTTCAATATTATAGCGTTCAATAATATCTTTCATTACCACTGAAATAGTCACAATTTGGTCTGCAGTATAAGAATACCAATACCTAAACTTCCCATTATCACGATAACCCAAATTAACTATTTCAATCCCAATGGAGCAATTGTTTAGGCTAGTTGCATTTCCCCACTGACTAATACCTGCATGCCATGCAATTTCTCTTTCATCCACTAATGAAGTAATCACTGGTTTTCCATCAATCGATGATGGATGTGTAGGGATCAAATAGTGACTACTGACTCGGCCAGCTGTAAGCACCTTAAACGAGCGTTCATCATCAAGGGCGGTATAGTGCATTACCAGATATTTTACACAGTCATTTGCTTCCTGCTTATTAGGAACAACTTTAACTATATATTCACCTCTATCGATAAATACGGGTTGCTTGGCACAACTGGTTAAGAGGCTTATTGCAATAAGTAATCCTATATAATACCGACTAGACCTCATTTCTGATCCTTGATTAATTATTCCCAAAGCTAAATTGTAATAAAAAAACCCATATTAAAAAATATGGGTTTTGAATTTTGACGCTTTTTTATGATTGCTTTAGTTATTGCTCACTTTTTCACATCGAACTAAAGGTTCATCAGGAATAATATTCTTATCCCAAATCCCTTCTTCAATATCATCTTGCAACTCTGGATATTGTCGAATATCAAATGTAGGCACTAAACCTGCTTGTCGTTGCTGGTTATAATCTTTAACTAATTTTAAGGCGACACCAGAAAGTAAGATGATTGCAATTAAATTAGTCATTGCCATTAATCCCATAGAGAGATCGGCCATTTTCCAAACAAGAGGCATATCCGCTAAAGCACCAAACATCACCATGCCTAACACTGCTGAACGTAACAGGAATAGCCCTGTTGTGTGATTACGTTCAAGAAAAATCATATTACTCTCAGCATAAGCATAATTAGCAATAATGGAGGTAAAAGCGAAGAAGAAAATTGCAATCGCAATAAAGGTGCTTCCCCATCCCCCGACACTCGATGACAAGGCCAATTGTGTTAATTGAATACCATTAATACCTTCCGGATAACTGTCTAATACCCCCGATGATAAAATGATCACCGCGGTGGCACTACAAATAACCAAGGTATCCATAAAAACACCTAACATCTGAATATAGCCTTGAGATGCAGGATGTGGTGGATAAGGTGTTGCTGAAGCCGCAGCATTAGGTGCCGATCCCATCCCTGCTTCATTCGAAAAGAGGCCACGCTGAATACCTTGAGTCATCGCTTGACTAATACCGTAAGCAACTGCACCTGCAGCGGCTTCTTGTAATCCAAACGCACTTTTAAAAATTAAAATGAAAACTTCGGGTAAGCGTTCAATATGATCTGCAACGACCCAAAATGCTAATAATAAATAAGCTGTTGCCATAATAGGAACAACTAACTCAGCAACACGAGCAACCCAACGCAGGCCACCAAAAATAATAAATCCGCTCGTTAATACTAAAAAGAGCCCCACATAGAATGGATCAAAATTAAAGGCAGAAGCTGTAGCTTGAGCAATCGAATTCGCTTGGACAGCATTAAAAACCAAGCCAAAAGCGATAATCAAGAAAATGGCGAAGAGAACCCCCATCCAGCGCATTTTTAGTCCTTTCGTCATATAATAAGCAGGACCACCTCGATAATTACCATCATCATCTTTTGTTTTATAAAGTTGCGCGAGTGTACTTTCTATTAATGATGTTGCCATGCCAATTAAAGCAACTACCCACATCCAAAAAATAGCGCCAGGACCACCCGCTGTTAAAGCAATCGCGACACCTGTCAAGTTACCAGTACCTACACGCGCAGCTAAACTGGTGCATAATGCCTGGAAGGAAGAGATCCCTGATTTATCTGACTTATGGCTATTTTTTAAAATAGAGAACATATGACTAAAATGTCGGATTTGTATAAATCCGGTACGGATAGTAAAGTAAATACCTACTCCGAGAAGCAAGTAGATAAGAACATATCCCCATAAAATGTTATTCGCAAAGTTTATTAGCCCTGTCAAATTAATCCCCTTATGTAATAACGTATATAACCTATCCTTACATCGCTATTGAAATAAAAAAGTAAGCAGATATCGTGTAATTAAGTCAATTACTGATCCGAATCCGTCTTAAAGTAATATCAAGAATTACTGTGTGAAAAGCGAACCAAATGTAACACAATATTGTGTGCCATGTATATTTTTTGTTTATTTTTTTACATGTTATTATTTTAATTTAATTATCTTATTAACTAAAGCAACCAATATTGAAAAATAAAAACCCTCTATATATCATTAAGATAAATAATTATTTCTTTATTTTATTAACGCAAAAAAGTAAGCTGAATACATTAATCATTAAGTTAATCAGTCATTTTAGAAAAAACACAAATAGAGTAAAAAAACATCAATTAATAATTTTCGCTATTTATCTAAAATAAGATTTAAATGAACCATTAAAGCAATTAATTAAGATGTTTTTTAATATTCAATTTAACATTTCAGTAATTAACCTTTAAGAAATAAAGCTTGTTACTAAAATCGACAATAAATATTTCATATTTCTTCATCCAATAAAATGCTTTAATATTAATAAGATATTAAGACAAGATAAAAAAACAAACTTTACATTTTTATTTTATCACACCTATTAAATTCATTAATTCTAATATGATTTGTGATCTTTCATTTTTTATGAATACGATTGATTGTTTTCTTTTCTTTTTTTATTCACTTACTATTCATGAATAACTCTATTTTTTGAATATTAATTAAAGTTTATTTCATATTAATAAAAAAATGTAGAATCACGTAAGTTTACCTATTAACCATTTGGTTAATTTTATTTATACTATGTTTTTCCCTGGTGTTGTATTATTTTTCGCCCTGTTTCCACAACAGGGCATTTTTTCATCTCAATATTTTAGCGCTTTATCATAACTCCTTGTCAAATATTAAAAAATAAAAACACATAAAATATCCAATTAATAAATCATCATTATTCATCTATTCTTGATACAAAATCTTCTACTTTTTTCATTGATCTAAATCAAACAAAACATTCGCATTACTTACCTTTTTTATAGATAAACTGCTTTTTTTCTACTTTAAAACCTATTTAATAAAAGTTGGAAATGCTCACTCT
The DNA here is from genome assembly GCF_030286765.1 of Proteus faecis. Taxonomy (NCBI): domain Bacteria; kingdom Pseudomonadati; phylum Pseudomonadota; class Gammaproteobacteria; order Enterobacterales; family Morganellaceae; genus Proteus; species Proteus faecis. The sequence goes on from NZ_JASVWV010000003.1 coordinate 99,955, forward strand.
ATCATTAGATTTATTTAAATTACCCACAAAGTAGTATAACAATTAAAGAGATATAAAATTTTATTGTTATATTTAATCGACTTGATTAAAAATCACCCAAAATAAAGTTCACTATTTTGCTATACATTAATGACTAATCTCTTTATCTGCTTGCATTAATAAGCAAGCTCTTTTACTTTACGTATATTGTTATAGAGGGAAAGATAATGAGTTATAACCTTTCAGAATTAACACAAGAAGAAAAAGATAAACTAAATATAAGCTTAGCCGCTTCAGGCGTCGCGTTTAAAGAACGCTATAACATGCCTGTCGTTGCAGATGCTGTTTTAAGAGAACAGCCTCAAGCTTTTCAAGCTTTCTTTCAAGAAAGACTGGTATTTTATCGTGCAAGAAGCCAACACTATTCTCGTTTGCCTTATGAACCACCAGTAAAAAAATAGTCAAATACTCTCCACTATTTTGATAATGACAAAAAAAAGAGATAAACCTTAGTTTATCTCTTTTTCTTTCAATAGATTAATTAGAACTCACTATCATTAATCTATTATTTAGGAGAAACATAAGTAATAGTATTGTCATCACAATTGACTTGAACATTGTAACGAAGATCTGTTCTCGCCCCTCTTACATTCAATACCATCTGGTAGCTATTATCCATCTTGATAATTTCATTAGCATTGATACTTGCAACAGGTTTTGAACCTAATGCATTTTTATCATCTTGCCAGCGAGGTAAACGATTCTGTAAATAATCATTCTTTACTCTTGCAACAAGTTGATTGTTATCTAAATTAACGCAACTCGCAAAAGGAGCAGAACGCACAATATCTTTATTAACATTTTCGATACTTTCTGCGGATACTCCAAAAGAAATAGCAAGCAAAAAACCTGCTCCAAGTATCCCTGTTTGACCAATAAACTTGCTTAATTTCATATAACCCCCCGAAAATATCCCTTAAAACAGGATGTGTATTCATTAAGCATAGCACAGGGTTAATAACACAATTGTGACATTTGTTAAAAAAATGTTCTATTCATTCTCATCGTCAAATACGATAGAAACTGATTCGCGGGTGGTATGTTTCTCTCTCAACTCTTGAGCGACTAACTGAATTGCCTCTCCGCTACTCATTCCTTCAGCCATTAGAGATTGAATTTTTTCTACTGCTTTTTGCTGCTCTTCATGTGTTAATGTAGGCATTCCTAGAAACATAATGTTACTCTTATCTTTATTAACGTCTATTTTGTATTTACATGAGTGTAATCTTTTTGATTACAATTTATTGTGCGAATAATACAACACACTTTGTTTACATGGTCATAAGATGGATATTCAATTACAACAACGTGAATTAATTTATACCCCAGATCTGGCACTACGGGTATTTTCTCCTATCGCGTCATTACCTTGGTCTAGTTTACTTCATTCTGGCTTTGCCGAACATCCTCATAATCGTTTTGATATTGTTGTTTCCGATCCTGTTGTGACTTTAGAAACTCGCAAACAAACGACAACAATTAAAGAAAAAAATGGCACAGTAAAACGTTCCAAAAAAGATCCCTTTACTCTCATTCAATCTGCATTAGAACAATTTGATTTTCACCCAGAATATAATGAGTCATTACCTTTTTTAGGTGGCGCTTTGGGTATATGGAGTTATGATTTAGGCCGTCGTTTTGAAAAATTACCTGAAATAGCGAAAAATGAACTTAATTTCGCAGATATGGCAATTGGTATTTATGATTGGGCACTTATTGTCGATCATCGCTTAAAAAAAGCCACTTTAGTTGGCTATCATAATATTGATGAGCGCTTACAATGGTTAGAAAGCCAAACGTCCACATCTCTTAATTCTCAATTTACCTTAACAACAGATTGGCAATCAAACATCGATAGTGATGAATATAACGAGAAAATTGCTAAAATTCATCAATACTTGCTTTCAGGTGACTGTTATCAAGTTAACTTGGCTCAACGCTTTTGTGCAAACTATACTGGCAGTGAATGGAATGCATTCTTAACATTAAATCAAGCTAATAAAGCACCGTTCTCTTCTTTTATGTGTTTACCCAACAATTTTGTGATTAGTGTTTCACCTGAGCGCTTTATTCATTTAGCTAATAATAAAATAGAAACACGCCCAATAAAGGGAACACTTCCTCGTAAAGCATCACCTGAAGAAGATGATGAACAAGCACAATTATTAGCAAATTCGCGTAAAGATCGCGCAGAAAACTTAATGATTGTAGATTTAATGCGTAATGATATTGGAAAAGTTGCAGTAACAGGTTCAGTAAAAGTGCCAGAGTTATTTGTTGTTGAGCGTTTCCCAGCAGTACATCATTTAGTCAGTACAATTACAGCGCAGTTACCTTCTCATTTAACTGCGACTGATTTATTAAGAGCAGCTTTCCCCGGCGGTTCTATCACGGGGGCCCCAAAAATCAGAGCGATGGAGATCATCGAAGAGCTTGAACCTCATCGTCGCCATGGATACTGTGGTGCAATTGGTTATATCAGTTTTTGTGGCACAATGGACACCAATATCAGCATTCGCACTTTATTGACTGAAAAAAATAAAATTTACTGCTGGGCTGGAGGTGGTATTGTTGCTGATAGCGTTGCTGAAAAAGAGTACCAAGAAACATTCGATAAACTTGGGCAAATATTAACTGTTTTAAGTGAGTCTACTATCGATGACACCCATTGATACTTTTATCAATCGTTTTCAACTCACATTACCGAATGACAAGGTAAATCAGCCTCTTGATACCCAAAAATCGGCAGCCGTCTTGCTGCCGATTATTAATAAACCGAATCCAACATTATTATTAACTGAACGTGCATCAACGTTACGTTCTCATGCTGGGCAGGTTGCGCTACCCGGCGGTAAACGTGATCCTGAAGATAATAACCTTATTGTAACAGCACTAAGAGAAGCGCATGAAGAAGTCGCCATTCCTCCTAATGCAGTAACCGTTATTGGTCAATTAGCCCCGTTGCAAAGTTCTAGCGGATATTTAGTCACTCCTATTGTGGGCGTTATTCCTGCCGGTTTGCCTTTACGCCATAACCCTGCTGAAGTCGCCTCTATCTTTGAAATGCCACTAAGCCATGTACTTAATGCCCAACATTATCAACCTCTAGATTTTCATCGTGCTGGTGAAAATCATCGGATCTACTTTTATCCCTATAATGGACATCTAGTTTGGGGATTAACCGCTGCTATTTTGCATAGACTCGCTTTACATATCACTTAACTCACTATTTTATATTCAGCTTGTGCTTTTTCTCACCACCTTCACAACTCTACTTAGCTATTTTAAAAAAATGTTGTAAACTACATCATTAACGGGACGATATAATCGTAAAAACGATCCCTTTACTATAAATAACTATATTTTATTCTTTTTAACCCTCTCTCTTATTATTAAGGAGTCTGACGTGATTAGCGTTTTCGACATGTTTAAAGTGGGCATCGGACCATCTAGCTCTCACACCGTAGGGCCAATGAAAGCGGGTAAAGAATTTGTCGACGATTTAGTCAGCCAGGAATTGATTGCCTCTGTCACTCGCGTAGCTGTTGATGTTTACGGCTCCTTGTCTTTGACAGGCAAAGGTCACCATACTGATATCGCAATTATTATGGGGTTAGCAGGTAATGCACCAGCTACTGTCGATATTGACAGCATTCCCGGTTTTATTCGTGAAGTTGAAGAAACTGGCAAGCTATCATTAGCAAACGGCTTAAAAGTGGTCGATTTCCCAGCAGAAAGCATGCATTTCAGCAATGACAACCTGTCATTACATGAAAATGGTATGACAATCCATGCTTTTGCTGGCGACAAAGAAATCTATCGAAAAACCTACTACTCTATCGGTGGGGGTTTTATCGTTGATGAAGAAAACTTCGGTAAATCAACATTAAATAGCAAGCCTGTTTCATATCCTTATGCTAGTGCAGAAGAGTTATTAAAGCACTGTAAAGAAACAGGTTTATCTATTTCTAGCTTAATAATGAAAAATGAGCTAGATCTGCATACTCAAGCAGAAATAAATGCTTATTTCGCTGATGTTTATAAAACAATGCAAGAGTGCATTGAACACGGTTTAAATACAGAAGGCGTATTGCCGGGGCCATTACGAGTACCTCGTCGTGCCGCTGCATTAAATCGCTTATTAACGTCAAGCAACAGCCTATCAAACGATCCAATGAAAGTTGTTGATCTGATCAATATGTTTGCACTGGCAGTTAATGAAGAAAACGCAGCAGGCGGACGCGTTGTAACAGCACCAACAAATGGTGCATGTGGTATTGTTCCTGCTGTATTAGCTTACTACGATCGTTGTATTGATCCCGTCACACAAGAGATCTACTTACGTTATTTCTTAGCATCCGGTGCAATTGGTATTCTTTACAAAATGAACGCTTCTATTTCAGGTGCTGAAGTCGGTTGTCAAGGCGAAGTTGGCGTAGCTTGTTCAATGGCAGCTGCGGGTCTTGCTGAATTATTAGGTGGAAGCCCTGAACAAGTCTGTGTTGCTGCCGAAATCGGCATGGAGCACAACCTTGGTTTAACTTGTGATCCAGTTGCAGGCCAAGTTCAAGTTCCTTGTATTGAACGTAATGCAATTGCTTCAGTTAAAGCAGTTAATGCCGCACGTATGGCTATCCGTCGCACCAGTGAACCTCGTGTTTCCCTCGATAAAGTTATTGAAACTATGTATGAAACAGGTAAAGACATGAATGCTAAATACCGTGAAACATCACGCGGTGGTCTTGCAATTAAAGTGCAGTGTGACTAATTAACGCTATCTAGACGAAAAGCCATTCATTTTGAATGGCTTTTTTTATTTTAGCTATTTTATTTCAATCACCGCTTAACTCTTAGATAACTAAAGATAATAATCATAAAATACACATTTAAAATTAAGTAATATATTTTTTATAACTTAAATACTTCTTATTTCTCTATATTACATACAAGTATCAAATATACGTATTAAATATAGGTTCATTTAATATTCATTTAAATTTATAGAAAATTGAGCTTATAATTTTCAGGTGTATTCATTTTTATAAAAAATTAATATTTTATTATAATGATAATTAAAACCCATTGTTTATTATATGGTTATTTATTCATCACATTGAAATTTATCATTTTTTTAACATCTAAGAATTATTTATAATATATTTTAAGTTGCCATACACAATAATGATAATTATTATCAATATCATCTTTAAAATATAATAAATAATATGTTGCCTTTCGAAAATAATATGTTATCTTCTGCACCAAGTCATTGGGGAGTAGCCTGTCTTAAAATAAAAAATCTTATTTTAAGAAATCTGTATCAACATACTCGCTTATTTTTATCTAGCGTGGTACAGATGCCGTAATACGGTTGGCAAGACCATAGACACATGATTGTACTTCTTTGGTTGGGGGTCAATTGTGTGTATATGGAAATACCCCAACCGAGGCTTTATTATGAGTTTCTACGCTACTATCATTCTCGCCCTAGCCCTTTCTATGGACGCATTTGCTGTTGCTGTCTGTAAGGGTGCCACATTACACAAACCTCGTTTCCGCGAAGCACTCCGTACTGGATTTATATTTGGTATTATCGAAGCCAGCACACCCGTTATTGGTTGGGCACTCGGTTTATATACTAGCCAATATATCATTCAATGGGATCACTGGATTGCCTTTGGATTACTGTTTGTTCTTGGTAGCCGGATGATTTACCAAAGCTTAAAACGTGGTGATGATTGCCCTTGTGAAGAAGATGCGCCACAACGTCACGGCTCACTATCTTTAATCGCAACCGGTATTGCAACAAGCCTTGATGCAATGGCAATTGGTGTCGGTTTAGCGTTCCTTCAAGTTAATATTGTTCATACCGCAATGACAATTGGTATGATGACCATGATCATGGCAACTCTGGGTATGTTAATTGGCCGTTATATTGGCCCAGTACTTGGAAAAAAAGCAGAAATTATTGGTGGGATTGTATTAATTGCTATCGGCTTTAATATTGTATTTGAACACTTAGAATTATTTATGTACGCTAAATAATTGCTAATAAAGCATATTAAAAAGCTTAGGTTTGTAATATCACGACCTAAGCTTTTTTATTCATTTAACAAAATACTTTGATTTCACATTATTAAGCATGACGTTGATAGACACGAATCAAAAAATCTGTTTCGCATTCAAAGTTTTTACTTTCCGCTAATGCCTGTTTTACTTCTTCACTTGCACGCCATGCAAACGGTGTCATTTGTAATAAATCAAAAGCCTGCTTACCGTTTAAATTCATCATATAAGCAACTTGATGTTCAGATACTTTATTAAATCCATCAAAATGTTCTTCTTTTAATGGATGCAGATGTACTTCTGAATAAATCAGTGATTTTAACTGATAGAGATGACGTGGCGCTGGTGTAACAGTAATAATGTAACCATTGTTCACAATAACTCTTGCTAATTCATCACTATTACAAGGGGCGTAAATACGCACAACCGCATTTAAAGAAGCATCACAAAAAGGTAAACGTTGACTTGAGGCTACACAAAAATGAATTGATGAATAACGTTTAGCTGCATATTTAATCGCAACCTTTGAAACATCTAAGCCATACACTTGTGGATTATGCAATTTTAGATTTTGATAAAACTGATGAGTATAATAGCCTTCACCACACCCAATATCCAATATCACACTGTTATCTTCAGGTAATAATATTTGTATTAATTCAGCCACTTTATCTCGCATTGGCTGGTAAAAACCTGCATCTAAAAACGTACGACGTGCATTTATCATTTCTGCACTATCACCGGGCTCTTTTGAGCGTTTAAATTGCACTGGCAATAAATTGACATAGCCTTCTTTAGCACAATCGAATTGATGATTATTTTCACAGATCCAACTGTGAGCTTGAAGAGAAAGAGCCTGATAACATAATGGACATTGATAAGACATAGTAATAATTTTTGTATAACCCAGAGTAGAATAAGGAGAGATAATAACATACCTCTCCTAATCTTGCGGAAAACCTAACTCTTTATTTTTAATTTTAAGTCATGCTTTCTATGCTAAGTCGCTTAATAAGTACAACTTATAGGCGGATCAAGTTCGTTTTAGTTTTTCAGTATTCGCGATAAATAACGCAATAACTAACAGCAATATTGCACCTGATTGTATTAGCGTATCAACCGAATTTTTATGCTCAACAATAATTAAACGCACTATTGCCGTTATTCCAATATAAATAAAATATCTAAGAGGGAAATGCCCGCCAGATAAAAAATACTTAACAATAAGCGCAATAAACTCAAAATAAAGAAAATAGATCAAAATACCTTCTAATAATTGATAAGATGACTCTTCTGCACCTAAATTAAATAATAATGAAGCGATTACATACGTTTCTTTGATAAGAAAACTGACTAATACAATCGCTAAAATAAGTAACCCAATATTAAGCACCCACTGTAATATAGTGGCAATACATTTCAGTAATTCTTCGCTTGATTTTTTCATATAAACTATAACCTAGTGAGATCATTCCGTGATATGTAAAAATAATAAAAGCTCAATTAGACAATTTTACTAAATTTTAATGGATTTACGCATTCACCACACCATTTTTTATCTTTTAGAGCCAAAAAACCAAGAATAATGATGCTGCAATCGCAATATTTACTTTTAAATTTCAACTTATAAGCTGATTTACCTATACTTAATTTAAGAGCTAATATATTGAAAAGGCACACTATGGCTAACAAATACCTCGTTGCAATTGATTTATTAGAAGATAGCAGAATTCAGCGCATGATCGAAGATATTCACTTCTTAGCTAGAAAACCAGAAAATTATTTCCATTTCATTACAGTGATGCCCAACTTGCGCTCTTTAGAAGCTTACGGGCTTAATTGTGATAGCTCGTCTGTTGTTGAGAAAAAACAACAAGCTTTAGTTTTATTAACCGAAAAATTAGAGCAATGTGTGACACAACAATTTAACTTACCCAAAGAACAATACCAATGCCATGCCATTATTGGTACACCTAATTATAATATTCTAGAGCTAGCAGAAAAAATTGATGCGGATACCATTATTATAGGTTCAAGCTCACGTAACCAACGCAATATATTGCTGGGGTCAACAGCGGATTATATTGTAAACAACACGTCGCGTTCAGTAATGGTTATTCGTAAGTAAAATCACTAAGACACTTTCCTTTTGGCAATAAAGTTAAATTATTTATTGCCAATAAATATTCTACCATTCTTTTCGTTATAAATAGCACTAAATGCACTTTAATTTTTTTGTTTCAGTAGGTTATTTTGTTAGAATGTAGATCAAAAAACAAAAAATTTATCTCTTTTTTATTTCGATTTCTGCTTTTACCCTAAATTTAATTCCAATAAATTTTTTCACTCTCTATCTTCCAAAACCTTAAATGAGATACTTATGCATCAAGATCTAAAACAGAAAATCTGTACATTTGAAGCAGGTTCTCCTGATGAAAACCCATGGGTAAATGGAAAACCAACACCTAGTGTAATAAAGATTGAGCCATATAATGAATTATGGGTAACATTATATAATCAACAAAAAGAAAATATTATCCAAAAATTAAAAGATAAATGTTTAGCTATTGAGCATATTGGATCAACAGCAGTACCTAAGTTAAATGCAAAACCGATCATCGATATTGATTTAATTGTTGCTGATCCTACCGATGAACCTAGCTATATTCCTAAATTAAATCAATTAGGCTATAAACTTACGGTAAGAGAGCCTTCGTGGTATCAACATCGTATGCTAAAACTAGAAACACCTAATGTGAATCTACATGTCTTTGCACCTAATTGTCCTGAACACCTTAGGCATATTTTATTTAGAGATTGGTTAATTAACCATAAAGAAGATAGAGAGTTATATATAGAGGCAAAACTCAGCGCCAAAGAAGATGTTGAAAATGTACATCAATATAATCAGAAAAAAGATCACATTGTAAAAGCCATTTATCAGCGAATTTTTAATTCACTTTGAGTGACCTATTCTCCTCTTTATTTCGTATCCTTAGACTATTTCTAAAATAAGGATATAAATTTTACTGTTAATTTTTATTCAAAAGATAGCGATTGTCCTGTATTGAAATCTTTAGCATTAAGATATTTTCGCCCTAATACACCTGTACAATGACATCCATACACATCAATATTTTCATCTATAGCTTTTTTAGCGCGTTGTAATGCAAATGGTGTTGCACAACGTAAATGTAAGCCCCCCACAATTGCTTGAATTTGATGATTACCTGTTATTTTTTTCGCATGCCCAATGATAGATTCAATCCCCGAATGGCTACAACCAGTGATAATCACTAGGCCTTTTTTCCCTTGCCAAACAAGAAAGCTATCATCAAGAACATAATCATCTTCTTCACCTGATCCATGAATAATAACACCGTAGCGTTTATTCACTTGACGTTGAGTCACTTGTCCCGAATAGATAAAATTTTCTTCGATTACTATCGGTACTTCTGTTAATTCAAAAGAAAATTGTGCTTCAAGCTTTTTGCGATCAAATAAAGGAGCTAATCGTTTAAATTTAATATTCTTATTGCCTAAAAAAAGCGCTGAATAACGAACAGAAAATAAATGAGGATGAGCGACAATACGCGGTTTATGAGTAAAAAAATCTGCGGGTAAATGTGTAAGTCCACCCAAATGATCATAATGCCCATGGGACACAACTATCGTTTTCAATGTAGTTAAATCAATCCCCATCTTTTTGGCATTTGAAATAAAGCTAAGATCTTTTCCTGTATCAAAAAGTATTTTAGCTTGGCACTCATCATCTTCTAACAATAGTGACAAACCAGGATAATGGTTAAGTTCAGGGTTAATCGATTTATTTTCTAGTAATGCTGTGATGGTTAACATAGGAATTTTTTAATTATTATTAGGGAATAACTTTATAGTAATAAAAAAAAGAATTCTTTCCAAACATAAAAGCTATTGATTTGTACGATTACTTTACTTGCTTAACTGCATAATCGCTGTTACGTATGAACAAAACATAACAGCGATATCACTAAACTCTACAAATGTTCTTATTTATTATTTATCAACATATTAGGCTTATCGTACAACCATAACAGAACGTTTTGCATAACGTGTAATATCTGCGGCTGTTGAACCGATATGATAAAAATCGTCTTCAGGATTATGCGAACCAATCACAATTAAATCCGCATCTACTTCATCAGCAATCTGCAATATTGCATCTCGTGGTGTTCCAATACAAATGTGAGTTTGCATTCTATCGTCAGGTAAATCAAAACGCTCAATTATTTTTGTAAGCTCTTTTTCCGCTGACGCTTTTAAGCATCCTTGATCTAATTGTTCGTTATTTATAACAAGTCGATAATAGGAAGATTGTGGAAGTTTAGGAAGTACATACAAAAAGTGAACATAAGGATCTTCATTTTTTGCAATATTTTCTACTAACGGAATTGCTTTGTTCATCAGGTTATCTTCATCAATATCAATGGGAACCAAAATATTCTTATACATACCGCCTCCTTTTATTTTAATTGTAGGATAGTGTATTTTTAGAAAAATACCGGATGTAGTTAACACATTTTAAAAATAATTTATTTCAGAAAGATAATATCAACTATTCACTCAACAAAAAGGTGAAAAAAAAAGTAAAAAAGGAATGAAAATAAAATAAACTTTATTTTTAATACTTTTTTATTTTTAATAACTGTTAATTAGTATTAGCATTTTATTTTTAATAAAAAGCCTTATTAAATAATAAGGCTTTTCACTTTTTCGATATTGCTATTGAATTATTTTTGAATAAGGTTTTTCTGTTTATTCTTCTTAACGTATTGATAACCAACTGCTAATGCAATAAACCATAATGGAGTCACACTTAATGCTTGGCGAGTATCATGTTCAAAAGCTAATAGCACTGTCATAAATACAAAAAATGCAAGACATAGCCACGACATAATAATTCCTAAAGGCATTTTATAGATAGACTTCTCATGCAGTTGAGGGCGTTTTTTACGATATGCCAGATAAGAGCATAAAATCATACTCCAAATAAACATAAATAATAACGCAGAGACTGTTGTTACCAAAGTAAATACATGCATAACATCAGGAATAAAGTAGATTAATATAATTCCACATGATAAACATAAGCTGGTAAATAACAGTCCATTGGCAGGCACTGCACGTTTAGATAATTGACTAAACTGTTTTGGTGCTTCGCCTTCTTTAGATAAACCAAATAACATTCGGCTTGTAGAAAATATCCCACTATTCGCAGAAGAGGCAGCTGCAGTTAATACCACGAAGTTGACTAAACTTGCGGCTGCAGGTATTCCTATCATAACGAATAACTCAACAAATGGACTTTTATCCGCCAAAATAGAGCGCCATGGTGTTACCGACATAATAATAGCTAATGCTAATACGTAAAAAGTAATAATACGGATAGGTATCGCATTGATTGCTTTCGGTAAAGATTTTTCTGGATTACGTGTTTCAGCAGCCGCAGTACCGACTAATTCAATCCCAACAAAAGCAAAAATGGCAATTTGGAATCCGGCAAAAAATCCACTTAACCCTTTAGGGAACATTCCTCCATCATTCCAGATATTCTCTAGTGCTGCGGTATGTCCTGCTGGTGATTCAAACCCAATACTAATAAGAACAATACCAACAATAATTAAAGAAACTATTGCGGTTATTTTTATCATAGAGAACCAAAATTCCATTTCCCCGAAGAGTTTGACTGTCGCTAAATTTAAAATAAGCAATGTCAGCACACAAATAAAGGATGTGCCCCACTCAGGAAAATTAGGAGCCCAATAACTAATATAAGACGTTATAGCAACGATATCAGCAATACCAGTGATGACCCAACAAAACCAATATGTCCAACCAACAAAGAAACCAGCCCATGGCCCTAATAAATCACCAGCAAAATCACTAAATGACTTATATTCTAAATTTGATAATAACAGCTCGCCCATTGCTCTCATCACAAAGAATAAGACAAAGCCAATTATCATATACACAAAAATAATTGATGGTCCAGCTAACGAAATGGTTTTTCCTGATCCCATAAATAGACCAGTACCGATAGCACCACCAATAGCAATTAACTGAATATGACGATTTGTTAGCCCGCGCTGTAGAGTGGCATTTTTCACTCTAGCGGGAGGAGAAATTTCTGTTTGATCTTCCATATAATACCTGAAGTGTTTTCATATTTTCGATGTTGTTTTCACCGCTATTTTATTTTTTAACGCGGTAATATGTTTGCGAAATTATTGTGACACAAATCTCAGTATAAGTAATGAAAAGATCACTTTTAGTAAAATGAATGATGATTTGATAACCAGATAAGATCCTTTCTTTAATTTAATCGGCGATATTTTATCCATTTGAAAAAAAATCGAAATAAGCACTTGACCATCACATTTTAGAGGAGAATAATCAGCGCATCGGGTTGTTAGCTCAGTCGGTAGAGCAGTTGACTCTTAATCAATTGGTCGGGAGTTCGAGCCTCCCACAACCCACCAATTTTAAGCTGACAAATCAGACATTTACGCCACTTAACAATAAGTGGCTTTTTTGTATCAGGAAGAAAGTGGCGACAAAATGGCGACAGAGATTTTTTACTCTTTAGCTTCTGCATAGAAGTTTACATTCTATATCTTCCTTAGTATGTTTATATATCAATCAACCAGATATATTCAAATAAGGTATACTTTATGAAAGAAATATTATTTATTTCAGAAACTAGCTTTGCAGAACCAATAATGATGAATGAAGAAAATGATTATCTAATTTATAATTATAAAGATAATGAGTCAGGAGAAAATATAACAAAAAAACTTCCAATAGAAGAATATCTAATTAATGATAAAAAATACCTAATTATAAAAGAAAGTAAATTAATTACTCCCGAAAGAATAGAATATGAAATATCAAATTTTTATTAACTTTTTCAGTTTCAAAAATCTATAACTCACTGAAAAATAAATATTCTCTAAATTGCTCTCGCGTAAAATGTGGATCATCAACCCCACGTAAAGTATGAAATTTCTTTTACTATCAATGCATTAATTTTTTATCGCGATCCTTTTTCTATCTCTCAAACTGAAATAACCTGAAATCTTTTACAATCATTTCAGTTTGACGCCTACGCAAAGAACCCAATCCCCGCGCACCCTCACGATATGTTTTGTAAAAATTTCAAACTGAAATAATTTTTAGATCCAAATTGTGCAGGCGGGTGCGGATTAGTGCGTTTTACGTGGTGAATGATTTTATTTCGTGGGGATTATGCGCCCGCAGTCGCACGCTATCGATGCGATCCATTTTGAGCTAATGCAGATGTATTATGAGAATTGAACGCCTTAGCGTGGCGTAGAAGTGGTTATATTGAGGGTATAAAAAAGCCCGCAAGCGCGGGCAAGGATGGTAACGATTTTATCACCCAATGACAGGTGAATACTTCTGTTTTAGTCCTATTGATTTGGTGCCTGTGTTGCTAATGACAGAGGCATTTAATGGACTGCCCGTGTTGTTATGAGTATGGTTTGCCGTGAGTGTGGCTAACTCATTCACCACATCTAAGGTATCTAACATGCACTGCATCACATTCAATTGTTCATTACCCAAATAAACAACGGGTGCCATGATTTTTTGCATCGCGCCTGCAATACTAGAACGCACTGCCCCGATTTTTTCCTCCAGTTTCTGACCAACATCTATCGTCATATTTTGCCCCACAGCAATAACCCTATTAGCTTGCGTTGCTTGGCTAAAATCGCCCTCTGCAATTTGCATAATGGCACCTGCCATTAACGTGCTGGTGCCAATGACTGTGGTTTTATCGGTAGCTTGTACGGTGGTTTCTCTGGCGATAACGGTGCGATTTTCTGTGTCGGTTTTGACTTCGCGGTGCATCGACTCTTCAATGATTTTCTGGTCAGTTTGACGATGCCATGTACCGTCCTGCGTAACCCGTTGTGATACCTCTTGACGTTGCTGTTGCAGTTGTTCGCCTGGCTTAATATCGGGCAAGGTATTGCCCTGACTTAACACTTGGCGAATAAACGGTTTATCTGCACGGCCATTTTCAAACGCAATTTCAACCATCGAACCCACTGGCGGATATTGAAACATTCCTGACTCATTGCCAGCCATGGGTAACGGTAACGGCACTGCGTGATAAACGGGTGCCACATCATTGCCGTCGGCATCAACCATTTGCACGTCAACGGCGTATTTCGGTCTAAAGGGGTCTGAAATATCCCCCGCGGTAGTGTTTTCTGTGGGTGCTTCAACACGGGCAAATTTCGGCAAGTGCAACCCTGCAGAAAGTTCGGGGTAAGCATTATCAATTTGTTGTTGTGCTATGGTGCGATTTTCGGCTCGTCCTGTAATCGCATCGGGGCTAATCCACGTTAACGTCATATTGTCGTTATCAAGGGCAACACGCTCTAAGCGTTTATCATTCACTTTCACACCAGGACGCAAACTTTGCACCATCGGGATAGTCATTTGATTACCGGCACGTTGTTCAGAAGAAAACTGATTGTCTATTTCAATCTCTTTATCTTTCCAAAATGAATCATTCCAGCTTCCTACGAACACGTCACCGTCTGGTGTTTGATACCATACGTAATCGGGAATATTGAAGACTTTGCCCAGGCTATTTAATAATTGATAACCCGTACCGTTATGGGTGTAGTGTGGAATTGGGGTATTCACATATTCGGCACTCGGTAACACAAAATGTAATCCGCTGTGCTCTTTTAGATAATCGGTGATCTGTTTTAAGGTGGGATGCTGAAAAGAGCATGGCCACATTCTGTCGAATACGCCAACCAATTCGCGCACGAACAATTTTTGAAAACCATTTTGTGACGGTTGCGAACGCTCCACATAGCCCGTGAAATACCGTAATAGTAAATCCGTGTAGCCAATATCAAGGCGCACCAATTTACCCGTGTAGTCTGTGTCTGTTTTAGCAGTAATAAACCCTCGGCCACATTGAGATAATTCCAGCACCATTTTAACGTCAACGAGGTGTGTTTCATCACCCGATAAATAAAGTCGATTAATTGATTTCATTTAAATATCCCACCGAGTCCGTCGTTAATTGGTTTTAACACCTCTTTTTCAAACCGACTCAATTCCTGCTCTTGTTCTGGCGCTCCTTCTCCGTTGGCTTTCGGCTTATCACTCATGTTTTGTGTTTTAGCCTTAACTTGCCCTGCCGAACGACTCTCACGTTTTTCGGGTACCGATAAATGCTCACGCAGAGTAAAAGTAATTTGCCAAGCTTGCTTGCCGTCCATTTTTGAAGCATCGATGCCATTAGTGAATGTGCCCAGGCGAAAATTAATCGCGCTGGCCATACGGTTGGCCACACGATAGCGTTTTAGTAATCCATTTTCTTTGGCTTCCGCCAACGCAAATAAACGGGTTAGCGTTTTTTCTTCGGTGAAAGGGATCGTGCCCGTGATGCGTAGCTCTTTGGGTTTAATCCCCTGCTCACTGTTTACCGTGCTTGATGACTGCCCCGACTGGTCTTTGTCTTGATACATCATGGAGGGTGTAACCGTGAGATTTTTTAATAAAATCGCTTCACCGTCCAGCGCTAATGTAATGATTTGACTGACTTTCGGTGTGTTATTTTCGTTGAGTGGTGTCTGTGTCATGCATCATTCCTTTGATTGCATCAATATCTCCCGCAAACAATGTGGCCAAGGTATAAACCGCATCTTGTTCAGGGATTTCTTTTTTCATTTTATCCGCTAATTCTACGCCGTTACCTTTTCCCTGGAACACCCAAACCGTGGTTGATTTTCCCAGTAAGCCCGCCAATGAATCAGCCATGCCTTGCAAGATATTTTTTCGACTTTCCGCAAATCCTTTTACGCTAGAAAGTAACCCCGCCACACTTGCCCCGCTTGAGGCTTCACTTTTTGCCTTTTCAATTAATCCCGCATTGATTACCGCACGGCTATTATTGGTTGATAATGTTTGTGGTTCTGGAATACCCGCTAACGTTTTAGCGGGTATCTGCATTTTGGTGATATTCAGGCTTTCGGCTGTTTTGGCCATACGTTCAACTTGGCTAAACACAGGCAAAGGCAATACGCCCGAAAAGGCTTGAATTGCATTGATAAACTCGTCATGAGTACGGGCACAAATCATTGTCACCACAATATCAACCTCGCCCGCACCCTGAATTTTATTCGCAATATAATTAATCGCATTGGTGGGGCTTAAATAACTGCCTGTGGCGGTATTCTGCCCAACACCATAAATAAATGGGTGAACGGGCAGTAATGAACAGGTAATTTCTGTTAACCCGCTGGAAATCGCTAATTTTTTATATTTCCAATTCATTTTATTACACTCCCACCACCCACACTTTTTTCAATATTGCACCTTGGCCAGCAACAACCGTAATGCCATCTTTTTCTATTTTGTATTGTATTGCACTATCATAACCAGTTTGTACATATGTGTTGTAAGCAAAATCTAGAATAGGAAATAGCGGAATAACTCTGTCGTAAACTTGAGTCATTAACCAAGCACCTGAGAAATTACCACCAAAACTCATTTTTTTATTCCAATTATATCCTGGGCCGTCATAAATTAATTTAACGCCAGCACCGATGCCTTTTCCTATTTTCGCATAGCGAACATCACCTTGTGCAGGCGTTAATGCTCCCACATCTCCCGCGTTTAATGTGATATCTGCATTTAACTGCTTACCATTCACTTTACGAGTATTAGGCACACGACCATTGGCATTGTTATTGGCATTATTGGCGGTGGTTTGTGCGGTATTGGCTTTACTCACGCCATCATTGGCGGTTCTTTGGGCATTGTCAGCCTTAGTTACGGCACTATTTGCCGTATTTTGTGCATTAGTCGCCATGGTTTTGGCTTCATTGACTTGTGCGGGCGTGGATGCGCCCACATCGCCCGCCGTTAATGTGATATCTGCATTTAACTGCTTACCATTCACTTTACGAGTATTAGGCACACGACCATTGGCATTGTTATTGGCATTATTGGCGGTGGTTTGTGCGGTATTGGCTTTACTCACGCCATCATTGGCGGTTTTTTGGGCATTGTCGGCTTTAGTGACAGCACTATTTGCCGTTCCTTGGGCATTATCGGCTTTAGTCTCCGCTCTATTTGCCGTATTTTGCGCATTGGTGGCCATGGTTTTGGCTTCATTGACTTGCGCGGGCGTAGCTGCCCCCACATTTCCCGCCGTTAACGTAATATCTTGCGTACCATCAAACGGCACCCCCGAAATTTTGCGCGGTGTCGCTAGCTTTTGCGAGGCAACGGCCGTTCCCGTTGACGGTAATCGGGTATTAGCATTGTCATTCGCCGACTTGGCTGAAGCCATAGCGTTATTATGTAAATCAGTCACTAATTTTTGTGTCGGAGCTAATGCCTGGCTAGTGCCCGTTTTATCCGTTAGTTGGGTAAATCCTTTTGCCGTCAATGTTGCATCGGGATGATTACGGGATTTTTCGTGCGCTTTTAACGCATCATCTAATTGTTGAAAATCCAGTGTCCCTTTAGGGCGTAAATCGGTAATTTGCCCATCTGCTGAAATCGACGCAATCGCAAACACAAAATGCGGAAAACCCGCGTTATCGATATAGTTTTTTAAATCAGGCTTAACGGTCAGTTGAATCTGAGTTTGCCAACGACTGGTAATGTTTCCTTGGTAACTGACATCAGCATAAACCTTGGTACTTTCCGCTGGCACGGTGATATTCTGGTTTGAGGTTAATTCCGCTCGTAATCCACCAATGTAACCAATACCTTTTGTGACAAAATATTGATTCCCTGTTTTACCCACTAAAAACGCATCGCCAAAAAAAGAGGCTTCACCGTAATTGTCGGTATTAACCAGGCGTTGCATTTCATCTATGCCAGAAAGCCTAGCGGTAAAATCAATCTGCCACATTTCTGCTAGGGTATTGATAGCGGTTTCTTTGCTGGCACCTAAATACTCCAACAAGAAAGAACGGGTTAATACGTTACCCTGTTGCCCTGCTTGGGTTTTAATTTTGCGTTGGGTAGGTGCGTGCACAATCATCGCTACCGTGCCAGATTTTTTATTTAATAAACCAATCCAATTAAAATCAAAATCTCCAATTTCAGCACCAACAGTAACCGAATAGGCCACCGCATTTTGATTGACGACGCCCGTTTTATTTACCATTTGACGATGCACAATGTATTTTGCATCGGGCAACCCTTCATTGCGGTCAATCGGTTTTTCAAGCTCTAAATTCGGGATATGTGCAAAGACAAATTCGTCTAATACAATCAAGTTTCCATCAATCGACTCTTGGGCTTTCCAGCGCTCAAATGCCGTTGTAATAATAGATTGTGACATTTGTTACTCTCCTTGTAACAATGACGCGCTAAAGGTCTGATATTCACAATCAGCCCAACCAAAACGCATCACTAATTGATTATTGGTGATCACTTCAAAACGATAACGGCGACAGGTGCGCCCATACTGGCGAATAATGCCCATTAATAAATCGGGATTACCTGCGATTTGCCCGTCACTAACCCGTAAAATAATGACATCCCAATCAATATCAGGCTGGCGCTCTAACAGCTCGACATAGCCCACACCGAGGCGCTCAAAAATAGCAATAAAGCCACTGACCGAACCCGCATCGCGCGCATTAATAAACGCAAACTTTACGCGCTTGCGAAATAAATCTAATGGCTCGCCTTTAAAACGGTGAATATCGCGTTGATACGCAAGCACCGATAACAATTCTTCTGAGCAGGTTTCTGCGTCCAATTGTTTAAGTGGCCATAACATCCAGTCATAAACACCCGACCAAAATTTGCGCACCGCATTTAACAGCTTTGCGGGCTCACCTTTGTTCATCCATGACGGCAAATTTAAGCCTTTTAATCGTTCCTTGAAATCAGGCATCTTGTAACTCCACGGTCAGCGATTTTAAACGGGGCACACTCAATTCACTGATAATGTCTGTTTGATTAAATTGCAGGGAATCGACCAGGGTAAAATGGCGGTGAATTTCACGACCTAAGTTAGAGAAAGAAAAACGCGAGTATGGCCATGTTTTTTTCACGTCATAACTGGTGTTTTCACGAAACGCACAGCGCACCAGATTTTCAATATCTTGTTTGAGTTTGCTCTGCTCATTGGCGGTTAAGTTGGTGATATTTTCCACGTACACTATCAATGTAATGGCGTGTTGTGTTTCAGGCATGGGCATACATTGCATATCATCACCGTGCCCGTGATGCCCTTGTGTATTGACGTAATCATTCACTTTGTCGATAAACGGCTGGCTGATCACGCCACTGTCTAACAGTAAATAGGCATTGGCGGTACCCGCGCCTCGAGGCGCATCATGTAAAAAGAAAATACGGTCAATACTCAAACCCACCACGCTGGCAATCATCCCTTGATATACCGCGTCAGTATGATAGTTCCCCACTAAATTATATTGGTTACGGCAACGGTCACGTAAATCATCATCGCTCTCTTTATCCGCACCTGGCACTAACAACCAATTTTCTTCATTTTGCGCCCGTTCAATACCTGGCACGGCAACGGGTAAAATACGGAAATAGCCTGGTGCGAGATTAAAAGCGCCACCTGCTTCGCTCGCATCAACAGCAATCAAGGCTGACTCTTTTTCAATCGTGACCGTTTCCGTCGTCACGACACTGTAAATCTGCCCGTTAATGCGCTCTGTCTGCACGACGGTGCCCGCGGGCACTGTGACACTATTTTGCCCTGCGACGCGATAAAAGCGCACTTGCCCTTTGGCTTTGGTAGCGGGTTTGCGTTGCAGATTCACACCCCATGCGAACATTTCTAGCCACGCCCCCGATGCGGTAGCCAGATACATATTGGTGAACACCAAATTAATCAAGGCGTCTTTGAGCCATTGAACGGGGGTTGTGACAAGGGTATTAATCAAACGCCAAAACGGTGACATAGAAGAAGTGTTGGTAATTAAGCCTTCTTCTTTCACTATGTCGTTAAATTGCTGATTAATGTCATCGGCAGTAATGGGCATGCCGTTGTCTTTTAATGCCAACTCATAGTCAATTTGTGGACGTTGTTTATTCGCCATAATTCACCCCGACACTAATACGGCCAAAATCATAGGTGTCTGCGGTCACCCATAATTTTTTTACGTTTTCTTCATCAACGATAATCGTGCCTGGAATCAGTCGCACATCATCTTCAACCAGTAACACAATCTGCATCCGAATATCGGCGCGTAAAGTAGGGCTACGTTCGGCGACTAATTGTGTCGCTAAACCACTTTCAATAATCGCATGTGCAATGTCTTGTGTGATACTTTCACGGTTATTACACAATTTAGGCTCAAAGCCTGCATTGAGCGTAAAGTCACGCTCGGTTATCAGTAAATCAATGTATTTCGCCTGTTCCATGGCTTCTATCCTTAATTAAGCGCGCTCCACTCTTCCAAATCCGCGGGTGACATCACATTGCCATTGTTGATCGTGATATTTCCGTATTGTCTGCGATTATCAACATTGGTTTGATTGTTATTAATTTCTTTACTTAAACCGCCTTTATTAATGCCTTTTAAATCCCCACCCGTTAATAATGACGGCTGATAATCAAAACGGCGGTTAGGTTGATTTTGATTAATGGCATTAAAATCAGGTTGAACCGGCACACTGGGCAACGCCGAATTGACGACGGCGGTTTCAGTTTCTTTTAAATCAATGCTCACGCCAGGGAGATAATTTAATTTGCTGGCCACCGCATTAAATACGCTGTTAAAACTGTCACTTAACCAATTCCAAAGCCCATCAAATACGCTCTTAATGGAATCTGAAATACCATTAAATGTGTCACTGATAGAGAAGTTTTCAAACCAACCGCACAAGGCATCCCAACCGCCTGCGACCCCATTCCATAAATCGGCAAACAGTTGTGATACCGTGTTATAAATCGCAATAAAGGCTTGCACAGGTGACAATGAGAAAAACCATTGGCACACGGCATCCCAACCTTTGGCAATGCCTGCATACATCAAATTTGTTATGCGGGTAATGGATGCCCAAAAACTGGCAAATACGCTAACGGGATTGATGCGTTCTAAAAATTGAACGGTAGCATCCCAGCCCTTAATAATATTGGTTTTTACGCCATCCCATTCCTTCACTATCCATTTCGCGCTATTCGTAAATGCAGTGGCAACCATCATTACCGCTTTAATGGTCATTCTTAATGGGAATGTCAGTAACGCAATGGCTTTCGCCACACTCTTACCAAACGCCTGCCCCGCAATCGTGGTTTTATTCAGTGTCTTTTCTGAAAACTCAATAGGGGTAAGTAAATCCGTAAACCAATTAAAAACCGTTTTGACCGCTTCCCACACGACACCCAACGCTTTACCGATGTCCTCAAACATGGAACCAACGGGCGACATAGAGTCAAAGGCCTCTAAAAAGCCTTGCACAAAACCTTTAAAAAACGCCTTGATAGGTTGCCAAAATTTCACAACTGCGATCGCAATCAGGGCAAACAAGCCGATTAACAATAAAACTGGCCATGTGATAGAAGTAAATCCTAATGCTGTGGCAAAAGAGGCCATTTTTGTGGTATTTAAAAATCCCGTCAGTTTAGCGAGAGAACTGCTAAAAAAGCCTGTGGCTTTCGTCACTAAATCGTATTTGCCTTTCATCAGTGAGAGCAACACGCCCCCCGTTTTCCACAAAGGCAGAATACCCACCCACAGCAATCGACCGATACCCAACACGATATTCGCCATGGCACCCATTGCGGTGAAGGCAATAAACCCCGTCACCACATAACCAATCGCGCGGGCAATATTTGGAAATAATGTTAACCAACGCACGAGCATTTGCCCCATATCGGCAATTTTATTAATCAAGGGCACAATCACAGGCAATAATGTCATGCCGACCGCAATGCGGATAGACTCCCAAATCGACAATAACCGTTCCCACGGATTGGCTAACATACTCGCCATTTCTGTGGCACGTTTCATCCCGTCGTCACCGCCTAATGCTGTGATGTTTTTTCGCAACACATCGACGTTATTAAACAGCGATTTAACGACAATAGCGGAATCGCCAAAAGCGTCCTCTATTTCTTTTTGTGCCTTTAAATTGCCCGCAATCGATTTGCCGTATTTGCCTTGCAGTTTCTCCAGCATTTCGGGCATCGTCAGCATTTGCCCTGACGCATTAACAAACGATAGACCGAGTTTTTTCGCCCCGTCCGTTGCTCCTGACAGAAACGACTCATATGCGCCACTGGATTCCGTGCCTAATGAGCGTTGTAGTTCCCCTAATACCGCTAACTGTTCATCAATACCAACCCCAAATTGTGTACCCGCAGAGCGAGCCCCTTCCATCAAATCAGTGATTTCAGCCATAGAAGTGCCGAACGTTTGCGACATAATAACGGCCTTGCCTGCCAGCTCTTCCGCGAACGTCACTTTGCCCACGCTATCAGCATAGCCTTGAAATTGGGAAAACATTTTCCCCATATAGGCATTGGATTCTTCGGCAGTGGTTTTTAGTGCTGATGCCGTAATGTTGCTGATTTTGGTTAGTTGCGGGAGTTCATTATCAGAAATACCACTAATGGCCTTTCTGATAGAAAGAGAAGATTCAACGAATTGTACGGCGGATTTACCGTATTGTGCGCTAAAGGTCAGCGCATCATTGGTAATTTTTTTCATCGCGCCATCGTCTACACCCGTGACTTTTGCCATGTCGAGTGCATCTTGAATAGCTAACGCGGGGTCTAAAACGTTTTTCAACGCAAAGACAGAGCCAGCCAAGCCAGCCCCACCGACCGCGATATTTTTAAATGCTTCTTGTGAGGTTTCAGCGAATTGAGTCACGCCTGCTTGCACTGCCTTCAAGGGCTGAGTGACTTTATCAATCATGCTGAGTGTAAAATCTAATGTACTCATCATTCACCCTTGAAAGCTAATGCAATGCCATTTGCGACCGCAATGCGGTGATTTTCTGTGAAGTGGTTATCTAGCCAAATTGCGCATGCGAAGCTGTCGATATCATCCTGTTCATGAGGGAGATAGTGCCGTCGTAACGCCATATATTGTCCGAAGGCACTGCGTTCAATCGCTTCGACTCGCGCCGTTAGTTTTTTAGTTCAATATCCAATTTAGGTGCGTATTCTGAATTCACCTTTTCCAGTAATTGCATCGCCGAACCTGGGATATTCAAAACCTCTGTTAAGGCTTCTTTGCTTTCAGGGGTAATAATTCGGCGTAAATAAGTGACAGTGGGCGCGACTTTATCCGTTGCTGAAATTTCATTTAACCAGCCGTTATACGCCGTCATATTCGGCTCAAAAACCAGTTCTTTACCCATCACGACTAAGGTAATTGTGTTTTTCTTGGTACTCATTTTTCCATCCTTTGACGAATTTCGTCCGTTAATTGGTTGTGCCGAACGGCACATTTTCCGTAAATCTCATGGTATTTTAATAATGCAGTGGCTAAATCTGCCCCTGTATTACCGTTTAGTTTCGGTAAGGTTGTCGTGCATTTTGTCAGTAGATTTTCCTGATAAGGCACGTTCGGTGCGCTCAATGGCGTCGTTGTACATCCTGATAAAATCATCACTAACACAAACGTGAGTGAACACAGGCTTAATAATTTCGGTGCGTATTTCAGGCGGTTGCGCATTGGCGAGTTCCTCCAATTTATTTTCTAACGTCCTTGCTGATTGACTCGCTAAATCGTGTTGAGCCTTTAAACTGGCGTTATTAACTTTATTCGCTGTTTTTAATGCGACCAGTTCAAGACTGTCTTGATGCCAACCTTTAACCAACCAGCCAGCTCCAAAAGTTAAAATAAACGCAAAGATGATCGCCGTTGCTTGTTTCATTATTTCACGCCGTTGTGCTCTAACGAGTAGTGATTACCGTCATTGAAACGACCGCCCCACGTACCGCCAATGGATTCCCAATATTCGCCAAGGGGCTGATGGTCAGTTGTCTTGGTGAGATAAACACCCTCTTTAAACAGGTTAAAATCCACGGCCAATCGCTGAGTGTGTAAGCTGTTTTTAATACCAGTGCCTGATTTAGCGTTTAACTTTGCTTGTTCTTCTGTGCGATACGCTTCTGAAAAGGTCAGTTCATAACCGTTGTCATAAGCAAAGAGGATCAAGTCTGCAATCATGCGCGTAAACTTGCGTTGTTTTTCACCCAGTGTCATTTTTTTAACTTCCCTGTCAGTAAGTCACTGCCTCGTTTTTTCAGCCATAATTCCACTAATTGAAAGCCTGCGATGCCTAATGCCGAACCTAGTCCCGTAATGGCCAGTGGCGAAAGACCAGGTATCCAAATCAACAATCCCCCTGCCATTAATGACACTGCCGAACCTAGAATGACTCGACCAATAAAGAGGCGTAACGTAATGGGTTCACTGCCTGACATCATTTTGCCAATCGCAATTAAAGCGCCCAAGATAATCAAAGAAATCAGTGTTTTGTTATGTTCTTCCATGAACATCTGTCCTTTTATTACAGTTTGTCGGTAAGTTCTGATTCCAAATATGGAATGCCATTAATGCGCACAAAATCGGGGGAAGTGACGATAAATTTAATTTTATGCGTCATGACTGCCCCGCCTTTGGGGTCAACGTCTAAAATATCGGTGACGTTTAATTTACAGCCGAAAGACTCAACCTTAAGTTCTTCCGTCCCTGCTTTTGCGTACCACATCAAATCGACTAAGGGGATAGCACGCCAAGAACCTGCGCTACGGGCTTTGGCTGTAATCACATTTAAATACTTGGTGGATAATTCCAGCTCACCCTCTGCCGATACATCCCCGTTCACATAACCGTCAGGCACACCATTGGTTTGAGCGACACCTGTATTGTCTGTAATCGATAGACTGACTTTTTCAACATGAACTAAATCACCATCGATATTAAAATCAATCGACTGCCCAGAAATCCGTTTCCCACTCATTATTCATTCTCCAATGACGTGTCTAACAGGATGCCAATGGTGATCCCTTTCGGGCATTCATAAGTTCGCACCGTGATATACACTTCAACGTTATTTTTGTTTTTCCATGTAATAACCACATCGCCTTCTTTCGGTGGTTTTACTTCGCCTGGGAAACTCACCCCATTAATTTGCGTACTGCGTGACATTTCACGTAGCACTTTGGCAAAGTAGGCTTGATGGGCTTCAATACTGGACGGTGTGCTGTTTAAACTGCGGTCAGCAATTTTAGCAATCGCACGAATACGCACCGTTCGCGCGACTTTATCAACGACACGTAGATTCTCAATAGACTGATAATCACCCCCTTCAACATCTAAGGTACGACCATCAGACCAATAAAGTCCGTCATAATCGGGATACCACATCGGCACACTAAAACGCTGTTTTTCCAACGATTGCAGTGTCGCCAAATCAAGGCTTTTCCCCGTGCCGTCTAATGGAAGATACGCACTACCTAAATCGGTTAATGCGCCCGTTTTAACGCGTGCAGGGCTATCTGCAATCGTCACCGCACGGTTACATAATCGCCCAGCCAGAGCACCTGCCTCATTTCCCCATAGCATTGGCACTAATTGAATGGCGGGTTCCGCTTCCCCTTTTGATAAAGCAGACAAGCGTTCAACATAGCCCGACCATGCTTCATCGTCTTGCGTTGCACCGACACCTAAAATGGCAAATAACCAGCGCCCGTGTTTTGCGATTAAATCAGAGCGTAGGGATTTAGCCGATTGAATAACGGTTTTTGTTGCATCACCAATTAATACATACCCTTCGCAACTGGCAATCGCTTGTGCATCCATCACCGCATCAACAAATGCCAATTCTTCCGCATCCTCTGCTAATACATGCACATAACCTGACCAGTTTTGACCTGCGTTACGCATCGCCGATAACACGTTACTTTTTAACGGGCTATCTGGCGTTCCTAACACATCATCGAAATCGGTTTGCGTATTGACCGCAATAGTTTTACCGACATTGGTTTTTCCTTTACCAATAAACAGCAAAATGCGCTCAATTTCCTTTGTTTCGCCTTGCAGTTGGTTATGTTGATTAACCTGAACAGTTGGCCACATAGTAAATTCCTTTTTTATGCACCGTAGCCGATGCCTTGAAGTTGTCTCTCTAACGCTTTGATAAAGTCTTCATCACTGATACCTAAAAACTCACGACTGGGGATATCTACCTCCCAACTGGTTTTTTTAGGTTTATTTTGTAAAAGACGGATTAATAATCCCGCCTGAAAAAAACGCATCTTTCCTGTAATCTCTTTTAAAGGAGGCTTTACCCAACGCTTTCCTTTTTTGATTTTATAGCCCAATGCCCGTAGTTTTTTGGCTTGTTTCGGTGTTGCGGTAGGCTCTGGCTTCTTCTCACTCGTTGCTTTTCGGATATTATTATCGTTGGCATTTTTACGACTAATTTTTGCTGTCATACCATATTGCTGGCTATATCCCACGACACCAGCACCCACAGGTTTACTGCCATTGCGATAATTTCCGCCTCCGAGATAAATACGGACTACGCCTTTTTCGGGAATTTCACGAATTTTTAATAGTTTAGGCATTTTACGGAGCATCTTTTTTTTGTAGTTACCGTGTCGCCCTTGCCATACCTCACCATCAGGTGTCTGCTGGTTTTTTACCGCACGTTTTGAAGCAACAATCACACCGTATTTCGCAATTCGCCAAAGTAACCGCTGGCGCTTTTTCGGTGGTAATTCCAATTCTTTGAGCTGTGCCCGTAATTTTTTTAGTTGCTCTGCGTTTAATTGCCCTTGAATGCTCATTTCACACCACGGGGGATCACATCAATATTTTCAGCAAATAACACTTCTGGGTTGGCTAATGACCAACGTTTACCGTCAAATGGCACGAGGCCTTTTTCATCTTCTTTTAACACAATGGCGTCGCTTAATTTAAGGGTGACAACAACCATTGCTATATCCTCGTCCACATCAACATCAATCGTCGGTGGTTCATCATCAAAATCGGGTTCAGTTAAATCTGTTTTTAACTCTTGATACCAGGCCTCAATCAAAATAGGGATATAACGTGTATCTATTTCACGATATGGCCAACGTCCCCAAGCAATTACCGCATCATATTCTTGCGTTAAAATTTGATATTGTTCTTTATTCGACTCATCTTTACCCAAATCTCTGTGAGCACGTTTAAAAACAAGTTCATCCATTTCGCTACTAAATTCTGTCGCAAATAAGGATTCAGGCAAATTTGCACGTAAGAACGCAGTCAATTTTTGTAGTCGGGTCATATCATTTTCACCGTAATGCGAGGCAACTGTTTCATATTGCGAATAACAAAAGTTGATTCCGCTAATAACCGTGACCGTAATTCGTCGCTTTCTTGCTGTGGATTGGGCGCTCGACTGACAATCGACAAATATTCACCCAATAAATCCGCTTTTGCCCTGGCATACACCGCTTTTTTATACTGCGCACAAAGGGCATTAACGCCTTTTATTTTTGCGCCTGGGGCGTCTTTTGCCTGATTAACACCTTTTGATAGCCAATAACTTTTCACATCTTTTAATTCACAATTAATTTCCGTGACCGTGGTTAATAATGCATCAGCAATAAAATCGGCATCGATATTGGCGGGAATAGCGCGACTCTTTTGAAAATCACCTAAATTTAAATCAGGCCAAAATTTATCATTTGTCAGTTCTTCATTTTTATAGGTAATGCCATCGCCATTTAACATGCTGACCTCTAAATAAAAAGCGGGCGTACCAGTTTCCACGACCAATAAACAATAAATTGTTTTGTCTCCACTGTGCCCGCTCCGGCTTGCGGTAGTCTTTACTCTTGCTCTAATGCCCGTAATCGTGAGGCAATGCGCAAACGATGTGTTTTAACCCCGCTTTTCGGGTTTAATTGATGTGCTCTAGCAAGATAGGCATCGGCTTGATTCAACGTATCAACACAATCAATTGCGCTGGCTCTTGCATCGCCCACATCGCCTTTTAATAACTCTAACGCGTGGAATTTAAACCACTTCGCTTGTATTTTTTCGTGAACTCGCCAAATTTCTGTGACATTCTTAAATGTCCTTGAAAAATAAGGCTCAATGGGGTTTCCTGCTTCCGCTTCTAACTGTGCCCATTCAAGGATGGTGTCAGCCACAAAAGCAGGGAAACCGCTTTTAAAATTGTCGGGGGTGCGCTGTCCTTGCGCGATGGCGATATCCGCCCAGTCCAGTCCTTTATCGAACTCCCCCACATCAAATAGCCAAATGACGCAATACACAAAAATCGGGTTTTGATACACTTCGCCTTCATCTAAATAACGTTGTGCTGTCGGTAGATACATGGGCAATAATTCATCACGTTTCATGGCCACACGTTCATAAGTTTGATTGAGTGCTCGCAGTCGTTTGACATCCCGCTCAATGGCACGCGCTTGAAGATGCATACTTTCACCGTCAGCAATGGCAACTGCCTGTCGCTGTTCAAGTTTTTGTTGCATTTCAATTTTTTGCTTGTGTCTTTGAGCGGGTGATAGCATGACGCTTAACCTTCTACTTTTTCAGTCGGCTCGGTGACTTTACCGATAGTCACGGCAGATTCGTCGATAGCTGCATAAAGCTCTGGTTGCTCAATAGCATAACCTTCATTACGCAGATACTTGTTTTCGTATTGTTTACGGTCTTCAACAAACTCCGCTTTACGCTGACGGGTATTACGTTGCGTATAGATATGAAGATTTGTTGGGATGGTAACTACCATACGTTTACCAGGCATAAATGGTGGAACCATAGCAGGACGGCCAGCAATCGTAGAACCGAGCATTTGTGCGGCAATCTTTTCTGTTGGGCGATCAGCTGACTGGTATAAACGGTGTTGCTCCGCAGAAACTAAATCAGCGCCAACCATCACAACTAATCGCGGGTCATTTTTAAATTGAGGCGGAATACAGTTATTAATTAAATCTGACGCCATCGCATCTAATGAACGGTAATCACCGCTATCATCTAATGTAATAGGGTCAGTCAGAACTTGAGAACCCTCATTCCACTCTTTGGCGATTTGATGCCAGCCTTTGTTAACATCTTCACCATTTGGATTTTTAACTGGGTCAGTATTTACTGCAACAGATTGACCATTCCAACCAATACGAAGCATATCTAATGCAAAAGATTCTTGAACAAAGGCTTGCATGCGATTAATAAATTCTGCTTCACCGCCTGAATTTGCCCAAACTGACAATAAATCCCACGGTAAAATCGCACCCGAATCTGTTTCGACTAATTTATAGTCATTACCATCAACACCAACTTTACGACCAAAGCGACCATCTTTAGAACGTCCCGTAAAGAGACCAGGATTACCTACGGAAATAACTTGCCCTGTTAATTGGTCAACATCAGCAACAGTAATCATTCTTAGAAATTCAGATGTTTCTAATAATGCGTCACGTAATTGTGTTTCTTTAGGTTCAGTTAAATAAAAATATTTACTAACATTAGGCACACCGCATGATGCAGAAAATGCGGCTCTATACGCATTCCAATACTCACTAGCACGTTGATTATTTAATGACATCACAATCCCCTTACACTAGGTTAGCAAAGCGTTTTTCTTTACTACCGCGTGGATTTTTACCAGGGATGCGTGTTGCCACATCATCCAACTTACTGAATTTACCTAAAATGGAAGATAAGTTATCTTTCAATTGTTTAAATTCAGGTGTATCAACAGCATCTTTGATGACTTCCACATCCTCTTCAACATCATCCACTTTTTCTGTTGTTGAAGTCAGTTGTGTTTCAATTGCTGTGACACGAATTTCAAGCGCAGATAATGCTTCCGCAAGTGCTTGCATTGCATCAGTGGCACCTGTGTCTCCTGGTGTATCATCAACACTTGGTTCATCAATATTGAAAAAACTACGCCAGCCTTTTCCTTTAGCCATTTTTTCTTCCTTAAACTGTTTAACTTCATCAAAAACCAACGGTTTTAATGCACCATAGCGAAACTTCTTACCTTTTTTATTAAACTGCAATCGGTCAGTACCAACGCTGGCTGGCGAACAAGTCACGCCAAGCCCTTCAAGATAAGTTTTCCCTGTTCCGCGAAAATTACCCGTTGGGGTAAATTCTGCGGAGGTAAAAAGCAACTGGCCGTCACGATTCGCTTGCAGTAAATGCTGATTAGGACGTAGCCGAGCATAAAGTTTTAACGTTCCTTCTTCGTCACGTTCGGCTTTTAACTCTAATACTTCGCCCATCGAACCGAACCAGCGCTCATGCTCTGGCCAAATACACGCGGTATAGAGTTGGCGGTCATAAAGTTCAGCAGAATCTAAAATCCAACTGTCCTCAATAATTCGACCATCAACCGTATCTCCCGCTGTTGCGATACAAAGCCAATTTGTCATTAATTGTGACATTACATAGCATCCCCCATCCGTGGGTATTTTCATCACTTCCGTTTGAGTCAATAGTATTGCGAATTTGTTTGATGTGGGCGAATGGTTAAATTTGGATATGGCGTATAACCAAATTCCTCCCAACGCCAGATAGAATCTGACTAGGCATAATGTTTTACATTATGGCGAACTCACGATATTCAGATGAATTAATAGGAGTAGCGAAATCGCTGTACTTGCGACGCTATACTCCTGCAGAAATTGCAACAGAACTTAATTTGCCGAATAGGCGAATCGTTTACTATTGGGCTGAAAAAGGGAATTGGCAGGATTTACTCAGTCATGAATCGGTTTTAGATGCGATTAATCGACGCATTATTTTGCTCAGTGAGCGAAACAATAAAACTGTTTTTGAACAAGAGGAGTTAGACCGTTTAATTAACCATCATATCAAATTGATGGCGCAACAAAATAAACACGCAGAGAAGCTGGCGCAGGCAAAAGCACAAAATAATCAATCTGGTTACTCAAATGATAATGAGTCTGACGATGGTGAACCAAGGAAGAAAAAACGCTATCGTAAAAATGATATTTCTGAATTAACAGAAGAACAATTTCAGCAATTCGCTGACAAAATGCTTTTTGGCTATCAAAAACATTTACGCAATAACATTAAAAAATCCATTCGTAATATTTTAAAGTCACGCCAAATTGGGGCGACTTGGTATTTTGCGTTTGAAGCGCTGGAAAATGCGGTACTCACGGGCGACCCACAAATCTTTTTATCCGCATCAAAACCGCAAGCCGAGGTTTTTCGCTCCTATATTGTCAATATTGCAGAGCAATTTTTCGGGGTGACATTAACAGGCAACCCGATTCGTTTAAGCAATGGCGCAGAACTTCGCTTTTTATCCACCAATAAAAACACCGCGCAAAGCTATTCAGGTCATCTTTATTGTGACGAATATTTTTGGGTACCGAACTTTAAACATTTAAATGAAGTTGCCTCTGCAATGGCAACCCATGATAAATGGCGCACAACCTATTTTTCTACGCCTAGCTCAAAAACCCATCCCGCATATCCGTTTTGGACGGGTGACGAATGGCGCGGTACAGAAAAAGCCCGTAAAAATATCAAATTCCCTACATTTAAAGAAATGCAGGACGGTGGACGCGATTGTCCTGATGGTCAATGGCGTTACGTCATTACGCTGGAAGATGCAATTAATGGCGGTTTTAACCTGGCATCCATTGAAAAACTTCGCAATCGTTATAACAAAGATACGTTCAATATGTTGTATATGTGTGTCTTTGTCGATAGTGGCGCATCCGTCTTTAAATATAACGATTTAGAAAAATGTTGGGTTGATGTAGGGCTATGGGAAGATCACTTTCCTGATGAACCACGCCCATTTGGTAATCGTGAAGTCTGGGGCGGTTATGACCCTGCCCGTTCAGGAGATACCTCCGCATTTGCTATTTTAGCACCGCCTTCTGTATCTGGTGAGCGGTTTCGTGTTCTGGCTATTTATTACTGGCAAGGTATGGCGTGGAAACATCAAGCTAAAAAAATCCAAGAACTTTATGGGCGTTATCGCTTCACACATATCGGTATTGATACGACAGGTATAGGTCATGGCGTCTATGAGATGGTGCAAGATTTTGCGCCACGCGAAACGATGGAAATTCGTTACAGCCTTAGCATGAAAACCCAACTCGTTTTAAAAATGGTGGATTTAGTCGATGAAGAACGTATCGAATGGGATAGAGAGCAAAAAGAAATCACCGCCAGTTTTTTGGCTATTCGTCGAGACACAACCAGCAAGGGCGGTGCCATGACCTTTGTGGCAGACCGCAGTATGGAAACTGGTCATGCCGATAGTTTTTGGGCAATTGCTCATGGCGCAATCAATGAACCGTTGAATACTGATAATCAACGTAAATCAAAATGGATATTTCAAAAGGCATCATAATGGCTAAGAAAAAATCACGGAAGAACCTCTCTATTTCGGCCTCCAATACTCCTAAAAAAAATATGAGCATTATTACACTGGGTAAACCCGAGCCGATATTAACAACGCATACAGACTATCAAAATATCTGGTATGACAATGAACATGATCATTATTCACTCCCGATTGATAGAACCGCGCTTGCTCAATTAGTTAATTTAAATGCTCAACATGGCGGAGTAATTTATGCGCGTCAAAATATGATTTTATCCGATTTTTTAGGCGGTGGTCTTAGCCATGAACAACTAAAAGCGTCCGTAATGAGTTACCTTATTTTTGGTGATACGGCCATTCTAAAAGTGCGAGATTATTGGGGGAATGTCATTCAACTTTTTGTTTTACCGTCACTTTATCTTCGTTGTCGAAAAGACGGTGATTTTGTCATTTTGATAGAAGGTGAACCGTTAGTGTATCCACCTGAAGATATCATTTTTATCAAACAATATGACCCTCAACAGCAAGTTTACGGTATTCCCGATTATATCGGTGGTATACATGCGGCACTCTTAAATAGTGAAGCCACTATTTTTCGTCGTAGGTATTACCACAACGGGGCTCATACGGGCGGTGTTTTTTATTGTAATGACCCGTCTCTCACTGATGAAGTGGAAGCCCAAATCATTAAAAATCTAGAAAATAGCAAAGGCATCGGTAATTTTTCTACGATGTTTGTGCATATTCCCAAAGGCGATCCCGAAGGGATTAAATTTATGCCTATTGGGGATATTTCGGCTAAAGATGAATTTAATAATGTCAAAAATATCAGTGCTCAAGATATTTTAACCGCGCACCGCTTCCCCGCAGGTTTAGCTGGGATTATTCCTGGCAACGTTGGCGGTTTAGGTGACCCCATCAAAGCCCGTGAAGCCTATCGACAAGATGAGGTTATTCCCGTGCAACGCATGTTTGAGAATGCCGTCAATAGTGACCCGGATATACCGTCACATTTGCATATCAACTTTAAGAAAGATAACAACAGTTTGGGTGCAGAATGAGGCAAAAAAAGGTAAAATTACGTAAGTTCGATTATTTTGGAGTTCGTAATATGAAAGTGATGAAAGTCCTCTGCCCCGCGTGCGGTGAAAAGGCAATCATAAGAACAACAAATAGAAAACATCGCCAATTTGCTGACCTTTATTGTCAATGCACAGACTTAGAATGCGGAATGACTTTCGTTTTAAACGTCACTTTTAGCCACACACTAAGTCCTAGCGCCAAAGACGTGAATAAAATGATTGATAAACTGCTACCGGATAATAAACAAATGGCGCTTGATTTACTCAAAGCGCCCATTGCTTAAATTATTGAGCCACATTTTGTGGCTTATTTTTTTCCAATAAGTCCACTCTGGCATTGTCGGCTAACTCAAATATTAATGATAAAACAATATCTTTTTCCTGCGATGTGAAAGAATCAAAACTGCCTACTTTTGCGATAAGTGCAATTCTTTCAAATGCTTCCATGCTTTTTATATTATCTGTCATTATCATACCCTTAAAGAATACTGTATGAATAAACAGTATAATAGCTTTGTGATTTTTGTGAACCCCTAAGTGATAATAAATGTTAAAACCATCACATGTATGCACGATGGTTTTATTTTATATTAATAATTTAACTTACAAAGTATCTCTTCCCCCCATCTATCATGACACTCAAAATGACCAATCATATTATTTACATTGATAATTTCGGGAACATCCCAACCGTTAACTCGGTCAAAAAAAGTAGGTTCACCATTCACTTTGTCACCAGCAAAAAGGGTGTATTTTAAATCCCCGCTATTATCTTGTTCACTACGTGATGAGTAAAAAGTCCTTCTCCAGCGGTCATGTAACGTTATATTTAACGCAATATCTACCCATTCTTTTGGTGATTCTAGCCATGCCCATTCTGAAATATAGACATCGCCAAATCGCCCACTAAAAGTTGTTTCTAGATTTCTAATAAATGAAATCTGAGCACCATTACTTAACTCAAAAAAGCCCTCCTCATTATGTTTAATATTTAAATGCCCACAGAAGTAATCTAACGCGCACTCACTCATTTCACCTAAAAATAGTTTGTTTCTTCCTGTCAACATCGCATCATGTAACGCTTCCAATGAAAAATACCAATCAGCACCAACCTGTCGCCCTTTATGCAATATCCTATTTCGATGAAATTGATTATTCTTCCAATTCTTTTGCCACTCAAATAACGCTCTTGAATATTTTTCACAAATATCATTAAGCAATTCGACTGTGATTTCTATTTTCTTCATGGCTGATCTCTCTTAATTTATTTACTTTGTTAAAAATACGGTCTTTCCGTTCATGGAATTGACGGTATTTCAGTTGTGTTGTGCCCGTTCTTATCAAAGAACCATCTTTGAAACTTCTAAATGCCTTATCATCAATGACTATTCCCGACCCATTTCTCATTTTTTGGGCATCCTCTAGGGTAATTTCATGCCCGATTGACCTGAAATTATCTAAAATTTCCGTTACCACCTTTTCTTCATCGTTAATCGTTCGGGTTTCCCCCGTACAGTTATTGACAGAACTCCAAGGGGCGCTAATCGCGCCATCAAAAGCCAAACCACTCCCTTTAACTGAGGTAGATTCTTTGGCAACCAGTTCCCACTTAGCGGTGCGAGTAAGATAAAAAGAGTCCTCACACGCAAGCGGTGAGTAAACCCCTTTGATTTTTTTAACGTCTTCGCCGTATTCATTCCCCATTTCCGTGACTTCATAAGAAAGTCTCACGGTTAAATCTTGGCGTTTTACTGTTGCACCACCTTGTAACTCGGTGTAGGCATACCAATCGCCCACATCTGACGCAAAACGCACGTTATCCATATCTTCCGTTGCTAGAATTTGCTCATCACCTGGCAAGCGACGCAACTCACGCCAAACCGACACAGGAGCACCGCCAATTTGCTGAAACTGACGAATGCGGTGTAAGCTCGCCCATGCTGAAACCGCTTTAGCCATGTCTTTGCATTTCTGCCCCGTTTCATCATCTATCTCGTCATCCATTGCGTAACCATCAATATTTTTAGAAATATATTTAGCGATATAGCCCGTTGCGGACCCTTTTTCTTTATCAATAGGTTCAACATAAAAACGGGCTTCTTTTGCCTCTTTGGTTTTTAACTCAAAAGCATCTTCTTCGCGGGCATATTCCGCAAAAATTCGTCTCAACGTTGCAACGTGATCAGGATGAACAAATAACAATAAATGCCAGTGGGGAGTTGAATCATGGTGAGGTTCTACGACACGAAAACCGAAAGGGCGAATACCTTCGCGGGCATATTCAGCGCGAACTTTTGACCAAACTTTGCACAGGTATTTCTGAACATCACGAGGGGAGGCTCCGTTCCATTGTTCAATGAAACCGCCCTTACTGTATACATTGTGATACTTTGATGGGGCTGTGAGGGTGTAAAACTCACCAACATAACCCATTTCATTAGCCATATTTTCAAACCCACGCATACGCACCATCAATTCACAACGGCGAACCGCAGGATTAGAAACACTGGCTAATACCATTTCTTCAAGAGAAACACGCTCACCATTCTCATTGGTTAAATCGAAACTTTTAATATAATCCCAGTTACGTTTTTTTTGTTCTATCCACTCATGTAAAGCACGACGGGAAATATAAGGGGAAGCACTTTTTTGCACTTGCCCGACTGCAATAGCCAAATGTTCAGCACGCAAATCGCGCATGCGCTTTAAACGTCCATACCACCACTTATCAGACATCATGCGTAATAAGCCTGATAACATTTGCCCTTCTGTTATTCCACGCCCTTGCGTGAACTGCTTCCAGTACGGTGGCACAGTGCCTATTTGTGAAGTGATCTTACTTATTTTCTTGTAGCCGAACTTAGCACCGTCTGATTCATTCTCATAATCAGCACGTTGGCAAAATTCAGTAAATGTAGATGTAAGATAGCGAGCGATACCGTTCGCCAGCTCTTTGATGGTTCCACGGTCTAACGTGTGTAGGTTAGAAATTTGTTCGACGTATTTTTCAGGGAAAAAATCATAACCTGATGTAACACCATCAAATTGATACTTTGATAAAACAAGGTTGTATCTTGGTAATACATTCTGTGCAAATTTGCGTAAAAATGTATTAGCAAGACGCCTGCTATTTTTTTTCCCACTTTTAAATATTTTTGAATATCGGGTGGCAAAATAAATCGCCAATGAATCGGGCACATTACCCAAGATGCTATTACGGAATTCAATATCAAACGGGTTTGCATCATACATAATGCGTTCAGCCAAGGACGCTTTTGGCGATAGCCCTGGCTGAAATTCTTCTTTTTGGCGACGCATTGAGATAAATACGTCGCTGTTATTCTCCACCGCACTAGTCATATCAAACCAGTTCTTGCGCTTGACGTTCTAGCTCTGATGCTTCACTTTCCAACAGTTCAGCAACGTCGGCGTAATCCATTTTGTTTTGAATGATAAGGC
Organism: Proteus faecis; assembly: GCF_030286765.1. Lineage (NCBI taxonomy): Bacteria > Pseudomonadati > Pseudomonadota > Gammaproteobacteria > Enterobacterales > Morganellaceae > Proteus > Proteus faecis. The sequence continues at coordinate 136,992 of NZ_JASVWV010000003.1, forward strand.
GACGTAACTTGCGAATGTGTGAAGCGTATTTATCTGCACAAATTTGCTTTTGTTCATTGCGTGCAAATACCAACATGGAATCTAAAGCTAACACCTGGTCAATTTCAGACACTAAATCAGGTGTAAAAATGGGTTCTGGTATTGATGTTCTCATAATGTATTTCCTTTATTTAGGTTGCAAAAAGCCCTGACTGATTAAGGTCATTTATTTTTATTTTGGGTTTAATTAATTATTGCGGTAATGCTAATTGTTTAGGTAATAATGCCGTAACGGCTTTGATATGATTAATAGCTTTAATAATGTCGAATATTTCCGATGTTTTAAAATCTTCAAATTTTAAATCATGTCTTTCTTTGGGAATACCTGCCATATATAAAATGACGCCTAAGAATTTTTTATTTTCTTGATAGCAATCATCAAATCTATCGCGCATATCAAAAAAGAAGCGTTTTAATTCTTCATTTTGTAAACCAAAATGGCGAGAACGTAATTTAGCGGTATGATTTAATCCATCGACACGTTGAGCAACTGGAATATGAAAAGCACGTTGTTCGTTTTCAACTTGATTCTGATACATAATAACCTCTTTAATTAACTTAAAGCTGATATTAATAAATAACCCATAAATAAAATGAGACTAACAATATAAATAGAATTGTTATTTTCATTTTTAAATGAATCACTTGATAATTTATATTTGTGTTGTTGAAGCTGTAATGAATTTAATTTCATTTTAAAACCTCACATCATTGATGGGCTAAGATTAGCGACTGCATCCACTGCACAGGCAAACGCCGGATTAGTATGTAATCTTGCCGATAGTGTTATGCCTGCCAACGTTAAACAACGAATTGCTGTATTAACAGAACGTTTAAAGTCAGCGACACGTGCATTATTTAAATTACCGCCTGAAACTGTATTTGTTGCTAACTTCCCCACTTCACCGACCGCCGTTAGTAAATAAGCAGGTACATTAGAATCACACACTTCATTAACTGGCACTGACGGCTGACATTGCATTTGTTCTAAGACACCATCAAGGATAGAGGCGTCCTCAGTTGCATCAGTCAGTTTCATTAAATCAATGCACGTTAATTGGTGCGGTTGTTCAGGGTTTAACTTGTTACGCAACATTTGGGCGTTCATGCCGATGCTTTCAGCTATTTGCACTAAATCCCCTTTATGGGTATTTGCGAAAGCACGGCATGCATTATCAAAGTGCGCTTGTTTGGAAACCTGATAATCAAACATGGTGTTTATTCTCAAAATGCGAAAGACTTGGCTTACAAATTAGGTTGAAGCGAAATATTGCAACCTTCCGATGCATCCGTATAAAGAGCAAGCATATTGATTAATACTTTTCCACGCTTCATGTCTGCTGACTTAGCGCGCACAGGTAAACGCCCATCAGCAATCATGTCACGAATGGTTGATTTAGATAATCCAGTGCATGTGCTGAACGCGTCAATTGTAAGATAAGGCGTGTTTATGTTGATTGTAATATTAGGACGCATAAGGCAAAATCTCCTATTCGATGTCACTCGATGCTATTCAATACTATTCGTTACTTTCCATAACGTGAAGACTAATTCACTTTTCGCGGATAGTCAACATTAAAAAACAAGAAACTTCACGTTTTGCGTAATTGAGGGTTATTTAAGATGAACCAGCCTTTTGACTTTGTGTTCTGTGAAAACAGTGGCGAGGTGTTAGATAGAATAATAAAAGCCTATGGTTTCACTTCAAAAATAATGCTAGCTGAACACTTCAATATGGGAGCTAGCGGTATATCAGGAAGATATAAACGTAATAATTTTCCAGCTGATATGGTTGTACGTTGCATGTATGAAACAGGTGCTAATTTAGAGTGGTTAGCATTTGGTGAAGGTAAACCGTTTAACCATGAAAAACTAGACAACTTAAAAATTTCTAACTTTCAACTGAAAAACGGACAACTCATACCCTCAGACCATATCATGTTTGATAAAGTGATTTTCCCCAATCAATCCCCTTTGCCATCAGAGCCAATATCTATCCAAGATGGGGATAGTTACTTCATTATTGATAAAAAATATAACGATGTTTTCGATGGAAAATGGCTCATCGAAATTGATGGAAAAAATAGCATTAGAGAACTGACTAGAATGCCTATGCAACGTGTACGTGTTTCTGGCGTAGGTATGGCATTTGATTGTGAGTTAGCTGATTTAACTGTTATCGGGCGGGTTGTCGCTACAATAACAATAGATTAAAAGGATACTTATTATGAATACTTTAAACTTTCAGATATTAGATTCAAATAATGAACTAGTGAAATTGATTAATGAAAACAAAGATAATAATACTAATATTGCCTTGCTCATTGATAAATCTGGTATTACAGGAAATGATAGCAGAGAGTTTTTTAGCTTTGTAAAAACACAGTACAACGATATAAAAATATATGGCGATTATAGTAAAGTATCATATTATAATTTCAATAGCATTATTATGAGCCTTGGCACTTTTGTTGTATTAAGTGTCGCTTTACCTATATTTTTAAATCTTATTTCCAATTTTTTACAAAAAAAAATGGATAATTTAAATGAAGATGATGTAGAACTAAGAGTTTCAATTTTACACAAAAAACCAGATGGAGAAATAGAAGAAATAAATATATCAGGAAAAGGGAGTGATGTTTTATTGGCCATAGGTAAAATAAAAAATGGAAAGTAACAAAAAATACATTAAATATATTATCAACTGGATGGATATAACTAAAAATGATAAGTCAACTTTAAAAGAAGTTAATGCTGATTTATTAAACAGTCAAAAAGAAAACAATGAAAACAATTCAAATAAGCTATATTTAATAAAAACAATCATTGATTCACACATGTTATATTGCGATGTTTTTGAATTACTTACAGAAAAAAAATATTATGAAGCATGGTGTAAACTTGAGCGAATTGAAATAAATTTAATTTCAATTAAAAATAATATAGAATATCTGGATACACACCATGACTATGGATTACAATTCCTTACTAATATGGTTAGAAATTGGCAAATGCTATATCCATACAAGATATTTCTTAGCTCTCGTGAGATAATTCACGAACTACAATGTTCAATATGTCACACGCAAAGAAGTTTTCTTGATAATTGTATCCATGAAAAAGGAAAACTATATAATGGACAAGTATGTTATGATGAAGTGACAAAATTTGAAATAATTACATTCGATATAGTATCCACACCCGTCCATAAATATAGTGTTTTATTTCCTAAAAGTGGAGATAATAACAATTACCAATACCTTGATTTGGTTCTTAATTATGTAAAATCAACACACCAAATTTTTTCTGTTCGATTATTAAATCGTTTTTTTGACAATCATCATGGAATTTTATCTCCTGATGCGCCTTGTCCTTGTAACCGTTCAATGAAACTTTACAAAGATTGTTGTTTGAAACGAAAATATATTTATATTCAGCATGTAGATCTTAGTTTCCCAACGCCATTAAATGTACCTGCTATTTTTCAATGAATTACTTAAATTATGGCAATAAATAAACAACCAGATGGCCGTTGGCAAGTTGAGAGTTACCCTAACGGCCGAACAGGTAAACGAATTAGAAAAGTATTCACTACAAAAGGTGAAGCTATTTCATTTGAACGTTATATTCTTGAACAAACAGAAGATAAGCCGTGGCTAGGCGAAAAAGAAGATAAACGTTTATTGTCTGAGTTGGTTGAAATCTGGTTTCGTGCTCATGGTATTACATTAGCTGATGGTGAAAGCCGAAAACAAATGATGTTATTCGGTTGCAAAGCAATGGGCGAACCTTTAGCAAAAGAGTTTAATGCTAAGTTATTTTCTGTTTATCGTGAAAAGCGATTAAGTGGAAAAATTACTCGTGCCGATAGGATCAAGTCTGTTGCACCAAGAACAACAAACCTTGAACTAGCCTATTTTCGCGCTATGTTTAATGAGTTGCATCGATTGGGTGAGTGGAAAGATGATAACCCATTAAAGAATGTTCGCTCATTTCGTACTGATGAATCAGAAATGGCGTTTCTTTCTGATGAACAGATTATCCAACTGCTAGAAGAATGCGATAAAAGCAAAGCGAAAGACTTATCTATTATTGTCAAAATAGCACTTTCCACTGGTGCGCGTTGGTCAGAAGCTGAAGGTTTAACTAGTTCACAAGTTACCCCTTACAAAATTACGTTTACTAAAACAAAAGGTAAACGTAATAGAACTGTACCTATATCAGAAGAGTTGTTTAATGAAATTCCGAAGCGTAGAGGTCAATTATTTACGCCCTGCTATTCTGCTTTTCGTTCAGCAATAAAACGCGCCAATATTGAATTACCACATAGACAGTCATCTCATGTTTTACGACATACTTTTGCCTCACACTTTATGATGTCAGGCGGTAATATTTTAGTTTTACAGCGGATATTAGGTCATACCGATATTAAAATGACTATGCGATATTCGCATTTCGCCCCAGAGCATTTAAATGATGCGCTGATGTTTAATCCTTTGGCCAAATTGGATACATTATGATTTTAATTGGTTATGCAATTTTAGTCACATTAACGTTACTATTTATATTTAAGCATAAAAATAAATTCATTCTAAATGAAAAAAGTCTTCATAAACAATGGCTATTCTGGCTAGCAATTATAGCACCATTAGTATCAGGTATTTATTTTGGAGCAGGAATTTGGAGTGAATTTTCTTTACGACTTGATTTTAAAGGGTTTAGTAATTTTTTTGAAATTAGTAAATTTCCATTTGGTATTTTAGCCCTATCACCAATATTAGGTGCTTTTGTTGTTAGTGCACATAGATCATATCAAACAGATATCCAGATAAAAACGGCAAAAAAACAACTTGGAGAGGCTCAAGAGAAAAATAAAGTTGATATCTACCTATCTAAGAAAAAAAGCATTTATGAACAATTAGGATATATTTATGACATAGAGCAAAAAAAAATAAAACAACTATTAACTATTTATAGTAAAGCATATATAAATTCAAATGAATATAATGACACATTAAATAAAAATTTCACAACCAAATTAAATGACAAAATTAAAACCCTTATTATTTCATTAAACGATTTCCTTAACCTTGATAAAAAATATATTTTTTATAACAAAAAAGAAACATATCCAACCCAATATCTTTCCTTCCTTCTGAATGTTGAAATGAAGGTTGATTCATTATCAAATAATTACTCTGATATCAAAAATTATCTAACTTTTGATATAAATAAATCTTTAATTTCTTACTTTAGAGATTTAGTTAAAAGCGATGATGAACATAAATATTCATCCATTTTATACTCTATGCTACTAACAGAAATAGTAAGAAAAACATATGATATTATTAATGTAACAACTGAAGTTTTTACGGCTCTGTATCCTAACAAAAATTTAAATACTTATATAACTTATCTAAGCAATCTATATAATATTAAATATAATATAGAAGAAAGAATAAGACAGGAACAGAGCTTTTTCTTAAAAAATGATAATGGCGACAAAGTGGCGACAGAAAACCAGAACAACCATGAATAGTCATAGCTTATCGTTTTCTAACTTATTGAAAAACTTATAACTTATTGATTTTAATGTGGTATGAATACTACTCTTAATCAATTGGTCGGGAGTTCGAGCCTCCCACAAGCCACCAATTTTAAGCTGATAAATCAGACACTTATGCCACTTAGAAATAAGTGGCTTTTTTGTATCTGAAAGAAAGTGGCGACAAAATGGCGCATTTATCTTAAGCCGAAAACTTAAAATAATACGCCAATTAATAAAAACAGCATCTACTTATATTTCATCCCATTTTTATAATTAATAGAGTTAATTAAAATAGAGAATTACTCTAACTTAATCAGGTAATTTAATACAAACCACTAGAAAGTCTATTTTATCTCTTTTTTATCTTCAAATTCTCCACCAAAATCATCAATTAAAACATAGTTAATGGTATTTATTTTACTATCCTCTAGATTGATTTTCTGTTTGGAAAATGGCGCTATCATAGGAATAAGAATATTAGGATTATTTTCACCAGATGCGGATTTAATGGTGACATAAAAAGGTGTCGGATTTTCAATTGTTAACTGTTTATCTAATTTTGTAAAAATAAGAGCTCGACTAACATCAGAAATCACCATGATTAAATCATCAGGGCGATAGAATACTTTTACTTGTAATCTGATGACAACATTAATTAAACCTTCATCATATTTTTTGTTCGCTGGCTTAGGCATGATTTCATATAAATTAAGCCAGTAAAGTGTCTCTTTCGCTTTATCTGTATGAGTAAATTTATTAATCACTCGTACCCGTTGTGATTCACTCGGTTTTAATTGTAATACTGGTGGTAATGATAAAGCGGAAACATCAGTTATGGTTTCTGGGGTATTTTCTGGGTTACCATCATCCACCCATGTTTGAACTACCACAGGAAGTTCACCATCATTTTTTATATTTAAGGATGCTTCTCTATCTGAGTGATAAAGGATCACTCTAGAACCCTCTAAGGCTAAATTCGCTTTGGCGATAAACGAAAAGCACAGCAACAAAATAAAAATACCGCTCTTTTTCATATTTATTGCACCTGTATAATCACTTGTAATGTCGCATTAAATTTACCAGCAGTTATTTTCTCTCTCGGTAACGCTTCTAATGAGGCATATAATGTTTTAGTTAAATCGGTAATACCATTATTAAATGAGACTGAACTAGCATCATCATAAATAGGATACCAACCATAACTTTCACCTTGCCCTTCATTCGCTAATGTTGATAATAAGTTTAACGCCACACCTGATGGACGATATATTCTTACACCAACCCCTTTTGCCATACTTGAGTCAGTACCATAACCATCTGTCACTAAATGAGTAATTGCGGCACCATTAGGTACTGTTAATCCTAATTCAATTGCTTTGTTAACATTTGCAGGTCTAGGTAAAAACCCCATTGCGGTTTGCCCCGCTCCAGTCCCACTAGAAATATTACTCAAACCATCGCTCGCAGGCGGTGCTGATTGACAATAAAAATCAATCGTAATAGGTAAAGTGACTTTTTTGCCACTTGCTAACTCATTAATAGTAACCAATGGAAATAAAACATAAGGCGTAACGTTTCGCACAAAACAAGTAGACGCATTACGTATATAAATTCGGCGAGACATATTTACAGCGGCAGGCCAATAAGCATAAAAACCATGATAATTTGTAGCGTGATCTGCACCATCTTTTAATAAATAAGAGAAATTAGAGCTTTGAAAAGCGATATAACCTGCCGGTTGATTAATAAAAGTAATTAATCCACTACTTGATTGTGCCGGTGGCATATCACTTGTTCTTTCATAGTTAATCTTAAATAACTCCACTTCCATATTAGAGAAATTTTTTGCTTTTACTAAGATCCATCCTTGGCTATCTCTTTCTAAATTATCTAAAGCACGAGATTTCCAATAGCGACTATAATATTCGCCTGTAATGGTATTTTTAATGCGAATACCCAATCCTCTTGCCAGACTAATATAGGTATCATTTAAACCTAATGCTGGATTAACTAGATTTCTGCCACCATAATTATAGTCACCATTAGTTGAGTAAAACTCTCTTAATTTACCCTCTTCATCGGCTGTGCAACGAAATAATATCTGCTCAGGATCATAAACTTCATAACCCGCCTCAAAAAAAGAGACAAAACCACTCGCCACTAATGTACCCGGAATTTGAAACTGATCATTATTAACATTAATGACTTTAGGGGTACTTCCCATTGATCCCGAATCATCTCTCGCACCTTGCCAACTTTTCGCTGAACCTTTGCCCGGCTCGGTATAATACACACTATTAGGATTAGTCGTCGTAGTTGTTATTTTATAACATGTTGCCAAGGCTAAAGAAGGGAATAGCATCAAGGCTAATAAAATAGAGGAGTACTGAGAAAATAAACAGCGATTTAATTTCATAAGCATTGACCTGATAATAAAATGAGTTTATCTGCTTCTTTTTCTTCTGGTATTGCGTAATCAATTTGGCAACTATCTTCATCTTTACCGACAGTCAGTATCCCTTTCCTATTTTCAACCCTGACATAAATCTGGTTACTTTGCCCTACCATACCAACAATGTGCTTATCTTTATCGAAAACATTTTCGCCTAATGCCAATTCGCTTTCTGGCTTAATCGAAATCAATACAGGATATCCGACTTGGGTTTTAAAAACGATTTTGGTGCTTGAACCTGAATACGGTGCTATTTGCTTCGTATTTTCCAATAGCTCAATATTATTATTTCTAATATTTTTCCCATCCAAGCTAACATTGTTATATTGATAAGGGACAAGAGAAGGCACAATAGCATAACCAAAAGGATCAATGCGGGCGCCCATACCATTACTCACACTCGCACCACTTGCACCTTTTGCTTCCACTAAAGCAAAAGAATCACTAATACGAGGACCTAATGTTATCCCACCACTGTGTGCAACTAACGCTCCTTGAATACCTACGCTACCTTGCGTGTAATGTTTACCATTAGAGATACTGCCTGATAGCGTGGTAAAAGGAAGCTGTTTAATTAAATGTAAACCACTGCCTATCGCTCTATTTTGTGTGTCATAATCCGCATTTACACTATAAGAAAGCGTTTTATCTTCACCTAAAAGTCCTGATAAATTCGTTTGATAACTCGAATCATCGCTAGAATGACTAGAAGATAGTGATAGCATAGGTGAATAATCAGAGCGTCCTAATGGCATAGAAACAGATAACATAACCATATCCTCAGATATCGGATCGGTTGTTATTGGTGTAAAAGTATTATTTGCCGTCATTTGTCCCGTTTTTTGGCGACTATAAGCAAGGCTATAAGCAATATCTTTATAGGTATTTGAATAACCAATTTGATACTGGGCATCATGTCCTTTATTACCATAATAGTTACTGATAGAGCCCGAAATATAAAGCTGCCCCCACCTATCAAGAGACTGATTAACACTAAGTGTAAACTGGCTTTCTTGGTTATAGCTGCTGGAATTCCATTCCATGTCATTACTTGCACTTTTTCTCAAACCCAACACATCATTATATTCGCGAAAATTCTCTGTTGAATATTTATAACCTGCGAGTGTAATAACAGTATTTGTTGGGCTAAAAGTACGGCTATAACTAATACCTAATCGTCCACCTTGATAATTTTTACCCTCCACTTCAGCGTTTGAAAATGCCGAATTAAAGCCGATTGCCCCTAATTTTGTAGCAATAACAGAGCCGACAAATACGGCTTGATATTGGTGTCCTACACGTACCCCCGTATTTAGCGTTACCGTATTGTTCACACCATATTGCAAAGCAATATCTGAAAAATAGCTATTTTCTGTAGCAAAGTTATTCACTTCACCCGCAGTAAAGTTATATTTAAGGCGCCCAGCTCTTACAGATTCAGGTAATGCGGTAAATGGCACTGTAAAAGAAGAAATTTTGCCATTACTTTCGTAAATTTCGACAAACAAATCTCCTTCATAACTAGTTGGATAAAGATCATTTATTTCAAATTGCCCAGGTGACACAGTCGTTTGATAAATTTCAGTACCATTTTGTTTTATCACTACACGGGCAGTTGTCGTCGCAATACCACGAATAACAGGTGCATAACCTTTTTGAGAATCCGGCAACATTCTTTCATCAGACATTAATTGAATACCTTTAAATGCCAGACTTGAAAATTGTGCGCCTGTTGTATAAATATCACCGACAACTAACATCGACTTTAATGTCAGTAGCGGTTTTTGTAGATAAGTTCTAATCCAATTAAATTCACTATTACTTCCCGACTTTGATGAATTATAAGAGTAAGACGCTTGTTGACGAAATTGCCAGGTTCCTAAATTTATGCCCATGTTGACACTACCAAAACCATAGTCTGAACTTTGTCCGTTCGATTTATTCTTATAGTAATTACCAGAATAATTAGTGAACAACATGGTATTGCCTGCATCTAAATCATCTTCATTGACATAACCTTGTGGTCTTCGTTTTAATAAGATTTGAGGCACTGCAATCATGATCCTAAAATTAGAAGCATCAAATGAATCTACAATATTTTTATTAATTTGGTTTAATACTAAACATTGATTATTATCTTGACTGAGTTCATCATCCAGCAATATCCCCATATCATCAATCTGTTGTTGATTAAAACAAGGCGTTACTTTACCGTTATCATTTAATTGAAAATGCACTATTTTTCTTTCAAAAAAGCGATTATTAATGTAGATATCAACATCATAATTGCCAGGCTCCACATAATTACTATCATGAAGCTGATTAATGTTGATATTATTTTTGCTACCTAATAATAAAGAAGGATCAAATTCATAATCATCAGCCAATGCAAAAGGCATTGATTGAATAAATAGAGAAAATGAGCCGATTATGAATACGACTTTTATTCTCTTATTTAATTGTGCTGTGTTTTTTTCTATGGATTTCATTTCAATTCCATTTTTTTAATGAATTAAATCTGTCGCACTATTTTGCCCACCTAGATCATTAATGTATTTATAGGTCATTTTATCGGGTGAAAATGAAATCGTTCTGCCATTTTCAGCGACTAATACTTCCGTTGATAACGGAGAAACCATAGTTGGTTTAAATATAAATTTTTGACCCGAAGTATTCGTGGCCTCAAGTTGCGCAAATGACACAAAAAAAGGTGAATCATTTTTAACTTTTATAGTTCCATTATTCTCTTTTGAGAATGATATTTTTTTCTCGATATTATTTAGCTGTGAGACAATCTCAGTTGGACGATAAAATATTTTTAATCGATGATGCACAATGACCGTAAAGCTATTTCCTTCTTTTATATCTTTATTCAAATCTTTAGGTGGAATTTGTGCCACATTTAAAAAGAAAATAGATTCTTTATCTTGTGGTAGGCCTTCGCCAGTATAAATTAATCGTGCGTCTCTCCCTGTTTTAGGATCGATACGAAAAACGGGGGGTTGAATAACAAAAGGGGCATCTGCATTATCCGGGGTTGAATTAGGATTATTTTTATCTGCCCATATTTGCATAATATAAGGAATTTCATCGTTATTCATAAACTTTAAAACTTCAAAGCGTGAATCCGATGAATAAACAATACGTGTTTTTAGCATGGTGACACTAGAATACGACGCAGTGCTATAACTTAAGAAAAATACGATAATTAGCATTATTATTTTTTTCATTACTTATCTCCCTCTTATATAAATAAAAAATGCCTCCTTTATATAAAGGAGACATATAAACATTATTGATAAGAGATAGAGTACTGCACACTACCTTCTACTTTACCTGCTGTTGCAACATCATCTGCATAATAACGTACAGCATAATCATAAGATGCTGATTTTTCGTTTGCTTTTAATACTAGGCCTTCGTTACCTACACCAGTTAAATCAATTTTTGTACCTGTTTTCGCAGGGTCAATAATTTCTAAACTAACATTGTTATTTGCTGCTGTATTACCAATACGACCTTCTGTTGTCAGATTATTAGCAATAAATATAGTTTTAATATTTGTATCTGCTGGTTTAGAACCAGTACAACCACTCACTGCAATAGTAAATGGTGTCTGACCTGCTGTTTTACCCGCAGTATCTAATGCGGTTACGGGCACGGTTGGTAATAAAACAACAGGAAGTGCTGAATTACCATTAACCGTTACAGTACAAGTTTCATCAGAAACTTCGCCTTGAAAACGGATAGTGTTATCAGAAGCCGCATAAACTGTAGATGAAAAAATACCTGCGATCATCGCAGTAAGAAGCATTTTATTCATAATAAAACTCTCTCTTGTTATATATTTAAATAAGTTGTTTTTGGGGGTAAATAAACGAAAAGGCTCACACGAAATAAAATGTTATCAACAACATTATTTCATGTTTATTACGTACTAATATTTAAGTATTTGCAATTATCATCTCATTTACTCGTAAAACGCAACTATATTTAACACGTATAAAGAGTAATATTTATATATTTTTCGATTTTAAGCATATTCTTATAGTCTAAATATGACTATTTCGCATTTTTAACAAAAAAAACATCTATTTATTAAGATTAATATTAAAAAAATATTAACTTACTTAAAATTGATATTTATCATTTTTAATAAAACAAGTTCAATAAATTCATTATTTTTTAAAATTTAAAAATAAAATCTTCCATATTATTTTATCATTATCTATATCACCTGTTTCTTTCAGTAACATTTAAATTAGATTAATAAATTAACATTTATTTAATTGATAAAGTTTATTTACAACAAATGCATTCGCTATATTATAATCAATATAACCAAAGATTGTTTAATTTATATTTATTAACTTATTAATGAAAAACAAGGGGGGCATTTTAAATAATAGCATCTTTCACTTATTATTATATAACTATATATATTCATTTAATCCAAACGTAAAACATTCTCAAACTTATTCAGTTTCGCTTTACTGAAAATAATAGAGATAAAAAGTATGTTGCTTACTTTTTTTAATGAAACTTCATAATCGCCTACTGGGAGAAAAATAATTTCTCCTGCGCGATATTGTGGATCATCTGGCTCTAAGTTACCGCCAGTTGTATCCTCTCCTGCACCAATAAAAACTTCACCTGATGGACAGTTTATGTTTATTCTTACATCGGGATCTTCAATTTTATCGCATAGATTAATTGTATAAAAACCATCATTACCTAAACCAATAAATGCAATATTGCCTTTGTTCATCTCATCTAACTCATCATCCTGTATGCTCCACCAATCTGCTGTATCTGATTTCCTATGTTGGATTGCTTGTAAATCAAAAATAACCAAAGTTGCCGTATCAGTAATAAAAGAAAATGCGTTTGACATTTTTATGCTCCCAAAAACAGTATGATCGTACCAAAATTTTTTCTTTCTTTTATATATCGGTTAATCATATAGGATTTTATCTATACTATTTGATCATTCAATTACCTATACTATAGAACTTATTTTCTATGCTCTACCCAGACTCTAAATAATTCAAGATGTAGTTAGGCAATAAATGAGTAAGCGACTAGTTACACACTTAAGTATGTAACTAGAGCGAATGAATATAAGCAACAGCGCTAGGCTTGAAATATGACGAGTATCTACATGGATGACCTTATGAAATTACAACGACTTCTTATCGCCCTTTCTCTTTATGCGGTTTCCTCATTACCAGCAATCGCCGATCCAATTCAATGCTCAGAGACTGAAAAGCAAACTAATATTACTAATAACCACATTATATTATTCAGTTCTTATAACGGCCCGATTAAATCAGTCACGATGACAAGCACGATACCTCATGACGGACGTTTTAAAGCACTAAAAGGTGAAATCCACTTTGATGAGTGTGGAAAATTATTGAAAAATAGCACATCAATGCAAGAGTACTTTGAAGGTAATGTAGAAACTAATTTAATAAGAACATTGCCTAATAACCCTTCTGTTATCCGATATCAATTTCAGATAAAAAATGCCTATGGCTCACACTCTATCTACATGCAAGAAACCTATCATAAAGATGAACAAAACCGGTTCAACAAAAAAGTAATCCAATATTACGCAAATGATGGCGCTTTACTGGATACCATCACTAGCCAATTCGACTATAAAGATGGACGCATTATTAAAGAGACAAGCAAGTCGTCTGATCCTACAACTAAGACTATTACAACAGAGTACATCTATAGTCCTCAAGGAAAACTACAATCAGTAATAGAAGACGGCAAAATAAATGTAGAATACCAGTATGATCTAGAAGGAAAAGTTGTTACTCAATCAAACTATATCAAAGGCGTTAATGGAGAAGATAAAGCCTTTATCACCACCTGTCTTGAATGGGATAAATTTGCTAACTGTTCAAAAGAAGAACTTGAAAGTACAATTAAATTTAATGATAAAGTCATTAATTTTAGTAAGGCCTTGCTTCATAACGAATTTATTTACTACGAATAATGTTTACATTATATCTTTTGTATCTAATTTAAGTTAAAAATATAAAAATCAGACTATCAACAATAGACTGATTTTTATATTCATCATATATCTTATTATCTATGACTAAATCCCCTTCATAATACTTTCATTTAAAAACAATCCGTGTAAAACGATTTAAATCTGTTAATGATAAAATTACTTTATTGTATATTCTCTATTTTATTATAATATTCAATAAGAAAGGCCACCTTATTAAATAAGATAGCCTTTGATTTATCTAATTTTATTATGTATTACGATATTGAGTCTCAGCTTCTTCAAAGCGTTGTTGATTCTCTTTGCTTGGTGCTTTCCCCATTAAACTAATGACAACGATAGCAATAGAAGCAAAGATAAAACCGGGAATAATTTCATACAACCCAAACCATTTATATTGCATCCACACTAACACGGTTAAAGCCCCAATCAACATTCCAGCAAATGCACCATTACGAGTCATACGTTTCCACATTACAGAAATGAGGATCACAGGGCCAAAAGCAGCACCAAAACCAGCCCACGCATTACTCACTAAATCAAGCACCTTATTGTTTGGATCTCGTGCTAAGAAAATTGCGATAATCGCAACTAATAACACCATGCCACGTCCTACCCAAACTAGCTCTTTTTGGCTCGCACTTTTACGAATAAATGGTTTGTATAAATCTTCAGTTAATGCACTTGCACAAACTAATAATTGGCAGCTTAATGTACTCATAACCGCAGCTAGAATTGCAGACAAAAGAATACCAGCAATCCATGGATTAAAGAGCAGTGAAGCCAGTTCCATAAAAATACGTTCATTTTTAGCTGTTACAGCACCCGCTTGTGCTGGGTTCATTTCAAAATAAGCAATACCAAAGAATCCAACCGCAACGGTTCCACCTAAACAGAGGATCATCCACGTCATACCAATACGGCGTGCTTTACGAATAGTTTGGTTAGAATCAGCCGCCATAAAACGTGCAAGGATATGAGGTTGCCCAAAATAGCCTAATCCCCATGCTAATAACGAAACAATAGCGATAAAATCAAGCCCTTTGAACATATCTAAATAAGATGGATCTTTTGCTTTAATAATAGCAATAGACGTATCAATACCACCCACAGAGAAAATGACAATAATAGGAGTCAAGATCAGAGCAAAAATCATTAAAGTCGCTTGAACTGTATCAGTCCAACTTACAGCAAGAAAGCCACCTAAAAAGGTATATGCAATCGTTGCAATGGCACCATAAATCATCGCTTCGTGATAAGGAATATGGAACGTAGATTCAAATAGCATTCCACCAGCAACGACACCTGATGCACAATAGATAGTAAAAAAGGTCAGAATAACTAACGCTGAAATGATACGTAGCATCTTGCTTTTATCATCAAAACGCGATGTCAAATAATCAGGTAGCGTTAATGCATTATTGTTTTTTTCAGTTTGCAGACGTAAACGTCCCGCGACTAAACGCCAGTTTAGCCACGCACCTAAACAGAGTCCAATAGCTATCCAACTTTCTGAAATGCCAGCAAAAAACACCACGCCAGGTAATCCCATTAATAACCAACCACTCATATCTGAAGCACCCGCTGACAATGCAGTTACTACACTGCCCAGCCTCCGACCGCCAAGAATATAATCATCAAAGTTTTTTGTTGAGCGATAAGCAAGGTAGCCAATAAAAAGCATACCCAAGATATAGATAGTAAATGTAATGAGCATTGGCGAAGTTAGAGCCATAATTGCAGTTCTCCATAAATCTGTTTCCGACCATCGGTATGCTTTTCACTTGTACAGGAACGTTGCACTTCGTTGCGCATTAATGATCTTTTCAGTTTTTAATTAAAATAATTTCTTACAGCAACAGATAAAACATTCACATCAATCCTAGAATAGGTTAGCTGCATTTAACAAGAAATTAACGTTTAAATGTTTAAATTTTGTATATGACTTCACACTATTTGTCTTAATTAAAGGATGCATTATAAATATAAACATTAACAATATAAATATAATTTATTGATTTATATGTAAATATATTAATTTGATAAATTAGATGTTTTTTTAATTAAACACAAAACCTGACTACTTTCACATTATTTATAAATAAAATGTTAACAATGTTGCACAAAGTTGCAACATGAATGATATTAATAAAAATAACGGGTAACTGATACTTGTGAATTAGAAATAGAATATGAGGAGCACTGCATGAGTAGCACAACAATGGGTGTTAGGCTTGACGAAGAAACCCGCAATAGATTAAAAGAAGCTGCACAGAAATTAGATAGAACATCGCATTGGTTAATAAAACAGGCTATTTTCAATTATCTAGAACAAATTGAAAATGATCAGGTTAATCTTGGTCACTCAGCATTTGCAGATCAAGATCTTGATGAAAGCACTGAAATACCAGCCACTCATTATCAGCCTTTCTTGGAGTTTGCTGAACATATTCACCCGCAGTCTGTTTTACGCTCAGCAATTACTTCTGCATATCGCACACCTGAAACACAAGCTGTACCGATGCTATTGCAACAAGCAACCTTACCTGCAAATGAAGCTCAAGCAACACATAAATTAGCCTATTCCATTGCCGAAAAATTACGTAAACAGAAAAATGGCATTGGACGTTCAGGATTGGTTCAAGGTCTATTACAAGAGTTTTCACTCTCTTCACAAGAAGGTGTTGCCCTAATGTGTTTAGCAGAAGCTTTATTGCGTATTCCAGATAAAGCCACGCGTGATGCACTTATTCGCGACAAAATCAGTCATGGAAATTGGCGTTCACACTTAGGACAAAGTCAATCTATGTTTGTGAATGCTGCCACATGGGGCTTATTATTTACAGGTAAACTAGTTTCTACACATAATGAAGAAAAATTGTCTAACTCTTTAAATCGTATTCTCACTAAAAGTGGCGAGCCATTAGTCCGTAAAGGTGTTGATATGGCAATGCGTTTAATGGGTGAACAATTTGTGACAGGCGAGACTATTTCTCAAGCACTCGCAAATGCGCGTAAACTTGAAGAAAAAGGCTTTAGCTACTCTTATGACATGTTAGGAGAAGCGGCATTAACAGAAAAAGATGCTCAAGATTATTTGGTTTCTTATCAACAAGCCATCCATGCAATTGGTAAAGCTTCTAATGGCAGAGGTATTTATGAAGGCCCAGGAATATCTATCAAGCTTTCAGCATTACATCCTCGTTATAGCCGTGCTCAATATGAACGAGTGATGTCAGAACTTTACCCACGCCTACTCTCATTAACATTACAAGCAAAGCAATATGATATTGGGATTAATATTGATGCCGAAGAAGCAGATAGACTAGAAATTTCACTCGACCTACTTGAAAAACTCTGCTTTGAACCTGAATTAGCAGGTTGGAATGGTATTGGCTTTGTTATTCAAGCTTACCAAAAGCGCTGTCCATTAGTTATTGATTATGTCATTGATTTGGCACGCCGTAGTCGTCGTCGTTTAATGATCCGTTTAGTGAAAGGCGCCTATTGGGATAGCGAAGTAAAGCGCGCTCAAATCGATGGCCTTGAAGACTATCCTGTCTATACTCGCAAAGTGTATACCGATGTCTCTTATCTTGCTTGTGCGAAAAAGCTACTCTCATCACCTAATTTTATTTATCCACAATTCGCCACGCATAATGCACACACACTGTCAGCAATTTATCATTTAGCGGGTCAAAACTATTATCCTGGACAATATGAATTCCAGTGCTTACACGGTATGGGTGAACCCCTTTATGCTCAAGTAGTCGGTAAAATAGCAGACGGAAAATTAGGTCGCCCTTGCCGTATTTATGCACCAGTAGGGACTCACGAAACATTACTTGCTTACTTAGTCCGCCGTTTACTTGAAAATGGTGCTAATACTTCATTTGTTAATCGAATTGCGGACACTACAATTTCGCTTGATGAATTAGTCGCCGATCCAGTCAAAGAAGTGAATAGAATAGCTCAAACTGAAGGCCAAGTTGGGCTTTCTCATCCTAAAATTCCACTTCCTAATAAACTGTATGGTGATGAGCGTAAAAACTCCCCCGGTATTGATATGTCAAACGAACATCGCTTGGCATCGCTTTCTAGCGCCTTATTAACATCAGCAACTGAAAACATACATTGTGAACCTTTATTAGGTGATACGTTTAACTCTTCAGAAAAAACACTAGAACCACAATCTGTATTAAACCCAGCCAATCATACGGATGTTGTAGGTACAGTAAGAGAAGCCACTGAAGCAGAGGCAGATTTTGCCTTAACCATTGCCCAAGAAAAAGGTGAGATCTGGTTTGCAACACCACCAGCACAAAGAGCTTCATTCTTGATCCGTACAGCGGAATTAATGGAACAGCAAATGGGGCCACTTATGGGAATATTAGTGCGTGAAGCGGGCAAAACTTACAGTAATGCCATTGCTGAAGTCCGTGAAGCCATTGATTTCCTTTATTACTATGCAGCACAAGTAGCTCAAGATTTTGATAATAATACACATCGTCCTTTGGGACCTGTGGTTTGTATTAGCCCATGGAACTTTCCATTAGCCATATTCAGTGGGCAAATTGCAGCTGCTTTAGCCGCGGGTAATACCGTGCTTGCTAAACCAGCAGAGCAAACCCCATTAATTGCCTCAAAAGCAGTAGCACTTTTCCATCAAGCAGGTATTCCTTCTTTTGCACTACAACTGCTACCAGGACAAGGTGAAACTATTGGTGCACGTTTAGTAGCTGATGAACGTGTTCGTGGCGTGATGTTTACAGGTTCAACCGATGTTGCTCATATTTTACAAAAGACCTTAGCAGGTCGATTAGACAGCGAAGGACATCCAGTACCTTTAGTGGCAGAAACCGGTGGTTTAAATGCCATGATTGTAGATTCATCTGCCTTGACAGAACAAGTAGTGAGTGATGTTATGGCTTCCGCTTATGATAGCGCAGGCCAACGTTGTTCTGCTTTACGCCTTTTATGTATTCAAGAAGAAGTGGCGGATCATACTATTGAAATGCTTAAAGGTGCGATGGCACAAGCCACAATAGGTGATCCAAGTTTGCTATCCACAGATATTGGCCCAGTTATCGATAAAGAAGCAAAATCGGCCATAGAGAAGCATATTCAATCTATGCGCACAACAGGCTTTGATATTTATCAAGCATCACACAATAATTTGTCAAAACACATTGAACATAACAGTACTTTTATTCAACCGACTTTAATTGAGTTAGATAAAGTCAGTTCATTGAAGAAAGAAATCTTTGGTCCAGTGTTACATGTTGTACGTTATGCAAGCCAAGATTTGCCTGCTTTGCTAGAAGAGATTAATGCAACAGGATATGGGTTAACCATGGGCGTTCATACGCGTATTGATGAAACTATTGCTTATGTTGCCTCAAATGCCAAAGTGGGAAATTTATACGTAAATCGTAATATGGTTGGTGCGGTTGTGGGAGTTCAACCTTTTGGTGGGGAAGGATTATCTGGTACAGGACCAAAAGCAGGTGGCCCTGTTTATCTGTATCGCTTATTATCTAAACGCCCTGAAAATGCGGCCACACAAACATTGGCTCGCCAAGATGAAACACTCCCTCTCGATACTTCCATGCGTAATACGTTATTACAGGCTTATCATAAGTATATGGAATGGTTATCAAACAGAACAGATCAATCACACTATGAAGCTTTAGATAAATATGCTCTTGCATCTCAAGCTGGAACATTACGCGTACTACCAGGACCAACAGGTGAACGTAATACTTATCAATTAGTACCTTGTGGTCATGTGCTGTGTATTTCAGATAACGAACAAGATGCATTCACTCAAATTGCAGCGGTTCTCGCTTGCGGTTGTCATGCTATTGTCGTTAATAGCCTATTCTCACAAAAAACATATCGTGAATTACCTGATATTGTCAGAAAAGCCATTGCATTAACTGAAAAATGGGATAATGAGTCACTGAAAATAAATGCCGTGATTTACCATGGTGATGGTGATCAATTACGTGAAACTTGCCAGAAAATTGCTCAACGCAAAGGGGCAATAATTTCTGTACAAGGGTTTTCTCGCGGTGAGACTGGTCTATTATTAGAGCGTTTATTACATGAAAGAGCATTAAGTATTAATACAGCAGCTGCAGGAGGTAATGCAAGCTTGATGACGATCAGTTAATTACCCCTTCTCTTTTTATCTCTTTGTTTTGGAGACCACCTTTAAAATGTATTTTCTGAAAGGTGGTTTTTTCTTTTGTTACTCTATGTCGTTATGTCGTTATGTCGTTATGTCGTTATAAAGAGAGCGCCCAACATGTTATTTTCTAATGCTGTGATTGTCCTCACTCTTTTTATATTTATGATTCGCGATTAGTTAGCTGGGTAAATATACTTACCATCAGGTCAACCTAGAAGTTGATTTAATTATATCTTTATGAATACCTGAAACTTGCGCCCCACTGTGGGCGCTTTTTTTATCTATCAATATATTATTAGTTTAAATATTCTTATTAAAGGATAGATAAAGAATTTTAAGATAAGAGGGAAAAACAGAAAAGTAAATAAAGTATGATGATAAGTGACAAAGAAAAGGAGTAGGCTAGGCTACTCCTTTTAAGGTCTCTCTTGAGCGCAATTAGTGACTACTACTCATCGATGGTGGCTCTTGGCACCAATCGAGATATTGCTCATACTTACGTAGTGCAATATTGTAGTTACTAAATGCAGAGGGAGTGAGCTTTTTACTCAAGTCTGACTGAATTTTCTCGGTCGTAAACTCTTGACGTGGAAAATTAGTTGAAGTCAGTAATTCATCGAGCCGACGTAAACGAACCACATACTCACGAACAGTACTGTGGCTCATCTCCGTTTGTTCAAACAAATACTGCTTAAAAGACATAATATCAAAGTAGTCAGTTTCACTATTACAGTAAATCTCACTACAGAAACGACATAGCGCAGAAAATTTCTCTTGTAATGTTTCCCACGTTTCATCATCAATTAAATCCGTCATTTCAGAAATGGCTTCTTTATTGATAACTTGGCGATTGAATACGAGAGAGATCCGATCCAGCGCCTTGTGGCAATGTAGACAATGAGTCTGGCTGTGTTTATAGTCTTTAATGTAACGGCTTAGCGGCCGTTTCTTTTGTGTTGAAACAGACATAAGAGATAAAGCCCTGTGTTGTAGTCTTAATAAACAAAAACAAAAATAAGCAAAACTTCTATTTCTCTGGGTTTAAGCGTGCTCGCAGCCTTTTTATGGCTTGGCTGTGTAGCTGGCTCACGCGGGATTCCCCGACATTAAGCACTGCGCCTATTTCTTTCAAATTAAGTTCTTCCTGATAATACAGGGTAAGAACCATTTTTTCCCTTTCGGGAAGCAATTCTATCGCGTCTATGACTCTTTGGCGAATATCACTTTCTAATAACATCTGTAATGGATTGTCATCATGATCTTCGTCTTGAGACGGTTCACAGCTTTCACCGTAAATTTCATGCCATTCGTCATAAGAGAACAATTGGCTGTTATTCGTATCCAATAGGATCTGCCGGTATTCTGCTAACTCAATCTGCAAATGATCAGCAACTTCCTGTTCTAATGGTGGTCGTCCTAGATCCTGTTCTAGTTGATGAATAGAATGAGTTACTTCTCTTGCATTACGACGCACACTACGTGGCGCCCAATCTCGACTGCGTAGCTCATCTAACATAGAGCCACGGATACGTTGAACAGCATAAGTGGTAAAGGCAGCACCTTGCATTGAGTCATAACGCTCAACGGCGTTTAATAACCCAATTCCACCCGCTTGCAAAAGATCATCCAATTCAACACTCGCAGGTAACTTGACCTGTAATCGTAATGCTTCATGGCGAACCAACGGGACATATCGCTCCCAGAGGCTATTTTTGTCCATCACGCCTTCGGCGGTATACAAATCACTCACAACAAAAGACACCTTTGGATAAAAGACCGGAAACCATTATCTGGCGAAATAAATTTAGCAATCGACTGAACAGTGAAGCAAAAGCGCCTCTTTTTCACCTATGCCAAATTTTCAGCAAAAATCGGGTTTTCATTGATAATTAATTTGTCATTGCATTACGAGAACTACTTTACCTTAAATGATCGGCGACTAATCCTTAGAAAAACCGTTAATTAAATTGATAATTTAGCTCATTAAAAGAAATTGATGCATTGAATATGCATTCTGTTCATAAAAAAATAACATATAAATCATAGTATTTTATTTTGTGAGATTTTAGCGTCTTGAGCACAAGTTGAAATACTCATAAATGATTAATTAAAAAAACGATTGTTTTGATGATAAAACACCCACTACAAAAAAATGTAGTGGATGCGATTTGAGGATTATTTAAAATTGAAATTAACGAAGCAGTGATAATACGTTTTGAGGAATTTGGTTTGCTTGAGCAAGCACAGAAGTCCCTGCTTGTTGCAGTATTTGACCTTTACTCATATTAGACACTTCTGTTGCATAATCGGCATCTTCTATACGACTACGTGATGCGGTTAGATTATTCACTGTGTTGCCTAAGTTAGTAATGGTTGAATCTAAACGGTTTTGTACAGCACCCATGGCACTGCGTAAGCTATCGACTTGAGATAACGCTTTATCTAATGTCGCTAATGGTTTTTCAACTGCTTCATCGAGGGTTATAGCCGTACCTGAGTCCTTTACTTTGTATGCTTGACCTGCTGTAGCACCTGTTGCAGAAATGCTATAATAAGCATCCACACCATTTTTATCTACAGAATGAACAACCAATGTTGATTTATCATCTTTACCATTAGCATCTACACCATAAAAGATATCGTAACTTTTCCAGTCGTTATTGGAAACTTTTGCATCCAATGCTGTTGTATCTAATTTTTGCATCTCTTTTGTTGCAGGGCTACTTGAAGTAATAGTCGCTTCAACTTCAGTTGCTTTAGATCCAATTTGACTTTTTGCTGATAAATCCAATTTATCAATACCCAATGTAGTCGCATCAGTTTTTTTCAAATTAACACTGATCTGCTCTTTATCATGCGCACCAACCTGTAAATTTAATGTGCTATCTTCACTTAATACTTTTACACCATTAAATTGAGTCTGTGCTGAAATACGATTAATTTCAGCGGTACGTTGGTTCACTTCTTCTTGAATAGATTTAATATCAGAATCTGAATTAGAACCATTCTTTGCTTGGACGGTTAACTCACGAATACGTTGCAAGTTATTATTAATCTCATTCAAAGCCCCTTCTGTGGTTTGCGCTATCGAAATACCATCGTTCGCATTACGTGCCGCTTGAGTTAAACCTTTAACATTAGCCGTAAAACGGTTTGCTATTGCTTGACCCGCTGCGTCATCCTTGGCGCTATTAATACGTAAACCCGAAGATAAACGTTGAATTGCATTACCTAATGCACTTTGTGAACGATTCAAATTATTTTGAGTGACCAATGACAAGTAATTGGTATTAATGACTTGTGCCATAATATCTTCCTTTTTGCTACTCTTAGCAAAATAAGTTAATTTAATATTTTTCTCTTTATTTCTTTTTAATTTAATTCCTAAATACCGAGTCAATTAATTAATATGACTTTACATTTAAAAATAAATTAATCCGAAATATAAAAGCGAATAACGCCGTTATTATCTTAAAAGTGATAATACGTTTTGAGGAATTTGATTTGCTTGAGCAAGCACAGAAGTCCCTGCTTGTTGCAGTATTTGACCTTTACTCATATTAGACACTTCTGTCGCATAATCGGCATCTTCTATACGGCTACGTGATGCGGTTAGATTATTCACTGTATTACCTAAATTAGTAATAGTTGAATCTAAACGGTTTTGCACAGCACCCATGGCACTGCGTAAGCTATCGACTTGAGATAACGCTTTATCTAAAGCGTCAAGAGGCATTTCATTAACTTTATCGATAGTCATTGCACTACCAACCGTAGCAGTAGCGTTATCACCAGGATTCGAACCGGCGGTCACAGTGGTGGATAAATATTCAACAGTACCATCATGTTTGGTTGCTTTAACAATCAAAGTAGATGCATCTTCTTTTCCTGTTTTACTGTCTACTCCATGTAAAACTTCATAGCTTTTATACATTTTTGTTGTATCATTTGGATCGACTTTCCCGACAAAAGTCGTATCGACATCAAACTTCACGGTTTCTTCTTTAGCTTTATTACCTTTATTAATAACAACATCAGCTGCACTTCCACCAATTGGGCTTTTTGCTGATAAATCCAATTTATCAATACCCAATGTAGTCGCATCGGTTTTTTTCAGAGCAACACTAATTTGTTCTTTATCATGCGCACCAACCTGTAAATTTAATGTGCTATCTTCACTTAATACTTTTACACCATTAAATTGAGTCTGCGCTGAAATACGATTAATTTCAGCAGTACGTTGGTTCACTTCTTCTTGAATAGATTTAATATCAGAATCTGAATTAGAACCATTCTTTGCTTGGACGGTTAACTCACGAATACGTTGCAAGTTATTATTAATCTCATTCAAAGCCCCTTCTGTGGTTTGCGCTATGGAAATACCATCGTTCGCATTACGTGCCGCTTGAGTTAAACCTTTAACATTAGCCGTAAAACGGTTTGCTATTGCTTGACCTGCTGCGTCATCCTTGGCGCTATTAATACGTAACCCAGAAGATAAACGTTGAATTGCATTACCTAATGCACTTTGTGAACGATTCAAATTATTTTGAGTGACCAGTGACAGGTAATTGGTATTAATGACTTGTGCCATAATATCTTCCTTTTTGCTACTCTTAGCAAAATAAATTAATTTAATATTTTTCTCTTTATTTCTTTTTAATTTAATTCCTAAATACCGAGTCAATTAATATGACTTTACATTTAAAAATAAATTAATCCGAAATATAAAAGCGAATAACGCCGTTATTATCTTAAAAGTGATAATACGTTTTGAGGAATTTGATTTGCTTGAGCAAGCACAGAAGTCCCTGCTTGTTGCAGTATTTGACCTTTACTCATATTAGACACTTCTGTTGCATAATCGGCATCTTCTATACGACTACGTGATGCGGTTAGATTATTCACTGTGTTGCCTAAGTTAGTAATGGTTGAATCTAAACGGTTTTGCACAGCACCCATGGCACTGCGTAAGCTATCGACTTGAGATAACGCTTTATCTAATGTCGCTAATGGTTTTTCAACTGCTTCATTGGTATTCACAGATGTACCTGATACATCCACTTTGGCTTTTGCACCTGCTGTAGCACCGGTTTTTGCAGCGATACTAAAATAGTCATCCTTACCATTTTTATCGACGGAGTGAACAACCAATATAGATTTATCATCTTTACCATTAGCATCTAGAGCATAAGAAATATCGTAGCTTTTCCAAGCGTTAGTGGAAACTTTTGCATCCAAATCCGTTGTATCTAGTTTTTGCATCTCTTTTGTTGCAGGAGAACCAGTTAAAGTGACTTCGACTTCAGTAGCTTTAGAACCGAGTTTGCTTTTTGCTGATAGATCCAATTTATCGATACCTAATGTAGTCGCATCGGTTTTTTTCAGATCAACACTAATTTGTTCTTTATCATGCGCACCAACCTGTAAATTTAATGTGCTATCTTCACTTAATACTTTTACACCATTAAATTGAGTCTGTGCTGAAATACGATTAATTTCAGCAGTACGTTGGTTCACTTCTTCTTGAATTGATTTAATATCAGAATCTGAATTAGAACCATTTTTTGCTTGGACGGTTAACTCACGAATACGTTGCAAGTTATTATTAATCTCATTCAAAGCCCCTTCTGTGGTTTGGGCTATCGAAATACCATCGTTCGCATTACGTGCCGCTTGAGTTAAACCTTTAACATTAGCCGTAAAACGGTTTGCTATTGCTTGACCCGCTGCGTCATCCTTGGCGCTATTAATACGTAAACCAGAAGATAAACGTTGAATTGCATTACCTAATGCACTTTGTGAACGATTCAAATTATTTTGAGTGACCAATGACAGGTAATTGGTATTAATGACTTGTGCCATACAATATTCCTTCAACTTGATTTTAAAATACTTTTAAATGAATAGGTTTGTTATTACGTCACTGTAACAACGTTGCCTAAACACTATCGTCATCAAATTTGAGGGATTTACGATTTTTGGCGTCGCGAAAATAGCAAAAAAAGCCAGTTAGTTAATTTATAAGAAGTAATTGATTGCAGAAAAAAGTAAAAGAGATTGAGAGAAAAAATAAAACTAAAAAAAAGTGAATTTAAATATAATAGACTGAGAATCTATATTTTAAATAATTCAAAGTGCAGAACTAAGCGACAAGCGAATATATCCTTAAAAACGTCTAGTTACATAAGCATGTAACTTGATAGATAAAGAAAAAATATAAATACTTTTTAACACAAAACAAAAAAAGGCCCTCTTACGAGGACCTTTTGAATATAGAAAGGTATCTTTTGTGTCAGTGTACGAATTAACGTAACAGAGACAGAACAGTTTGTGGTACTTGGTTTGCTTGAGCAAGTACAGAAGTACCAGCTTGTTGCAGGATTTGACCACGGCTCATGTTAGAAACTTCTGTTGCGTAGTCAGCATCTAAGATACGGCTACGTGCAGCAGATAAGTTGTTAACAGTGTTGTTCAGGTTATTGATAGTAGATTCAAAACGGTTTTGAATCGCACCTAAAGAAGAACGCATACCGTCAACTTTAGCCATTGCTTCATCTAATTTTTCTAATGAAAGTGCATTTTCATCAACAACTTCATCAGCTTTAGCTGTAACTTTAACTTTACCATCAGCTTCTGGTTTAGCATCAGCAGCTAAATCAGTTTCAAATGTACGCGTTTTTCCGCCAACAGTTGCAGTTACAACAAATGAACCATCATCAGCTTTTTGTAATTTAGCGTTTTCAACTGGCAGATTACCACCTTTGCCATCATCAATTTTAATAGCAGCGGTATCTATCTCAAAACTTTTACCAGTAACAACATTTGCTGGGTCTGTTTCATCTTTAAATTCAGATGCTTTAACATCAGAATAAGCTTTTTCTGCACCAACTTTAAAATCATTAACTTTCAGTTCAGTGCTATCAACTTTATCTAATTTGAAGCTAATTGCTTCTTTATCGTTAGTACCAACGTGAACAGTCATAGTAGACTTCTCACCGCTCAGTACTTTAACGCCGTTAAACTGAGTTTGTTCAGAAATACGGTCGATTTCTTTCAGACGCTCTGTAACTTCGTCTTGGATAGAAGTGATATCTGATTCTGAGTTAGAACCATTTTTAGCTTGAACTGTTAGCTCACGGATACGTTGTAAGTTGTTGTTGATTTCGTTCAGCGCACCTTCAGTTGTTTGAGCGATAGAGATACCATCGTTCGCATTACGTGCAGCTTGAGTTAAACCATTTACGTTTGCAGTAAAACGGTTAGCAATCGCTTGACCCGCAGCATCGTCTTTAGCGCTGTTGATACGCAGACCAGAAGACAGACGCTCGATTGCACTTCCTAAAGCTCCCTGAGATTTGTTCAGGTTGTTTTGAGTTACCAGAGATAGATAGTTGGTATTAATGACTTGTGCCATAGCTAGATTCCTTTAAAATCAAGTCGATAAAATAAAAGTTTGCCTATTCATTTACGGTGTCAATCACCGGCAACAAGTTTATCGGCACCCCACATGCAACCTTTAACTTTTCCTACAAATATTTCTGCGATTTTTTATAGAGCTAACATCAACCCAATGATAAATAAGGAAATTAATTTATTATTTTTTTATTCATTTTTTATCAATTTTCGTCTCAAGCTATTTTTATTCATCTAAATTCGACTTTGGTTCCCAATGCCAACAAATGGCTTCTATATGGCAGCCTGTTTACGTCATCAAAAATACCAAATAGACGTAAACTTTTCGCCGATTCTACCGATAACGGTTCTTGAGGATTATTTTACGAACACAGAAAGGAGACCGGTATGGCTGGTATTGCTTCACTAGGCGTGGGCTCAGGGATGCCTCTTAGCCAAACATTGGCACAATTAGAGGCGGCGGAAAATAAACGCCTTGAACCCCTTGATAAACAGATGAAAAGCTATGAAGCGAAAATTACCGCTTACGGTAAAATGCGTGGACAGCTTGATAAGTTACAAAAAGCTTCTGAAGATTTAAAAAAATTCGATAAAATTGTTGCTACAAAAGTCGATGATGAGTTTGATGCCTTTAAAGTCAGTACTGACGGTAAAGCTAGTATTGGTAACTATACTGTCTCAATTAAAGCACTTGCTCATGCTCAAACGTTAAAATCTACAGCAGTAGATGATATTAAAAAACCATTAGGTGAAACCTTAGGTGAAGGTAATAAACGCACCTTAGTGATTACCCAAGAAGGTGAAAAAGAACCTTTACGCATTCCATTAGAAGATAAACAAACTTCAATTATTGAATTGCGTGACGCTATCAATAAAAAAGAGGGCAATGTTTCTGCCACTATCGTTAAAGCAAAAGACGGTGAAAACTATTTAGTCCTAACTTCCCGTAAAGAAGGCACTAAATCTGAGATGAAAATCACCGTTGAAGGTGATGATAAACTTAATCAATTTCTTTCTAATTCACCTGCTACCGATGAAGCATCTCATACTTCAGGAATGAGAGAAATCGTTAAAGCCAATAATGCAGAATTAACGATTAACGGTATTGATATCGAACGTCAAACCAATGAGATTAAAGATGCCCCAGAAGGGATCACATTAAATCTTAAGAAAAAAACCAGTGATAACAAAGACGGTATTGATAAACCAGAAATTATTACTGTTGCTCGTGATATTGAGCCGATGAAAAAAGCCATAAAGGCTTGGACTGACGCTTATAATGAATTAAATAGTACTTACAAAGAGCTGACCAAGTATACCCAAGTAGAAAAAGGTGAAGCCGCGTCTAATAATAATGGCGTTTTATTAGGTGATAGTACTAGCCGTATGATTATGTCAGAACTAAAAAGCTTTGTAACAAGTTCACAAAGCACCTCTGATTTAGATACCCTTAATAAAATGGGGATTAAATTTAAGGTTGATGGCTCTTTAGATATCGATAGCAAAAAACTGGATGAAGCGTTAAAAGAGAAACCCGCTAACGTGAAAGAGTTTTTTATGGGTGACGGTAAAGAAACAGGCTTTGGTACTCAAACCTATAATTACTTAAAGAAAACCCTGCAATCTAATGATGGTGCTTTAGATGTTGCCACTGATGGCGTGAAAAAACGCAAGAAAACATTAGATAGCCAAATTAAAAACACAGAGCGCAATATTGCCGCCACGATGGAACGCTATAAAAACCAGTTCCAACAGTTAGATAAAATGGTCAACTCCATGACTAACTCTAGTGCCTCAATTGGCCGTTTATTAGGTTAATTTTTAAAAAGTAGGATAATATGTATCAACAATCAGCCAGTAAAATGTATGCTCAAATCGACGTTGAAAGCGAGATTTTAAATGCTTCTCCTTACCAGCTGATCCAGATCCTATTTAATGGGGCGCTAAGCGCCCTTCGCCGTGCATTAATATTAATGGAACAAGGAAATATCGCCGGTAAAGGCGAAAATATTTCTAAAGCCATTAATATTATTGGTAACGGATTAAAACAAGGTCTGGATAAAGAAAAAGGCGGTGAGCTTGCAGAAAATCTGGAGCTCCTTTATGACTATATGGTTAATCAGCTACTCGATGCTAACTTAAAAAATAATCCAGAAAAAATTCATGAAGTCATCAAGCTCTTAACTGAAATTTCTGATGCTTGGCAACAAATCGGCACACAGATTAATTCTTATTAAATTAGAGTGGACAACAATATGGATATTATGGCGGCTTACGAGCATGTTTTAAAATCAAGTGAGCAAATGTTAACGCTTGCCAAAGATCAGCAATGGGACAAGCTGATAGAAATGGAAATGGATTATTTAAAAAGCGTAGAAAATATCACTAAGATGATAAAACCGGCTGATGGTGAGCTGAGACTACAACAACGCCTCACGGATATGCTAAAAAAAATCTTAGAAAACGAAAACGAGACGCGCAATTTATTACGGGCTCGTCTAGATGAGCTTGGCATATTAATAAGACAGACTGAACAAGAGCAGAGGGTACAGAATAGCTATGGTCAGTTTACAGAACATAGTTATTATCCTGATCTCAATCTTAAATAACTCTCCTCTGCGCCAAAAGCGGTTTTATTAGCTAATGGCGTCTTTACTTAGAAAAGCCACTCCTATTATTCAGCTTAACTTGTTATCGGTAACGTAAAAATCAACGTCTACCACTTTTTATTTTTGTTTTTTATTTTTGATTACATAGACATAGATTGCACAGATTGCACTAACACCATATCAATATGTGGAATGTTGTCTTCAAGATACGTTTCTGAATCGATAACAAAACCATGTGATTGATAAAATGAGACTAAATAAACCTGTGCCATTATTTTTATTGTATGGGTATTAAATTGATGGCATGTTGTTGCAATCGCCTCTTTTATTAACTGATGAGCAATACCTCTTCCCCGCTGTTTTTGAGCAACAATTACCCGCCCTATTGAAGCTTCTTTAAATGCGATGCCTTGTGGCAACAAACGAGCATAAGCAATAAGTTGCTGGCTATCTTCCTCTTTCGCAAACAGATGTAATGTATTTTGATCTACCCCATCCAGATCTTGATAAGCACATTGCTGTTCACAAATAAAAACCTGATTTCTTAAAGCTAAAATAGCGTACAACTCATCGGTGGTGAGTTGTGAAAATGATTTTAAAATCCAATTCATGTGATTAGCTCGTGATTTTTTATCTCTTGATTATAGTGCATTAGTATAATTTCAATAATTTCTTATTATCTTTCTACGAAAGCAAATAAAAAATCGCCTACTTAACTGTAGGCGACATATTAGCTCATAATAATCTGATAACTAGTAATTTATTTAATTACATCATACAGTTGCTGATTAGATAAATAATCCGCTGTTAAACCCACTGATGGGTTATATTGTTCACCATAGATCTCAGAGAATGCTTTCCCCTCTTTACCTAATGAAACTTTGCGTTCATCTTTACCCGTACTTTCATGGATAGAGTAGGTTTTACGGCGCATTGCTATATATTTATCTGCATCATTAGCAATATCAGTCTGATAATCTGTTATTTGTGTATCCGTTAAGGCTAATTTATTTGCTAAATCACAACCCCAGCGAGTTAAACAGACTTCTGCAAAGTGGCGAACCACTAAACCCGGTGCATACAATGCATTTTCACCTGTACTACCATCAATAGAAGCATTGCCGACTAATGTGGCGTGGCGTCCTGAAATAGGGAAAATATGCATTTTAGTATCAGCAGCGACGGTTGGGATCACGCAAGTAAATCCTTTAGAGCGCTCATCTCTTGCATAAAATCCGACATATTCTTTGACGTTTTTACCCAGCGTGACTTTTTCTGGTTGGAAATTCAGTGGACCTGGAACAGGGTCAATAGCAAAAATATTCACTGGTATATCTTTTAATTGAGGATCTGCCAACATCGCATTCGCTAGCATATGGCAAGTAATACCACCACGACTCCACCCCACTAAGTTAACTTGTGTTGGAATAATGCCATCTTTACGGAAGATACGAATAATTTGCTGTTGAAGTTGTTGCTGAGTGACTTGACGGTCGCCATAGTCATATTTACGCCATAAAAAAGAGCCTGTGACTTTGACGTCTTCAATAGGAATACCAGCTTTTTTCAGTTGGTTATACTGCTCTTCGGTTAACTTTTCACGTTGCCAATCAAAGTTACCTTTCATTAAGCAAAGTGCGTGATTGACATTTTCTTCCCAGCCACTGCCAAATAACGATCCCTTAATATCAGAGTAATTAGGGCTTTCAACCCATAAATCATCTTCTTGCAGATTACCACTACCCGGGCCATCAATAATAAACCACTGTGCAAACTCTCTTCCTTGATTATTTTGCGCTAACGTGGAGACTAATTCACCTTGCCAGAAAGTCGGATTATTATTATCAAATGAGTTAGACCCAGTACCACATAAATAAACGGTTAATACTGTCATAATTAAATTTCCTTTTATTAATAACTAAAAAATCAAAATAATGATTTTTATTTCCTTGTATTGAGCTATTCCTTAGCTCACCAGCACATTAACCATAAGCTTTTTTTTATTCAATGAGTAAAAGTAAATTAATAGAGCTGAGATCACATAATTAAATATTATTTAGGTAAAAGAAATGAAAAAAGTCTATCAGATCAATGTAATTATATTTTATAAGTGGATACCTTACTTTTTTATTAATTCTATTAGTTAATCAGTTCATAAAAAGTGTATTAAATAACCAAATTTTAAATTTAGATAAAAAAAATCCCACATTAATAAATGTGGGATTTTCTATTAGGAAGAATATGTTATAAACGATTAAAAGCAACTACTCTCACTGCAGGAATATCAGCTTGTGCTCCTTCAGCAACTTCCTGACATGCTTTTTCTAACGCAATATGGGGTGTGATCCCACTTTCTGTTTCTACAATTTTATGTCCGGCGTAGGTATCACCATTTCTGGAACGCACTTTATACGCAATAAACCAATATTCCATATCATCACCGTTTACGTTATTAATCATGTAATTACCATAGCGGTTTATGACCTACTTTAATGTGATAATAATCAATAAATTTTAGTTTAATAAAACCGTTTTATAAAAAGATGAACTTCATCGTAAGAAAATTAAGTGTACTCTCCTTTAGCTAAATTTTTGTCATTACATATTTGAATTATTTTTTGTTGCAATGATCTTTTCATATTCTCTCTAGTTTTATTTTTTGCGCGATAATAACTAGATAAGCGTAAATACGCTATCCATGAAATCTGTTCCATAATTGAATAAGTAACCAAGCCGCGATAATCCAGCAGATAACTGCCGTTGCCAGTGCCGAAAGTAATTTTACATAGTTGATCATCAGATAGAGTGAAATTAGATAAACCAGATAAGGAATAACAGCCCATAGACTAAAAATAATGGTGGTACGCAACGCTTCAATAGAGCGTTCAGAGCCAACAATATAGTGTGCAATAAGTGCAAACGTTGGAAATAACGGAACCAATCCCGCAATATAGTAATGACGAGATTTCGATAATACCGCGATTAATACTACTACAAATGCACCTATCAGCGCTTTAATCAGTAATCCCATGATGTTTTCATCAAGTTATAAAAATCTTAGTTTTATCATACCTATTCATATTTGTATGTGGGCTGGTTTTATTTTTAGTTATTTAAAATGTAATTAAATATTTAGAAAATATAATAGAAAAAATTAAGAAGAAAGACGATGACCAAGCTTTATACAAAACTAATCCAACATAGGTTAAGTAACTTATTTAACAATTACTTTTGATCTTTTTTGAAAGATAAGAAGAGATAAGAGAGCAAGCTACTTTGAGATGGATGTGCAAAATCGCACATCAATAAAATGACGTGTCTATCCCATCTGCAAAAATCGGGGCACTCATTACCATAAATAGCAAACAATAATATAAGTATTCGAATATTTAATCACATTCGAAAGCTTATATCATCTATTCAATGATTTTGAGCAAGCTGCCCCATTCTATTGTGATTAGGTGCTTCTTTATAGTTATATAAAAGAAAAGCTACCGTTATCAAATGATAAGGTACTACACCTGCATCGACATGATTTCTTGATAAGCAGTCACGAGCTTATTACGCACTTGTATGCCCATTTGTAATGAAATACTGGATTTTTGCATATCCACCATCACATCGTTTAATTCAACACCCGGTGTACCTAAAGTAAACGCTTGAACTTTGTTGGTTGCATTCATTCGAGTTTCATTAATTTTACCCACGGCTTGAACAAGCTGAGTTGCAAATCCGGCTTGTACGGGTTGGGGTTTCGCAATATTGGATGCTTGTAAAGTCTGGATTTGCATTTTATCCAGAACACTTTCAATAGCTGGAATTGACATATAAACCTCTGCGTTAATCATCTAATTCAATTATTGAATCAATGTCATAGTAAGGAAGTGAACCAACACGCTTACCGAGTTATACCCTAACACAGGGGCTTCATTCCAAAGCGAGTAATTAACGCAAAAGTTAAGGGCTAATTACGCCATTAAATGAAACGCAAAAGGCCAATAATGAGACACCTGAGAGTAGGTTTATTTATTTGCGTAAGGGGAGTCTGTTTTGTTACGCCACGCTTTTAGTATTCATCCCGAACTACAAGGCAAGGATTGTCTATGAATGCCGAAAAAACCGACGTTGTGAACCAGAATAAGGGTTTTAACGCCATTATTAACCGGATAAAAGCCGATCCGAAAATTCCGCTCATTATTGCGGGCTCGGCGGCGATTGCCATTTTTGTTGCTGCATTTTTATGGTTACAAAGCCCTGATTATAAGGTGCTTTATAGTAATCTTAGCGATAAAGACGGTGGCGAAATTGTCACACAGTTAACACAGATGAATGTACCTTATCGCTTGTCACAAAATGGCGCGGCGATTATGGTGCCTGACAATCAGGTTCATGAATTACGCCTGAAACTCGCACAAGCGGGGCTTCCAAAAGGCGGTGCTGCCGGTTTTGAACTGTTAGATAAAGAAAAGTTCGGGATCAGCCAATTTAGTGAACAGATTAATTATCAACGTGCACTTGAAGGTGAGCTTGCTCGCACTATCGAAACATTAGGTCCTGTACAAAATGCTCGAGTTCATTTAGCACTGCCAAAACCATCTCTTTTTGTTCGTGAACAGAAATCCCCTTCTGCATCCGTTACGGTGGGTCTTTTACAGGGTAGAGCGCTGGATGAAGGTCAAATTAATGCCATTGTGCATATCGTTGCGAGCAGTGTTGCAGGTATGCCTGACAGCAGTGTGACTATCGTTGACCAGAGTGGCAAACTATTGACACAACCAGATGCGTTAGGTCGCGATCTTAACTCTATCCAACTGAAATATGTTCAAGAGCTAGAAAGCCGTTATCAGCAGCGTATTGAAACGTTATTAGGCCCAATTGTGGGTCGCGGAAACGTTCATGCACAGGTGACAGCTCAAGTTGACTTCTCTCATACAGAAGAGACAGCGGAAGAGTACAAACCAAACCAGCCACCAAATCAAGCCGCGGTGCGTTCAAAACAGTTGAGCCAAAGTGAGCAAAATGGCGGCATGTTAGCTGGCGGTGTCCCCGGAGCATTATCTAATCAACCTGTTGCTCCACCACAAGCGCCAATTGAAACGCCAAAGGCGCAAGAAGGTGAAAAAACAGATGGTGCCAATGCAACGGGAACTAATCGCTCATTAACACGCAATCCAAACAGCAATAGCCGTTTAGATGAAACAACCAACTATGAAGTTGATCGCCGAATTCGCCATATCAAACGTCCTGTAGGTAATGTCGAACGTCTTTCTGTAGCTGTTATTGTGAACTACAAAACAGTTGAAGATAAGAAAGAAGCCGCTGAAGGCGAAGAGCCTGTTGTTGAAACTAAACTTGTTCCGCTAACTGATGAGCAAATCCAGCAAATTGAAGGACTTGTTCGTGAAGCGATGGGGTATTCCCAAGAACGTGGTGACTCTTTAAGTGTCGTAAACTCACAGTTCAACGATATTGAAGAGAAAGTGATCACCGTTCCTGTATGGGAAAATCCTGAAATTATTGCGAAAGCATTAGATTTAGGTCGCTGGTTATTACTTATTATCATCGCATGGATCTTGTGGCGCAAACTGGTGAAACCACAGATTGAAAAACGCCGTGAAGCTGAAGCTGCAGCACAGAAAGCCGTGCTGAAAACCAAGCTAGAAGTTAAAGATGATGTTGATGAAGCAGAATTAGATGACGAAGCAAGACGTAAGCAAGCACGTCAACGTGTAAGTGCCGAATTGCAGAGCCAACGTATCCGTGAAATGGCAGAGAAAGATCCTCGTGTCGTCGCAATGGTAATTCGTCAATGGATGAGTAAAGAACAATGAGTAATAACTTAACTGGAACCGAAAAAAGCGCCGTTATGTTACTAACACTCGGTGAAGATCGAGCGGCGGAAGTATTTAAACATCTAAGTACACGCGAAGTTCAACAGCTGAGTATTGCAATGTCTTCAATGCGTCAGATTTCAAATCAACAATTGATTGATGTTATGGCAAGTTTTGAAGAAGACGCTGTTCAATACGCAGCATTGAACGTCAATGCGAACGATTATTTACGCTCAGTTCTTGTTAAAGCCTTGGGTGAAGAACGTGCAAATAATCTATTAGATGAGATATCAGAAACTCGCGAAACAACGACGGGTATCGAGACACTTAACTTTATGGAGCCACAAATGGCTGCCGATATTATCCGCGACGAACATCCGCAGATTATCGCAACCATCTTGGTTCATCTCAAACGAGGTCAAGCAGCAGATATTCTTGCCCTATTTGATGAGAAATTACGTAATGACGTAATGTTACGTATCGCAACATTTGGTGGTGTTCAACCGTCAGCATTAGCAGAGTTAACTGAAGTACTGAATAACCTGCTTGATGGTCAAAACCTCAAACGCAGTAAAATGGGTGGTGTTCGTACTGCTGCTGAAATCATCAACTTGATGAAGAGCCAGCAAGAAGAGAATGTCATTACTGCGGTTCGCGATTATGACGGCGAATTGGCACAAAAAATTATCGACGAAATGTTCCTGTTCGAAAACCTTATCGATATCGACAACCGTTCTATCCAGCGCATTCTACAGGAAGTGGAATCCGACTCCTTGGTTGTGGCATTGAAAGGATGCGATCAAGAGCTACGCGATCACTTCCTCAACAATATGTCACAACGTGCTGCTGAAATCATGCGTGATGACTTGAGTTCTCGCGGCCCTGTTCGTATGTCTCAAGTGGAAGCAGAGCAGAAAGCCATTCTGCTTGTGGTACGCAAATTAGCAGAGACTGGAGAGGTTGTTCTTCATGGAGGAGACGATACCTATGTCTGATAAACATACTGATACTAACTGGAAGCCTTGGGTTCCAAAAGAACTCACTGATTGGGCATTAACTGTCGAGGAAACGACAGAAAACGAAAAGGAAGTCGAAAAACAGGAAAAAGAAGTCGTTCAGCAACAGAAAGTCCTTGAGCAAATTAATATGCTTGATGACATGAAAGAAAAGGCCCAGAAATTGGGCCACGCTGAAGGCCTTGAGGCAGGGAAAAACCAGGGTTATCAGGAAGGCTATCAGGCTGGATTACAATCAGGTATTGAAGAAGGTATTCGCCAAGGCATTGCTCAGCAATCACCATTAATTAATGAATGGCAAGGTTTGTTGGCTGAGTTTAGGCACTCTTTAAATGGGTTAGACAGTGTTATTGCTTCGCGTTTAATGCAAATCGCCCTCACTGCGGCAAAAGAAGTTCTCGGTCAGCCTGCGGTTTGTGATGGTTCTGCATTACTGGCGCAAATCACCTTAATGTTGCAACAAGAACAAATGTTCTCAAGTAATCCACAATTAAGAGTTAACCCAAAACATATTCCACAAATTGAGAAAGAGCTGGGTGATTCACTTTCTGCTCATGGTTGGAAAGTGGTTGCCGATAACAGTATTCATGTTGGTGGATGCCGTGTTGTGACAAATGATGGCGATCTTGATGCCACGATTGCAACTCGTTGGCATGAGCTTTGCCGTCTTGCTGCTCCGGAGGCGTTGTAATGACAGCAAGATTGGGGCGTTGGTTAGAAAAGCTCAGTGATGCAGAAGCGCGTTTAAATAAAATTCCGCGTGTACGTCAATATGGTCGTTTAACCAGAGCTACAGGTTTAGTCATGGAAGCTAAGGGGCTTGTTATGCCCCTTGGCTCTACATGTTTAATAGAACGTACCATTGGTAAAACTGTTGAAGAAGTTGAAAGTGAAGTCGTTGGGTTTAATGGTAGCCAAATGTTGTTAATGCCTTTACAAGAAGTCGAAGGATTAACACCGGGTGCTCGTGTTTATGCACAGGCTACTCCGGGTGGGGAAAATGAAGGTCGTCAATTACCTCTTGGAGATGCGCTGTTAGGGCGTGTTTTAGATGGCTCTGGTTATCCTTTAGATGGATTACCACCACCAGATACAGGTTATCGTGCCCCACTTATTACGCCACCTATCAATCCACTACAACGTACCCCTATTACTGATGTACTGGATGTGGGCGTGCGTGCAATCAATTCACTGTTGACTGTAGGTCGTGGTCAGCGTATGGGACTTTTTGCAGGCTCTGGTGTCGGTAAAAGTGTGCTATTAGGCATGATGGCACGTTTTACTCAAGCTGATGTGATTGTTGTTGGATTAATTGGTGAACGTGGACGTGAAGTTAAAGATTTTATTGAAAACATTCTCGGTACAGATGGTTTAGCACGCTCTGTCGTTGTAGCAGCACCAGCGGACGTGTCACCACTTCTTCGAATGCAAGGCGCTTCTTATGCAACACGTATTGCCGAAGATTTTCGTGATCACGGAAAACATGTCTTACTGATTATGGACTCACTCACACGTTACAGTATGGCGCAACGTGAAATTGCCCTTGCTGTCGGCGAACCACCTGCAACCAAAGGCTATCCACCTTCTGTATTCGCTAAATTGCCCGCACTGGTCGAACGTGCAGGAAATGGCGTTGATGGTGGCGGTTCTATTACGGCTTTCTATACTGTTTTAACAGAAGGTGATGATCAGCAAGATCCTATTGCAGACTCTGCGCGTGCAATTTTAGATGGCCACATTGTGCTTTCGCGTTCTCTGGCAGAATCAGGACACTACCCTGCTATCGATATCGAAGCGTCTATAAGCCGTGCAATGACCTCATTGATTGATAAAACACATTATCGTCGCGTACAAGTGTTTAAACAACTTTTGTCTAGTTATCAACGTAACCGCGATTTAATTAACGTAGGTGCTTATGCTGCGGGGAGTGATCCTATGCTTGATAAAGCCATTGCACTTTATCCATCCCTCGCGAAGTTCTTACAACAAGATATCCAAGAGCAATGCAGTTATCAAAGTGCATGTGAGCAACTTAATCAACTGATCACAATAAACTAATTCTGAACATAATCAGAGAAAGTAAAGAGGGTTCCAATGCGGGAGCAGTCACCTTTAGTGACACTGAGAGAACTGGCACA
This sequence comes from Proteus faecis, assembly GCF_030286765.1. NCBI lineage: Bacteria > Pseudomonadati > Pseudomonadota > Gammaproteobacteria > Enterobacterales > Morganellaceae > Proteus > Proteus faecis. The sequence continues at coordinate 176,262 of NZ_JASVWV010000003.1, forward strand.
GACAGCGGCTGAACAAGCCGCTATTCAACTGGCTCAGGTCCGGCAGAGTCATCAACAAATGGAACAGCAACTCAATATGTTGATTGGGTATCAGGATGAATACCGTGTACGTCTAAATGAAACGTTGAATTTAGGGGGGATGTCGTCAGCATCGTGGCAAAACTACCAACAATTTCTAAAAACGCTCGAATTGACTATCGAACAACATAAACAACAACTTCAACATTGGCAGGCGCAGCTAGATCTTGCAACTGAACAATGGAGAGAAAAACAGCAACGACTCAATGCATTTGAGACTTTGGAGCAACGCGCTGAAGATAGCCGTAAGCGACATCTTGATCGTATTGAACAGAAACAAATGGATGAGTACGCACAGCGTAGTACTTTACGGAGAACAACTTGATGGAGATAACGCTTCTGACCATGGATGTCGCTGCAGCCTCTCCGGGAACGACATCCGCTTCAAATAGTCAACCCGGTGATAATGCCCCGACATTTGCTCAGCTTTTGGGTTCTCAACCTCAAAATGCACAGAGTGATAAAAAGACAGCCAATATCACAAATCATTCAACAAAAGAAAATAAGGCACATTCACACTCTGATGAAGACAAAACAAAAGAAGACGGTAGTCATCTTGCGTCTGCTACCACAGAACCTAGTGTGGTAGAAGAGTCATCTCTTGAGAAATCTCAATTGGCTCTTACTTTGCCAGATAATGAACAATTTGCGACTATTGTTGAAAATCAAACCCCTTCTTTATTAATGTCAGCAGAAGAGCTTGCAGCCGAACTGCCAGTTCAATTAGCAGGATTACCTGGATTAAAACGCTTAACCCTGCCCACAGAACAACTGACTCAAGCATTACAACAGCATCAATCAGTTAAAGGTGATGAAGGCTTAGCCTCGTTAGCGCGTACTATTTCAAAAGATAGCGATATGTCGGAATTCAACCTTACCGACAAGCTAAATCTATCAAAATCAGATGAAAAGTCCTTGTTAACCCAGCTACGTCCAGAAGCTGCAACATTAGCAACAGAAAGTACACTTGTCGGCGCTAATCAAACAGAAAAATCTTCTGTGAAAAAAGGAGATAGCGTCGCAACGCTTTTAACGCCAACAGCAGAAAAAGTGAATGCATTACTAAACGGCGATAAGCAAGTTACAAATGCAAAATTAGCAGACAATGTTGCTCAACAACTGGTGCCCCGTAATCCTGTTGTAGAAAGTGATCTTCATAACCCGCTTTCTAGCTCTTCTTCTTTGGCTTCACAAAGCATTGCGGGTCATGCTCACTCTTCAACACAACCACAAATGCAATTCTCACCGATGGCAACACAGGTATTAAATGCACAAGTGGGAACACAAGAGTGGCAACAGCAGCTAAATCAACAAATTGTGATGTTTAGTCGTAATGGCTTACAAAAGGCCGAGCTACGTTTACACCCTGAAGAGCTAGGTTCATTACATATCCGCATGAAAATAGAAGATGGGCAAGCACAGCTACACCTAGCTTCACAAAACGGACAAGTTCGTTCTGTATTAGAAAATGCCATGCATCAATTGCGTCAAGCGCTCTCTGAAAATGGGATCCAGCTCACGCAGAGTCAAGTGTCTAGCGACACTAATGACAGTTGGCAACAACAAAATATGTCAGATTCCTCTCAATTTAGTGGAGATGGTGCCGATAATCATCAAGGAAGCGAGGGTAATTCTCTGCAATTAGCCTCTGAAACGGCACTACAAAAGATAACTCTTACGCCTCAAGAATTAGCATCTGCTCGTGGTGGTGTTGATATTTTCGCCTAATACAAATGTATTGGGAGGAGACACTATGTCAATAAACGTAAGAGTTAATGGTTTTTTCCCTATCTGTTTCTGCAATTAAAAAACAGAAATAGCGGGATAATTAAGGTTGATTTAGATGGATATGGAAGTCCACAACAGTGAACACGTATCCACTACAAAACAGGAATTTAACTGTCCATGTCTAATTACAGCAATGAACGTAAAAGCTATAGCTTAATTCTGATCATCGTATTATTGGTGATCGCCATTATTGCAGCGGCATTCGGTGGATATAGTTGGTGGGCATTGAAGCATGCTAAATCAGGTTCAGCGGGCACAAGTCAGCAAAAAGTTATACCAGCACCCGTTTTTATGTCATTAGAACCCTTTACGGTAAATCTAATTGATGACGAAGAACACTTAGACAGAGTGCTCTACATAGGGATCACACTAAGATTACATAATGAAGACACTCGTAAGCGTCTACATGATTATTTACCTGAAGTTCGTAGTCGCTTGTTATTACTGCTTTCTCGTCAGCAGGCTAATAAGCTCGCGACAGACAATGGAAAACTCCAGCTAATGACGGATGTAAAAGAAACGCTGAGACCGACTCTCGTACCGGGAGAATCTGAACAGATCCTCTCCGATGTACTGTTTACCACGTTTATTCTGCGATAATCATTATGAGCGATAATATCCTTTCACAGGCAGAGATTGATGCTCTGCTGAATGATGACACATCAGGTGACGACGCCAAAAAAAGCGCGAACAGGGAACCTGCGATAGCGAAGGATCCGAATGAACCGGATATTCAGCCTTATGACCCCAACACGCAACGTCGTGTGGTTCGAGAACGTTTACAGTCGTTAGAGATTATTAACGAACGCTTTGCGCGTCAATTCCGTATGGGGCTGTTTAACATGCTTCGCCGGAGTCCTGACATTACTGTTGGTGGCATTAAAATTCATCCATATCACGACTTTGCTCGTAATTTACCTGTGCCAACGAATCTTAACTTGGTGCATTTAAAACCGTTACGAGGAACAGCATTATTTACTTTTGAACCCAATCTGGTTTATATCGCGGTAGATAACCTGTTTGGTGGTGATGGACGTTTTCCAATCCCTGTGGAAGGGCGTGAATTTACCAACACAGAGCAGCGGATCATCAACAAAATGTTGAAATTGGCACTTGATGCCTACCGTGATGCTTGGGATTCCATATTCAAAATTCAGGTGGAATATGTTCGTTCTGAAATGCAGGTGAAATTTACCAATATCACCTCATCACCGAATGACATTGTTGTTACGACACCTTTTCAGGTAGAAATTGGCTCCATGGTTGGGGAGTTTAGCATTTGTATTCCATTTGCCATGATTGAGCCATTACGTGAACGACTGATCAATCCACCAATTGAAAATGTTCGTCAAGAAGATGGGGTTTGGTTAGATAGTTTAGTCAACCAAGTTCAGCATTCAGAGCTTGAACTGGTCGCAAACTTTACTGACATCCCACTGCGCTTATCAAAAGTGTTAACACTTAAAGAAGGGGATGTTATCCCGATTGATAAACCAGAAAGATTGATTGCACATGTTGATGGTGTGCCCGTATTAACGAGCCAATACGGTACAGTAAATGGGCAATATGCCCTTCGTGTTGAACACCTAATTAACCCTGTTTTAAACGCTCTGGATGAGGAACAAACCAATGAGTGATGCAAATCGCCCAACTGATAATTCACAATCGGCTGAGGATATGTGGGCTGATGCAATGGAACAGCAAACTGGTAAAAGCCAGGATAATAGTTCCGATCTATTTGAACATCTTTTACCTGAAGACGACACATTGAACCATCTATCTGACATTAATTTGATTATGGATATTCCAGTCAAATTAACAGTAGAGTTAGGTCGCACCAAAATGACCATTAAAAAATTACTTAGCCTGTCACAAGGTTCTGTCGTTTCACTGGATGGTTTAGCTGGTGAGCCTCTTGATATTCTTATCAATGGCTATTTAATTGCTCAAGGTGAAGTTGTGGTTGTTTCTGATAAATATGGTATTCGCATTACCGATATCATTACACCATCAGAACGTATGCGTCGCCTGAGTCGTTAATCTATGGAACAGCTTCCTTCCTTTTCCAGCCAAGGTGCGGTAAATACTACCGCGCCCGCTACAACACAAACTGTTCAAACACCGACACAACCGTTGCCTGTAGGCCAAAGCCTTGCTCAAGTTAGCACGGCACTTGCAGGCATCATTGTTCTTATTATTGTTGCAATGTGGTTATTTCGCCGTTTTGGCTTTACCCGTGGCTCATTAAAAGGAACGACTGCACAACTTAATGTTAAAGCAAGTTGTTCATTAGGTGCAAAAGAGCGTGTGGTGGTGGTTGAAATAGAACAGGAATGGCTCGTATTAGGGGTAACTACATCGCAGGTAAATCTGCTGCATAAATTACCCGTTCCTGATAAAGCCTCGCAGGAAGCGATCTCATCACCAACATCGTCACTGTTTACTCAAATATTACAAAAAACGCTAAAGCGAGATAAAGGCAACTCATAATGCATCAGTGTGTCATTTTTTTTAACGCATTAAAGCGTTGGCGTCTCTTCGCTAGTGTGCTGGTTTTACTCTTGTTACCTACCAGTGCGTTTGCCCAATTTCCGGGTATTATTACACAGCCTTTACCGGGTGGTGGTCAAAGTTGGTCATTACCAGTACAAACTTTAATCTTCATTACAGCATTAGGGTTTATTCCTGCTGTTTTACTGATGATGACAAGCTTTACCCGCATTATTATTGTCCTTGGATTATTACGTAATGCGTTAGGTACACCTTCTGCTCCGCCAAACCAAGTGGTTCTTGGTTTAGCGTTATTTATGACATTTTTCATTATGGCACCGGTTTTTGATAAAATTTATCAAGATGCCTATATGCCATTTACTGAAGATCAAATTACCTTCGAGCAAGCCTTAGAAAATGGTTCGAAACCTCTACGTCAGTTTATGATGCAACAAACTCGTGAAACTGACTTGGCTCTGTTTGCTCGTCTTGCTGATGCACCTGCGTTTGAAACTCGCGAAAGTGTGCCAATGCGTATTTTAGTGCCTGCTTATATCACCAGTGAACTAAAAACCGCCTTTCAAATTGGTTTTATGATTTTTATTCCTTTTCTTATTATCGACTTAGTTGTTGCCAGTGTGTTGATGGCGCTAGGTATGATGATGGTGCCACCAGCTACAGTTTCATTGCCATTTAAACTTATGCTTTTTGTTTTAGTAGATGGCTGGCAATTAATACTAGGCTCGCTTGCACAAAGCTTTTTTAATTAGCGCAGAGGTAACCCTATGACACCAGAATCCGTCTTAGCACTAGGTACTGAAGCGATGAAAATTGCTTTGTCACTAGCAGGCCCGCTTTTATTGTCCGCTCTGGTGACGGGGCTTGTGATCAGTATGCTTCAAGCTGCAACGCAAATAAACGAAATGACATTATCGTTTATTCCAAAAATTCTTGCTGTATTAGTCGCTATTTTAGTTGCGGGTCCTTGGATGCTAAGTTTACTTGTCGATTATATGCATAACTTATTTACAGGCATTCCAGGGATGATTGGTTAATAGCAATGATAACCCTGACCAGTGAAATGCTTAGCGGCTACATTAGTGATTTTTTCTGGCCATTTGTGCGAATACTCGCCCTTTTTAGCACCGCACCGCTATTTAGTGAAAAACAAACACCTAAAAAATTTCGTATTGCACTCGCCTTTTTAATTACCGCATTAGTCGCACCAGGTTTACCGCAAAGTCATGTGCCTTTATTCTCGCTAATTGCCTTTTGGGTACTATTGCAACAAATTTTGATTGGTACAATTCTAGGGTTATCAATGCAGTTAGCATTCGCTTCTGTTCGTCATGCGGGTGAAGTGATTGGTTTACAGATGGGGCTTTCATTCGCCACCTTTGTCGATCCATCAGGTGGCCCTAACATGCCTATTCTGGCACGTATTTTTAATATGCTAACAATGCTGTTATTTATGGTCTTTGATGGTCATTTATGGTTATTGTCTGTATTAGTTGATACATTCTATGTTGTTCCTATTGGAAATCAGACTTTTAACTCATTAGGTATACTGACTTTAGTTCAAAGTGGTGGCTCAATCTTTATTAACGGTATGATGTTAGCTATGCCATTAATCACCCTACTTTTAGTGCTCAACCTTTCATTAGGCATTCTAAACCGTATGACACCACAACTTTCTGTCTTTGTGGTGGGTTTTCCGCTGACATTAACCATTGGTATGCTCGCGCTATCAATGATTATGCCTGCTCTTCCTGTCTTTACTGAGCGTGTCTTTAGCGATACGTTTAATCGCATTACTTTAATATTACACCAGTTGGTTTCTTGATATAAAACTGATTAAAAATAAAAAATATCTACATTATTGCGCATTAATAAGTTTAAAAAGTATTTAAAACCGATGTGAAAAATTGGAAATAAATTTGTTTTTATCAAAAAATAATATGTGTGGGACTATTGTTAGCCTATTCCCTGTAAACTTGCGATATAACAACGTTAATTTACAGGAAATATCAAAAAAACACTTATTAATCAAAGGGTGAAATTAGCCAAGCAGAACCATGGTAACTACCTGCCGCCGTATTTTCCCCTTGAATATGGCTACTCACACTGATAGTTTTTATATCATCAATCGTGACTTTCAACTCTTTTCCTGATTGCCCTGTTGAATCATCTGCCAATTTTAATTCACTGTAGATTTTATTATCCGGATTTTCCTTACTGATCATTGGCAATCTTTTTTTAGTGAGTCTTGTTTAATATTACAAGGTGTATTCACTACAGAACCTGTGAAATTAATTACACCCGTATTAGAACCAGTAACAGGTGTGACAGCATCGTCGGCCATAGAAGCGAATGACACAATAGCAGTAGCAAAAACAGAAGCAATAGCTAATTCAGTTAATTTTATTTAACTTTAGATTAAACATACATACGATGAGTCTTCTCAATAATAAAATTGATAAAAGGCTCTTTTATTAAAAATTAACATTATTATTGACAACACACTCATACTTGAATTGATGAGAATATGTATCCTATATAAAGCTATATATAAAATTTTCATAGAGAATAATAATCCTCTACAAAATAATTTATTTATTAGTCATTTAATTAAAAAGAATAAAAATAAAAACCATACCTATTTTTACATTTTTTTATTTTCATACTCTCGTATAACATGACAATAAAAATCCCCCCAGTCTTTATCTAATTTTTGTAAAATGACATATAATGTTTCAATATTAATACTCGTCTCTGCATTTTCATATCTTGATATTTGTTGCTGACTGACATTCAATAGCATTCCTAATTGTTCACCTGACAATGATTTATTTATACGCGCTTCTTTTATATACTTTCCGATTATTTTACGTAATGGTTCGCAACAATGCCTTCTCATATTAATAACCTATTTTTTTATATATCATTAAATAAAATTTATAAAAAATAAAAATATAATCATTTTAATTTAGAAAACCTAACACTTCTAAATTTTCACTTAAAATATAATTCCATATATTCATAAGTATTTGTTATTAACTAAATGAATTTTTTAACAATATAAATTTATAAATATTCACTGTAAATACGCTATTATCGATCAATAACACCACTCTTGATAGTTTTCACCTATCAAATAACCACAAAGTGATCGTTACACGCTATTAATGTAAGGTTTAAAACCTTACTTATCAAATAGATAATTAAAAACAGAAGAGAAAATCATTATTTTTTTATAAATATTAGCTTTACTTAACCCACAATGACCTATTTTTATACAAATCTTAAAAAATAATAATCAATTTTATATTAAATTAATGAATAAAATATATATCAAGACTAAAGTAAAAATAATATCCATTGACTTATCCGAATGAATTCCAATTAATTATCTTTAAAGGAATATCTTTATTAGATATTCTTTTTACTTTTTAAATCAATAATGTAAATTAAAAAAAGAAAATCATATTATGACGAGTGATAAATTGCTTTGTATAGTTTATACACACAACGACTCCTATTAGGATTTATCCTAATTGAAGTTTAATAACGACATTACTTTCAAATTTAGAATATCAAATCAAAAAAACAACTAATATGCGTAAAATAAACTGATGATAAGGCAGCTTTATTCTGCAAGGAGCATCTACACAAGAAGGCTGGATATAAAATTAGATGTAGTGAAATCACATTAGATAACTGGATAAAGCAAGGGAATTAAAAAACAATGATTAGGTATATCTCGTATTTTGTAGTTTATAAACAAAATAATTACTATGTTATCTAGACTTACTGTTGATATTATTTTAATAGGAAAGGCCTTGATGCTAATTTATTAAGAAAGGTAGTTTTACAATATTTTATACTGCCAAAAATATTGGCGTTAACTAACTATAATTAGTACCTTTAAAAAATATAAAACGGCTTTATCTTTATCAAGGTTTTTAAGCTTCATCAGAAAAACACTCTATTTCTAAAATTAGAAATAATCTGTCTGTTCTATCCATACATAATAAAAAAACCCTGATAAATAAATACCAGGGTGATATCAAAATGCTTTAAGACAAAGCTAAATAATTAGCGATACATTTTGAACATAGACATCTCTTTCATGTCGTTAAAGACTTTATAAGAAGCCTGTAATACAGACTCTTCTTGATAATAATCAGAAATGGCTTGTGTCCAATCTAAGTCACGTAACTCACTTAAACGTTTTGCATTTCTTAAAGATGCGTCAGCCCCTAAATCATCTAAATTATCGAGCTCTTGAAGTTGTAAACCTAATTTAGCTTCTACACTTGAAATATTATTTAATGTTGCTCGGTTCACACGGTTTGCTGCATCAATTTTATCTAATGCCGCATCACGGTCAGCTTGTGGTTTACCAATTAAAGGTTCACGTAATGCTTCGATAGCATCATCAAGAGCATTAAAAATATCAGGCTCTGTCCCTTTACCACCTGAAGATTGTAATGTTTCAATCCCCGTGAAGTTGGTGGTCATTTCAATATTACTATCTACTTTTTGGGTAATTTGCTTATCACCACCTTGATAGGTGATTTTACCCGTTGCATCAGCAACAAAAGGTGGCTTATCTGATTGGAAGCCAGCAAAAATATAACGCCCCACACCATCTTTTGTATTACCAATACCCACTAGCTGATCTTTTAAACCTTGTAATTGATCAGCTAAAGATGCACGGTCTTCATCACTTAATGTAGCATCATTACCCGCAGCAACCAATGTTTCTTGAATTTTGGTGGTAATATTCACCATTTGGCTGGATAAACTCATTTGCAAAGACATGCTGTTTTTAGCAAATCCACGTGCTGTCGCATACTGCTGATTGCGCGATTCAGATTGTTTAACCATAACAGCTTGAGAAGCAGCCATAGGATCATCTGAAGGCTTTTCAACGCGACGACCACTTGAAATTTTATTTCCTTCAGTCATCCATTTGCTTTGCGAGCTAGTGATATTATCCACGCGCTGGCTAAAAATTTGATTTGAACTTAAACGCACCGTGTTATTCCTTATTCTGATGAAGGGTTACTTAGAGAACTTGCATAATCGCATCAAACATACTGTTTGCAGTTTGAATTACTTTTGCATTTGCCATGTAATATTCTTGGATACGATACATTTCACCGTACTCTTCATCCAAGTTCACACCAGAAACAGACTGCTGTTGTTTTACAATACTTTTAGTAATAGAAACCTGAGCATCGAAATCAACTTGCGCGGTATTCACTTTATTACCCACCATACTGATCAGTGAGCCATAACCACCTGCAATCGTTGTTTTACCATCAATCACTTTTTGGTCTGGTAACTCAAACAGTTTTTTCATGTTTTCGTTATCACTTGGTGCCGTTGTTCCATCCGCGTTTAGCGAGCCAGCAGCAGCTATCTTGCTTGGATCTGTCACTGCAACTTCCATACCTGCAATTACATTACCGACAGATTGAACGACAATGGAATCACCTTCTTGGGCGTTACCATTGACTGTGATATTCATGCCTTCAAAGGTCAGTTCTTTCTTTGCTGCATCAAAATTAGCGGCAACTTTACGTCCACCCGGCTCAACCGTAACATTCCACTTACCAGCTGCATATTCAACCGTGTAGTCAGCAGCTTTCACTTCTTTGGTATCGGTATATTTCACATCAAAAGTGGCATCACCTTTATTTTTACCGTTTGGCATAATGTGAGCACCACCGATTTTGAAGAACTCCTCACCTTTTTTTCCGTCTAAATCAAAACCTTGCTCGTGTTGCTTATTAAATTGATCACCCAACACTAATGCTAATTGATTTAATTGGTTACGGCTTGGATCTAACACTTCTTCACGGCTACGATACGCGCCACCAAGTTCGCCACCTTTAATGCGTTTTGCATCTACTTCACGAATTTCATCAATACCATTGCTATAGCCAAGAACAAGGCGTTCACTGTTTTTATTAGATGGAATAGCAGAAACTTCGTAAGAACGAGTACCAGATACTAACGGCAAACCATTAGCAAATGTGACGTTAACAAAACCACCATCTTGTTGAGTCACTTGAACATCAACTAGTGTGTTTAGCTCTTGAATTAAACGATCGCGTTGGTCTAATAAGTCGTTAGGATCAGCACCATTAAACCCCTTAGAACGACTGATTTCGTTATTGAGTTTTGCGATCTGTTTTGTGTATTCATTGATATTTTTAGAGGTGTTTGTCACCTGACTATTAATATCTTTTTCTAAATCGCGCAATGATTGGTCTGCTTTAGCAAACATATTAACCATTGCTTCTGCTTTACCAATAACCGTTGTACGCGCAGGATTATCTTCTGCATTATTGGTAACGTTAGGTAAACTGGTAAAAAATTCGTCAATTGCACTGGAAACGTCATTCCCTTTATCTGCTAACAAATCATTGATTTGTGAGATATTTTGGGTATAGCTATTAAGTGCACTTTGTTTTGACATTGCACGGTTCATTTGACCGGCAAGAAATTCGTTATACTCACGATGGATACGGCTAACATTAACACCATTACCGATATAACCATTACCGGTCATTGTGCCACTGTTTTCATTAAAAACAGTCATTTGACGGTTGTACCATTTTACATTTTGGTTAGCGATGTTATTACTTACAGTGCTCATCGCAGCTTGTGCCGCATTAAGTCCGCTCATCGCTGTATTAATTAAACTGTTGGACATTTGTCTATCCTTTTACGTTTAGTCATCACCCGTATGCACGGAGCATAGCTGGCAAGTTGGAATGAATGCTCTGGTCTTTATTATCGGTTCTTCCCCTCTAAACTTGAGGGGAAAATGATTAAAATAGATCGCTTAAATCGTGAGTATAAGTTTTAGCAACTTGCTCACCACTTCCTTTTAATTGACCAATAATTGAAACCAGTTTTTTTGCATAACCTGGGTCAGTGGCATAACCTGCTTCTTGAATACGATAAGCCGCTTGTTCAGGCGTTTGAGCTTGAGGTACTTTGGCGTAACGAGGACTTTCTGTGATCAGTCTGAGGTAATCTTGAATAGCTTCGACATAGGAGCCATAAACTCGGAAATTATCCCGCATTTTAATTGATTTACCGTCAATGACTTCGGTTGTCATGATATTTGTGACAGGCCCTTTCCAGCTACTTCCCGCTTTAATACCAAACAGGTTATAACTTGGTTTACCATCACCAGTTAGAATTTCACGTTTTCCCCAACCTGATTCAAGCGCAGCTTGAGCAACAACTAAAAGATGGTGTACACCAGTACCTTCTGTCGCTTTTTTCGCAGGCCCTAACAGTTTTGATGCAAAAGAAGCACTGCTTTCAGATAAGCCCTTAAGCTTACCAATCGTACTTTCAACTGCATTTTGATAAGGCTGCATTGCACGGTAAATTTGTCCCAAAGCTTGCGTTGGCATAGATTGAAAAATATCACTACCATCTAATGGCATTGGTGTTTTTCCAGCCATTTCACTTGGTTCCATCGTGACTTTGGCAGAAAGTTGTTTTTCTATCATGTCAGCAAAGCCCAAGCCTTTTTGTGATAAGTCTTGAGCAATTTGTTGATCATAAAGAGAGGTGTACATCTTGGTACTTTCTGAGTTGAACATGCTTTCTTGAGGAATAGCATCACGCATGCTTTTTAACATCATTTGAACAAAAACACCTTCAAGTTGTTGCGCCACTTGGCGCAACCCTTGCTGATCAGCATTTTGTCCAACCTGATATTTAAGTTTATTCAATGCATTGCTGTCATATGCCGGAGTAGAAACGTTCGGCATTGAAGAAAGCAGAGATAAATCTTTCATCAGATAATCTCCAATCTCGCACGTAAGCAACCCGCACTTTCCATTGCTTGCAAAATTGACATTAAGTCTGTTGGTGTTGCACCAAGTGCATTTAATGTACGGATCACTTCGTTTAAACTTGCACTAGCATTCACCTGCTGTAATGAGCCACCTTGTTCACTCATATTCACGCTAGTATTACGCGTTACAACAGTGCTCCCCCCCGCAAATGGGGTATTAGGTTGGCTAACATTGACTTGGCTATCAACGGTAACGGAGAGATTTCCTTGAGCAATAGCACAGCTTCCTAATGTCACATCACGATTCATAACAACAGAACCGGTTCTTGCATTAATGATCACTTTCGCATCAGCAACAACACGTTTAATTTCAAGATTCTGAACTTCAGCCAAGAAACGTACTTGTTCACTTTTACCAATAGGAACACGCAATTGAACTGTACGTGCATCTAAAGGAATAGCCGTTCCCACACCGCGTAATTTATTGACGGTATCAGAGATATGTTGTGCCAGAGTGAAGTTTTCTTCATTTAGTTGTAAATTTAGCAGACCTGTTTGGCCAAATTGCGAAGGCAGTTCACGTTCAATGATAGCTCCGCTACTAATGCGTCCACCCGCTAGCTGATTAACTTTAACGCTATTACCACCCGCAGATGCGCCGGCTCCTCCGACAACAATATTGCCTTGTGCTAAAGCATAAATCTGATTATCAACACCTTTTAATGGTGTCATCAGCAACGTACCACCACGTAAGCTTTTTGCATTACCTAAGGATGAAACAACGACATCGATTGATTGCCCGGTACGACCAAAAGGCGGTAATTTTGCAGTGACCATTACCGCAGCAACGTTTTTCAATTGCATATTGGTGCCGGGTGGTACTGTGATCCCCAATTGTGAGAGCATGTTATTCAGACTTTGCGTGGTAAACGGGGTTTGCATTGTTTGGTCACCCGTTCCATCTAATCCCACGACCAAACCATAACCAATCAGCGCATTTTCTCTTACCCCTTCAACAGAGGTGAGATCTCTGATCCGTTCGGCATGAGCGGAAAAACCGACACATGTCATCACGATAAAGAAAAGGCTCATCGCTATTTTTTTCATCTGGACCCTACTCATTAAAAAGGTGATACATTTAAGAAGAAGCGTTGTAGCCATCCCATAGATTGAGCTTCATTGATATAACCGTCTCCGATATATTCAATACGAGCATCAGCAACTTGGGTTGAATTTACGGTATTGGAACCACTAATTGTTCTTGGATTCACAACACCTGAAAAACGGATAAATTCAGTACCTTGATTGATAGCAATTTGCTTTTCACCAATAACGTGCAGGTTGCCATTGGCAAGAAGCTGATCGACGGTAACAGTAATGGTGCCTTTAAAGGTATTGTTCGCATTTGCGCCACCTTTACCGCCAAAGTCACTGTTTCCTTCCATTCCCATATCAGCGCGACTATTACCAAACAACCCTTCTAAGAATCTTGGGGTGATCGAAGCAAGGAACCCAGCTTTACCATTACGACTTGCATTAGCAGATGAGTTTTTGCTTGCACTGACATTCTCTTGCAACGTGATAGTCAGCGTGTCACCTATATTTCGAGGGCGTCTATCTTCAAATAAAGGCTGATAACCAAAATAAACAGGCTGAGTTGCCTGAAAAATAGAGCCATTTGGTGCAGGTGCTGTTGGTGCCGTTGGAACCGCCGTTGTGTTACCTTCTACCAACGGTTTTTTCGGTATATGTGCGCATCCCGCTAGTGTCAGTACCAACAGGGCGGTACCTAAACGTTGATGACGACGCCATCTGACACTAAGCTTTCTTGCCCCAGAATTGTCAGTAATGACCTTTGTATCCATCTTCGATACTCTTTTAGTAATATGCCTGACAGGAAATCCTGTCAGGCTAATGAACAAACGAAATTAGAGTTGCGTTAGTTTCTGTAACATCTGATCAGATGTTGAAATTGCTTTACTGTTAATTTCATAAGCACGTTGAGTCTGGATCATATTGACCAGCTCTTCAGCTACGTTAACGTTAGAGGTTTCAACATATCCCTGATACAACAAACCTGCGCCGTTGATACCTGGGGCATTTTCAGTAGGTGCGCCAGAACTTGCGGTTTCTAAATATAAGTTTTCACCAACACTTTCTAATCCGCTGTCATTAATAAAGGTTGTTAGTGTCAATTGCCCCACTTGTTGTGGTGCAGGTGAACCTTCAATTTCAACACTAACAGTACCATCACGACCAATCATGACCTTCTTCGCCGTTTCAGGCAGAATAATGGCTGGAACGACTTGGAAACCACTGGTTGTCACTAATTGCCCATTCTGATCCATTTGAAAAGAACCATCACGGGTATAAGCGTCTGTGCCATCAGGTAACTGAACATGGAAGAAACCCTGCCCTTTAATCGCTACATCACGCGTACCATTAGTTTGAGCCAAGTTACCTTGGCTATGTAAACGTTCAGTTGCAACAGGACGAACCCCCGTACCAATTTGTAAACCTGACGGCGCATTCGTCTGTTCTGATGTCATAGCACCCGGTTGACGAATAGTTTGATACAGTAAATCTTCGAAAACCGCACGTTGGCGTTTAAAACCATTGGTGCTGACGTTTGCGAGGTTGTTGGAAATCACATCCATGTTTGTCTGTTGTGCATCCAACCCAGTTTTAGCAATCCATAAAGAACGGATCATGGTTTTCCCCTTACACTATTTAACTCAGTGATAGCAATTGGTTAGCTCGTTGTGCATTATCGTCAGCACTATGAATAACCTTCATTTGCATTTCGAAACGTCTAGCGTTTGCTATCATATCGACCATGGCTTCTGCTGGATTAACATTACTGCCTTCTAACACACCAGCTAACACCTTCACGCTATCATCTGCTGGTAATTCCTCACCCGCACGTGCAACGCCTTTCGGTGATAAATGGAATAAACCATCATCGCCACGAACTAAATCGTTTTGCTCTGGTTTTACCATTTTCAAGCGACCAATTTGCCCCAACATTTTGGGTGGATCAGTCGGTACATGCGCGGTCACAATACCGTTATTGGCAATACTGACATTTGCTTGAGGAGGTACTTCAATCGCACCGTTATCCCCCATTAACAAACGTCCTTGTACCATCAACATGCCGTCAGCGTTACGTTGGATATTCCCGTTTCGGGTATAGGCTTCGGTACCATCATCAAGCTGAACAGCCAAATAGCCGTTATCGCTTAACGCAACGTCCATTGATCTGCCGGTATAGTTCATCGTTCCTTGACTCTGATCGCTACCTGGCGTTGAGGCGACCGTTAATGTACGAGTCGGTAAGGTATCGCCATTGACAGGTACGGCTCGCATTGCACTAAGCTGCGCTTTGAATCCCGGCGTTGATGCGTTTGCTAAGTTGTTCGCCACGACAGCTTGATTTTCCATCGAGTGTCTGGCGCCGCCCATCGCGGTATAAATCACATGATCCATAACAGATTATTTCCGGCTTTATTAGCGCAAGCTAACCAGAGTCTGCAGGATCTGATCCTGAGTCTTAATGGTTTGTGCGTTTGATTGATAGTTACGTTGAGCAACGATCATGTTGACTAACTCTTGGCTCATATCCACGTTAGACGCTTCTAATGCGTTATTGGTTAATTTGCCGAAAACACCAGAGCCTGCAACCCCCACGATTGGTGAACCTGAAGCGTTAGTTTCAGACCACATATTGTCGCCTTGTGAGCTTAAACCGCCAGCGTTTGCAAAGTTAGCTAATGCGATTTGACCAACCACTTGGCTTTGTTGGTTTGAGTAAGTCGCCATGATTGAACCATCTTGCTCAATACGGAAATTGGTGAATTCACCCGCTTGATAACCATTTTGTGCTAATTTAGAGACACTTGATTCTGATACTTTCTGTTGAGTACTACCGGTAAAATCAAGTTCAATTTTGCTCGCAGCAGAACCATTCAAAGAGGCAATATCCATATCGGTTTTTGTATAACTTTCCAGCACACCCGCGTTGGTATATTTTAAAGTGCCTAAATCTTGGTGAGGCGTTGGCGCACCACCTGCTGCCTTGGTTGACGTATCTTGTCCATAAACTTTCCATTCATTGTCATTTGTCTTTACAAAGAATAAGTTCAGATTATGTTCATTACCTAAGCTATCGTAAGTGGTAACGTTAGTACTAAAGTTATAAGTATCACTATCTTTAGGATCGAACGTTGTTTTAGCAGGTTTTTCTTCACCTGAGTTCAGGTTAACCGCCATATCAATTTTATTGGTTGCACTGGCATTCATCATATCGGTAGGGATCACGATAGGTGTTGGTGTTGCCCCTTTTTGAACCACGTTTTTACCATCAACTACCTGCACGGGATAACCTGTGATACGCATACCTTGCATATTGGTCAGGAAACCATCTTTATTTTTTCCAAACTCACCATTACGTGAATAAAACACACCACCGTTTTGATCTTCAATACGGAAAAAACCACCGCCAGAAATTGCCACGTCAGTTGGGCGGTTAGTGGTTGTGATACTACCGTCTTTAAAGTTTTGGCTAATACCCGCAACTTTAACACCTAGACCAGCACCAGAGCCGGCGAAAACGTCAGCAAAAGAGACTGTTGCGCCTTTAAAACCGTAGGTTGCGGAGTTAGAAATATTGTTACCGATAGTATCTAAGTTAGCGGCTGCTGCGTTTAAACCACTTACTGCTTGTGAAAAGGACATGCGCCCTCCAAGTTGAATATGTGTTAGTTAAAGAACCTGACGAATTTCATCCAATGAAACGGTATTACCTAAGCCAACATCAAGGCGGGCACCACCATCCACCATGGACACACTATTCACCAGCGCATAATTCAGTGTCTTAACAGGGACCTGAGCATCATTAAGCGTGGCGTTAACGGTAAATTTATAGCTTCCTGTTGGAACAGGATTATCATCTTCATCAGTGCAATCCCAAGAGAAGTTATAAACATCCGGTAGCATCTTTTTGTCCATCTGGATTGTACGAACGGTAACACCACTCGCATTGGTGATGTTTATCGTAAGAGAATCGGTTGGACTGAGTAATTCAAAACCAAAAGGTGTTGAAAAAAGGTGTTCATCGCTAGGCGTAGTTGGGTCAGTACCTTCTGATTTATACGCTCCCATTTGCTGGCGCGTTTTTTCATTTTGAGTATCAGGTGTTGGAATTGTGTCATCCCCGTTACCAGGTTTTTCAGTCTCACCTTTACCGTCGGTTGGCTGAAAGACAACAATTTTATTCCCAGAGACCATGACACCATGGCCAACTAGAGAAGAAGCTCGCAATGCCTGACTTTGATCAATCTGACCAACAATGTTATTCACTGTTTTATTCAGTGTTTCAATGCCTTCAACGGTTGAAATTTGAGCTAACTGGGAGGTTAACTCATTATTTTGCATTGGATTTGTTGGGTCTTGGTTTTTCATCTGAGTGATGAGTAGTGTTAGGAAATTCCCTTTGATATCCTCGCTACCACTTTTTTTCGTATGGTATGAAGAAGGTGCATCCCCGATAATGGTATTATCATAAGGTTCATTCATTGAGGCGGAAATACCCACAATTTATTCTCCCTATTGACCTATCATCAGTGTTTTTTGCATCAGCGATTTTGCCGTGTTCATCACTTCGACGTTAGCTTGGTAGCTTCTTGAGGCAGAAATGGTGTTAATCATTTCACCCACGACATCAACATTCGGCATACGTACATACCCTTTTTCATCGGCAAAAGGATGTCCCGGCTGATATTCCATACGAAATGGAGCAGGATCATCCACCACTTCAGTGACACGAACACCACCAACCTCTTGGCCAGCAGGTGCATTGACCTGAAAAACAACCTGTTTTGCACGATAAGGTTCACCATCTGGGCCCGCAACACTGTCGGCATTTGCCATATTGCTGGCGCTTACGTTTAAACGTTGAGATTGCGCTGAAAGTGCTGAACCTGAAATATCAAAAATACTAAATAAAGACATGCTCTTTACCCTACTGTTGCAATACAGCCATCATGCTTTTAACTTGCGAGTTAATAAATGTCACATCAGCCTGATACTTAAGGCTATTGTCAGCAAAATTACTACGTTCCATATCCATATCCACGGTATTACCATCCATCGCCGTTTGATGAGGTACGCGATAGAGTAAGTCCGCTTCTAAGCGATAACCGGGTTTGATCGGGATATGGCGCTCTGATGTCATCGCCAATTGCATGCCATGACTACCAGTACGTCCGTTTTCAATGGTTTTCTTCAATTCAGAAGCAAAATCAATATCACGAGCCTGAAAGCCTGGGGTATCTGCGTTAGCGATGTTCGCAGCGAGAATTTCTTGGCGTTTATTGCGTATTGAGAGCGCTTCTTGTTGAAAATGAAACGTATTTTCTAATTTATCGAGCATCTTCTATCCTTGGTGGCTAAGCCACTTACCTCAGCTGATAAAACAATTTCAGTTGACAGAATAAACGCTCAAAAAAAAGATGATTGGAGGAATAGGCGTAAATTGGATTGCTATTTATGCGTTTAAGGCATGCAAAGTCGCTGTACACTGTTGTTGCTAAATAATGACAAACGCACAATTAGCATCAACTCTGTAAGGTGATACAAACTATGTTAGTTAAAACTCTTATCGGTCTATTTTCTTTTTTCTTTATGGTGAATGTGAGTATCGCGAAATCACTCCCTGAAGAACTACAAGATTTCTTTGTCGCACTTCATCAACAAAGCGACAAAGTGACTGTGAGCGTTTTAACGCCAGAACAGAAATGGCCTATCTGCCAAACACAAGAGATCCAACGCCATGCGGGCTCTCGTAATTGGGGACGGCTTTCAATCCCAATTCAGTGTGATAATCAGCGTCGCTTTATTCAAGTTGATGTGAGTGTAACGGGCAAATATTTAGTCGCCAAAAAAGACATCAATCGTGATGATGCGATTGAAACTGCATCAGTCAGCATGATAACAGGTGAATTAGAAAAGCAACCTTATGACGTATTACGTGATCCTACGTTAATTAAAAATGCCATTGCTATGCGCCAAATTTCTGCAGGAAAACCGATTACATCGACCATGATCCGTCGCCCTTGGGCTATTTTGGCAGGTCAAACCGTTACTGTTTTTGCACAAGGCGATCATTTTCAAATTCGTTATGAAGGCAAAGCAATCAACAATGCTGTTGCCAATGAGACTATTCGAGTCAGAGTAAAATCGGGCCAAATCGTCACCGGCGAAGCACTTGAAAACGGCTCAGTACGCATTCCTCTTTAATAGATGAAAAAACTGATAAGCAGAATAAGCCTATATTGGATTGTTTGTTAGACGTTTCAGTTATAGCAAGCCAAGGTAAACTCTCTTGCACTACATTTTTTACTCTAAATAATTTAAGTTTGTAGCCAACAACGCTACAGCTAAAAGTATGGCGAGTATAACAAGTAAATTAAAGTTTTTGATTTCACAGCCGATATAAAGAACCAAGATGATAGGCGAAAACACATAGGTTGTTTTACAATGGCTTCATCTGACTATTAATTGATGCCTAACAAAGGATTTTCCTATGAGTATTGAACGCGCAAATCCACTGCTTCCGATTAACGCAATTGCACAACGTAACCCAAGTGAAATCACGCAAGGCTCTCGTAAATCGGGAACAACTGAACAAAAGACTGCAACAGGCGACACATCTGTAAAACTGAGTGAAGCGCAGAAAAAACTTGTTCAACCTGGAAATAAAGACATTAACGTTGAGAAAGTTGCTCACTTAAAAGAAGCGATTGCCAACGGAACATTAACTATGGACAGCGGTAAAATTGCGGATGCTCTTTTCCGTGAAGCTGCTGAAAGCATAACTCAATAATATTTTAATGATTATGATGGAAGAACTCCGCCAGACTTTAGATCTTCAATTATCACAGCTTAATACCATTGCGAGTATTTTACGTGCTGAACAACAGTTATTATGCGCAGGTAATATTGATATCAATGCCCTACACGAAGTAACTGAACAGAAGAATTTTGTCTTGTCGGCTCTAGGTCATACAGACCAACAGCGCCATACGCTAAGCCAACAAGCCGGTGTAGAAAAACCTTATGCAGGGTTACCGTTCTTATCTGATTTATGGACACAGATAATAGACATCACGGCGGAGTTAAGATATCTAAATCAACATAACGGATTACTACTTGATCAACACATCTCTCGTAATAGTGATGCAATCCGTTTTTTGCAGAAGAACCACAGCCCAACCCTTTATGGTTCTGATGGGCAAGCACAACGTTCAATATTAGCTGGACGAAAAATCCAAGTATAAAATTTAAAGAAAATAACAGTCCTTGCATTATATCAACATAATACAAGGACTATTTTATGTAGCCTATTATTTTTACTTATATATAGTAACTATAAAATAAGCATTAAATTAATGTTACACGTTAAATCGATAGTAATAATAAACATGATATTTTTATCATTAATCTTTAATTAGAGTCTATTAAAGATTTTTATGGTTGATATTTTTTTCTATAATAGTTGATGTACCTAATTGAAATTTCGGTTGTCCCTTTAATTCTGCTAAGCCTTTTCCTGTTAACTCTATTTGATCTTTTTTATAAAAAACCCCGTACATCCCTTCTAACACAATACTACCTTCCCCATGGATTTTACCATAAATAGCTATATCCGTATTGGAGGTAACATCAAAATAGCTTTTATTCAACGTAATGTTATTAATATTTATATAATTAACACGTGATATTAAATAGCTATTGTCGATAATATAATCGTTAGATAACGTCATACCTTTCGCATTAATAAATAAAGCACTATCTTTAACATAAAAAGATGATTTCCCATAACTATAATAAGTCTCTGAAATATCTAACCTTGATTTTTTTACATCATCATAAGATTTTTTATATAAATTTATATCTCTATTTAAATCTATAATTGAACCATCCTTGTTAAACCATTCATTGACACTTGCATTTAAAGATAAAGTATCAATATGACCATGATGGCTAACCTTAGCATTATTCCCTCTTATTATTAAATACCGACTGTTTAACGTTGCCCAATCGGTTATTAACAAATCCCCTTTGCGATTATAATCATTTGAATAGTTAAGGTTAAATTTATCTAAACCAATATCAAAACGGATGTATTTAGAATTAAAATCACCTTCACCCAACGCTACATTATTAGATATAATATTTATATATGCAGGTGAAATGTCTTTATAATGACGATTAATATGAGTAAACTCATTTCTAGGTAATTTATTAACAAAAGCAAAATTAACAGGTTTATCTGTTATAATAAATTCCTTAGAAAATTTCCCTACACTGCTACCGGAAATTAACTTAATATTATCGATTCCTGAGAAAGAGCAATCATAACAATCAATTCCATTAGGGTTGGCTATAATTACTGTCGCCTTTTTTCCTTGTAACTCAAGATCACCACGCAACGCTGAACCCTCGTAAGAAACAACCTCATTAATAATTAATTCTGCTTTATCATTATCTAATGATAAACCATTATTATTAATATTAAAATGGTCGTAATAGATATGGGCTACATTATCTTGATTAGTGTTTATGATTTTAACTTGTGTTTTACCTATATCATCATTAATTGATACTTGTGCATCAGATAATGAATTAGCATTTAAAACAACATCTTGAGTAGCATAACAAGATACTGAAACAAATACAGATAATAATGAAAGAGTAAATAGAGGGATTTTTTTCATAGCCATTTCCTTTGGTTTTAAAGTAATTATCATAATTAATATATAATCCGATTAATATTAAAAACCATCCACATAAAAATATTCACATAAAATATTTTATAATAAAATATATGTGAATAATTAATGCTTAATAAGGATATTATCGCTTTTTGTCGGATTAAACCTAATATTCGTACTATTTTGAATAAAAATTTTATCAAGGGAATCAATAAAGAAAATTTCCCCATTGAGCATTACTCTTTTTTCAGCATCAATAACCATTAAAGAGTTAATATTAAATAATTTACTTTCGAAAGA
This sequence comes from Proteus faecis, assembly GCF_030286765.1. Classification (NCBI taxonomy): domain Bacteria; kingdom Pseudomonadati; phylum Pseudomonadota; class Gammaproteobacteria; order Enterobacterales; family Morganellaceae; genus Proteus; species Proteus faecis. The sequence goes on from NZ_JASVWV010000003.1 coordinate 198,522, forward strand.
ATGAATATAATTACGTACATTAGCAGAAATTTTACTCTTCTCTAAACGTAGGGAACCATTATTAAAAAAGTTACCTTTAGATAAATTAAAATAAACATTAGTCTTATAAATAGTTAATCTAGAATTTTTTTCATTACTGAATGTCTTAGCATTAAATATGGTATTTTTTTCTGAAAAATCAGTGTTACTATATTTCTCATAAACATTTTTAAAAATGGAATCAATACGCCAATTTAATATATTTATTTCACCTGAATTAATTATTTTCCCCTTTGTATCTACAACTATCTCTCCCACATTTAAAATACCATTATTTATAAAAACATTATTTCCAGCAGAATAAATAAATTTCTTTACATTAATAATCGAGCCAAAATCTAATAACAACTTTCCTTTATGATACTTTGAGGGGAATTTATTATACATATGGTAAATCTGCTTACCATTAATAATATTTAGTTTATTAGAAAACAACGTTAAATTTTCATTAAATTTAACATCCTTAGAAATAATATTTATTTTATCAAAAATAAATTTATTCTTCTCAGCTTCCTCACCTGTACTAAACTCAATGCTTCCTTTATTAGAAACTCGATACTTACCTAGATTTAAGTTATCACTCCTGCCATTGATTAAAGTGACTGTTTCAATACCATTAAATGAACATCCTTGACAATGTATTCCATTAGGATTTGCAATAACGATACTTACAGGGTTGCCATTAATAGATAGGTCACCTTTAAGCATTGTTTTATTTTTAGATGTCACTTCATTTATAATGGTTGTTACATATTGCTCTTTAGCGTTATTAAACACTACACCTTTTTCATCAACATTAAAGTCACTATAATAATTATGTGAAATCCCACGAATATCATTTGTCTCAATATTAATTACAGCTTTTCCACTTTCATAATTAATAGAAAGTTTTTTTGCTTTATCATCATCTTTAACGATTAACATATCCGAAGAAGCTTGAGAGGGAAAAAATAGTGATATTATAAATAAACCATGATAACAAAAACAAAGTATTCTTTTTAATTTCATGACTAAACTTAATTATATTATTTATTAGCAGAGATAATAAGAAGTATTTCATAGAATACTTCTTATTAAATTTATTGTTTCTAGAAAAAAATATCAGCACATTAACGAAATATATAATTTACCTAAATTAACACCTATATATTTTATATTTAAAAATAAAAATGTTATTTTTATATATTAATTATCTAGATATATAAAGAGCACTATTCCCAGACAAACCATCAATATTTAGTTTACTTTTAGTTATATTATAAGCACCTTTATCAAAATAAACTTCACCATAGCCATGCTTAATATTAATTTTATTTAAATTAGCTTTAAACCCTTCAAAAAAAGAAACCTGCCCATTATGATTAAATTCATTTTTTGAAAAAAGATGATATGTTTGTAACCCACTCAATATATTTAATGTATTAATGGATTTATTTAATCTTCCCTCCATAAAAATTTTATTGGAAATAAGATTAATTTTTTGACTAGCGATCCGCTTTAAACCACGAATAGAGACATAATTCTTATCTGATAAAATAAAATCACTGACACTGTCATTAGTTTTTCCACTAATTAGTGTAAAATCAGTGACTCTGGAGGCAGAACACTGGTGACATTCAATACCATTAGGGTTAGCAATAATCACATGAGCCTTTAGTCCTTTGACTCTAACATTACCATTAATTAAACTCATTTCATTTCCGGTGACTTCATTAATAATGATATTGGCTTTGGCTTCTTTATTATTAAGAATGATCCCCTCTTTAGGAATATTAAACTTATGGTAAAAATTAAGTGAAATACCATCCTCAAGGTTTGAATCTATATTAATTACATTTTTATTCTTTTCATTATCAAAAGTAAGCGTTGTCTTAGGCGACAAATCATTGTTTATAATGATACTTTCATCTGCCAAAACCATTTGTGAATTGAATAAAAAAAATAATGGGAAAAGTAAATTTTTATTTTTCATTAATAAATCTCCTATAAAGAAATTATATTAATGATAATAATTTTTATTAGATATTATAAATCAAACATCATCTATAAGGATTAAAACGAGATAGAGATAAAAAAACACGCAACCAATCAAATTAGTCGCGTGTAATAACATATTCCAAATAAAGATTATTGGTCTATATGACACCTAATTATTAGTTTAGTGCGGCTGTCCACCAATCATCGACGTCATACGAATGCGACGACCTTCACTAATCTCCATATTTGATAATACGGCTAATTGTGGCAGGCTACGACGTAAAAAACGTGACAATAATGAACGTAGCGAATGATTCACTAATAATACAGGAGCGCCGCCAGACATCTCTTGGTGACGAACAGCATCTGCCGCTTGTTGTTCAATATTTTCAGCAAGCCCTGGCTCTAATCCACCGCCACTTTGCATCGCTTGAACCAGAATACGTTCTAAGCTTGCATCTAAACCAATGACTTGAATTTCATCTTGATCACCAAACCAGTGTTGTGTAATCGCACGGCGAAGTGCAACACGAACAACGGACGTTAATTCGGCTGGATCTTTCTGCTCTGGTGCATGCTCCGCTAAGGCTTCTAATATGGTTCTCATATCTCGAATAGGCACCTGTTCAGACAGCAGGTTTTGCAATACTTTGTGCAATACTGTGAGTGAAAGCATATCTGGGATCATATTTTCTGTCATTTTAGGGAGCTCTTTACTGACCCTATCAAATAACATTTGTGCTTCTTGACGACCAAATAATTCTGATGCGTATTTCGTTAATGCATGATTAAAGTGCGTTGCAATAACAGTACTTGCGGCAACAACTGTATAGCCTTGAACCTGTGCTTGCTCTCTTAAACTGTCATCGATCCACACAGCAGGTAAACCAAATGCAGGCTCTTGAGTAATATCACCCTCTAAAGAGCCAACAGCATTACCCGGATTGATGGCTAACCAACGCCCAGGATGTGCTTCACCGTGACCAATTTCAACCCCTTTCATTAGAATGCGATAAGAAGAGGGTTTTAATTCCATATTGTCTCGAATATGAACAACAGGAGGGAGATACCCTGTTTCCTGAGCAAACTTTTTACGAATACCACTAATTCGACCTAACAGCTCACCATTTTGGCGGTTATCTACCATTGGAATTAAGCGATACCCTACTTCCATTGCTAATGGATCTTCAAGTTGTACATCTTCCCATGAAGCTTCAACAACACGGTTTTGCTTTTCGACTTCTTCCATCTCTTTTTGTTGTTGCACTTCAGGATTAGCGTTACGACGTAAGATATACCAACCTAATCCACCTAATGCTGCCGTGAAAAAGAGGAAAACAAAGTTAGGCATACCCGGCACTAAACCTAACAAACCTAGTACGCCTGCGGTTAACAGTAGAACACGAGGATTGTCAAACAGCTGGGTAACCATCTGCTGTCCAACATCTTCATCTGTTGCAACACGAGTTACGATAACACCCGCTGCTGTTGAGATAATCAATGCAGGAATTTGCGCAACCAGACCATCACCGATGGTTAAAAGGGTATAAGTCGTTGCAGCATCATTTAATGCCATTCCGTGTTGAGCAACACCGACGATAAGACCACCCACCACGTTAATCACAAGGATCATTAACCCTGCGATGGCATCTCCACGGACGAACTTACTCGCACCATCCATTGAACCGTAAAAGTCGGATTCCAATGAAACTTCTTTACGGCGTTTTTTTGCTTCCTCTTCGTTGATAATGCCTGCATTCAAGTCAGCATCGATTGCCATCTGTTTACCTGGCATTCCATCTAACACAAAACGCGCACCCACTTCAGCAATACGTCCCGCCCCTTTTGTGATTACCATAAAGTTAATCAAAATAAGGATGATAAAGACTACAATACCGATAGCAAAATTACCGCCAACAAGGAAATGGCCAAAGGCCTCGACAACGCGCCCTGCAGCTTCTGGTCCTGTATGCCCTTCCATTAAGATGATACGCGTTGAAGCAACGTTTAATGATAAACGTAACAACGTGGTAAACAGCAAAATAGTTGGGAAAGCAGCAAAGTCCAACGTACGTCGAGTGAACATTGCAACCAACAGCACCATAATGGAGAGTGCGATGTTAAAGGTAAATAATAAATCCAATAGAAAAGGTGGCAATGGCAATACCATCATTGACAGTATCAACAAGATAAGCACTGGCCCTGCCAGTATCTGCCACTGAGAACTTTTCCAATTTCCCGGCAAGCGGAGTAATGAGGCCAAATTAGCCATGACGATTATCTTCTCCAGCAAAGTCCAGTGCGGGAGGCACTGGCAAGTTCATAGGTTGTTTAGGTTTTAAACCACCTTCGGTTTTCCATCGTTTCAGTTGATAAACCCATGCAAGTACTTCTGCAACCGCAGCATAGAGGGTTGAAGGTATTGCATGACCTATTTCACTGTGACGATATAACGCCCTAGCAAGCGGTGGTGCTTCTAGAAGCGGAATTCGATTTTCTGCACCAATCTCTTTAATTTTTAACGCAATAACACCAGCCCCCTTCGCTAAAACTTTAGGGGCTGCCATTTTATCGTTATATTGCAGTGCGACAGCATAGTGGGTTGGGTTCGTCACAATCACATCTGCTTTAGGCACATCGGCCATCATTCGACGACGTGACATTGCATGTTGTTGCTGGCGGATACGCGCTTTAAGTTGTGGATCACCCTCTTGCTGTTTAAATTCGTCTTTAATTTCTTGGCGCGTCATTCGTAATTTTTTCAAATGACTACGAATTTGAAAAATAATGTCAAATGCCACCATTGGTATCAGCATAAAAACCGTAATGTAGACAGCGAAAATTAGCAGTTGCATCGCATTGGCTAGCGCACTAAGTGGTGGAAGCGTGATCAGATGAAGAATATCGTTCCAGTTGTGCCATAAAAACACGGTTGCAGCGATCCCCACAAAGGTTGATTTCAGTATCGCTTTAAATAACTCAGCTAACGCATTCATAGAAAAAATACGTTTTAACCCAGAAATAGGATTCCATTTTTTGGGATCAAATTTAATGGATTTACTACTAAAGTTAATCCCGCCTAATAAGGCAGAGCCACCAATTGCGACAAAGACTAACCCCAAAAACACGGGTGATAGTGCAAAAACGGCTTGTTTAATCAAGCTACCAAATCGAGGGATCAATAAATTCTCATTACCGATAAGGTGATGATTAAACGTAAACCCTTCTGTTAACATGGCATATAATTCACGAGTGATAAATCCACCACTCATCCACAGCAAACTCACGCCACCCAAGACCATTAATACGGACGATAGCTCTTTAGAACGAACAATTTGTCCATCTTTTTTTGCTTTTTCCCGTTTATGGGGTGTGGGTTCCTCTGTTTTTTCGAGATCGCTATCTTCAGCCACAGTCAGTCCGATTCAGGTAATGAGATTAAAAGCATGAATGAAATGACTCTAAGCATGACAAATTCGGAGGAAATTGATGGGCTGAACAATCGCAAATTTACGGGGCTTTTTGAGCTATGACAGCATTCGCTGAAAAAACAATCCAATGATAAAGATGGAGATATAAGCAATATTGACACTGATTATAAGGAAATCAGCAAAATTCACAGTAAAATAGAGTAATTCTACTTTTATGATGTTTATTTCGACAACGTCAAAAGCCGCTTAAAAAAAGCGGCTTACATTTTCTTCAATAGCGTGAACTATTAAAGCATTATTACATGATTTTTTATCCATAAAATACATCATCCTAAAAGAGCTGAGCATAGAGCGAATGCGTCCTGCGTATCTCAACGTCCTTATCGCCCTAAAACTCATTAGAAGGTTAGAAACCTAAACTTTCCAGTAAATCATCAACTTGATCTTGATTTTTGATCACACCAGCGTTGTTTTTATTAACCTGAGGACCATTTAATAAAGAGTCAGTCTCCTTCTTCACATTAGACTTTTCAAGTTGCTCTGGTGGCAGGTTTTCCATTAATACCATCACGAGTTGTTTTTCAATTTCTTGAACGACACTCATCATGCGTTTAATGACCTGACCGGTCAGATCTTGGAAATCCTGTGCCATCATGATTTCCAATAACTGACTGTTAGTAAAAGCCGTACTCTCAGGGATATCCCGCAAATAATTGCGGGTATCGGTTACAAGAGAGCGTACATCTTTCAGCTCTTCTGGCTGTTCAAACCATTGGTCCCAACGTTCAGTCAGCTTAGTCGCATCGGCACTTAACGCATCCTGTTTAGGTTGCGCAGCTTCGACACAGTTCAATGTACGCTCAGCTGCCTGAGCGGTCATTTGAGCAACATAGTCCAATCGTTCCCTAGCGTCAGGGATGGCTTCTGCTGCTTCGGCTATTGCTTTATCCAATCCTAATTCTCGCAAACTGTCGCGTAACATCCGCGTCAATTGTCCGATCCGGCTGATAATATCAGATGTCATTTCAATATTATCTTTCGGCATAATTGGATTCCCACTCATTGCGACTCCTTAGATGCCCAGTTTTTCAAAAATTTTATTTAGTTTTTCTTCAAGAATTGCTGCTGTAAAAGGTTTAACAACATATCCACTTGCACCAGCTTGTGCTGCTGCAATGATATTTTCTTTTTTAGCTTCAGCGGTTACCATAAGTACTGGTGTTGCTGCAAGTCCCGCGTCACTACGAATATTTTTAAGAAGCTCTAGACCATCCATGTTTGGCATGTTCCAGTCTGTAATCACAAAATCAAATGCCGAATTGCGTAATTTAACTAACGCGTCAGCACCATCTTCTGCTTCTTCTACATTCGTAAATCCTAATTCCTTTAGCAAATTACGAACTATGCGGCGCATTGTTGAAAAATCATCAACCACTAAAAATTTCAGATCCTTACTTGCCATCGAAAACTCCTTCAAAATATATCGGCAAATTACTGTGTTGCTTTTTAAACTGAACTTAATCAGATACGCAATGATTGTGTACTACTGATTTTCATCAGCACGGCTTTACTCATTGCGCTTATGCTTTTCACTTCGTCTACTGCGCCTAATTCAACCGCAGCACGAGGCATGCCAAAGACGACACAACTCGCTTCATCTTGTGCAAAGGTATAACTACCCGCACGACGCATTTCTAATAAACCAGCAGCACCGTCACTTCCCATTCCGGTTAAAATCACACCGATGGCATTACGCCCCGCATATTTTGCGACAGACCTAAATAACACATCGACAGAAGGACGATGACGGTTGACTGCGGGCTCTTTATTAATGTGAATCTGGTAGTTAGCACCATTACGACGAAGCTCCATGTGATAATCACCTGGCGCAATATAAGCATGCCCAGGTAATACACGTTCGCCGTCTTCTGCTTCTTTTACACTAATTTGACATAACCGATTTAATCGTTCTGCAAATGAGTGTGTAAACCCAGCGGGCATATGTTGCGTAATTAATATCGCAGGGCTGGTAATGGGTAATGGTTCTAGAAAATTACGAATAGCCTCTGTGCCACCAGTTGATGCACCGACAGCGATCAACTTTTCACTCGAAATCATCGGTGTAAATGACAATGATTTAGAAGGCGGTGCTTGTACTTCTCGGCGATTAATTCGTGCCTGTGCTGCCGCGCGAATTTTCTCGGCAATCAGTTCGCTATAAGCCATCATACCTTCACGCAAACCAAGCTGTGGTTTAGTCACAAAATCAACCGCACCCAACTCTAACGCTTTTAACGTTACTTCTGAGCCTTTGGCTGTTAATGATGAAACCATAACGACAGGCATAGGTCTTAATCGCATCAATTTTTCCAAGAAATCAATACCATCCATGCGTGGCATTTCAACGTCTAACGTTAATACCTGTGGGTTGTACTTTTTTATTAAGTCACGAGCCACTATAGGATCTGGTGCACAATCAACAACTTCCATATCGCTATGACTGTTGATGATTTCTCGCATGATTTGACGCATTAACGCCGAATCATCAACACAGAGTACCGTTATTTTATTCATAACCTCTCCTTGCTGGTGTCAGCCCGTAAACGGTATGCCCATGCAAGTAGAAATTCTTGCTAAGCTGGCTTACATTCTCTGAATGTCCAACAAACAGCATTCCGTCTGGCTTAAGTAATGAGGTAAAACGATTAAGTAAGGTTTGTTGTGTCTCTTTATCGAAATAAATCATGACATTACGACAAAAAATCGCATCAAAACTACCTTCTAAATCCCATTGCTTGTCGAGTAAATTCAAATACTGAAAAGAGACCATCTCGCTAATTTGATGTCTAATTTTCACGTATCCTTCAAACTCGCCGACACCTTTGAGAAAATATTTTTTCAAATATTCATCATTTAATGTTTTAAGCTCTTCCTGTCGGTAAACACCTTTTCGTGCTTTATCCAACACATTAGTATCGATATCACTGGCAATAATTTTGGTTTTATACGGGTTATTTCCAAAAACATCGCGTAAAGTCATCGCTATTGAATAAGGTTCTTCTCCAGTAGATGCTGCTGCACACCATACTCGGTAGACGCCTCCTGCTTTTTTTCTGGCATGTTTCGCCAAAATAGGAAAATGATGCGCTTCCCTGAAAAATGCAGTGAGATTGGTTGTTAATGCATTGACAAACTCTTGCCATTCAGGGTTGCGTACATCACTTTTAAGAAACGCAAGATAGTCACCAAAGTTATTCATCCGTAATTCACGTAACCTCCTCGTGAGACGGTTATAAACCATCTCCCTTTTGTTGTTAGTCAGCACAATACCGGCCTTTTGATAAATCAATTGGCATATAGATTGGAACTGATCATCGGACAACATGAACCGTTGGGTAAAAATATCCAACGGTTGAGCAGCGATATCTGATAAGACTTCAGTAACATTACGTTTCATTGTTTTTTAATGGGTCTTTTTAAAAAATGATTTTTTATCTGCTTTTTTCAACCCATTACCTTCTAGGGATGAAGAGTTATCTCCCTCATCCGTGTCAGGCAACTCGAATGCCGATACAGCATTAACAAGGTTATTAGCCTGATCTTCTAATGCTGCGGCAGCAGATGCTGATTGCTCCACCAAAGCAGCGTTTTGCTGTGTCACCTGATCCATCTGACTGACTGCATCAGCGACTTGGTGAATACCTCGGCTTTGTTCATCAGAAGCTGAGGCAATTTCTGCCATTAACTCAGTGACTTTATTTACTGATGTGACGAGTTCCTCCATTGTTTGCCCTGCATTATTAACAAGTTGAGAACCTTGAGAGACACGTAAAACGGACTCATCAATCAACAACTTAATTTCTTTTGCAGCATCAGCACTGCGTTGAGCAAGATTACGAACTTCTCCAGCAACAACAGAGAATCCACGCCCTTGTTCACCTGCGCGAGCAGCTTCAACCGCCGCGTTAAGTGCTAATATATTGGTTTGGAACGCAATACCATCAATCACACTGATAATAGCCCCTATCTTTTGAGAACTTTGTGTAATCGCATCCATGGTTTCAACAACACTATGTGTGATTTGGCCACCACGTATCGCTGTTTCAGAAGCAGACTCCGCGAGCTTGCTCGCTTGCAGAGCGTTATCAGCATTTTGTTTAACCGTTGCTGTTAACTCTTCCATGCTTGCCGCAGTTTCTTCTAACGAAGCAGCTTGTTGTTCAGTTCTTGAGGATAAATCCGTATTTCCTTTGGAAATTTCTTGAATACCAGAATACATAGCATGGCTATTATCACGAACGAGGCGAATAGAACGCGCGAGCTCACCACGCATCTCTCGTAGTTTTTTAAACACATTTCCTATTTCATCATCGGTAAAGACAAGAATTTCACGATTTAATTTACCAGTGGCAACATCATTAAAATAACGACTTAAACTTGCGAAAGGTTTAATGATATTAAAACGTAGCCAGCGATGAGCGGCGATTGATACAACAATAACCATCGTTATTGCACCGATAAACATCAAGATAGCAATAGTATAAGAGCGATGTCCTTGCTCTATAGATTCAGTAATTTCTCCCTGAACATAATTCATATAGGTATTAAATGAATTTTCCATCGCTGTTTGATAACGTTCCGTTGGTTGATCTAAAAAGCCTTGGAAGTTATCGTTTTTTAACATGCTATGTAATTCGGTTAATGCACCATACAAAACGTGGTAATCGTTTTTCACTGCTTCAACAATTTCTTTTTCTTCTGTCGGGATTGCCTCTTTATTTATATCAGCAAGGAAATTTTGAAAATGAGTATTCGCCGTTTCCAAACGTGAAAGTGCGATTGATTCAATAGATTGAATATAATCCGTTGACTGTTCAGTTTTCACTGCGATAGCAACACGATTAATCGCATTACGTGTTTGTATTAAAGATGCCCAACTTAATCCTAATTCATCTCGCTTAGATGTATCTATATCTATTTTGGTGATCTGTTTGTTATCCAAATGAACGATCCCTAGCGAAATACCACTAGAAATCAATTGCATAACGCAAAACATCATCAGTAATAAATAGAGACTGGTGGATATCTTTAATTTGCGAAACCTAAACATGCCTTCACCTCGTTTAAAGCGGTGGTTTAAAGCCACCGCTTGTCAGCCACTTGTTGTTGTTAGAAAGTTTCCCAATTAGCGGGATCTTCAACACTGCTGCTCTTTTTCTTTTCTGAGGTTCCTGGTTTTATAAGTGGAGCAGCGGCTTTAACTACAGGGGTTGCATCCGATTCCTTTCTTTCTAGCGTTTTTTCTTCCTGACCCGGTAATTTGAAGATTGAAACTAAGCGGGTTAATGCAACTGCTTGATCTTCAAGACCAGCAGCCGCGGCTGCAGATTGTTCTACTAAAGAGGCGTTTTGCTGAGTGACTCGATCCATTTCAGAAACCGCAAGGCCAACTTGTGAAATACCTCGGCTTTGCTCATCTGATGCTGAAGCAATTTCGCCCATGATATCAGTAACGCGCGTTACTGAATCCACGATGCGCGTCATCGTCTCACCCGCACTTTCAACGAGTACAGAGCCCGTTTCAGTACGATTTACTGAATCTTCAATCAGTGTTTTTATTTCTTTAGCAGCTTCTGCACTTCTCTGTGCAAGGTTACGAACTTCACCGGCAACTACCGCAAATCCGCGACCATGCTCACCGGCTCTAGCAGCTTCAACAGCCGCATTCAGTGCCAAAATATTGGTCTGGAATGCAATGCCATCAATAACAGCTGTGATATCGGTGATTTTCTGAGAACTTCCGGCTATGTCGTGCATCGTTTGCACCACATTAGCAACAACTTTTCCACCTTGGCGGGCAATATCTGAGGCATCATTAGCAAGGTTACTTGCTTGGCGAGCATTGTCTGCGTTCTGTTTTACGGTCGCCGTTAACTGTTCCATACTTGCAGCAGTTTCTTCTAACGAAGCCACTTGTTCTTCTGTACGAGCAGATAAGTCATTATTCCCAGCAGCAATTTCACTTGTACTGTTATAAATGTTTTCCGTACTTTGATAGACACCACGAACAGTTTGAATAAGCTCTTGTTGCATATGTTTTAAACCACTTGCTAACAAGCTCATTTCATTACGTCCATTCACTTCGATATTTGGACGTAAATCACCTTCAGAGAAAGTTTTAATACTTAATAGAAGTGAATTTAATGGTCTAATTAAGGCATTACGTAATGCAAACCAACATAGAATTAATGCTGCGATAACGATAATGGCTAACACTGCCATAGTAATGATAGTGCGTTGGTGAGAGGCCTCTAGTGCCACATTTAACTCTCCGTTAAATTTCTCATTACGCATAACATATGAAAGATACTCTTTGTAAAAAGCGTCTTGATAACCCGTAGTTGGTTGCTCAAAAAAGTCTTTTAAGTTCTTATCTTGAAGTAAAATTTCTAATTGGTTTAATGCAGAGAAATATTCGATAAAGCGCCCTTTTAGGCTACGAACATCATCTTCTGAGTGAATCTGATAAGCTGTAATATTCTTTTCAAATTCTTTAAATTTCTCGTCTGCACGAGACATATTTTTACGAGCAAGCCCCGCCAAATAATCAACAGACAGAGAATCATCTACATTAAGATTTTTATCTTGTAATAAAAAACTAATCGCAGCACGATTAATATTATTACGAGCTTGAAGTAAGTTAGCCCAGCTTTCATCTAGGCGTTCACGTTGCGATTGTATTGTCAGTGTTTTATTAAGGTCGTTTCTTGTCTCAACGATATTTGAGTAAAAAACGCCCCCTGAGACAAATTGCAAAACACCAAACAACAGAAGAATGGATAATAATCCAGTCACTATTTTCATTCGGCTAAACATAGTTTCCCTTTTTATAATAAACGGTAATGAGCAAGTTATCGGCAGACTTAAGAGAAACTTTATAGGATTCATTTCGTCTTGGTCACGTTTTTGCTCTATTAGAAAGCGGTGGTAATACTCTTTTTAATTAAAATTATAAGTATAAAAAACTTTAAAGTTATTTCCGTCAGTAGAAAAACATTACAGCTAAGTGATAGCTACTTATTAAGTTAATAAGTAATAAAATAGAACTTAACTAAAATTATTAGTTCTTTTTTATCTTTTAATTTTACTTAAAGTTAATTTAATGCTTTAGCACTCGCTAATAAAATAAAAAAGATAAAAATAACTATTCCGGCAAAATTACCGGAACAGTATTTAGGTTATTTTTTAAAAAATAAAAACTTATTTAGCTTGAATTGTTGCACTATCGACTAATTCCATTTCTTCACTATTGAGTAATTTTTCAATATCAACAAGAATAAGCATTCTTTCATCTAAAGTACCTAAACCTGTTAAATACTCAGTAGACATGGTGACTGCAAACTCTGGCGCAGGGCAGATTTGCTCTGGCTTTAGCGTAAGAACATCAGAAACGCCATCAACAACAATTCCCACAATTCGATTTAATAAGTTAACCACAATAACAACAGTATTGTCATTATAAGTTACACTTTCTTGTGAAAATTTAATACGCAGATCAACTATCGGAACAATAACGCCCCGTAAATTAGTTACACCTTTAATAAAGCTAGGTGAATTAGCAATACGTGTAACTTGATCATATCCACGAATTTCTTGAACCTTTAAAATATCAATTCCATATTCTTCATCACCCAGCGTAAAAATTAGAAATCCTTGTCCAACAGTTTCACCGGATAATTTCTCGAAATGTTCCGAAGCCATAATCTTATTTTATCCTCACTATTAAATGACTGCGCTTGCAGTTGTATTCTTTTTCTTATTCGTCATTTGTGTATGACTTAAACGTTGCAATTCTGGTACATCAAGAATTAAAGCTACACTACCGTCGCCCATAATTGTTGCAGCCGATATACCAGGAACTTTTCGGTAATTGCTCTCTATATTTTTAACAACAACTTGATGCTGACCAACTAATTGATCTACTAATAAAGCATAACGACGTCCGGCACTTTGAACAATAACCGCAATGGCTTGGGTAATATCAGTTTGAGCGCCTTCAATATTAAAAGTACGATGTAATTCAATCAGCGGTAGATATTCTCCTCTAACCTGCAATAATTTTTCATCGCCAGCCAATGGATAAATATCATCTTCTTCCGGTTGTAAAGAACTGACTACCGTTCCTAATGGTAAAATAAAGACTTCGTCATGAACTTTAACAGACATACCATCTAAAATTGCTAATGTTAGTGGAAGTAAAATACGAATACGCGTTCCTTTACCAACCTCAAAACTGATCTGAATTTGCCCCCCCATCTCTTGGATATTTCGTTTCACAACATCCATACCCACACCACGGCCAGAAACATCCGTTACGACTTCGGCGGTAGAGAAACCCGGTGCAAAAATTAGCATAGCAACTTCTTCGTTGCTCATATTTTCAGAAACTGCAAGTCCAGAAGAAATCGCTTTTTTCAAAATACGTTCGCGGTTTAATCCAGCACCATCATCAGTCACTTCAATACAAATATTACCACCCTGATGTTCCGCAGACAGAGTTAACTGCCCTGCTTCCGGTTTACCCAGAGCAATCCGATCCGCTGGCATTTCAATACCATGATCAAGGCTGTTACGAACTAAGTGAGTTAAAGGATCGATAATTTTTTCAATTAAGCTTTTATCCAGTTCTGTTGAGCTACCAATCATGTTTAACTCAACTTTCTTATTCATTTTACCTGCTACATCACGCACAACTCGTGGGAAGCGACTGAAAACATATTCCATCGGCATCATACGAATTGACATAACAGATTCTTGTAAATCACGAGAATTACGCTGCAACTGAGCAATACAACTTAGTAAATCACTATATATTGCAGGCTCAAGGCTACCGCTGTGTTGTGCCAACATTGACTGTGTAATAACTAGTTCACCAACTAAGTTGATTAATTGATCAACTTTTTCAACTGCAACACGAATACTGCTTGATTCTGTTTTTGGTGCTGCCGCTGTAACGGGTCTTTTCGCTGGTGCTGCCACTGGAGCTTTAGTTGGTTCTGCCGATGGCATCACTTTTTCAACCACTGTTTTTTCTACAGGTGCAGGTTGCTCAATGTGGTTTTCAACATGAGCATCATCAACAGATGTTGTACTTTCTTCTGTAACTGTATTTTTTTCTGGTGCTTTTTCTGCAAGCGCCTCTTTTTTAAACGAGATTTGTTCAGGTTCAATCACAAAACAAAGTACAGCGCTGATATCTTCTTCTGTTGCCGTAGTTTTCAATATTGCTTCAAGGCCATGATGCTGTTTTTCAACCTGGCTAACTTCACCAAGATGTTTTAATTCATCAAGCATTAAATCAATATCTGTCTCTTTCAGATCAGACAGAATGATATGATGGTAATAATGCCCATCAGCCGCCATTGTTGATGCGACTTCAACTATATTTTCTACGGCTTCACTTTGCACATTTTCGGCGTCAGATGACAAAACAGGAGTTTCAATCATTGTGGCCTGTGAGTCTGAAGCTTCAGATCCAGCAACAGCCTCAACTCGAGGTGTGGATTGTTCTTCTTTTACATCGAGAGCCAGCTGACGCAACTTCTCACAAATATAGTTAAATGTTTCCTCATCAGGTTCTTGTGAGTTTTTATGTGCATCCAATTGCTGTTGCATAATATCTTTCGCTTCCAGAAACAGGTTAATAATGTCGTCGGTGAGCGCCATCTCATGACGTCTTGCACTATCGAGCAAGTTTTCAAGCACATGAGTGGTCTGTTGAAGTTTAACGAAGCCAAATGTTGCAGCTCCTCCTTTTATGGAGTGTGCACTACGGAAAATCGCATTCAACTGTTCTTGATCTGGATTTGCCGGATCAAGTAACAGCAAATGCTGTTCCATATCAGCTAACAACTCATCTGCTTCATCAAAAAATGTTTGATAAAACTCAGTAATATCCATCGTTACTCATTCACCTTTACGCGATTACTAACAAATTAGGGGGCTGTTCCCTGCTTTGTAGTAATATTTGTCGATTGTGATGGCAAACTTTCCCCAGAAACTCCTGTTTCAACATTTTCCTTTTTTGATTCGGGAAGCTCAGATGCAGAAGACACAGACGACCCCGTCTGTGTGTTTTCTGCTTTTTCTTGTGGGGTTTCTTGCCCTGAAAGTAGAGGTTTAATTTCTGCGGCCTCTGTTACTGTCGGTGCAACCCGCTCATTTTCTTGTACAATTTTTTGTTCTGCTTGCTTCGTTAAGACCAAAATACTGATCCGCCGGTTAGCCGCTGCAAAACCGTCCTCTTTAACTAAATGAACTGTTGATGCCATACCTACAACACGCAACACTTTCCATTCATTTAAGCCTGCACCAATTAACTCTCGACGAGAGGCATTTGCGCGATCCGTTGATAGTTCCCAGTTACTATATTTAAAAGCACCACTTGCATAAGGGATATCATCGGTATGACCTGATAAACTGATTTTGTATGGCGTGTCATTTAAAATTGGTGCAATTGCCGTCAAAATATCCTTCATATAAGGTTCAACGGTGGCACTACCGACTCTAAACATAGGTCGATTTGCTTTATCAATAATTTGAATGCGCAAACCCTCATCCATCATGTCGATCAATAAATGGGGCTTCAGATCTTTTAACCTAGGATCATTTAGAATGACTTGTTCTAAATTCTCTCTTAATCGGCGGAATTGTTGCTTTTCATTGAGCTGTTTATCTTCTTGACCTTTTGGCAAAATATCGCCTTCGTTATATACAGGATCACGCCCCCCTCCAGGAATAGGATTGGTTGCATCTCCACTAAATCGCCCTTTTTCAATAGCGACTTTTAATGGCGTACGAAAATATTCGGCTACACGAGTTAATTCTTGTGGGCTAGAGATTGAAAGTAACCACATCACCAGAAAGAAAGCCATCATTGCGGTCATAAAGTCAGCATAAGCTATCTTCCATGCACCACCGTGAGCTTGATGTTGCTTTCTCCCTCGCTTTTTAACTCGAATGATTTGTGAATTACTCTTCATAATTACTCTTCTTTCATTGCATCAGGATTTGCCTGCATTGGTGTCCGTACCTGACGTACATGTTCTTCCAATTCAATAAAAGAAGGTCTGTCTGCCAGAAAGAGGGTTTTACGTCCAAATTCAACAGCTATCTGTGGCGCATATCCATTCATGCTAGATAACAATGTTGTTTTAATGCACTCCATCATTTTCATTTGCTGACTAGAGCGCTGTCTGAGTCTAGAAGCTAATGGTGAAATAAAGCCATAAGCTAGTAAAATACCTAAGAAAGTACCAACCATTGCGTGTCCAATTAATACGCCCATTTCACCAGCAGGCCTATCCGCGGCACCTAACGCATTAACAACCCCCATAACCGCGGCAACGATACCAAACGCAGGTAGTGAATCACCCATCGCTGATAAGCCTGTTGCAGGTACTTCACTTTCTTCCTCAAAAGTTGCAATCTCTTCATCCATCAGAGATTCAATTTCATAAGGATTCATATTTCCTGTTACCATCAAACGCATATAGTCAGTAATAAAACTGAGCATATAAACATCTTTCATAATGCGCGGATATTGGGAAAAAATGTCACTTTGTTGTGGGTTTTCTATATCTCTCTCTAATGCCAACATTCCGTTTTGACGAGCTTTTGACAATAAACGAAACATAAGTGCCATTAAATCCATGTACATCGCTTTATTGTAATTTGTACTGCGAAGTAATTTCGGTAGGATCTTCATTGTCGATACAATTGCTCTACCATTATTACCTACAATAAAAGCACCGATACCGGCACCAAAGATGATTATAAATTCGGCTGGCTGGTATAAGGCACCTAAACTACCACCGACGAGAAGATATCCCCCGATGACGGCGCTCATAACCACGATATATCCTAAGAGTACTAACACGCGATATCCCTTTAGCTAATTTCGTTATTGAGAGAATGGCGAACATAGCAGCAAAAGATAGGAGGGGGAGAGGAAACGGTTCAGGTTATAGATAACTAAGCTCTATAACCTGATATTTAACTTTCAATCTCGAATCACATTGCAAACTGTTCAAGACCATCCAACAGTTGTAAGTTAATATCGGCAGGATTGGCGGAAAGTTTACGTTTTTTTATTGCGCGAGAAGGTGGCTGGCAAAGACTACAAACATAATTGCTAGCTGGCTGGTGTGCGTGTGTAATAAATGAACCATTACATTTGGTACAAACGGAAAGTTGCAACATACCACTTTCAACAAAACGTACTAATGTCCATGCTCTTGTTAGTGCTAAAATAGGTTCTTGATCTTTAACAGGCGGACATTGCTCTAAGTATAAACGATAAGCTTTAACAACAGCCTCAACGCCAACACAACCGCCATTTTTTAATAAAAAGCGATAAGCATTATAAAACATTGAGGAATGGATATTTTGTTCCCATGTCATAAACCAATCCGTTGAAAATGGCAGCATTCCTTTTGGAGGGGGGCTCCCTCTTAATTCTTTGTATAATTTAATTAAACGCCCCCGACTTAATTGAGTTTCACTTTCAAGCATTTGCAAGCGGGCACCCAAGGTGATTAATTCCATTGCTAAGCGAATATCTTTCGCTTCTCGGACGATACTTTTCTCACTCATTGTTATGCCCGTTTCTTTGTCGCAGTAGTGTCTTGTTCCGATAACTGACGAAACAAGTTAGAAGAAAGAAGAATGCCAGTATGAATTTGTTGTAAATCATCCACTCTAGATTCTTTAGTGAGTTGTTCTATTGTTTCGCTGTCTTCAAAGCGGAAATTACAGATTAGCTGGTTTGTTTCAGCCAACTTAACCAATTGTGGCAATGTAAGCTCTGCCAGTGCATCCGCCATTGCATCACTAATCCCAAGCCGAAACATTGCGGAAGCCTTTTCTTGGTTAATTAACCTTTGCGCCAAAAGCAAATACGATAAATTTATGTCATAAATATGCTTAAGCAATTCAACCGTACTCATCTCTTTACATCCCGTCCGATTATATTGAACAAAGAGGATCTTTCTAATGAAAGATCCCGAGGAAATTAATATAAATGTAATATTAAATTCCAGGCCCCATTTTATGAACATGACACGTAGTAACACTACCTTGTATTACTTAGTTACGGTCATTTTCAAAAGTAGCGAAAAAATCATTTAAATTAAAAGTAAACTTTAAATGCTCGCCAATATAGCTCGTTAAGAATAATCCTAACGCAACAACTTTACTCC
The DNA here is from genome assembly GCF_030286765.1 of Proteus faecis. Taxonomy (NCBI): domain Bacteria; kingdom Pseudomonadati; phylum Pseudomonadota; class Gammaproteobacteria; order Enterobacterales; family Morganellaceae; genus Proteus; species Proteus faecis. The sequence goes on from NZ_JASVWV010000003.1 coordinate 217,228, forward strand.
TTAACGATTAAGTTATTCAACGGATAAAGTAGTCTAATTTAAATACTATGTGAGTCACATCACAAAAAGATAATCATTATTATGGAATTAGTTCATTAACTATTCAAGTGATAAAAGTAATAAAACTTGGTGTAAATTAATAAGCTAATCTACCCAAATTAAAATATTAATGATAATTTTTTATTTTATACGATCTATTAAACTTATAAACCTAAAAATACAGCATAAAAATTTGACAAATCCACAATTAGAGATTTTTTTGATCACAGTAACATATATTGATATATCTCCCCCTCATCTTTATCTAAACAAGCTTCTTAAATTTAATAAATATTTCTATAGATATTATTTTTTTCACCATTTACGCAAACCTTCATAAATGATCACTTTTTGTTTACAATTTGTTTGAAAAACAATCAATTCTAATTATTTATAGTTATCCTAAATTTTTTTATTATTTTAAAATGATAATTTTACTTTTAAATCAACATGATATGATAACGATTTTATTAGACAGGACGATAAGTCATATAAAATTAAATTCTTAGTTATGCATCTTCACCCTTAAATCATTGAATATTTATTTCTACATTATTAAAGTTTCAACTGTAATAATTTAATTTAACTAATGCTTTTCAAGTGCTATTTAACACTTAAATTACAGAACTCTTAATAAGAGTTTTATTGCCTGTAAATTAATCACAGAGAAATAATATCCACATATAAATAAGTTTTTTTTATGAATCACAGTATAATTTATGAACAATATAAATTTAAAATCACCACTAGATTAATATAAAAATAAAAGAATATTTTTTATTTAATTAAATAATCCCCCTTACTAATTTAATTATCAATTAAAAATTGAATATGAAAATAATACAACATTTAACTTAAACCAAATCAAAAAAAACACGCGTTTTTTTATAAAATAAAGTCACAGTCTATTAATATAAAAAATAAAATTAAAACTTTCCTATTTTTCACTGTATATATATATATTAGTCCAATAATCCATAGATAATTAAAAATATAAAAGACAGTAAAAAAATAAAGAAAAAGCAGATTTATAATATCATGTATTATATAACCACTTATCTTTTGTTATAAAAAAGACATTTTTTGAAATATAAATTTCAATTTCATAAAAAAAGATCTCAAGATCTCCAATATAAAGTAATTAATTCATAAAATAACAATGCAAAATATAAATTCTGTTTTTCCTGTTAACCATATTGCCTCAACATAATAAATGGCTGTAATGGCAAATTATGACAACTCCAAGTTAACACTTGTATAGATGTAGTTTCTCAATGTAAAGCAAGGAAGGTAAATATGATCAAAATAACATCTCATTGATTACTCTATTAGCATCGGTGCAAATGAAAAATATCAAATGTTAACTTTTAGCCCCGAAATAGTTTCTAACAACAATTTATTTTACGCTTACAAATGATGAGTATTGTTTCACCTTCCCTCTTATCATGTGGTTAGTCTCTTTTTTTCAACCTAGCTATCACAAGTCTCAAGACATTACGGAACCAAAAGTGCTGGCTTCGTAACAACCCATTACTTAACAAAAGTTGATGTTGACGAACCTAGGAAAGTATAAAGATTTAAATATCAGAATGCCTTTACTTAACGCGCTAAAATATATCTCTAAATGTCCCTCTATTCTAACCACTAATTTGACTCATTTTATTACCCTTTTTATGAGTAATTTCAACTTTAAAAAGACTTTTCTTCTCGATCAAAACCTAATAAAAATATTGATATACCTAAATAATCAAGGCTTATATCTCATTTATTAGACTAGTCTTAAAAATCAATAACTATGCTTAGTATTCTATAACCCCAAAGTGTTCTAAATTTTTGGAGAAAGAAGGTTTTAAAAAATATTGTAACCGTATTTTTCTACAGTAATAATTGAGATCATTCATGATATGAATGCAAATAGTTTGTGTATTGCTTTTAGTTCTATTGAAACGAGTTACATCGTTTTTTAGTAAGCAAAGATGAAATGTTTGTTCACACTTTTATACCAGCAATGTTTTAAATTAGTGTTCCTCTTATACTTAGTTTTATCTTTTTTGGTAAATCAAAAAAGGTCAGTACCACAATTATCCTTTATATATATTTTCACAGGAAATACTAACGGAACATCTATTTCATACTAAGATAATTCTCCTTCTGTAATAAGTAAGATTTACATCCTTGACAAAGTTATAAACAATATAATTTTGAAATGATTATTTTATTGAACAGAAAGAGTGGTGTGATTTTTCTACTCTTCTTATAAGATTACTTATTGGTATCAATTTTTCCACATGGTCTTTACAAAAAAATCCACAATTTTTCAAAAGATTTTCATTCACCAATGATTAGTGATTGCAGACAACATACCTCAGCAATTCATCAGCTTTACTGTAGCAGTATAAATCCATCGTTTTCCTAAATTCCTCTTCATATTTTGAGAATCTAATTTGATTAAATTAAAAACATTACTCAAAAAAATCACACTTAAATTAAATGCGGTAGTAAATATTGATAAATTTTTAGCCAAATACATTGAAATAATTTGAGAGTATAACTTAGGTATTAAAAAAATCTAATATAATCAATAGAAAACATCACTTTTCACCCAAAATTCTATACTACTTTAAGCCCCTTAATAACAACTTTTTGTTCTACAATACTCCTAAGAGCCCCATTTAATCAGTCAACCATAGGTAGCAATCGCTTACTTGATTTTAGTTTTTTCTATTTATTAAAAACAAAATAAACAGAGATAAATCAAATCAAACCAAAAGGAGCGATTAATAAAAATGAGAAATCACACCAACCTCTCCCCAAATGTGGTTCAATTTTTTTCATTCATAACTCATTATATACGGGTTAACCACAATACAAATAATTGTGCATTAATCAATTTAGACAAAAATGTTTGTTTTTATTAAAACGAAAATGAACATATGCCGCCCAACCACGTATTTTAATTAGCTTTTTTTGAATATATTTTTCTGTTTTTTATTCCATAAAGTAATAGTTACACAAATAATAATTACACAAACAAAATACTTTATTTCTATATATCAGTAATAATACGTAACCTATGACTAAAGCCTCATTCTCCTCATTAGAGAAGTTAGTTTTAGAATTAAATATTATGTAAATGCTATAAATAATTTGGACTTAGATAGGAAAAAGTGAATGCTTTACTATAAACACACAAAAGAATATGTCTGTACGAATAAACATAATCAGCCATATAACAACTTGAAATATGACAGTTCTATTACTTACAAATTACAAAGTTATATTTTTTATAACTTTTATCAATATTCATATTCCTTTTTGAAATAACTTTGTAAGTTGATCTCTAACTCGTATCTAGATAACAAAAAAGCTCCCTATACAGAATATAGAGAGCCTTGATTAGAAAGAAATTGCCTTAAAAAAGCTCCGTTAAACAGGATGCTCCGCGGCTATCTTCCAATTAATTGCACTAACACTCTTTTCTAAACTTACTCTGCAAACAATCGCTTCTATCTCTTTTTGCTCAACAGGTGTTGCAAGTAATTCAGCACAAACTTCCAATTGATTAGGCATCAATGTATCAGCACTACTTAAAGACTGTAATCGAACATGTAATCCATTTATTGCTTGTAAAATCAGTGTTCTAACTAAGACTTCATCTTCTTCATGACAAATAATTCGTATTGAGTAGCGTTGCTCAATATCTATTGCTTGATATTGTGGCTGAGCGTTTATCCGCTGAGCGGCTTCTCGCAGTAAAATATTCGCACAAAGAATAAGAAGTGTTGCTATAGTCGCCAATTGATATAAACCTAATCCACATAACACACCAATTCCTGCGGAACACCAAAGCGTTGCCGCAGTATTAAGTCCACGTATATTCATTCCCTCACGCATGATCACACCAGCACCAAGAAATCCAATACCTGAAACAACTTGAGCGGCGATCCGACCAGGGCTATCAGGCGAAGTTTCTATTGAGCTTAAGATAAAAACAGCAGCCCCCATTGCCACTAAAGCATTTGTTCTTAAACCCGCCATTCTTTGTCGCCATTGACGTTCAGCACCAATCAAAGCACCAAGGCACATTGCAATCATGAGATTTAAAATATAAGGCGTCATCGTCATGTTTATTTCCTCTACATGATGATTAAAATCGATATGAAAATTTTGCTCTGATAGTTCAGAGTGTTGAAATTAATTCATCGCTTTAGGAGGAGGAAATAAAGAGAAAAAAATATAGCACATAAAATTACCCTTCTTGTTTTAGCTACATAAGGGAAATTATTTGGGTAAGTGCATAATTAAAATATAAGAAAAGAATATTACAACGCACTGCCCACCAAAATGGTAAGCAGTTTTAGTGAAGAAAACAGCTTACCTATTTATTTGTCTCAATTAATGGGTTTATCATTAACCTACAACTTTGTGTATCCAAGATATTTTCTCCTAACTATAATTTAGCAAAAGTATAAGTAGCTGATTTAAAAATGTAAATGAACCAAACCTAAACGTCTGTCACTTTTGCTGTATTGGTCTCACAAATGTTCCTTCACCGCCCTCTTTTTCATTAAAAAACCAAATTCCTTTTGGATATTCAGGGAGTGATACCAAATACATTATACCTTCATTAAATTCTTCGATAAGTAGGATAGTTCCTTCACGATCGTCACTACCATCTGTTTTTACAACAACCTTATCATTAACCTGCATTTTCTCTCCTGATAAATATTATCATTCTCTTTTTTTATTTTACCCATAAAGAAAAAGCCTGCCACCATAAGGTGACAGGCTTGAAGAAAATTTTTAAAAGGCTTTAATTACAGAGCTGTTACGTTAGCTGCTGCTGGACCTTTTGCACCGTTTTCAATTGTGAATTCTACGTTCTGACCTTCAGCCAGAGTTTTGAAACCGTTACCTTGAATGGCAGAAAAGTGAACGAATACGTCTTTGCTTCCGTCTGCTGGAGTAATAAAACCAAAGCCTTTAGACTCGTTGAACCACTTAACTTGACCTTTCATTTTGTCAGACATGTGACTTTCCTATATATCAATAAAACGTTGCCTTCTCGGCATCTACTGGCCTGAACTACCTATAACTTATGGGCACACATGAAGAAAACGGTCAAAAAGCGATGCTGTTTAAAACTCATTAACTTAGAATGTCAATCATAAATCAGGTCTGTATTGAGGCCTTACTCATTAACGCATGAGACAAGTTTAATAGCAATAGTTTTATGCGTCTAAAGATTAAAAAAATGCAAATTGCACATTAAAAATACAATTCTTCCTCGATTTTTATCACTGTGCATAAAATTTATTTGATATTTTATCTCTATTATTAACAATGACTAAGAATATTCTTAATAGTCTAACAATAACAGTTAATGCCAGAATTTAAAAAAACTGTTCTACCCGCTTATCTTGCCCACGTGATAATCTAGCAACAAGAAACAAGTTCGCAACATTCATCTCTTAAGGTGTTTACAATGAATGTATTAAAAGAAATCTTAGAGCGTGATTTAGACCGGATCAATAAAGCAGAAAAAAGAGACGGGAAACCACATTTTAATAGTCAGTTTTTAAAAAACCATATTTGGCTATGTATCAGCATGGTTCTCTCTTATGTATTACTCGCTGCGTTATTAATATATTCACCTTACTTTGGTGTTATCTCGCTGGTTCTTTTTACTGTGATGTTCTTAGTTATGGCGGGTATCTTGTTATTTGATATAAAACCTATCTATAAATTTGAAGATATTGGCGTTCTCGATTTGAGGGTTTGTTATAACGGTGAATGGTACACCTTTGAAAAACTCTCTGATGAAGCGATAAGTGAGATCCACCAGCACCCTGCTATTCCTCAACAAATAAAAGAAGACATTCGTGAGATTATTAATAAAAAGCAAGAAATTCATTTTTACGATGTGTACTTGATGGCATTTGATCCCGTTCAGCAATCAATTTCAGCATCACAATTATCTCCTCAAGCCTAATTGATTCTCCGTGTTACAGACAAAAACACGGAGAATAACTTCTATTATTTAGCCACTTTGTCGATAAACCAACCAAACAGATATTTAATCCACTTTTAACGTTGACACCCTGATACATCATCGTTATTATGCGCCTCGTTCTCACGAGAACTCGCTTCCTCCATAGTTCAGTCGGTAGAACGGCGGACTGTTAATCCGTATGTCACTGGTTCGAGTCCAGTTGGAGGAGCCAAATTTAGAAAAGCCCGCACTATTAAAGTGCGGGCTTTTTGCTTTCTGAGCGCAACTCATCTAAATCAGCTACCTAAATGCAACCTGTATCATTACCTTGATTGATTAATAAATACTAGTTTATATCTAGCAAGATAAATACCTAACCGACTAATCCAACAATTTCATGTATTAGGTGTTTTTTATATGCTTCAACATCTTGTTCAATTTGCGGTTGTTTCACTACATCAAACATTCCAAAAGTTTTTAATCCTTCCATCCCCAAAAATTGGTTCGCTTTATGGAATGGAAAATAGACCGCATCAATACCTTTTCCTTCAAAAAACTGCTCTTGTTCTTCAAAAGCTCCAAAAGGCGCATTCCAAGTTACAGAAAGGAGGTACTTTTTACCTTGTAATAATCCACCAGAACCATATTTTTTCGAAGGATCTTTTCGCGTACGGCCATCATCAATATACATTTTTCCGTATCCGGCACTAAATACATCATCAATGTATTTTTTTAAGATCCAAGGCCCTTCCATCCACCATGCTGGCATCTGATAAATAATGACATCTGCCCATAAATATTTATCAACTTCTTCGTCATTATCATAACCGTCATCAATATGCGTTGATTGCACAGTTATCTGATGAGATGACAACAATTCTGTGGCAACTTGCGTTAAATGATCATTGAGCTTCCCTTCAGAGCCATCAAACTCTTTTGCAGCATTAACAATAAAAACATGAGTCACATCTAAACTCCTTTGCATACACATAGTTAACAAAATGACTGTAACGTAATTGTCTATTACTGTCTTAATTCATTTATCCATTATTCTTGTCTAAGGATCCAAAGATAACCTTTTTGATCTCGATACTTTTACTCGTTGAAGATATTTTAAAAACGATAATCTAAATAATCGCTAATTTTCACGACTAAACGGCGGTGGATTTTCATAATCCACAATAAATGCCATTTCAGCAACATCACGCCTTTCGATTAGCATAATCCTTCTCACCTCATTCAGTCGTAACTATTTTTGATATTGCTACGACATCATATCCAATTTTTTCTTTCCATTCTTTCCAATGCAAGGCACGTTTCATCCGGTATAAATATCATTTCAGATATTATTCCAACTTATAACCATCTATTTTTTATACATTTTTATCAAAAAAGAAACAATCTGATGCACTCTTAAGCAAACGATGATTTTTTTTCATTTTTTACTTTACAAGGCGAACTAGGATAGCTATTATTCGCCTCGTTCTCACGAGAACTCGCTTCCTCCATAGTTCAGTCGGTAGAACGGCGGACTGTTAATCCGTATGTCACTGGTTCAAGTCCAGTTGGAGGAGCCAAATTTAGAAAAGCCCGCGCTATCATAGTGCGGGCTTTTTGCTTTCTGCTCATCAACTATTTTTATTTCTCTATTTTCTTATTTATTTTTACATATCCATCCTCAATTCCACGTTAACGCAAAATCATTAATAAAAGAATGCGTTTTTATAAGCTTATTTCAATCAACATTGTTCTACTGACTATCTTTTAAACTCAAAACCACCTTATTTGATTTAAAAATCATAAATTAGTTATTTTTTAACCACTTAAACTGTTATTTCACTTTTTTTACTTTACAATGTTCATTACCCTCGCTATTATCCATCTCGTTCTCACGAGAACTCGCTTCCTCCATAGTTCAGTCGGTAGAACGGCGGACTGTTAATCCGTATGTCACTGGTTCAAGTCCAGTTGGAGGAGCCAAATTTAGAAAAGCCCGCGCTATCACAGTGCGGGCTTTTTGCTTTTCACCTTTTATCACTACCTTTCTTCTTTTTTCATCTCTTTATTTTCAGTATTTGACGTGAAAAAACAGCCCGTTAAAAACGTTTATTATCTCATAATTCGATTATCTGTTTTAGAAACAAGCAATATGTTGTTTATCTATGCACTTAAACAAATATCATCGATTGTCCTTTGACATATCAAACCACCCACTATATGATACACGCCACTTAATGATGTTCCTCCATAGTTCAGTCGGTAGAACGGCGGACTGTTAATCCGTATGTCACTGGTTCGAGTCCAGTTGGAGGAGCCATTTCTCTTTGTGTCACCCTCGTAACCTTTTGATTTTATTCTCTGTTTTACCTTACACAATTCCAAAAAATATAATAAAAAATACGATTAAATGGTAGCTATTTAATCGTTTTCGTATTAGCATTCATTTCCGGCTTGACTACCTAGTCCAATCCAATCCTTGATCTTTCGATTTTCCTAAGACACACGGAGCCGGTATATGACCACTGCACAACCTATCACCCTCACTATTCACCGTCCAGATGATTGGCATGTTCACTTTCGTGATGATGACATGCTGAAAACTGTTGTTCCTTATACCAGTCGCTATTTTGGCAGAGCTATTGTTATGCCAAACCTTGTTCCACCAGTTACAACGATTGAAGCTGCTCGTTCTTACCGTGATCGCATCAAAGCGGCTATTCCTGCCGGTGATAACTTCGAACCGTTAATGACTTGCTATTTAACAGATAGCACACTGCCTTCAGAAGTCGAACAAGGTTTCTTACAAGGTGTTTTTACTGCTTGTAAACTTTATCCTGCGAATGCAACAACTAACTCAAGTCATGGTGTATCTGATATCACAAAGATTTATCCTATCTTAAGTGTGATGGAAAAAATCGGTATGCCATTGCTGATCCACGGCGAAGTAACCGCTTCAAGCATTGACATTTTTGATAGAGAAGCACGTTTCATTGATAGCGTTATGTCTCCTGTACGCAAGCAATTTCCTGAGCTAAAAATTGTTTTTGAACACATTACAACTAAAGAAGCAGCTCAGTATGTCTTAGAAGGCAATCAATTTCTCGGTGCCACTATTACCCCGCAACATCTGATGTTTAACCGCAATCATATGTTGGTAGGTGGTGTTAAACCTCACCTATATTGCTTACCTATTCTTAAACGCAACGTTCACCAAGAAGCACTAAGAGAGGCTGTTGCATCTGGAAATTCTCGCTTCTTCTTAGGCACAGATTCTGCACCTCACTTACAACATCGTAAAGAATCATCTTGTGGTTGTGCAGGGGTATTTAATGCACCAACTGCGCTGGCAGCCTACGCAACCGTATTTAAAGAACTCAATGCATTACAACATTTTGAAGCTTTCTGTTCTCTAAATGGCCCTCGTTTCTATGGTTTACCTGTTAATGAAGGAACAATCACATTAACTGAAAAAACTGTTGAGGCTCCAGCACAAATCCTTTGTGGTGATGAAGCACTTATTCCTTTCTTAGCAAATGAAAATATTCATTGGGATATCACTGTCGATTAATCCTCGCCCTTGATATTTGTCTAAAATGCACCATATAACATTTGTTCGATTGTTAATGGTGCATTACTCTTTTATCTGAGCCAGCACACGTTTTTTTGTTATAACAAAAATTTATCTTTTTAATCGCGATAAATCTCGTATACTGAAAAGTAACCACTCTATGTGGGCGCTTCTCTCTTAGTCAAAACCGGTTGTATGATTAGGAGGTACTATGAGTAGAAAAAATGAAGTTATTCAGACACATCCTGTTGTAGGCTGGGACATCAGTACCGTTGACATCTACGATGCCATGATGTTGCGTTTACATTATCTTCCTGAAAACGAACATCATCCAGAACATGCAGTTGTAGATAAGACACTTTGGCTCACAACAGACATAGCTAAACAGTTGATTCATATTCTTCAAGCAGGTATTGATAAAATTGAATCATCTGAAGATTCTGTTTCAGTCAACACCAAGCATTAATAAAAAGATCTAGAAAAGATAGCGAACGCAAAGCAGGGGTACTTGGTACTCCTGTTCTCTTTTATCTCTCAACAATCCACTACCACATATTGTTTATATCTATATATAAGCCAGCTCTTACCGTACACAAATAATTAGTTATATTAATAAATCGATTTCTATTTAATAGAAAAATAATCATAACCTTTTTATTCGATATATCTTCAAGAAAAGAACATATAAGCCGAATTGACATAAATTAAGGTTATCTTTATTTTAATAAATTAAAATAGTTACAAACAAGGAAGTTATTTGTGAAAGTATTAATTATTGATGAATGTTTTTTTACTCGTAATGGCATAAAACACTATTTTGCGAAAAGAAATGTAAGACATGAAATAATTGATATATCATCTATACAGGAAGCCAATAATTATATTAATCGCTCAATGCCAGATATTATATTTATTGATCTTACAAGATATTGTCGGGAAGTAGCACATTGCCCTCATTTGCAGCTTTTTTTCCTTTCAACAAAAAACTGTCGGCTTTATCTTTATCTTGATGCAAACTATCCAGATAAAGAAAGGCCTATCTCATTGACAAACAACTGTTTTATCCTTCCCAAAAAGATACTTCCATGGGTACTTGAAAAGACATCGTTGTTCACTTCTCGATGCCAAGTTTTCTTTCCAACTTATAAACATTCATTCTGTTCTATTTTTAGTTTACAAGAACAAAAAATAATTAATTATTGGATGAGTGAAATACCTAATTATCAAATTGCTAAAAAACTATCTATTAGTAGTAGCACAGTATATTCACACAAAAGACATATTACAGAAAAGATTAATGTAAAAAACAGAATTGAATTGTTTTTCATATATAATATTTTAAAATACATATATGAGAAATAATCCTATTGAAATTCAATAAAAAAACAAATAAAAGAAAAAAAGGAGTCCGTTTCCTATTATTACTCACTGTAATTTAGCTGGCTAATATGCGTGTTAGCCAGCTTAAAATTATTATACTATTATGTATGTAGGGTACATATGATATTAAAATAATTAAACTAATATAGTTTTATCTTATAAAAGATAAAGTAAAAATGATTTATTTTGCAATCACTTCACTCTGCTTTTAATAAAGAGTGAAGTGATTATTTACAATACCAGAGTAAAAATTAAGCTATACGTTCAATCTTAGCAGGTAAACCTTGACGAACAGATGCACCAGATACCCAATCTAACCATGTATTCGTGATTTGACGTGTTGGATCGGCAAATCCTAAATCATTAAGGTTAATACCACTCCCAATGCCTTTATCCATTGGCAATGGTTGTTCATCTAAGTAATGCTGACGAGAACCTAATTCGTGATGTCCATATCCATGTTCAATTGCTAAAACTCCCGGCATCACACCATCGAGTAAGCTAATCTCAGCTTCTACTTGTCCACCAGGTGTTACAATACGAACTTTATCACCATGATTAACCCCCCATTTTTTACCATCTTGAGGATTAATTGCGACCAAGTTACTCGGCTTCACCATTCTTAAACGTTGGATCATACCTGTTGAACTGCTCACCACATGAGATTTAAAGGACATTAATTTTAATGGCCACTGCTCTTCAGGATAATGCTGATGAATATCACTACCATCCGATAAACGTGGTGGATAATAAGTCGGGCAACCACTATAACGTTCACCGGTTATTGCATGATGATTTTTCGCAACTTCTTCATTCCAAATCTGTAATGGTTGTTTCCACTGTGGCCCTGTTTCATCACCATTCCATGCTTTTTCATAAGGTGCAAAACGACCGCCTCGTGTATAGATATACGCAACTTGAAGAACTTCTTCATTTTTTAACGTTGAGGTTATCGCTGGTAAAATGCGGTCTACACCACTCAATAAAATATCTTCATTGGTTGCTGGTGCGACAGGTTTCTCACCCATAAATGCCATATTAGCAGCAACGCGTAAATAGTAGTCTTCTGCACTATTGATTGGATAGAAGTTACCCTCCATATCTTCAATTGCTTTATCACCAAAACCGGGCAAATCTAAGGCTTTTGCCACAGCGATACAGAATGTTTCCATTGAAATTGGCTGGCCATCTGCAGTTTTTGCAACACGAGGTTCAATAATCGGCCAACGCGCTGTACTTGCTTTAGTTTGAACACCAGACCAAGGCGCACTAAATCCCCAGCTCTCAAAGTTATGTGTATCAGGAACAATATAATCTGCCAGTGCTGTTGTTTCATTCATAAATGCATCAATACCAATAATCAAAGGCAGATGCTTCGGATCTTTTAAACGCGCTTCCATCACTTGGCGAATACCCGCGATCCCATAAATGGGGTTGGTCATATTCGTTATCCATGCTTTTAATGAATAAGGATAACCTGCTAATGCAGAGCCTAGCTGTTCAGTTAATTGTCCAGCAGCAAACGGATACCAAGGTGCTTTTGCTGGATATGGAGATTCACCTTTTTCTACTCGCTCACGGTACTCATCAGATTTTTCATAAGCTACTTTACTGCGTGATAACACCATACCTTTTGGTTTCACTTTGCCTTTAAAGCTGTCCATTTTGTAACATGGGCCATCAGTCGCGCCATTAAACTTACCACCACCAACAGATACTCCACCTTTAAGGTTTAAGTTACCTATTAGCGCATTAAGCATGATCACGCTCCACGCTGTATAGAAACCATTACCGCCCATCATACCGCCATGAGAGATAACTGCCGCTTTTCGTCCATAAGCAGTAAATTCGCGACCTAATGCAACAATTGTTGTTTCTGGGACTTTACAACGTTCACTATATTCCGCCAGTGTCATACGTTTAGCCGCTTCATCAAGTAATTGGAAACTTGATTTAACCGTAACGGTAGCCCCTGTTTTTAATGTCACAGTATGCGTAGCAAACAGTTGTGCTTTATTAACTTGGGTTGATGGAACTAATTCCCCCTCAAGAGATAAAACTAAGTTTTGCTCTTCCCCTTCTGCAACATCATTAAAATGTGCAGTTGTCAGCATTTGTCCTGATAACGGATGTTTTTCATCACTGATCACAAGGTGAGTCGCATTTGTCCAGCTCTTCTCACCCACATTTTTCATTGAAACTTCGCTTGGCACTGACAGATATTCTGCATTGTAGCGATTGTTTTCAATGATCCAGCGGATCATTCCCATCACTAAAGCCGCATCCGTTCCGGGTTGAACAGGAACCCAATGACCATGATCGTTAGCTAATGTTGTTGTTAAGGGTAAAGCTGGTGCCACAACCACATAATTGAACGAATCACGAATTCGAGCGTTAGCTAACTGACGGCCTTGACGCTTAAATGGATTACCTGATTGTGCCGGTGATGTTCCTAAAAACAGAGCAAATTCAACGTAATCCCAATCAGGCTTAACGTGAGCGTTTTTATTTAAATCGTTCATTAACGCGCCAGAGCCGGCACGGTACGCTAATCCACAATAAGAGCCGTGGGCACCAAAGTTTTTACTACCAAATGAGTTTTGAGCAAAGCGACGAATAAACGTATCGCGGCCATCATCACCCGCATTTGTCATCAATAATTGGTTCGCTTTAGGGCCTAAAGCTGGTTGCTTTGGATCGATTAAAGTATCTAAATCACGAATAGCACGTAAACCATCAACATGCCCTTCACCAAAGAGATCGCCACCTTCAACAACTTCTTGGATCAACTGTTCAAAACTGATACGTTTCCATTTACCTTCACCACGTTTACCCACACGTTTCATCGGCTCAAGAATACGTGTTGGGCTATCAAGGCTTTCCATCATGGTTGCGCCACGAGCACAAGCCGTCGAGCGGTTTTCTAAACCACTTTCCCCACCCATTTTTTCAAATGCTTCTTTAATTGGCATGTTATAGCCAAAATGATGATCATGAGAAAGTGGGTGATAAGGATTACCAGCAATACGTAAAATTTTATTATTTGCTCTATCAACACGGGCACGCACACCGCATTGTGTCCAGCATCCAAAACATTGCGTCATACAAACAGATTGATCTGTATTCGCTTGCCATTTTGCGTCTTTTACAACTTTACCTTCGGGTAATAAAGAGTTCCCGTTGATCCTATCAAGTGTCACTTTGCCTGATGTACCATCAACTAAACCATCTATGGCACGTTTAGCAACATCACGATAACTGGCAGCAAATGCGGCAATACCACCGATAACTAACCCACCTTTAAGCCATTGACGTCTTGTAAACTTAGCCATGCTGCACTCTCCTGACAACCCAACGAATACTTTCTCTAAATAAAATGGTTAACGCTATCCACAATCCAAATGTACCGACAATTGCCATCAGTCCATCATTACCTAGCGTGAACTCATAAGGGTTTGTAATAATGTTATATTTGGGAATATATTGAGCGCCCATCAACATCAACCAGCGTAATACCCACGCCAGTCCCATTGATACAAATGCCATGATGGTAATAAACGCAACTGAACGTGCTTGTTTTGCCATCAAAAGTCCCATCACGACAGAGATACCCCATAGTGCGATAACACCAATGGCACTCCACCAGCCAAGACTTCCCACAGCTAATTGTTCTCTAATTGCCACACCTGAAATCGTATCGCCGGCAACCCAAAAACCCGTACATACGGCTAATAACATCAGTGAACTCACAAACCACATTGCTAATTCACGCTGATGTTCTGGCTCGCGACGTGTTCCTAATGCTAGTAGTGTCGGTAATACTTGCATTGCACTAAAAAACAGCAGGATTGGTAACCAGTAGGTATACAGCACAGGTCTTGCTTTTAAGATAGATGCTTCACGACCTGTATATAACAGCAAACCAATCGCAGTTAATGAGCAAGCCAATGCTACCCAACGAGTTAATTTGTATTCACGCTTCCAAACTAAGCGCACAATCATTGCCACAAAGTAAAGTATGCTAAATGCTGAAAATAATGGCAGTAACAGCGAGCCCCATGCCATCCACGACCATGGTGTTGGGTAAGCATAGAAATGCCATACACGTGCTGTTTGATGTAAATCTGCTGTTAAAGCCAGAGGTGCCGTAATACCAGCTGTTACAGCAATAAACACAGCAACAGCTTCTAAACGTTGATTACCTGCATGACCTTTCCAACACTGCCAGCACGCATAAAGCGTTGCACTACATGCAATACCAATAAAAAAGAAATATTGCACAGCCCAAGGTAACCAAAAATATTCTTGAGGGATCGCGATGACTTCTTGAATTTGAGAAACTTGCGGGATCATGAGTGAACCTCCTGCTGCCATAATGCGGGTTGTCCTTGACCTGCTAACGGTTGTACAAATGCATCATCGAGGCCGAGATAAAAAACTTGTGGTAATGTGCCACTTTCTGGTTTTAATACTTTCAGCTCTTTTTCATGTGTACGTAGCATTTTGCTGATAGTGCTATTAGGATCTTTCATATCGCCGATAATACGAGCACCACCGACACAAGATTCAACGCACGCAGGCAGTAATCCAACTTCAAGGCGGTGTGCGCAGAAAGTGCATTTATCTGCTGTTTGTGTTGAGTGATTAATAAAACGTGCGTCATAAGGACATGCTTGAACACAATAAGCACAACCGACACAACGTTCATTATCGACAACGACAATGCCGTCTTTACGTTGGAAAGTGGCTTGAACAGGGCAAACAGGTACACAAGGCGGTTCATCACAATGGTTACACAATCTAGGCAGTAAGACATTGGTGATCCCTTCTTGCCCCTTGATAGCAACCTGATATTGGTTTACTGTCGTCCTAAATTGTCCTTGAGGAGTCTGATTTTCAATATTACAGCTTACTGTACAGGACTGGCATCCTACACAACGGCGTAAATCAATCAGCATTCCATAACGTTTATCTTCCGAGCCCTCACGACGCTCAGGTGATAATTTAATGCCGGCTTCAGCTAAAGGAACGATTGAAGCACCAGCAGTAAGGACCCCTAATTGTTGTAAAAATTTTCGTTTTCCAAGATCCATATTTGTCTCCAGTATCACTCAATAACACAAGCTCACAATGAGTGAAGGAAATAGAAAGTAAAAAGTATGTGTTTTGTTATAAGAGCATTGTAAAAATTACTGAAGACGGCACCTATTGTGGTTTACCACATACCCCGTGCGAACTTGATCCAAAACAATATTTAACATTAGATATTTATGACGATAAAACAGACAATTGGGATAAAACATGCGGTAACCATCGGGTTATTACTGCTCTTTTTTATACTTCCTTTACAAGCCACAGCAAAAGAGTGGACGATCGGTGTTTTAGCACTACGAGGAGATGCATCAACCCAGAGACATTGGCACCCACTTGTCGATACATTGAATAAACATCTCTCAACAGAAAACTTTGTATTAGTTCCTTTAAATCTTGAAGAAATGAAATTAGCGGTCGCGAAAAAAAACGTTGATTTCTTACTAACAAATCCTGCGCAATTTATTCAATTAGATAATGCGTTTCCATTACGTTGGTTACTCTCATTACACTCCGGCTATGAGCCAGATAACACAACAAGAAATGTTATTGGTAGCCTAATTTTGGTTCGTAACGATAGCCCAATTACTTCTGTTAACGAGCTAATAGGAAAACGTGTTGGAGCTATCGCACCAGATGCGTTTGGTGGATACCTTTTAGGTTATAAAGCGCTACAAGAACAAGGGATTGATCCTGATAAAGATTTCACATTACGTTTCACCGGTTTTCCTGCTGATGCTTTGCTTTACCTTTTACGAGATGAAGATATTAATGCCGCAATTATCCCCGTCTGTTTGTTAGAAAATATGGATAGTGAGGGATTAATAAAAAAAAGTGATTACCGGCCCGTGCTCACCTATCAAACCAACACTCCTTGTTTAACCAGTACACCGCTCTACCCTAATTGGTCATTTGCGGCACTAGATACCGTTCCTGATGAGTTAGTTGATAAAGTCACACGAATTTTACTCACAGATGATAGTAAACCGATGAAATGGGGGGCTCCTGCATCACATACCCAAGTTGAAACACTATTAAGAGAAGTAAATCAACATCCTCGACAAAGACAGCTTTGGCAAGATGCACAGAGTTGGGCAATTCAACACCAATTTATTATTGGTCTGTCATTAGCTGCTATCCTTTTTCTCATCCTAAATCAAGTCTGGGTCAGTTATTTAGTGAGACGCCGTAGTCGCCAATTAGAGCATGCGCACAATCGATTAAGACAGCAAAAAGAAGAATTAGAACACGCTCAACGCTTAAATATATTGGGAGAAATGGCATCAGGGTTTGCTCATGAGCTTAATCAGCCACTTTCTGCTATAAAAAGCTATGCACAAGGAAGCGTTATTCGCCTTAAAAAAGAGAATGAATCGCACCCATTGCTACCTGCATTGCAACAAATAGATAAACAAGCACAACGCGGTGCTGATATCATTAGAAATCTACGTTTATGGGTTGGAAAACAAACACCTAACAGCGATACAATTTCACTTTCTCATCAAAATATTGCGCAATGTATCCAACATATCTGGAAACTTTTACGCGTAGAAGAGAAATACCCACAGGTTTCACTGATCACCCATATTGATGAACATGACACCCTGTATTTACCTGAAACATTATTAGAGCAAATTTTATCGAATCTAATCACTAATAGTCTCCAAGCTGGCGCTAAAGTACTAAAAATTAGCACCCATAAAGCGCCTGATCGGTTGCTTATCGTCATTGAAGATGATGCAGGTGGAATGAGCTACAGCCAACTTGAACAGCCCTTTGCCCCATTCCAAACAACAAAAATGGAAGGTCTCGGACTAGGTTTAGTAATTTGTCAACGTTTATTACTTTCTCAAGGCGCTGATATTCATATTGAAAATCAAAAGAATGAACAAAATAAAATTGGATTAAAAATTACCCTTATTTTCCCTAACAAAAATAAATAACGGAGAAAAAATGCCAACTATTCATCTTGTTGATGATGATCTTGCTGTCACTGATGCTTGTCAGTTTTTATTAGAAAGTTTAGGTTATTCTGCCCATGTCTGGAATGATAGCGAGTTCTTTATCAACAACGTCAATCTTTATCAACAAGGTGTTGTGTTATTAGATATGAGAATGCCAAAACCCGATGGCAGACAAGTTCACCAGCATTTAATTGATAAACACAGTACACTTTCTGTCATTTTTTTAACGGGTCATGGTGATATTCCCATGGCGGTTGAAGAAATTAAAAAGGGTGCGATTGATTTTCTACAAAAACCTGTTGATAGCAATGCGCTACTCACTGCTTTAGACTCAGCTTTTGCTGACACCAAAATACGTTTTACTGCTCATGATATTCGTCGTCGTTATGCTTCATTAACACCAAGAGAAAAAGACATTGCCTATTATGTCATTCAAGGATTAATGAACCGTGAAATTGCAGAAGTGGCTTGTGTTTCCATCAGAACAGTCGAAGTACATCGTGCAAAAGTGATGGATAAAATGGCAGCTAAAAATATTGCTGAGCTAGTTACAGCGCTACAAGGTATCGAAATAGTTTCACCTAATTTATGACAAAATTTCTTATCTGCGCTAAAAAATGTCACAATATAAAATATTCATTGGAAAAAGAGTAAATAGATAGGCTTATGATAAAGTCACCTCCATTTAAAAAATCATTTTTACAGCCTAAATATTGGCTGACTTGGTTTGGGATCGGATTACTTTATATTCTGGTTCTGCTCCCTTATCCTGTTATTTATTGGTTAGGCACGCGTTTAGGGCGTTTTTCAAAAGTTTTTTTAAAAAAACGAGTCCAAATAGCAGAACGTAATCTCGAACTCTGTTTTCCACAAATGCCTAAAAGTGAACGCGAAGCCTTAGTGAATAAAAACTTCGAATCTGTTGGTATGGGATTATTTGAAACAGGTATGGCTTGGTTTTGGCCTGATTGGCGTGTAAAACGCTGGTTTAAAGTCAGTGGCAGAGAGAATATTCAAAAAGTACAAGAAACAGGTCAAGGAATTATTGTTGTTGGGATCCACTTTCTAACTTTAGAATTAGGCGCTCGCATTTTTGGTATGTTAAACCCCGGTATTGGTGTTTATCGTCCAAATGACAATCCAGTTATGGATTGGCTACAGACTTGGGGTCGGTTACGCTCCAATAAATTTATGCTTGATAGAAAAGATCTAAAAGGAATGATCCGCAACCTCAAAGCCGGTGAGATCCTTTGGTATGCCCCAGATCACGACTATGGCCCACGTAAGAGTGTTTTTGTTCCATTATTTGCTGTTGATAAAGCAGCTACAACAACAGGCACCTATATTCTAGCAAAAACGGGAAACCCGGCTTTGATTCCATTTACTCCTAAGCGATTACCAGAAGCCAAAGGGTATGAGTTAATTATTTCACCAGCAGTAGCAGACTTCCCACTTGATAGCGAAGAAAATGCCGCGAATGCAATGAATAAAGTAATAGAGCAAGAAATCTTACGAGCACCTGATCAATATATGTGGTTACATCGTCGCTTTAAAACTCGCCCAGAAGGTGATGCTTCTTTATATAACGAAATAAAGAAAGTACACTAATGATAAAGTGGCTGTTTTATTCACAAACAGCCACTTTATCATATTGCAATACACTGAAATAACAATAATAAAATAAATAACAGCACAAGCTGTAAACTCCTGCAAAACACATTATAAGAGCAAGACCTATCGCACTTATTCTGTATCATGGCTATATTCTTATTCACTATAAAATAAGAAAAAACCAATTCGTTGTTGCCATGCTCAACATCGCTATGGTTATTTTCAGTCTATTTTCTTGGTTTACTCTCTCGTTCTCGGCTAAAGGAGTAACATGGATCTCAAGCCCCGAAATAATTCTTGGAAACGTAATCTCTATATTGTCTGGTTTGGCTGTTTTCTAACGGGTGCCGGTTTTAGCCTGATCATGCCTTTTCTTCCACTCTATGTAGAAGAACTCGGTATCACTGATCACGAAGAGCTTAATCTTTGGACGGGTGTTGCATTTAGTATTACCTTCCTTTTTTCTGCCATTGCAGCGCCTTTTTGGGGGAAATTATCGGATAGAAAAGGTCGCAAATTAATGCTGTTACGTTCAGCCCTGGGTATGGCGATTGTGATGGTATTAATTGGATTTGCTCAAAATATATGGCAATTATTGGTACTACGAGCCTTGCTTGGTATATTAGGTGGCTTTGTTCCGAATGCAAATGCGTTAATTGCAACCCAAGTTCCGGTTAAAAAAAGCGGCTGGGCATTAGGTACACTTTCAACAGGTGCGGTAAGTGGCGCATTAATAGGCCCTTTAATTGGTGGTATGCTTGCCGATCTCTACGGTTTACGACCTGTGTTCTTTATTACTTCCGCTGTCTTATTTATTTGCTTTTTAGTCACCCTCTTTTTCGTAAGTGAAAACTTCACACCCGTTTCTAAAAAAGACGCACTAACCACAAAACAGGTCTTTTCATCACTTAAAAACAAAAGACTCGTTGTATGCCTGTTTTTCACCACAATGATCATTCAAATCGCAACAGGCTCTGTTACGCCTATTTTGACACTTTATATTCGTGAATTAACAGGTTCAGTCAGCAATCTTGCCTTTATCAGTGGTGTTGTCGCCTCCGTACCTGGCATTGCGGCTCTGATCAGCGCACCTCGTTTTGGTAAATTAGGTGACAGAATTGGCCCGGATAAAGTCCTTCTTTTTACCTTAGGGCTCTCTATTTTTATGCTTATTCCAATGGCTCTAGTTAGTAGCTATTGGGAACTTGGCGCACTACGTTTTTTACTTGGTGCAGTCAATGCAGCCATGTTACCTGCGGTACAAACGCTTATTCTCTATAACATTACCCCTACCATTGCAGGTCGGATTTTCAGCTATAACCAAGCATTAAGAGATGTTGGAAATGTTACAGGCCCGTTAATGGGCGCTTTTGTTGCTGCAAGTTATGGATTTAGAGCTGTTTTTTATTTCACCGCTGCCGTTGTCTTTTTTAATCTAATTTATTCTTGGTTAAGCTTTAAAACACCACAAAAAAAGTAGTCAAAAAATCTACAAATCAGATCAGTTAATAGTTTTTTTTCTTCAAAAAATTACACTTTTACATTTAAAGGCTCAATTGTTATTTTTTTTATTCTATTTTTTATAATTAATTGTTTATTAATAATATTTTTACCTCCTATTTGTTAAGGCCTCTAAAATTTTCTTGTCCTCTTTTTTCAAAAAATTGCAAGGTTAACTATTGTAAAATGAGATTTTTATCGACTTTTGCACCAAAAAATGGTTTATAAAGTATTAAATATACTTTTAGTCGCTAAATTATGACAAAAGTATGTTAAAAATATATTAATTAAATGCGGTGTGTATTGATAACAGAATGAAATAATTTTGTTTAACCACTAGCTAATATTTTGTTCTTTTTACTTGCAAACGACCTGTAGAGGTTTTTTTTGGGAATTTAAGATGCAATCTACTCACTCAAAATCTAGCCGAACTTTCTTTGGCCACCCATATCCATTAAGCTCTCTTTTCTTCACCGAAATGTGGGAACGCTTTTCTTTCTATGGTATTCGCCCATTATTAATTCTATTTATGGCGGCAACCGTTTATGAGGGTGGCATGGAAATCCCCAGAGAGCAGGCATCTGCTATTGTGGGTATTTTCGCAGGCGGTGTTTATTTAACGTCGCTACCTGGAGGTTGGTTGGCTGATAACTGGTTAGGTCAGCGACTAGCGGTATGGTATGGCTCTATCTTTATCGCGTTAGGGCACTTATCCATCGCACTTTCAGCGTTTTGGTCACAAGATCTGTTCTTTATCGGTTTATTACTGATTGTATTGGGTACGGGGCTATTTAAAACCTGTGTAACTGTGATGGTAGGAACCTTATATAAAAAGGATGATACTCGCCGTGATGGTGGATTCTCCTTATTTTATATGGGTATTAATATGGGGTCATTTATTGCCCCACTCATCACAGGTTTCTTAGTGCGTGATTATGGCTGGCATTGGGGCTTTGGTATCGGCGGAATTGGTATGCTTGTCGCGTTACTGATTTTCCGCTTTTATGCAGTACCGACCATGCGTCGCTTTGATAGTGAAGTTGGTTTGGATTCAAGTTGGGATCGTCCAACCGTTGTTCGTCGTAATGTCGGTCAATGGATCTTAGCATTGTCTGTTGTTCTTATAGCAATTGTTGGCCTTATTATTTCTGGTGTTATTCCTTTCAACCCAGTTGTTGTGGCTAACTTTATGGTCTATGTGATTTCTGGTAGTGTTATCGCCTATTTTATCTATTTATTCCTATTTGCTGGATTAAGTAGTAGTGACCGTTCTCGCTTATTTGTTTGTTTCCTTTTATTGGTTTCAGCAGCTCTTTTCTGGTCTGCATTCGAACAAAAACCGACATCATTTAACTTATTTGCCAATGACTATACTGACTTAAACTTTATGGGTTTTGAGATCCCAGCAGTTTGGTTCCAGTCTGTTAATGCCCTGTTTATTATTCTTCTTGCCCCTGTATTTAGCTGGTTATGGCCAATGATGGCTCGTAAGAATATGAATTTAAGTAGCATGACTAAGTTTGTGATTGGTATTTTATTTGCAGCTGGTGGCTTTACCGTCATGATGTTTGCATCTGAAAGTGTTATTGCAACAGGACAAGGCGTTTCACCACTTTGGTTAATTGGCAGTATCTTATTACTGACATTAGGTGAATTATGCTTAAGTCCTATAGGTCTTGCCACAATGACTATTTTGGCACCAGCTAAAATGCGTGGTCAGGTTATGGGATTATGGTTCTGTGCAAGCGCATTAGGTAATTTGGCTGCAGGTTTAATGGGGGGAAATATCCGTCCAGACAAACTTGATGTAATGCCTGACTTCTTCTCTCATGTTTCTATTGCGCTGGTTATTTGTGCAGTTGTTCTTGCTGCACTTATTATTCCAGTTCGTAAGCTTTTACAAAGCGCAGATAGCAAAGAGAAAGCACAAGCTTAATTAATGTGTCAATTATTAAAGCCATGTCTAATTTTACTTAGGCATGGCTTTTTGCTTTTACATCCTACAATTTGAACGCTGTGTTTAAGTATTGCACCCGATATTTAAAACACTTAATCTCATTACCTTCTATTTATTGATAGTTTATCACTAAGGTAATGCGATGACTGTTCTTCCTATTTATTATGTTAATGCTTTTTCCTCTCAACCTTTTTCAGGAAACCCTGCAGCTGTTGTTTTGTTAGAAGAATGGTTACCTGATGACACCTTAATTACACTCGCGAGCGAAATAAACTTACCTGAAACCGCTTTTTTAGTTGGCGACCATATTCGGTGGTTTACACCAAAAATTGAAGTTCCTCTTTGTGGACACGCAACATTAGCTACTGCTTTTGTACTAAAAACGATAAAACAGTCCCCTGATGATCTCTTTAAATTCCAATCTCTTTCAGGTGAGCTCACAGTTTCTAGTCAAGGTTCTCTCTTTACACTAAATTTCCCAGCTATACCCGCAACATTAAATAACGATATAAAATCAGTGATTGAAGAAAAATTAGCATTACAAATAGATGAAATTTGGCAAGCGCATGATCGTTATGTTTGCTTTTTATCTGATCCTGAAACTGTCATTAACTACCAACCTGATTTCTCTCAAATTGCACAATTGCCTTTACCCGGCGTAATTATCACAGCTAAAGGCCACTCTCCTTTTGACTTTATCTCTCGCTTCTTTGCCCCCGTAAAAGGCGTAAATGAAGATCCTGTTACAGGCACATCACATTGTGTATTAGCACCCATTTGGAGTAATAAACTCAATAAAAAACAGTTACAAGCAAGGCAAGTTTCAAAACGAGGTGGAAATATCGACTGTGCACTAAAAAATAATCGTGTTTTACTGGCAGGAGAGGCGGTACTCTTTTTAACTGGTGAAATAACCTTTTAATTATGAGCGGGATAATCAGCCATTCATCTACTTTGCTTTCAATTTACTCTATTTTATACTGTGGGCAATTTCTCCCTACAGTATAAAAAGAAGGCTTTATTGTTATGTCCATCTCTGACTTATCTCCTGAATTACAAGATAAAATTAAAAATTCAATCACACGCGTATCTAAAGTCATATTCCCTACTACAACAAATCACCACTCAACACTCTTTGGTGGCACAGCATTAGCTTGGATGGATGAGGTTTCATTTATTACCGCCACCCGTTTTAGCCGGAAACGCCTAGTGACGGTTTCAACTGAAAAAATAAATTTTAATCACCCTATTCCATCGGGAACGATTATTGAATTAGTAGGTGAAGTTATTCGTGTTGGACGTACAAGTTTGACGGTAAATGTTTCTATTTTTCTTGAGGATATGTATGCAGAAGGTCGTGAAGAAGTGATCCATGGTCAGTTTAATTTTGTTGCGGTTGATCATGACGGAAAACCAACACCATTATTCGATAAATAATATCTTATAGAGAGATTTATTATACTTTTTATCTTTCTTAATTCAAAACTGCACTATTTTATTAAGTTTGTTATTATTTTTTAATAATAACAAAGTATTAAGAACATTAATTTAGATGGATATTTTTCAATCAAAACAAAATAACCAATAAAATCAATAGATAATAAGATTACTAACATGTAAGGCAAGAGTTATCCACAGTTAATGTGGATAACTGAATAAATCCAAAAATCAAAGAACACAGATTTTTGTTACTACAAATTCAATCTGACACAGAGTCAGTTTCCGTCCTACTATTGCACTTTCAGCAATAACAATATCCGTTGATTGTGAATACAATCGTCCCACTTCCAACGCTAATTCAATAGTGGGTTCAATCAGTAATATCACCCCGACATCTTCAATATCAACAGGAAAATCGGCAAAAGTGCTAAGCTGTGCCACTTGTTTTATCTTATTTTTAGCAATTTCTTGCGCTTTTTCCGTTGCAACTTGATTAACTCTTACTTGTTTTTCAAAAACACCACCACCAGAATGAAGATAGATCATAATTTACTCATTATAGAAAACAAAGGCTGTTATCTTTATTATTCAAATCAAATGTATAAAAGCCAGTAGATAAATAAAAAAGAAACAGCCTTATCCCTATTTTTTCATTCTAATGAACACAATACAAAAGTGCTTTACCAACCATAAGAAACACCGCCACCGACAACGCCACGATCTTCAGTATTCCATGAAGCAGAAACTCGGATAATGGCACTTTCTGTTATTTGATACTGAGCACCTGTTGCCAATGCATTCGCATCGCGATAATTACCCACTCCCACACCTAAACTAAATGTGTGATTAGTTACGTAAGGAATATTAGCCATCGCAGCGACAGAAGCAATGCCCGCACTTGCTCTTTTATCTGCCTTATCAATTTTATTATCCATATTCTTAAGCGCAATATCATTATCAAGAAAGATATTCTTAAATTTATTATTGGTGTATTCATTTGCAATAGAGATAGAGTCATTTTTTGATTTTTCGATATATTCCTTCAACGATTCATCTCTTTCATTTATTAGTGAGTTAGTCACATAAATATACTCATTTCCTTTTTGGGTAACATAATTTTGATGCTCTTTGGTTAATTTCTCATTATTTTTTCCAATCAAACTTTCCATACCGGATGTTATTTTTCTGATCTCAATATCTGTATAACTATTAGCATTTTTTTCTGATGCATTAACCTGTCGAGTTGTTGAAAAAGTAATTTCATCTTTAATATTATTAACATGTTTAACTATTTTTTTATCATGCTCATTCACTTTAAAGTCCGTGTATTCCTTACTCTTATTTTCAGATTCAACAACTCTAGTGTTTATATTTTTTTCTATTCCTTCTTTCATATTATTAACTTTGTTATCAGTATATTGATTTGATTTTTTTTCTGTACTTTCAGCAAATTCTTTAGCCTTTAATTCACTTTCTTTTAAGACTGTTTCATTTGCTTTTGTAATATCGCCTTGTATTACTTTATTATTTTCATTTATCTGTTGAGTTGTTACTTTAATAACTGTATTTTTTTCTTGCTCTATTTTATTGTAAATAGAGGTATTATTGTCATTAATACGCTCATCTGTCTCAATAAGGATATTATCTTTTTCTTTCCTTAACTGAGAAACATTAACTGCATCAGTATCTTCTGTACCAGCTGCTACATTAATAATTTGTCGCTGATTTTTATCACTGCCAATTGATAATGTATTATTGCGATTATTACTACTTTTATCGCCTAATATAATTGCATTACTTGCAGATCCTGAAGACTTACTACCAATAATAACTGAATTATCCGCTTTATCAGAAAGGCGACTACCGCTCCCTAAAATAACACCATTTTCAGCATTATTTATTGCCCCTTTCCCTATACTAATTGAATCTTTATTTTCACTATAAGCTTCTGTTCCAATAGAAAGAGAACCTTCGCCGATAGCCATAGCACCACTTCCCAACGATATCGCATTATCACCAATAGCTGTACTTTTATGACCTATTGCAGTTGCATTTTCACCCTCGGCTCCTGCATTAGCACCAATTGCTGTTGATTGATCAGAATGTGCCCACGTATTATATCCAACTGCCGTAGATTCATTACCATCAGCTTTACTATTCCCCCCTAATAAGGTTGTATTATTTGCATAAGATAAAGGTGATGATAATAATGAAACCACTAATAGTTTTATCTTAAAATCTTTATTTTTAATCATATCTACATCACTCCATAGTTAATAAACTCATATATAGAGTAATATGTATTTTATTTTTTACACGTTATATGACTTATGAAATAAACTAATAATGAATTGAAACTCTATTAATTAAAGATAATAACATCAAAATACAATTAACTTTATTATAAATAAAAACCATTACTTAATTTATATTTAAATAATAATCAATAACTAAAGAACATTGATAGAAAAAGGAAATGAAAGTTAAATAACCCCATTCATTATTTATAAAAAATAAAATATTTCTATTTTTGAGACAATGATCAAATAAAGAATATCTCTAATCTATAAATAACAATGCTATTTATTAAAAGAAATACTAAGTAGAACCCCTAAACTTATTTATGCTTAGGGGGGTAGTATTATTCAATAAATTGTGCTTCTGCAATTAATAATTTATCAATTGATGATTGACATAAAAGAGGTCTAAGTGTTTCAAATTTCTTTTCTGACCATTGGTAAATATTTAAAGATAAAAGTTGCTCAATAATCTTGGGTTCAAAACGATATTTAAGGTGTCGTGCAGGTATCCCTCCCACAATGCTATAAGGTTCAACATTTTTGGAAACAACACTATTAGCTGCAATAATAGCCCCTTCTCCAACCGTCACACCTGGCATTATCATTGCACGCATTCCTATCCATACACCATCATGAATATGAGTATCCCCTTTACCAATATAGGCTTCCTCAAGCTTATCCATAAAAGGATAAAGTGAGAACCAATCCATACGGTGAGTATGATTTCCACCCATTAATATAACCGCCTGTGCTCCAATACAGACATAATCACCAATATATAATTTATCAATTTCCCACAATGGCTCCCATTGCAGGCTAACTTCATCACCATAAAGATAACGAACAACAGAAGTTTCAAAACCATCATCCCAGCAATCACTGTAATAACTGTGTTGCCCTTTAATGATAATGTTTTTATTTTTAACTGTTTCGTGCAGATATTCTACGCGCGACCAATGTTTATTTTTCATGATATGACTCGCAATAAATTTAATGAGTCATCAAAGAATGCTTAAATTCTCTGATGATGTGTTCGCATTCAAAACACATCGTCTTAAGCAATCCTTGGTTGAAGCAATAAGTTCTTCTTTTTCATCTTGTTTACGACCAATTTATACCACGCAATACGCTATGCTTGCAGTTTATCCATATCATCATAAAGGTTATTAAAGAAAAAGCCACGGATCGCCTTAATAGTATCCCTCTAGTTATTCCCCCGTGGCTTGATATCACTATTTAAAAAAGTCTTTACTACCATGAGGTGCACAACGTAAATATTGAGGAGCAACGTTGATGGTTTGTTTGAGTTTTTCCGCCGCATGCCAAGGCCAACGAGGATCATAAAGAATACCTCGGCCTAAAGCGATAAAGTCAGCCTGCTCTGTAAGTAAAATCGCTTCAGCTTGTTCTGGCTCGGTAATTAAACCAACAGTAATAACAGGTAGCTGCGTTTCATTATAAATTGCTTGAGCAAATGGCACTTGGTAATTAGGTCCTAGTTTTATTTCTTGTTTTTCTGATAACCCGCCAGAAGAAACATGAATATAATGGCAACCTAATTCTTCAAGATGTTGTGTTAACGCAATAGCACTTTCTAAATCCCAGCCACCTTCAACCCAATCTGTTGCAGAAATTCTGACACCCACACAAACATTATCAGAAACTGCATTTTTTACAGCGATAAAGACATCCACTAATAATCGACTACGATTATTGAAATCGCCACCGTATTGATCTGTTCTGTGATTTGATAATGGAGATAAGAATTCATGCAATAAATATCCATGTGCACCGTGGATCTCAATAACATCAAAGCCTGCTGATTCAGCTCTTTTAGCTGCATCAACAAAAGCTTGTTTTATTTCTTCAATTTCATCAATATCCAAGGCATGAGGCTGATGATTATTTCCAAAAGGAATTTCTGAAGGTGCAACTTTTTGCCATCCATTAGGAGAATCTGGCGCTAATGATGCTCCACCATTCCAAGGTAAATCAGTCGATGCTTTACGTCCTGCATGTGCAATCTGTATACCCATTTTTGCAGGTGAATATTGCTTAATATTATCAACAAGTTTTTTTAATTCACTGCCATGTTGATCAGACCAAATACCTAAATCTTTATAACTAATACGACCTCTAGGCTCAACTGCTGTCGCTTCAACAATTACTAACGATGCACCAGACAGTGCTAGTTGCCCATAGTGTATAGTGTGCCATGCTGTCGGGTAACCTTCTTGTGCTGAATATTGGCACATAGGTGCAACGATAATGCGGTTGTCTAACTGATGGGGGCCTAATTTTTTAGGAGAGAACAACAAGCTCATTTAAAGCCTCCTGCTACCAATAAGAATTTATGCAAAGAAAAATATCTTCACACTTGTATATACCATTTAACTATACAAGTTTAAGGCTATCGGATCTTATACATTTAGGCGATGGTTTACTTCACATTGTGAAAAACAAAAAGATCAGCATCAATTACTGATCTTTTTGTTAATTAATCATTAGATTTGACAGGTTGCACCAATAAGTAAAAATGAGAAAACACAATATGGTTCTCTCGCCTTTTCCTACCAATCTCTTGTTGCAATTAATTCTTCTATATCAGCATTTTCAAACCCATATTCATCCGCGATGAAGCCAAAATCTTCAGCAATACACTCTCTTGCTACTGTTTCAATTTCGCTCTCTTCTTCATAGAATTCTTCTGCTAATTCATTAAATTGATCTGTTGTTTCTTGCGTTAAAATATAAAGTTCTGACAAATTTTTAGGTGAAGTGGCTTCTATTTTTACACAAAGCGCTTTTAATAAATCTTGCCCTTTCTTTACAAGGTGTGTGGGGTAATAATTATCATTGTCCATTTCTTTTAAAAAAGAATGCGTGGCGAGTACTTTATTTTTAATCATGAATAACATCCTTATCTAAGTATTTATCTTAAGGTCATTAAAGTGCACTTATTATCTTAATTACAGAAAAGTATATTACGTTTCTTAATTAAATGTCTCGCTTTTATTTCTATGAATTTATAGAATTCTGCCCAGCAAATAGAAAATAGGCAATGAATTAAAATGACTAAAAAAATACGATTTATCTTTCTTTTTTTGACTATTGCACTACTCTCTTTTATGATCATTTTAAAATATTTAGAAAGCTCACCTTTAGCAACATGGCATTTCTATGGTAATAACGGTGAATATGTTACAGGTCATTACTACCCACCAGCAGAAGATAATGCAACAGATACCGTGATATCCATTCCAGAAAAACCAACTAAAGAAGGTTTAACAATCACGCATTGGGATAATTGTAACATTGATCTGAATATCGATAATAAAACGCTTTCTATTTCTTATTTTAATAATGGCCTTATCCAAGCTTCATTATCAACAAAAGATACATCTGATATTACATTAACTGAGCTGTATTTTTATCAACCTGATGATATGCATTGGTCGATAAATCGATTAAAGGATGGAACATACAAGGGTTGGATTTGGGATAATGTTGCAAATCAGCTTATTTCCGTCCGTTATCAGGAAGATAAAACAACAATTATTGACGGCACAAAATATACATTAATGCCAGAAAGTTATTGGTTATTTCAACATTGGGCTAATGGTATGTTAGTGGAAGAGTACACATTAGATGATTTACCAGCAAAAGATGGCTTTATCCCTGATATAGATAAACAAAGACTGGCTCACGCAAAAGCAGAACTTCAAACTACGGTAAATGAATTAGTGGTGCCATTAAATTTACCATTTAACTTAATGTTGTGGGATAACTCACTTTGTAAGTTATAACATCATGTGAAATGCTCCCAGAGGGTTGGGAGCATTCCTGACACAGAATGATTTAATTTATACTAAATAACACCATCTAATTTCATATAAATTCCTTTTATTAAAAATTAAATTCCTTTCAAGTAGTTAAGGTTTACTGCAAGAGTATAGATGAATAAAGTAAACAATTTAAATCTAATAAAAATGTTGCACAACAGGGATATATTAAAACATCTATTTACTTTCAATAAAAGAATAAGACATCAATTTAATATTTATATTACTCAATGAAATCAATATTTTATATTTAGATTATTTTAAAAGTAAAACCTTATTTATTGAATATCGATTTATAATAGACTTCACTTTTAAATCTAAAGTAATTTAAACAAAGTATTTAAGTTACTTTAGCATAATAGAGCGAGATATTTATTATTCACATTAAGTTTATTACACAAATTCTATCTAAAATAAATCTTTAAAATTAACATTAAATGCCTTAACGCGATAAACATGAAATAAGTAGCATACTTATCTCAATCTGTTCCTAAAAACTCCAGTCATTTATTTTTAGTAAAACATATTAAATAAAAATTTATCTTACATTAAGAGTTCATTAATCAAACCTTACTTTGTATTTTATTATATTGCTCAATTTTTATTTGGCTCTTATACTTTCTTAAGACAATTTTAGATAGGTATTATCATGAATATTTTATTGGTTGAAGACGATTTACAACTCGGAAAAGCACTTTGTCGCGGGCTTGAAATTGCGGGTTTTCAGCCATGTTGGGTCAGATTGCTTGCAGATGCTCGTGTTCAATTAAGTCAGCGTCCTTTTGATTTAATGCTATTAGATTTAGGCCTACCTGATGGTGAAGGGCAAGATGAACTAATTTCACTTAGAAAAAATGGCGAAAAAATTCCGATTATCATTTTAACTGCCCGCACTCAAATTGATAATTTAGTACAAACATTAGATTCAGGTGCAGATGATTTCTTACCAAAGCCTTTTGCTATGCCAGAACTGATTTCTCGCGTAAAAGCGGTTAGTCGTAGAATGGCCGGTTTTTCTTCACAAATATGGTCTATTGGCAATTTACAACTTAATCCAGCAAACCATCAAGTCACTTTAAATGACGAATTGCTTTTATTATCTGGTAAAGAATATCAACTATTATATGAATTAATGCGTAATACTGACAATGTGGTGCGTAAATCAGAGTTGGAACAACGTTTATTTGGTTTAGACGATAAAATTGAAAGCAATTCCCTTGAAGTGCATATGCATAATTTACGGAGAAAAATAGGCAAAGAACGTATTATCACGGTTCGTGGCGTAGGTTATTTATTAAAAAAAGAAACTAATTAAATGAAGATCCGCTCCTTCTTTATTTACACCATAGTCCTTCAGATTATCTCCATAGTTATGCTTTGGGGCGTTTGGTTAGCTTGGATACAATTTGATTATCTTGCCGAGTTCGAAAAAGTTTATAACAAACAGCAAGAAATTATTGCCAAGGGTTTTGCTAATACCTTAGAGATTGTGGCTGACCAACCTGAAGTTATCAAAGAAGTCGCTCATAATTTACAAGGCATGTATATCGATGCCATGCTTAATGGTGAAGATGATGAACTACAATATCTACCATGGTTTATTGCCTTAGATGAAAATAATACGCTGATTTATACTAATCGTCCTGAGTTGCCTATCCCTACAAGAGTACTCTCATTAGCATCAGAAAAAGTGTCTGTCGCTGGTGAAAAGTGGATACTCTCTTTTAGTTGGGGAGAAAAACATAAAATAAAAGTCTTTATTGGTGAATCCGTTGAAGACAGAGGCCATGTTATTGGTAACCCTGTTGAAGGCACCTTTATTCCTTTCTTATTTATTCTCGCAACTGTTATTTTTGCAATCTTAATTACCGCTTATTTTAGTTTACGCCCTTTAAGACAAGCTGCTGAACTTATTTCTAATCGCAAACCGCGTAATTTAACACCAATTAATGTAAGCCAGCAATTTAAAGAAATTCGCCCTATCTTTAAAGAACTAAACCAATTAATGGCCAGAATTGATGCGGCCAATATTCGTGAAAAACAATTTATGGCAGATGCAGCTCATGAGTTAAGAACACCAATAGCTGCAGTTATTGCTCAATTACACCTACTCTCCTTAGTCGATGATCAGCAAGAGCGAGAAGAAATTATTGATGATATGAAACAATCTCTTGATAGAGCTGCGGCTCTTTCTCATCAATTAATTGATTTGGCTCGATTAGAATGTGACAACTTCCCATTAAAAATAGAATCTCTTGATATCTATAACGTCATTGGAAATGCAATAGCACAACGCGTTCCTTATGCGATTTCTAAAAATATTGAATTATCACTTAATGAAGGGCACGCTTTAACGCTGAAAACCGATAAACAAGCATTACTCTCTATATTTAATAATCTACTTGATAATGCCATAAAATATTGCCCTAAAGGTAGCCAAGTGGAGGTTACTATTGAGAATAAATACGCAGAAGGTATTCATGTTATCGTGCGTGATAATGGCCCAGGTGTCGCAAAAGAGCATATCAATGCTCTATTTTCACGTTTTTATCGCGTTCCTGGCTCTAACGAAACAGGTAGCGGATTAGGTCTATCTATTGCACAAAATCTCGCTAATAAAATTCAAGCATCATTAATTATTACTGAAGGGCTAAATAATAAAGGGATTGGTTTTATTATTGTTCTACCTTTAGAAGTGAAATCATCAGATAGTGATTAATAGATAAATTAATAATATTCCAGAGTACAGGAGGTCATTATACCTCCTTTTTATTACCGTGATGAGGCACTAACGGACGTCATACCCAAAGATTAATTAACCAACGTAGGCCTGCTGTTACTATTGCTGCACTAAGCACAATTATAATAAAAGGCTTTTTCTGCCAAGTAAGTACACCCGCTACACCAACACCAATAATTTTTGAAATATCAGCAAGTTGGCCACCATCAAAAAATGTCGATGTCATCGCTACCGAAAACAGAATAACAATTGCCGATAATGAGAGGATCTCTTTAACTCTCTCTGATACCTCCGCTTTATTATTGAGTAATATTCCCGAAAGACGCATAGTGTATGTACCAACAGCAAGAATAATAATTCCTGTAATAATTGAAGCGGTAGACATTATACTTTCCTTATCACAAACAATACGCCTAATAACGATAACAAGACGGGGATCCCAGCAGGGAGGAATAATGTGGTTGCAAGTGCAATAATGCCTCCTATTATTGCAGCATGACGTGTTAGCTTATTTTTTAATGCAGGTAAACTTAATGCGAGAATGATCGCCGGAAACATCGCATCCAACCCTAGCATCTTTATATCTACAATAAATGACCCCAAGTAAACACCAATCATGGTTCCTAAAGGCCAAACAAATAAAATCCCTAATCCACAAGCCCAAAACGCTAATTTATTTTGTTCAGCAGTACGTTGAGATAAACCAAATACAACACTCTCATCATTTAATATATGAAAACCTAATAATGATTTAAGTCCCTTTCCGGGTAAATCCTTTACTGCTAGACTAAAAGGAATATGTCGTGCGTTAACCATTAATCCGGCAAGAGCTGCATATATTGCACTTCCTCCCATCGCTACAACACCAATAAAAAGAAATTCAGAAGCTCCCGCTAAAACAAAAATGGATAACACCAACGGCACCCAAAAATCAAAGCCTTGGGTATGAGCTAAAGCGCCATAAGAGATACCGACAATACCATCAGCTAATGAAACAAGCACAATATCTCTAAGTACGTTATTATCAAGACGACTGTTAATTTGCATAAAATATAGTATTTTTTATCGAACACTTCGTTCATTATGTTGAACGATTGGTTTTTTTGCAAGATGATTTTTGAAGGAAGCTATGATGTCATCGCCTTGTGCGCCTATTGAAATTATTTCTCAAGCACTGACTAGAGAAAGAAAAAAAGCGGGTCTTTCACTTGCTGAAATAGCAAGACGAGCTGGTGTTGCAAAATCAACATTGTCTCAACTAGAAGCTGGACAAGGAAACCCAAGTATTGAAACACTTTGGGCAATTTGTGTTGCGTTAAATATCCCTTTTTCTCAACTTATTTCAGCCCCACAATCTGAAATCAAAGTTATTCGCAAAGGTGATGGCTTTAAAATTAGTGCCGAAAAAGCGTATTACCATGCTTTTTTACTATCATCCTGTCCTGTCGGTGCAAAACGCGATATATACACCGTGATTGCACAACCAGGAAAAGACAGAGTATCAGATCCTCACAGTAAGAATGTCACCGAACATATTATTATTATTAGTGGTAGTGCAATGGTGGGAACTTTAGATAATCAGCAAGAATTACAACCCGGTGATTATATTTGCTATCCTGGCGATGTCACTCATGTATTACGCGCTTTAGAACCAGACACAACTGCCGTTATGATTATTGAACATCATAATTAACATAAAGAAACGAATTAACAGAGTAAAATTATTAATTTACCGCACTGCTATATAGCAATAAAAAATCTGAAAGCAGTGCGATAAATTTGATAAAAATATCTGTCTAGTCAATTATTTTTTAAGTGCTTTATCAAGATAAATCTCTCGTAACCGTTGGGATAACTGCCCAACTACACCTTGATTGATATCTTGATTATCGATTGAAATAACTGGCCAAATTAATGTAGTCGCTGAGCTAATAAAAGCTTCTTTAGCTTTTTTCGCCTCATCAAGTGTAAATCGGCGCTCGATTATTTTAAGCCCTTCTTCTTGCGCTAATTGAATAATCGCTTGGCGTGTAATACCGGGTAAAATATCCTGACTCAGTGGCCGAGTAATGATTTCATTATTATGATTAACAATAAAGAAATTACTTGAACTACCTTCTGTTATATAACCTTCTTTAATTAAAATGGCATCATCAGCGCCTTGTTGATGTGCTTGATGTTTAGCTAAGCAAGCCGCTAACAGGGCAACTGTTTTTATATCACAACGCTGCCAACGAATATCTTCAACACTGATCACTGAAATCCCTTCTTTTGCATTAGGGTGATTAACCACTGTTGAATGTTGAACAAAAGCCACTATTGTAGAAGAGACGGATGAAGGCGGAAAATCAAAAAAACGAGAGGAATCTGTACCTCGAGTTATTTGCAAATAAATAAGCCCTTCATGAAGATTATTTTTTTCAATAAGCTGATGATGAATATGAATTAATTGATCTTTGGTAATGGGTATCGATAAACCCAATTCTTTAC
This sequence comes from Proteus faecis, assembly GCF_030286765.1. Taxonomy (NCBI): domain Bacteria; kingdom Pseudomonadati; phylum Pseudomonadota; class Gammaproteobacteria; order Enterobacterales; family Morganellaceae; genus Proteus; species Proteus faecis. The sequence continues at coordinate 253,142 of NZ_JASVWV010000003.1, forward strand.
ATGATCGTTGTAATCGTTGGAAATGCCCGCTAAAGTCGATTAATTGACTATCGATAACCGCAGTAACTTCATAAACTGCATCTGCAAATAAAAAACCACGGTCAAAAACAGATATTTTAGCCTGTTCTCTAGGTACAAAGTGACTGTCTAAATACACTATATCAGACATTTTACCTCCGCTATAAATTTGATTGATTTTTGATTTAACTTCCCACCTTACTCCATCAATTTTATATTTCAAAGATGATTTACCCACCTTCATACCTCTTTAAATTATATTTTTATTTAAAGAAATCATGCCATATAAGCAAAAATTGCTATAATTTAACTTATATACCAAACATAAGGATAAAGAGGTTACTATGTTAGATATTAATAAAAATAATCTCTCTCAGCTAACAGAGAAATTGGTGAAGAAACAATGCACTTTAATGAACATTATCGCTATACTGGGTTTTATCGCTGGTTTTATCTGTATTATTAATCCTCTCTCTTCAGGTATTGTTATCAGTGTATTACTCAGTATTGTTTTTTTTGCTTGTGCAATATCCACTATTATTGCTGGTTTTAATAGTCAGCTCTATTCCGGTTGGTCAATGCTAATTACGTTATTAGCGGGTTTTATTTACCTTCTTTTAGGCTATATCTTTATTACTGATCCATTGCAAGGTATGCTTAGCCTCGCCTTTTTTATCGGCTTTCTATTTATTTTTGCTGGGATATTGCGCCTGAATGTTGGTTTCAAACAAATTAAAGACAATTTTTATGGCTGGTTCAATATATTAGTGGGATTTTTAGACTTCGTTATCGCCTATTTCTTAATTGCTTTTGGCCCTGAAACCTCTGTTGCATTAGTTATGGCATTGATTGGTATACAACTTATTTTAAGTTCTATCACAATACTATCGATAACCAGTGCAATAAAAAGAATGACGCACTAATTGACTATTTAATGATAATAATCTTATTGATTAAATATAGATTAAGAGCCACATAAAGTGGCTCTTAAGTAGAAAACAGAATAGATTATTATTAAGCACAAGGTAAACGCAGAGATACCGTATACATATTCTCTCCACACAGGTAACAATTTCCCGTTTTTTCAAAGACCATCACCTGAATACCGAGTTGTCCTACTTCAATGTTAGGCAATGCATCCGCCAAAATACTCTCTAATGCAGGCTCAACAATTTCAACCATATTAATAGGATCATTATTAGGTGTTGTATCGTGCAAGAAATTCCCTAAACGAGGATCATCAGCGTAGATTTCTAATGTTGAGCGATAGACCAATGTTCTTTCACTGTTATTTATCTTAGAGTAACCATTATAGATGATAACCATTTTTTGGATATTCATCTTCGCTACACGATTTTTAATTTGTAAACACAAAGAAGGTAAAAGCCTAATATTGACAGAATTAAAGTAACGATCGCAAATCTGGGGAATAATGACACTAATACAAGGTTTTGGCGCAATATTTTTAATTTGCTTACTACACTCTCCCGTTAAAGAGTTATCAACAATAATACGCTCACGTCGAGAAAAACAGATATTATCGAAGATATCAACCGTAAAGAAAGAAATATAATGAATACCATTTGTTAATAATTGATTTTCTAATCTAACAGAGACTGCTGATTTATCAGTACATGGTAACATCTTAAGTTGATCATTAAAATAAAATCCAACTTGTGTGCTTTCACTAATATCACGACCTAAAATAAGATTCGCGTTAACGCAATAATTCTCACTATGATAGCTAAGAATACCATTTAATGTTGCAGGCACTCTTGGAGAAGGCAATTTCTCCGTTGTCATTTCAACATAAAAATCTCTTGATTTAATTGGGTTAGTTGGATCTTCGCTATTTTCAGTTTCAGCATGAAAGATAGCCAATTGTTTAGGTTCACTCTTTTTAAATTTGACTTTAAAATTTGCAATACCGTATTTGTTCGTTTTGCCAATATTACTTAGCTCACCATCAGCATTATAAATTTCTGGCTCGACGGCTAATGTACTATTCTCTACATCGTAAATTAATTTGACTTCTTTATTTTGAACATCTTCGCCTTCTTTATCTTGAAGATGTGCAACAAAACTTTTAGACACACTTTCCCACTGACTTGGCCATTGCATAGATTCTGAACGTATTGTCAGTAAGTCATCAAATTTTTCACAATTAGACGCTGAACAATCGGTGTTAGGATTGGTTTTAGGTGGGGTAACACGAATTTGTATCGGCGTTGCGTAATAAACCCTATTTTCATCATCTTCATCTTTTAAGATTAATTGTAATGATGCCACACCATTTCGATTACCCGTTAAAGAGATCTCTGTTTTACTGTCATCGACTATCGTAATGTAGACATCTTTGTTATTTGGCAAAATTAAAATGCCTTTCGGACTCGTACGCCATTCAGCTAAACGTAGGTTAATCCCCGTGACAACCACCTCATATTTGATAACTCGATTCATTTTAACTTCATTATCAGGATCATCAGGAGATGATTTTATCTGATTAAATTTAATTTCCACATTAGGATCAATTACGACTTGAGAATCATCATCATAAACAAGTGGTATCGGTGCTATTGCGTCTTTCTCACCTTGTAAAATTTTTTGTAAACGTTCTTCTTTTGTTTCGATATTCATTGAGTGATTTCCTTTCTTTTCCGATTCCATGTTTAGCTTAAAGCAAAAAAATCGAGTGAAAATTACAATAGAAAAAAGTCAACTAAGCATTGTTAATAGAAAAAACAAAAAAACACCATATAAACAATAAGATAAAGAATTCCCCAAGCATCTTTCATCTATGGAAACGATAAAAAACACTTTTAACATAAAAAATAATTTAAAATTTAAAATATTTTTGTATATAGCTATTGACTGTTATGAAAATGTGATTAAAATCAATCTTAGAAAATATTTGTGACACGAATCACATTTTATTAATAGGATACTTAATATGAAATCAATGACTTCTTTTATTACTAATCTGCACCAAGTTGTTGTAAAATTATCTTCAACTCGTTTACTGTAATTATTTGATTTATAGATAAAATACAGCATAAAGCCAGAAATAGCACCCTCATCGCACAAAAGACTATTTCTGGCTTTTATTCACTCTACTGCGCTTATTTACCATTTCACTTACCCTCGCATTTTTCGTAACAAAAAATTCACCTTATTGAACTAAGCTCTCTTTTCTATACTCTTAATATACAACCCGCATTAACTATGAGGATATTTTATGCAGCAGCAACTGCTTACATGGATACGTCAATTTAATGAAGAGTACGCCCAAATTGCTTCTCTCCTACTCGTTTTAGCCATTATTTTTCTTGTCGCAATCATTCTCCATTTTATTTTGCACAGGCTGGTCTTGCCTAAAATTTCCAAGGCAATAAGTCAATACGATCAGAAATGGCAACTTTCTCTAGAAATAAATAAGCTATTTAGTCGTTTTGCTTTTTTAATCCAAGGTATTGTTGTTAATATCCAAGCGCTAGTGTGGATGGGATCGGGTAAAACCCAAGAAATTCTCACCACCAGTGCCCAAGCCTGGTGCTTAATTTTTGGCTTGTTGATGCTTTTCTCTATTATGGATCTCTGTATGCAGATCATGAGAAATTCATCCTCATTTGGCCGATTACCATTAAAAGGTATTTTTCAAAGCTTAAAACTCGCCGCCTCGGTGCTGATTGGGATAATGATTATTTCCCTACTTATTGGCAAATCCCCTCTTATTTTACTCAGTGGTTTAGGCGCCATGACGGCGGTGTTAATGTTGGTGTTTAAAGATCCTATTATGGGATTAGTCGCCGGCATTCAATTATCTGCAAACAATATGATAAGTCTTGGTGACTGGCTAGAAATGCCTAAATATGGAGCTGATGGCGCTGTCATTGATATTAGTTTAACAACCGTTAAAGTGCGTAATTGGGACAATACGGTTACAACGATTCCCACTTATTCTCTCATTTCAGATTCCTTTAAAAACTGGCAAGCAATGACAAAATCAGGAGGACGTCGTATTAAAAGAAGTCTTGCTCTTGATATTAACAGCATCCATTTTTTAGATAAAAAACAAATTGATAATCTAGAAAAGGCTCATTTGTTAGCGCCTTATATAAAAAATAAGGAAAGTGAAATTAACCAATTCAATTCCACCTTAGGTAATGAATGTCAAATACCATTAAACCAACGTGGCATGACCAATATTGGAACCTTCCGTGCGTATGTTGAAGCCTATTTAAAAAACCATCCTAATGTTCATAAGCAAATGACAATTATGGTAAGACAATTAGCACCAACTTCTGATGGGCTTCCCATTGAAATTTATGCCTTTACGAATACCACTGTTTGGGTTCAATACGAGGCAATTCAATCAGATATATTTGATCATATCTTTGCTATTTTGCCTCAATTCGGCTTAAGGGTTCACCAGTCTCCAACTGGAAATGATGTAAGAGCACTCAGATTTCCTGTCGAAAATAATCCTCAATAAATCATTTTCGTATTAAGTAAAAAAGAAGAGTCATTCTTCTTTTTTACTTTTCTTATTAACAAATATTTTTAATCTCTTATTTTGTTATTATGTTAACAATCTTGTTTTTCTATATATTTATGAAAAACGATATGTTATTTTTCACATAGCGATTGATTGTTAATTCCTATTTATTTGATATTTTATTTACCACTAAAGTGGTATTAATCAGAAATTGTAACCATTTGTTTAATAATCATTTTTTTATATAACGTTATTAACATTTTTTATATTGATATAAATCATTATAGGTAGAAGGGTTATAACTTAACATATATATACAACTTTACTTGTTGTGAAAAATGTTAGGGTAATGTCAATGTCAAAAATTAAAAATAATACTTCTATTACTGAAATGAGTCGGCGTGGATTCATTCAGTCTGCAGCGGTTATTTCTGGTGCAGCTGCTGTTGCAGGAACGGTTTCATTACCATTCGCTGCTAATGCTCAAACTCCCCAGGGGATCCGCCCTGATGAGACATCTGAAACTATCAAATACAGTGCATGTTTAGTGAACTGTGGTAGTCGTTGTCCATTAAAAGTGCATGTGAAAGATGGCGTTATTCGTCGTATTTCTAATGAAACGATGTATGACGATTCAACATTTGGTCTTCACCAAATTCGCCCGTGTCTGCGTGGTCGTTCTGTACGCTGGAAAACATATAACCCAGACCGTTTAAAATACCCAATGAAGCGTGTTGGTAAACGTGGTGAAGGTAAATTTGAGCGCATTTCTTGGGATGAAGCCACTTCAATCATCGCGGAAAAATTAAAATATACCATCGAAAAATACGGTAATGAGTCCATTTATTACCAATATGGTACAGGCTCTACTGGCGCGAACTTACACGGTAGAACAGCATGTAAACGCTTATTAAGTACTGTTGGTGGCTTTTTAAGTGACTATGGTACTTATTCATACTCTCAATTAACCGGTATTGTGCCTTATGTTTACGGGGACATGTTGGAATCACTGTTAACAGAAATTGAGAATTCAGACTTAGTCGTGATGTTTGGTCATAACCTTGCTGAAACACGTATGTCTGGTGGTGGTCAATTCTATGAAACGTTAAATGCGTTAGATAAGAGCAAAAGTAAAGTTATCATCATCGATCCTCGTCGTACTGACAGTGTGACAACATTAGGTGCCGAATGGATCCCAATTTATCCAGGTACCGATGCTGCGTTAGTCGCTGCATTAGGTTATGTGATGATCCAAGAAGGCATCACCGATGAAGACTTCTTACGCGAATATTGTGTCGGTTGGGATAAACAAACATTACCAGCATCAGCACCTGAAAATGGCTCTTATAAAGATTATATTTTAGGTAATGGTCCTGATGGCATTGCAAAAACACCTGAGTGGGCAAGTAAATTAACGGGTATTTCTGTTGATCGTATTATCCAATTAGCACGTGAAATTGGTGGTGCAAGAGCTGCGTGGATCTCTCAAGGTTGGGGTATCCAGCGTACGGTGAGCAGGCATGTCGTGCGATTATGATGCTACCATTAATGTCAGGTCACATTGGCCGCCCTGGTACGAATACAGGTTGTTGGGGTGGTAACGTTGCTTATCCAGTTGCAAGCTTTGCTCTGCCTAATCCAGTTAAGACGTTGATCCCAACATTTATGTGGTCCGAAGCAATTGCTCGCGGTGATCAACTGACCAGCAAAAATGCGGGTGTCAGAAATAAAGATAAACTTGATACAGGCATTAAATTTATGTGGTGTTATTCCAGCAACGTGATTGGTAACCAACACGCTGACTTGAATAAAACGCATGATTTACTGCAAGATGAATCAAAATGTGAGTTTATTTTAGTGTGGGATAACCACATGACCCCTTCTGCAAAATACGCAGATATTTTATTGCCAGATGTGACAACTGTTGAGACTAACGATCTTATCAATAACTCTTACGCAAGTGGCGCTTACCACTATGTTGTCCGTTTACAAAATGCGATTAAGCCACTTTGGGAAAACCGCCCTTGTTATGATGTCTTAACAGACATTGCCGAAAAAATGGGCACCAAAGAACAATTCACTGAAGGACGTACTTACGAAGAGTGGATTGAATATTGCTATAACCAAATGCGTGAGAAAAATCCAGCGTTGCCTACATTTGCAGAAACTAACGATGTAGGAATTATCGATCGTAAATTACCTAATCGTAATCAATACGTTGCACTTGAAGCATTCCGTCAAGATCCTATCGCTAATCCATTAAAAACAGCGTCAGGTAAGATTGAAATTTATTCTGAAAAATTGATGCAAGATACTGAAGGCTGGGTTTTACCTGAAGGCGACCGTATCCCTGCAATTCCAGAATATTGTAAGAATGAAGAAGGCGTTGAAAACGTTAAGCTTAAAGAGAAATTCCCTCTGCAAATGACCGGTTTCCACGACAAAGGCCACGTTCACTCAAGCTACTATAACGTCGCTATGTTACGTGAAGCTATTCCGCATCAATTCTGGTTAAACCCAATTGACGCAGCTGAACGCGGATTAAAATCTGGCGATATTGCTGAGATTTATAATGATCGTGGTCGTTTAAATATTCTCGTTAAAGTGACAGATCGTGTATTACCTGGTGTGATTGCAGTACCGCAAGGTGCATGGCGTTCACTTGATACAACAGGTGTAGATACAGGTGGATGTATTAATACATTAACAAGCTGGCACCCATCGCCGTTTGCTAAAGGAAATCCACAACATACAAACCTTGTTGAAGTGAAACGTGCATAAGGAGTTAACTCATGAAGCAATATGGTTTTTATTTTGACTCCACTAAATGCACTGGCTGTAAAACCTGTCAAGTCAGTTGCAAGGATGAAAAAGATTTAGATTTAGGCCCTAAATTCCGTCGTGTTTATGAATACGGTGGTGGTAGCTGGGCAAAACAGGACGGGATCTGGACACAAAATATCTATAGTTATTATTTATCCATTTCTTGTAACCATTGTTCAAATCCGACTTGCGTTGCAGGTTGCCCAACGGGTGCTATGCATAAACGTGAAGAAGATGGTTTAGTGGTTGTTAACCAAGATATTTGTGTGGGTTGTCGTTATTGTGAATTACGTTGCCCTTATGGTGCACCACAATTCGATGAGAAGAAAAAACTCATGTCTAAGTGTGATGGTTGCTACGAACGTGTAGCACAAGGCATGAAACCGGTTTGTGTTGAGTCTTGTCCTCAACGTGCACTTGATTTTGATGATATTGAAGTGATCAGAGCAAAACACGGTACTGAGTGTGGTATCGCACCAATGCCTGATCCTAGCTTGACCAATCCAAATATCGTGATCAAAGCACACAAAGAAGCGAAGCCTTCTGGTGATAAAACCGGCTCAGTTCAAAATGCGGCGGAGGTATAAACCATGCATGAACTTCCTCTAGTCTTTTTTACTGTTTTAGGTTCATCAGCAGCAGGTCTGTTTCTTATTGCTTATATCAGTAAAAAATTAGGTCAAATTGATGAAAACCAACTACGTAATGCAAATATTTTAGCCTTGGTTTTAACATTAATTGGCTTAGGTATTGGTGGATTACACGTTGGTCAGCCACTGCGTTTTTTCAATATGCTTTTAGGCGTTGGCCGTTCTCCAATGAGTAACGAAGCGTTTTTAAGTGGTGTGTTTACAGGTTTTGCTTTTGCCACTGTCGCACTCACTATAATGAAAAAATGGAAAGGCTTACGTGAAATTTGTAACCTATTTACCGTTGTTTTTGGTCTAGCATTTGTTTGGTCTATTCCGCAAATTTATCATATTCCTACAATTGCTAACTGGAATACAAACTACACGACATTGCAATTCTGGATGACGCTGTTAGTTGGCGGTGGTGTATTAGCAATGGCAACAGGTGCTCGACGTTTAGGTGCATTGTCCTTTATTATTGGTGCCATTATTACTTTTGCTACTCGCTCTGGCTATGTTAGCTTCCTTGGCTTTACAGGCCCAGAACTCAGCGCTGATCAATCTCTATTTTGGGGATTCCAATTAGCAGTATTAGCATTAGGTGTGGTTATCGTAGGATTTACTGCTGTAAAAGCACAAGCATCAAAAATGACGCTAGCAACTTGTGCTGCTGCGGTCATTATTGCTGAGTTGTCAGGTCGTATCGCCTTCTATAATTTATGGCATATTACAATGTAATCTTGACGTTATGACTGATTAATCAGTTATAAAAAAGAAACAAAAATGCATACCCGAAAAAGGTATGCATTTTTTTAGAATGAAGAACCAGGTTGCTGCAAAAAGTCTAATTCTTCAGGTGTAGATGTTCGTCCTAAAATTTCATTACGGTGAGGATAGCGACCATATTTATCAATAATTTCTTTGTGTCTTAATTCATATTGATAAGTATTGTCATCATTAAGCTGAGAAAACAAGATAACCGCATCTTGATGAATTTTAGGGGATTCTGAATGCATAAATGGCATGATCATAAACTTACGTTTAACCGGTGTTAATGTCAGATACTCAGGTAACCTGATAGCTTCTTGCGCTAAGATTAATGCCATATTATCTTGGGCAAAAGCTTTTGGCGTATCTCGCCAAATATTACGTGAGAATTGATCAAGAATAATCACCTCAGCTAAACGCCCTTCTATCGTTTCTCTCCATGATGCCAACTCGCCACGACTCGCGCTTAAACATAATTCACCAAATCTACGGCTAATTTCTTTATCAAACTGAGGATCTTTTTTAAACCATTGCTCTGGTGTGCATTCTTCAAACCAAAACGTCAAAGTTGATTGATAAGGGATCATAAAAACTACCACGCTAGTTGTTTATTAATCAAAACAGCGTTTATTTTCTTTACAATAAACGTCATTGACAGGTTATTACTTTTATAAATTACCATTTTAATATAGCAACAGCTATTAACCTCTATCTGAAAAGAATATAAAAATAAATCCCCTTTTCAATCTTAAAGGGGATTTTTAAATGCTTCCCAGCTAACGCTTATATCCATTAAGTCGCGCCATCCATAAGCCAAATTATCTACAAGTATGTATAAAATGGCATTCACTCCATTTATTACATTCTGTCGATATCATGATGTAATATAACTAACCTGTGCATTTACAAACATCAAATTTATCTCTTCATTACTATCCTGCCTTAAAAATCAGCATTTAAAAATTTTATTTTTTATAGTGAAACCACTAAAAAAGATCTATGTCGTTTTGTTCTATTTTTAATAACCATCATTTTAGACAATAAAGATTGTTATAAATAACAGTTATAATCAATATGTTATATTTCTATTTTTTGTTTTTTAGCTTTAACCTTGTTATTATCTTGTGTGATTAAACCCAAAAGCAAGCAGAGATCAAAAGTGAGATAAATGTTTAAAATTTGCACATTAATAATGACATTTATTGAAAAGTTTGCCCTATTCCTCTGTTTCTTTAACAATTTTGGAGTACAATTGTGGCAATTTATTTACTGAATGATCTATTATGTCTGCTATCTCTATTATTGGAATAAGCTACCTTATTGGTGCTATTATATCGTTTATTATTACTTTCTTTTTAACCAAAGATCCTAGCCTAGCCATGCGTCTTTTAAGTGCATTATTAATCGCCTTAACTTGGCCTCTTAGCTTCCCTATGGCACTTATTTTCTCTATTTTTAGCTAATTTTAACTTAATAATAATAGTTATATTCTATTCAATTAGAATAATAACTATTTATATTTCTTCTCTTAAATAAATATATTTATCACTTTGCAAAAATAACACTTTTAGCTTAGATTTTATCTAAAAAAGACTATCTAATTGCTCGTTATTTTATTCACCTAATTGTAATCTTATCAATTTATATCAGTATGTTATAATTAATACTCAAATTATCGTAAATAGCGCACCATTTTAAAAACCTAAAATTAGATTAAATATTTTTATAAATTTACAATCAAACCTAATTTCATTACAGTATCTTCTGTAAATTGGTCGAATACATGTATTACTTACTACCACTAATAATAATTTTTAATTAGAGCTAGAATATGTTTAGTGAAAATGTCATTACAGATATTATCTATTGGATTGAAGAAAATTTAGAGAAAGATCTAAAGCTTGAGAATGTTTCGCAAAAATCAGGATATTCCAAATGGCATCTTCAACGCATATTTAAAGAACACACAGGATTAACATTAGCGTCTTATATTCGAGCAAGACGACTCTCTTGTGCTGCAGTTGAATTACGCTTGCAAAGAACACCACTGCTGGATATTGCATTAAAATATCGTTTTGATTCTCAGCAGACATTCTCAAGAGCGTTTAAAAAGCTATTTGATATAACCCCCTATAATTATCGTAGAAAAGAGAATTGGCAAGCTTATGGCTTTACATTACCGTTAAGAAAATTTAGTGGTTTTAATTTAGATATCGAAATCGTCACAATAGACTCGCTTCCATTAATCGGTATAGAGCATACCTATAAAGCTAATATGATTGATTGGAATTTTAATACAGAAAAAGCGCGAGAAGAATACTGGAAAGTCTTCTTTCAACAGAAGCTCTCCAAGCATGAACGGGTTTATGCTTTACATAATATTTTATCTAATAAAAATAATGAATTAACAATAAAATATGCAACCATGATGGAAAATAAACCTGACGCTTATCATTCTCAATTCAAAGATCATGCTCATATAAAGGATACAAAGTATTTAAAATTTAGTATTCCAGAAGCATTATTAAAATTAGATTATAAAGATATTATCTATAATACCTATGGTATTTTACTTAGAAAACTTAATATTCCAAGAAAGAATGGTGCTCCCGATATTGAAGAGTATATATTTCAAGATGATTATCCTGTTTCAATTCTCGCTACTAATCCTGCATCATTATTAAAAGATGTTAATTATTATATTCCAATTGAAATAGATAAATAAGGACAAGGGTAAGGTAAAAGAGTAATTTTATCTTATTGATGAAAAGCCACCTGTTTTATAAGTGGCTTTTGTTAGATATAGAAAGTTGAAAATTAATACTCAATATCAAATTTAATACCCAATCACCTTTACCGTAAATTAATACCTATTTCATTCTGTATTCAGGTAAATTAGATGTACCTATTTATTAAATACTTTCAGTCTGTTCCTAGTGAAAAGAGTGCCATCATTTAATAATTTCGTAGCAGTGTCAGTAATAACTTCAACATTAGAATATTATTCTAAATAAAAGAATATATTATAAAAACAATTCATCCATCAGGAAAGTTAGTCCGAACGCCCTTAAGTGATAAAGGTAATTTTCCCTATTATTATGATGATACGAACATTACCAGTGATGGGATCACGGGCAAACAATATTTATGTTGCATTTCAACAGAGAATAAATGTTTGAACTTTTCTTAATCGAAGATGGTGCAAAATTAACATCCACAAATATTTTTAGCTTTATCAACGGATTTAACCGAAGTATTGCTATATTTAGCATCAATAGTAAATTTTTATTTATATTAAAAATAAAACAACGAGGTACTGAGAAATAATCAAAATTAGTAAATGATAGAACATTATTTAACGCAACTAATAAAGAAAAAACCCGTTATCTCTTACGAGATAACGGGTTCTTATATGGTGCCGGCTACCGGAGTCGAACTGGTGACCTACTGATTACAAGTCAGTTGCTCTACCAACTGAGCTAAGCCGGCTAATTCTGGCGGAAGGATAGAGATTCGAACTCTAGGATGGTTTCCCATCGGCGGTTTTCAAGACCGCTGCCTTCAGCCACTCGGCCATCCTTCCATAGCGCGGAATTATGCCTATCTCTGACCCCGCTGTCTAGCCCTGATTGTAAAAAAAATGACTTTTTTATCTGTTTGCTCAATCTTCACACATTTTCTGCTTAAAAAATGCTAACCCTCTAATATATTGGTTAATTTTTGATAACTAGAGGCCAAAAATTATAGTGATGAAGAGAGATAAATAGAGTAACCCAAAAGAGATAAAATAAGAGAGAATAGAAAAAAGAGAATTATAGATAAGAAAAAACCCGCTATCTCTTACAAGATAACGGGTTCTTATATGGTGCCGGCTACCGGAGTCGAACTGGTGACCTACTGATTACAAGTCAGTTGCTCTACCAACTGAGCTAAGCCGGCTAATTCTGGCGGAAGGATAGAGATTCGAACTCTAGGATGGTTTCCCATCGGCGGTTTTCAAGACCGCTGCCTTCAGCCACTCGGCCATCCTTCCATAGCGCGAAATTATGCCTATCTCTGACCCCGCTGTCTAGCTCCAATTGTAAAAAAATTGAATTTTTTAGTTTGTTTGCTCAAAGTTCATCCGAATATCCCTTTTAAAGTGATAACCTGTTAATATAATGGCCGAATAATGGTGATTGTTTATTCTATTTTTAATTACATTGTCTCTTAAGGGCTCGCAAACTGAATGCGTACATTGAACCAACTCAAGCCAAATACACTAACTCGTCTATATGCCCTATTTCTTCTTTTTATGGTCATATCGCTTTTTCTCTATGCTTACAGTTATTTTGACACTTGGCTAGATAGCAAAAAAAACGCGATAAACAATACAACTCATAAATTCGCTCGCCAAGTTGAAGATTATCGTTACCACTCCAATCAGCTTTTCCAGTTATCAAATAAAATAGCTGATACCTCAATATTCCCTGTATTGCGACTTAATCCAATAAAATTACGTTCTGATGTATTTTGGCTTGAAGGTCGAGACCAAACCGTAGATTCCATTATATTTGGTAAACCCAATGAGCAAACCTTTCAGTTAGCACAACGATTCGCGAATTCACTCGAAATTCTTTGGGGTGTACGTAATGATTACAGTTCTCTTTATTATCTAAATGGTAAAGGGAATGATCTTATCTTAATTACGACCCATTCTGTGCTTAAGCCAGAGATCCGTTACAAAGAAAGCTATTTGACATTAACAGCTGAAAATAAGCGGTCTGAGTTATTGATGCAATCAACAGCATTAGATGAAAAAGAGAGCCTTTCTCCTATTAGGAAGATGTCTACAGAAAACATTTATTACTATACCTATCGTATTATGTTTAATGTGCCAGGTCAGTTAACCAGCGTAGTGGCGTTTGATTTGCCTATCAATAATTTTTTACCTTCAGAGTTATCTCCACACTACTTAAGATTACTGCCAACAGGTCAGCAATCGGTCTATGATAAGAATGACATTGAAATATCAACCGATGGCTCTTCACTGATTTTTTCTCAACCAATTATTGGGATCCCCTATTCACTCTCTTATGAATACCCACTAAAGTCGATGATCAAAGAAATTGTCTACAAAAATATTTGGTTATTAATCAGCTTACTGGTATTTGTTTCTATCTCCGTTTTTGGCCATATCTATATCCGTAATAAGTACGTTTATCCTTATATCTCTATGACACGTAATCTACGGATCAAAGAAGAGATGACTAACGACATCATTTCAAACCTTCCTATAGGATTATTAGTCTATAATTTTTCCTCTAATCATAAGATTATTAGCAACAGCCATGCGGAAAAATTACTGCCTCATATCGATTTATCTAAGATCCGCCAAATGGCAGTTGAGCACAATGGTTTAATCCAAACGGCTATCAACAACGAAATTTATGAAATAAGAACAAGTAATAATAACAATATTGACAATACATCATTATTCATATTTCTGAATAAAGATAACGAAGCTCTTATCAACAAAAAATTGCAACTTGCACAACAAGAATATGAGAAAAATACCATCGCTCGACGCAAGATCTTATCTAATATGTCATTAGAATTAATGCGTCCCATTAAAGATATAAATGAGATGGTTTATCAATTCAAAGACTTATTACCCGAAGACACTCATCAACAATTGCTTAGTTTATTATTAGAGAAAACAAATTACATTTCTGAGTGGATAGAAAACATTACATTAATTAATAAGTTAGAAAATCAAGAATGGAAAATACATAAGGATGAATTTGAACTATCAACATTAGTTGAATCTATTCTGATAACAGCATCACCTTTTATGATAAGAAAAGGTCTAACACTTTATTTCCACAATAATATAAGACCGGGCTTACTTTTAATTAACGATGGCCCTGCTTTAAGTAAGATTATTTTATCATTGATTAATTATGCCATTAGTACGACTAATTATGGAAAGATAACCGTTAATCTGAATTTAGTTAAAGATAAAGATAAAAATAAAGAAGAAATACTTATTGATATTATTGACAGTGGAAGCGGGCTTACACCTCAAGATATTGCTAATATAAAATACCCATTCTTAGGCCAAGCAATGGGAGACAAATATTATTCTAATTCAGGTATCATTTTTTATTTATGCCACTTGCTATGTAATAAAATACAAGGAGAATTAACTATTAAGAGCCAAGAAAGTATTGGTTCTCATTTTCGAATTGCCCTCCCATACCAGCATATAGATACAGAAGAACGGACTTTTAACGTATTATTGGAGGGGATAAACGCAAAACTCGCTATAAAAAACCCTGAAATAGAAAAAATCATCTGCCAACAGCTTGATAAATATGGCGCTACATACTTTGATAAAAATAGAGAGAATCTTTATCCTGAATACGATATCATACTTAGGGATACACCGAATGATAATCCTGAATCTCCAACAATATTATTAATGAGCTCTATTGTTGGTTTCGAAAAAATATCAAAAGATTTAATAAAGTGTAACTATAACTTCGGTGACCCTTTAATAGAGGCTATTACTTATTTAATTGAAGAAAATGAGTCATTCTCCCCAGATACAACTAACGAGAGTATTTGGGATGAAAATAATAACCTTGATAAATACGAAGTAATTCTTAATAATTACAGGAAGAAGTTGAATGGTAGTGATTATAAGGAACTATTTATCAGTACTGTTCCTATTGATGTTGAAAAACTACACTTAGAAGCAACAAATAAAGACTTTCATTCTCTAGCCCAGACAACTCATCGTCTAAAAGGTGTTTTTGCCATGTTAGATTTAGAATATCTCAGAGAAAGCTGTGAATATTTAGAGCATGACATAAAAAATCATAATGAATTAGAGATCAAAGAACGTATCACTCAACTGGATAAATGGATTCAACAGTTGCTGCAGCAAGGTAACAATTAAACATGAATAACCTTAATATTATTATTGCCGATGATCACCCAATCGTTTTATTCGGTATTCGTAAATCTTTAGAACAAATTGAATGGGTCAATGTTGTAGGTGAATTTGAGGATTCAACTTCACTTATCAATAACTTACCTAAGTTAAATGTGGATGCTTTAATTACTGACTTATCTATGCCTGGCGATAAGTATGGTGATGGTATTACACTCATTAAGTACATTAAAAGACATTATCCTAATTTGTCGATTATTGTACTAACAATGAATAACAACCCTGCTATTTTGAGCGCAGTCCTTGATCTTGAAATTGAAGGTATTGTGCTTAAGCAAGGCGCTCCAACTGATCTGCCAAAAGCATTGGCTGCGCTACAAAAAGGCAAGAAATTTATGCCTGAAAGTGTTGCGAAGCTACTTGAAAAAGTCAATGCGAATGGTTATGGCGATAAACGTTTATCACCTAAAGAAAGTGAAGTCCTAAGATTATTTGCTGAAGGCTTCCTTGTGACCGAAATCGCCAAAAAACTCAATCGTAGTATTAAAACGATTAGTAGTCAGAAAAAATCAGCCATGATGAAATTAGGTGTCGATAACGATATCGCATTACTTAATTACTTGTCATCAGTGACTATTGATAAGGAAATTAACGGCCCAGATTAATTTCACCGTAGTTACCTTAGTCGAACCGATAAAATCAGGAAGCTCAACCCGTTGTAGGAGCTTCTCTGTTTTTTTTACTCCTTATTCCTCATTCTCTTTGCACTTATCGATCTTTTCTTGCAAATACTTTCCATTCAAAGAGTACCTTATAAGCTGTATAGCTTATATTTTCATACCTTTACTAGGTTTTGAGCTTACAGACTATTACAGAGATGCTCTCACTCTCCTTTTAATCAACTTATATTATTACTACTCTTTGTTTCATTTTATCTATCAAAATGCTTTGTGATTACGTTATTTTACCTTCTAGAAGCTTAAAAAAAGACAAAGACTAATAAATTAGTCTTTGTCTTTTTACTTGTTTTATCGTTCACTATCTAGAATTATTCTTTAGAGATATACTTCACCAATACTTCTCTTAAAATAGAGAGCGAAACAGGTTTAGATACACAATCATTCATTCCTGCAGCAATACAGCGTTGCTTCTCTTCGGCTATTGCATTCGCTGTCACACCTATCACAGGCATATTACTGCCCATTTCTCTTATATGTGTTGCCAACTGATAACCATTCATGTTTGGCATATTGACATCCGTCAGAACGATATCAACATGATTTTTAGCTAAATATGTTAATGCATCACAGCCATCTTCTGCTGTTGCTGTATTAAAGCCGATTTTTTTCAATTGATCGGTCAACAATAAGCGGTTTATTGGATGATCATCGACAATAAGGATAGTTAAAGTTTGTAA
This sequence comes from Proteus faecis, assembly GCF_030286765.1. Classification (NCBI taxonomy): domain Bacteria; kingdom Pseudomonadati; phylum Pseudomonadota; class Gammaproteobacteria; order Enterobacterales; family Morganellaceae; genus Proteus; species Proteus faecis. The sequence goes on from NZ_JASVWV010000003.1 coordinate 270,229, forward strand.
GCGACAATCCGTATCTTGATCTTGCTTCACGATCTCCACACAATTTGCTTCCACTTTACTTTGTGGCAATTGCATTATTATTTTTGTTAAATCGTTTAGCTTATAAGTACTACATACCCATACGTTTTCAGCTGTTTTCTTCAATGGTTCAAAGTAATGCGCATTAATCCTAATAAATTGGCAGTTATCTTTTCTTGGTACATCGTAATCAGTGATAATAAAATCGGTTGGAGATATCACCTCCTCTTCGGTAAGCAATTCACAACTCAAACCAAAGTAACGAAGATATCGACCAATAAAGCCTTCTAAATAAAGATTTTTAATATCAATAAAACAACGAACATTACTTTCTTTATAAATATTCTGTTTAGAATTAGGATCTATTCCATCTAAGGCACCATAAAGAGGTATACGGATCGTAAAGCGACTACCAATATTTTCTTGGGAAACAACGCTGATATCGCCATCCATCAAGTTGATCAACTTTTCACATATGGCTAAACCTAACCCTGTTCCCTCTGATGCACTTTCTGTATTCTGGGACACTTGGAAGAATGGTTCAAAAAGCTCATGCAATGCTTTGTCACTGATCCCTCGTCCTGTATCATGAATATCAAAATAGAGATAATAATCATCTTTATAAAGATGCAAGGTAATACATCCGGTCGTGGTAAATTTAATGCTGTTATTCAATAAATTAGAGATAACTTGTTGTACACGAACAGGATCACTATTTACAATTTTAGGTACATCAGGTTCGATAAAACAGTAAATAGCCAAGCCTTTTTTCGCAATCAAAGGTAAATAGTTAGAGATAACAAAAGAGAGCACTTGGCGACAATTAAATGGCTTAATATCAATTTTTAACTGTTTAGATTCAATTTTCGAAAAATCGAGGATATCACTAATAATTTTTAGTAATAATGATGAAGAGTTATCCATCGTTTTTAGCAATCGAGCGGTATCATCACTTTGTGTAAGAGACTGCAATAACTCTAAATTACCAATAATGCCATAAAGTGGCGTTCGTAATTCATGGCTGACTGTTGCCAAAAACATCGATTTAGCTTGGTTAGCTTGTTCCGCAGCTGTTGCCATATTTTGTAGTGAACGCTCCATTTTAACCCGTGAGCTGATATCCACTAAAACACAGATAGCCACATCTTCATTTTGATAACGTGAATTAACAAAGCTTATTTGCAAATGATTACGATTGTTGGTCACTACATCGACCATATTGCTACTTTTCTCAGCAATAATAGAGAGAATATTTTGTTTATCGCTATGGCTAAGTAAACGAAAATAGTTATGTGCCAGCTCGTTACTTAAAATGATCATGCCATCACGTATTCTGAGAATACTGATCCCAACCGGCGCTGATGCCACAATCTTATGGTTAAATTGCTCGTGTTCTTCTAGGCGAGAAGCATTATTTTCGGCTGGGGAGAATATTTTTCTCTCAAAAATCCACACAAAAATAAAAATCATAATGGCTGAAATAATATTTAAGATCAGCGCATTAAAAATCGTGAATTTAAATTCATTTAAAATTTGCTTGAGTGGTAATGAATACACCACACTAAAAGACGAAGGCAATAATTTACGCTTAGCAACTAAATCACTAAAGTCTTCATCAAAACCAAAATAAGGAGCGCTGACATCAGGAACTTGTTTAACCGAATGATAAGTATTTTCTGCAGGATAGCTTAAAACCGTAGTATTTCTATTATTAAGAAGATGAATTGAAATCACTCTATCTTTGGTAGGAGAAAAATACTCAAGACGAATAGCTCTTTCAATACCAATCAGACCAATAAATTTACCTGAAGCATAAACGGGTGACATAACATATAAAATGCCACTATCCCCTTTTGCATCTGGCACAATCCAATATTGGTTAACTTCTTTACCTTGTGCTCGTTGATTAATGTAGTTACGGGTATTTTCGTAAACCATCTTTTTCAACATTTCAGTATCAACTGGGGATGCACGCAAAGGGAAGTTAATCATACACATGCTATGGGAACCAACCATAAAGACTTGGTTTATCCCTTGTAAGGCCGGAGTATTATCTTTCCAATAATATAAGATACTATTAAATGAGCGGAAATAGTTGTCTGTTTGCCCTTTAAATAATTCACAATCTGCGGTTTCATTAAGCTTATGAAGTGAAAATGGCCCTTCATAAAATAATGAATTTTTCATACTCGGGTTTAAGTTAATTTGTTCTTGGTGGCGTTCTGCAAGGTATTGTAAATCACGGATAGTGCTGGAGGTTTGCCTAAAGAAGCCAAGAAGATTAGTGTAGTTATTACTATATTCTTGCCGAATATCAGATTTAGTATCATTGAAGATGTTGATAAGGTAAAACATCGTTAGCAATGCCCCCATCGCCCACAACATGATACCTAATATACGAAAAAGGTAGCGGGAAATTTTTAACGATGTTTTAAAGGACGAGAGATATCTCAAACAACCACCCTAATCAATATTCCTACCGCTCAAGAAACTTATTCTATTCTAGCAGAAGTTACTGTATGTCTGAATGATATGATCTTTATCATCAGGATAATTTTTTCTGATGATAAACGGATCTCACCACATAAAAAAAGCAGGCAATTATGCCTGCTTTCTTTTATTTATACATCACAATAATGATAAATACTATTCTTCGTCCGCATCATCTGCTAAATCTGAATCAGGTGCCTCTGATAACTCTTCGTTAATAACTTCATTAACTTCATCGTCATCTAGTGCATCATCTTCATCTTCGACACGTTGCAAACCAACAACTAACTCACCTTCTGTTGTACGAATTAAGGTAACACCTTGTGTATTACGTCCAACAATGCTGACTTCAGAAACACGTGTACGAACTAATGTACCCGCATTGGTGATCATCATGATTTGGTCAGTTTCTTCAACTTGAATTGCACCAACAACTTTACCGTTACGCTCACTCACTTTAATAGAGATAACGCCTTGTGTTGCACGATTTTTCGTTGGGTATTCACTTTGAGCAGTACGTTTACCATAACCATTCTCAGTTACGGTTAAGATATCACCTTCACCACGAGGAATGATCAGTGACACCACTTTATCGTCATCGCTCAGCTTCATACCACGAACACCTGTCGCAGTACGACCCATTGGGCGAACACAATCTTCTGCAAAGCGAACCACTTTACCTTCCGCAGAGAACAGCATAACTTCATTAGTGCTATCGGTTAAATCAACACCGATTAACTCATCGCCTTCATTTAAATTAACAGCAATGATACCTGCACTACGAGGGCGGCTGAAATCTTGCAAAGGTGTTTTCTTCACCGTTCCGCTTGCCGTCGCCATAAAGACAAATTTACCTTCTTCATACTCTCTTACTGGCAAAATAGCGGTAATACGTTCATTTTGTTCAAGAGGTAACAAATTGATAATTGGACGACCACGAGCACCGCGACTTGCTTCTGGTAACTGGTAAACTTTCATCCAGTAGAGACGACCACGGCTTGAGAAGCATAAAATCGTATCATGGGTGTTAGCTACCAGTAGGCGATCGATAAAGTCTTCTTCTTTAATTCTGGCTGCTGATTTACCTTTACCGCCACGACGTTGTGCTTCGTAATCGGTAAGCGGTTGATATTTAACGTAACCTTGATGAGAAAGTGTCACAACAACATTTTCTTCATTGATCAAGTCTTCAATATTAATATCAGCCGTATTTTCAGTGATCTCAGTACGACGAGGATCGTTATATTGATCTTTAATCGCATTTAGCTCTTCACGAATGACTTCCATCAAACGCTCTGGGCTTCTTAAGATATGTAACAACTCAGCAATTTGGAGTAATAAATCACGATATTCATCTAACAGTTTTTCATGTTCAAGACCTGTCAGTTTCTGCAAACGCAGATCCAAAATAGCTTGAGCCTGTTGCTCTGTTAGATAGTATTTACCGTCATGCACACCATACTGTGGCTCTAACCATTCAGGGCGAGCAACGTTGCTATCGCCAGCACGCTCTAGCATGGTAGAAACGCTACCTAAATCCCATGGTTGTGCAATTAATGCCGCTTTCGCTTCTGCTGGATTTGGTGCTTGACGGATCATTTCAATAACTGGGTCAATGTTCGCCAAAGCGACAGCAAGTGCTTCTAAGATATGAGCACGGTCACGCGCTTTACGTAATTCGTAAATAGTACGACGAGTAACAACTTCACGACGGTGACGAATAAAAGCAGAAATAATTTCTTTTAAATTTAATAATTTTGGCTGGCCTTGGTGAAGCGCAACCATATTAATACCGAAAGAAACCTGCATTTGTGTTTGTGAGAATAAGTGATTTAATACCACTTCCCCCACAGCATCACGTTTGATTTCAACGACAATACGCATACCGTCTTTATCAGACTCGTCACGTAATCCGCTAATACCTTCAATACGCTTATCTTTAACAAGCTCTGCAATTTTTTCAATTAAGCGAGCTTTATTCACCTGATAAGGAATTTCTGTCACGATAATCGTTTCGCGACCTGTTTTCTCATCAGTTTCGATATCAGCCTGAGCGCGGATATAAATTTTTCCGCGACCAGTACGGTAAGCATCTAAAATTCCTCTGCGGCCATTAATAATAGCGGCAGTCGGGAAATCAGGCCCCGTAATATGTTCCATCAACTCTTCAATCGTGATGTCTTCGTTATCAACGAAAGCAAGGCAACCGTCGATAACTTCGCCTAGGTTATGTGGAGGAATGTTTGTTGCCATCCCTACCGCAATCCCTGAAGAACCATTGACTAACAAGTTTGGAATACGGGTTGGCATTACTGCCGGAATATGTTCTGTTCCATCATAGTTAGGAACAAAATCAACCGTTTCTTTTTCCAAATCCGCCAGCAGTTCATGGGCGATTTTCGCCATACGAACTTCGGTATAACGCATTGCAGCCGCCGAGTCACCATCAACTGACCCGAAGTTACCCTGCCCGTCAACCAACATGTAACGCATAGAAAAAGGCTGTGCTAAACGAACAATCGTTTCATAAACAGCACTGTCACCGTGCGGGTGATATTTACCGATAACATCCCCAACAACACGGGCTGATTTTTTATAAGGTTTATTCCAATCGTTTCCTAGTACATTCATCGCGAAAAGTACTCGACGGTGTACTGGCTTCAGTCCGTCTCGAACATCGGGTAATGCGCGTCCTACAATAACAGACATCGCATAATCCAAATATGAGCTTTTCAGCTCTTCTTCGATATTAACTGGTGTGATTTCTCTGGCAATGTCGCTCATGGAGCCACTGTCCCTCATACTACGGATTCAAAGGTTTAGAACTATACCACAAATCGCCAATTTTTGGAAAAAGGAAACAACTAAATTAATACTCCTTTCGCTATTCTCTTCGATTTCACCGTCTAACGTTGGTAGAATCATGACAATATGAAAATAGGAGTAATACTTTCTGATGAATGATAAAACAACCTCTTTACATGCTAACGTGGATCAGCATGAAATCGACAAGTTTGAAAGCGTCGCATCACGGTGGTGGGATCTTGAAGGTGAATTTAAGCCATTACACCGCATCAACCCACTAAGACTCAACTATATTCAAGAACGCGCAGACGGCCTATTTGGAAAAAAAGTCTTAGATGTCGGTTGTGGTGGCGGTATTTTGTCTGAGAGTATGGCATGTGTTGGCGCTGAAGTGACTGGTCTTGATATGGGAACAGAACCGTTACAAGTCGCACGGTTGCACTCACTGGAATCCGGTATTCCCGTCACTTACATTCAAGATACCGTTGAAAACCACGCGAATGAAAATCCACAAACTTACGATGTCGTTACTTGTATGGAGATGTTAGAACACGTTCCTGACCCATCTTCGGTTGTCAGAGCCTGTGCAAAACTGGTAAAACCAGGTGGACATGTTTTCTTCTCAACCATCAATCGTAATAAAAAAGCGTGGCTAATGCTGGTCGTAGGTGCGGAATATATTCTGAATATGGTACCTAAAGGCACACATGATGCTAATAAGTTTATTCGCCCGTCAGAATTACTTAGCTGGGTCGATGAAACTGATTTACGTAGCAAAAATATGATTGGTTTACATTATAACCCGATCACTGACAAATTCAGATTAGCGCCCAATGTCGATGTGAATTATATGGTGCACACACAATCGACATATAACTCGAATTCGTGAAACTGAAAGTTTGATTTGGTCTAATAAAACATCAAACGATCACATTTTTTAAAATTGACTTTACATCGTTGCCACTTGAATTTGTGTTTCTTACTGCCTGTATTTATGCAGGGTACGGGCAGTTGTTAAAAAATTTATCCCCTATTTATCCACAGAAACAATCAGATTTGTACACTTGATCAATCTCTCAATTACCTTTATCTTGTTATCACCATTTGAACCAACCCCTATATATTGTGTTTCCTTAAATTTCACACCACAAGACTCCTTGACATAGTTTGTCATCGGGAGCGTTTTTTTGCGGTATAAAATTTCAGGTAACACTAATGCAAGATAAGGTGCATCGCTCATGAATCATAGCCTGCTTGTCACAAAACGTGATGGTCATAAAGAACGCATTGACTTAGACAAAATTCACCGTGTTATCGCCTGGGCCGCTGAAGGTCTAGAAAATGTCTCAGTATCTCAAGTTGAATTACGTTCTCAGATTCAGTTTTATGATGGTATCAAAACTGCTGATATCCATGAAACGCTGGTAAAAGCTGCTGCAGACTTAATCTCTGGTGAAACACCTGATTATCAGTATCTCGCTGCCCGTCTTGCCGTATTTAATTTACGTAAAAAAGCGTATGGCCAATTTGAGCCACCAAAACTGTATGATCACGTTAAAAAATTAGTCGATTTAGGCAAATACGATCGCCATCTTCTAGAAGATTACACACAAGAAGAGTTCGAACAGATGAATAATTTTATTGTTCATCAACGTGATATGAATTTCTCCTACGCGGCAGTTAAACAGTTAGAAGGTAAATACTTCGTTCAAAACCGTATTACAGGTGAAATTTACGAAAGCGCACAGTTCTTATATGTTTTAGTTGCAGCTTGCTTGTTCTCTCGTTATCCACAAGCAACACGTATGGACTATATCGAACGTTTCTATAATGCGATTTCAACCTTTAAAATCTCATTACCAACACCAATCATGGCTGGAGTAAGAACCCCAACTCGTCAATTTAGCTCTTGTGTTTTAATTGAGTGCGACGATAGCCTTGATTCTATCAATGCAACATCAAGTGCCATTGTGAAATATGTTTCTCAACGTGCGGGTATTGGTATTAATGCAGGTCGTATTCGTGCATTAGGTAGTGCTATTCGTAATGGTGAAGCATTCCACACAGGTTGTATTCCGTTCTATAAACACTTCCAAACTGCGGTAAAATCTTGTTCGCAAGGCGGTGTCCGTGGTGGTGCAGCAACCTTATTCTACCCATTATGGCATTTAGAAGTTGAAAGCCTGCTGGTACTGAAAAATAACCGTGGGGTTGAAGATAATCGTGTTCGCCATTTAGATTACGGTGTTCAGTTAAATAAATTAATGTACGAACGTTTAATCAAAGGTCAGGATATTACTTTATTCAGCCCTTCTGATGTCCCTGGTTTATATGATGCATTCTTTGCTGATCAAAATGAATTTGAACGTTTATATGTACAATATGAGAAAGATAAGAGCATCCGCCAAAAACAAGTTAAAGCGGTTGAGCTATTCTCATTAATGATGCAAGAACGCGCTTCAACTGGTCGTATTTATATTCAAAATGTTGACCATTGTAATACACATAGCCCATTTGATCCGGCTGTTGCACCCATTCGCCAATCAAACTTATGCTTAGAAATTGCACTGCCAACTAAACCATTAAATGATATTAAAGATCCTAATGGTGAAATTGCACTGTGTACATTATCTGCCTTTAACTTAGGTGCAATTGAAAATCTTGATGATTTAGAAGAACTGGCTCGTTTAGCCGTTCGTTCATTGGATGCACTGTTAGATTATCAAGATTATCCAATCTTAGCGGCCAAACAAGGTGCAATGGGGCGTCGCACCTTAGGTATTGGTGTTATTAACTTTGCTTATTATTTAGCAAAACACGGTGTTCGCTACTCTGATGGTAGCGCAAATAACTTAACTCATCGTGCATTTGAAGCAATTCAATACTATTTATTAAAAGCATCTAATGAATTAGCGAAAGAACAAGGCGCATGTCCATGGTTTAATGAAACGACTTACGCTGAAGGTATTTTACCTATTGATACCTATAAAAAATCATTGGATGTATTGACAAAAGAGCCACTGCATTACGATTGGGAAAGTTTACGCAAAGACATTAAAGAGCACGGTTTACGTAACTCAACTCTGTCTGCGCTGATGCCATCAGAAACCTCTTCACAGATTTCGAATGCAACAAATGGTATCGAACCACCACGTGGTTATATCAGTATTAAAGCCTCTAAAGACGGTATCTTACGTCAAGTGGTTCCTGAGTATGAGCGTTTGAAAGGCGCTTATGAATTACTGTGGCAAATGCCAAGTATTGAAGGTTACTTGCAGTTAGTGGGCATCATGCAAAAATTCGTTGACCAAGCAATTTCAGCAAACACTAACTACGATCCTACTCGTTTCCCTAGCGGTAAAGTTCCAATGAACCAACTGCTGAAAGATTTGCTGCTCGCTTACAAATATGGTGTGAAAACACTTTATTATCACAATACCCGCGACGGTGCAGACGATGTACAGGGTGATCTGGAAGAAGTCGTTGAGGCGGAAGATTCAGATTGTGAAGGCGGCGCGTGTAAAATTTAATTGAGGAAGCTATGTCTTATACTACTTTTTCACAAGTTAAAAATGATCAACTTCAGGAGCCCATGTTTTTTGGGCAACCTGTTAACGTAGCGCGTTATGATCAGCAAAAATACCCTATTTTTGAAAAGCTAATTGAAAAACAGCTCTCCTTCTTCTGGCGTCCAGAAGAAGTGGACGTTTCTCGTGATCGTATTGACTACAATGCGTTACCTGATCATGAAAAACATATTTTTATTAGCAATTTAAAATATCAAACACTGTTGGATTCAATTCAAGGAAGAAGCCCTAACGTGGCATTCTTACCTTTAATCTCAATCCCAGAGTTAGAAACATGGGTTGAAACATGGTCATTCTCTGAAACCATTCACTCACGCTCTTATACTCATATTATTCGTAATATTGTTAACGATCCGTCAGTTGTGTTTGATGATATCGTTGAAAATGAAGAAATTTTAAAACGTGCGCGTGATATTTCTTCTTATTATGATGAATTAATCAATCTGACAAACCTTTATCACATGTATGGTGAAGGCGACCATCAGGTTAAAGGCAAAACCGTTCATGTCACATTACGCAAATTAAAGAAACAGCTTTATTTGTGTTTAATGAGCGTTAACGCACTAGAAGCGATTCGTTTCTACGTTAGCTTTGCCTGTTCATTTGCCTTTGCTGAGCGTGAACTGATGGAAGGTAATGCGAAAATCATTAGACTTATTGCTCGTGACGAAGCACTACACTTAACAGGCACACAGCACATGCTGAATTTACTGCGTTCAGGTCAAGATGATCCTGAAATGGCAGAAATTGCAGAAGAATGTGAGCAAGAGTGTTATGACCTGTTCGTTGAAGCTGCCGAGCAAGAAAAAGAGTGGGCTGAATACCTATTCTCTGAAGGCTCAATGATTGGTTTAAATAAAGATATCCTTTGTCAATATGTTGAATATATTACTAATATTCGCATGCAAGCAGTGGGTCTTAAATTACCATTTAAAGCACGCTCTAACCCTATTCCATGGATCAATGCATGGTTAGTGTCTGACAACGTTCAAGTTGCGCCTCAAGAAGTTGAAGTCAGTTCTTACCTCGTGGGTCAAATCGATTCACAAGTTGATACTGATGACTTAAGTAACTTTGAATTGTAATACTGAGAAATAACATCGATACGTTATGGCATCTCATAAAGTGACCCTGCATCAGCAGGGTCTTTCAAAACCTTTAGAATTTCATACTGACACCCATCCTTCTTTGCTTGATGCATTAGAACATGGGAAAGTCCAAGTCGAATACCAATGTCGTGAAGGCTATTGTGGCTCTTGTCGTCTACGTTTAGTAAAAGGCAAAGTTTGTTATCGCAACGAGCCTTTAGCATTTATCCAGCCTGATGAAATCTTACCTTGTAGTTGTCATCCCATCAGTGATATTGAAATAGAAATTTACTCTGAATAATTTGAATTATCTTAATTTAAGCTTTTTTCTAACACTCTTGTTCAACTTTTACTAAGGTTAAGTTAACACAATAAAAAAAGGAAAAGCATTATGAAATTAAAGTCTCTTTTCTCAGTCATTGCTATTTCTACATCAATTTTGCTCGTTGCAGGCTGTTCCAGCCCACAAAAAATTGAAACAGTAAATGGGGAAACAATTTTAACGACAGATAAACCCCAAGAAGATGAAGCAACTGGATTAATTACCTACAAAGATGCAGAAACAGGACAGCTCAAACAAATTAATCGTGATCAAATAAGACGAATGGTAGAACTTGACGATTAACGCCCTGATAAATCTTTCTCTTAAAGCGCCAATTCATATTTATGATTGGCGTTTTTTTATTCACAATACCTTGTCTGTAAACAAATCATTACGATCTACGTAATTAAAATTTGACAGAAATTTACCATTCTTATACTCTGCATTTCTAAGTAAATAAATAGTCTAGTGAATAGAGGAACTTGTGAAGAATCGCACTATAGGCAGTGTTTTTATTGTTGCAGGAACAACAATTGGGGCAGGTATGCTGGCAATGCCACTGGCTGCTGTGGGTATTGGCTTTAGCACAATGATGCTATTGCTTGTTGGTTTATGGTTATTGATGAGTTATACCGCATTACTTCTGGTGGAAGTTTATCAATACAACGACCCTCATACTGGCCTTGGTTCTATCGCAAAACGCTATCTCGGTATAGGCGGTCAAGTCATCACAGGGCTTGCACTATTGTTATTAATGTATGCGCTAACCACCGCTTATATTAGTGGTGCGGGTGAACTCCTTTCAGCCACTCTTTCATCTTGGATTGGTCATGAGCTCTCTGTCACACAAGGTATTATTATCTTTACAGTGATTGGCGGAGCTGTAGTCGGGATTGGCACAACATCGGTTGATATGATTAACCGTCTATTGTTTACCGCAAAAGTTTTCTTCCTCATATTTATGCTAATTGTGATGTTACCTCACGTTGAATCAGTAAACTTAACCTCAATGCCTGTCGCGTATGGGCTTATTCTTTCTGCTATTCCTGTTATTTTCACCTCTTTTGGTTTCCACGGTAGTGTGCCAAGTATCGTCAGCTATATGAATGGCGATATTAAAAAGCTACGTATTATCTTTATTACTGGTAGTGCTATTCCGCTCATTGCTTATATTTTATGGCAAATGGCCACATTAGGCGCAATCCCAACAAATACTTTTATGGGAATTATGGCACAACAATCTGGATTAAATGGTTTACTAACAGCGATTCGTGATGTTGTTGCTACACCTCGCGTAAATATTGCTGTTAACCTATTTGCTGCATTGGCTTTGGCTACATCATTCCTGGGTGTTGCATTAGGTCTATTTGATTATCTTGCGGATTTATTTAAGCGCAGTAATCGTGCGACTGGACGTATGCAATCCAGCCTATTAACCTTTATTCCCCCTTTATTATGTGCACTATATTTTCCTAACTTTGTACAAGCTTTAGCTTATGCCGCTATTGCACTGTCAATTTTAGCGTTACTTCTACCCGCTTTATTAGTATGGAAAGTCAGACAAGAACAAAATAGTGCAGATAAATACAAAGTTAAAGGTGGGAATGGTGCATTAGGTATTGTATTTGTTTGTGGGCTGGTGGTTATTGGTATTCAAGTCGCCATCACTTTTGATGTATTACCTCAAGTTGGCTAATATCCTTTCTAATACAGCTGTATTATAGACAATAAAAAGCAGGTGCTGATTTAGACACCTGCTTTTTTTGATTCAGATATAGCGTCTAGATTAGAAACTTAAACCTGCCCCCACATAGAAACCATCAGCTAATTTATTATTGCTTCTATTATGTGAGTTTTCGATTTCAATCACACGATAACCAGCATTAACATGCAATGGTTTAAAGACGGTTAATTGTGCACCCACATCAGCTTCATAATAAGATTTGCTACCAGAGGTTAATCCTTCAGGAGATGCATAAGCCTCACCATATAAGCTTAAAGCCGGCAGAACATTCCAATTAAGTCCCACACCACCCGCTAAAGCGGCACCATCATCACCATTTTTTGGCGCTAAATAGAGTGCTTTACCACCAACACTTGCTGAAAAAGGCCCTAAAGGTAGCGCAAATTTTGCACCTAAGCTTCCTACTTGACCATCATGATCACTACGTGCCCAGTTTCCATTAAAAGAAAGGCCTGCATTAGGATCACCTAAACCGGCGCGAACATCCGTATAATGTTTCCCTGCTTGAATATTCATTGATACTGCATTGGCATTTCCAGCCACAAACAACGCACTTATCGCACCGACCAATAAATATTTTTTCATTGTAATTACCCCAGCAAATAATTGTCCTAATATATAACTATACAATAAATTTATTAAACAACTTGAGTCAAAATTGAAAGATAATCTGTAGAATTATCAATCTATGTAAATAAGTTACGTCTATCAATGTTATTGGTCTAATTGGTTTTATTAATGAGTTCAATATTGTTAAAGTGGAAATACAGTCAATATTAACCATAATAAGTATAAGGCTGTTCGCTTCGTTTTATTCACACGTGCTGTTTTTTTAGAACGTTTACTATTTCATAAACTGGAGATATGTGATGGAAAAGAAAAAGCTAACAACGGCGTCAGGCGCACCTGTCGTAGACAATAATAACTCGATGACAGCAGGCCCTCGTGGTCCGATGTTACTTCAAGATGTCTGGTTTTTAGAAAAACTAGCTCACTTTGATCGTGAAGTTATCCCAGAAAGACGTATGCACGCAAAAGGCTCTGGTGCTTTTGGTACATTTAAAGTCACTCACGATATTACAAAATATACTCGTGCTAAAATTTTCTCTAAAGTGGGTAAAAAAACAGAAATGTTTGCCCGCTTCTCAACAGTGGCTGGTGAAAGAGGTGCCGCAGACGCCGAACGTGATATTCGTGGTTTTGCGTTAAAATTTTATACTGAAGAAGGTAACTGGGATATGGTGGGTAACAACACCCCTGTTTTCTACCTTCGTGATGCTCTAAAATTTCCAGATTTAAACCACATTGTAAAACGTGATCCTAAAACTAACCTACGCAATATGGCATACAAATGGGATTTCTTTTCTCATTTACCAGAATCATTACACCAATTAACCATTGATATGAGCGATCGTGGTTTACCACAAAGCTATCGTTTTATTCATGGTTTTGGTAGCCATACTTATAGCTTTATTAATAAAGATAATGAGCGTTTTTGGGTTAAATTTCACTTCCGTTGCCAGCAGGGCATTAAAAACCTGATGGATGATGAAGCAGAAGCGTTGGTCGGTAAAGATAGAGAAAGCTCACAACGTGATTTATTTGATGCGATTGAACGTGGTGATTTCCCTCGCTGGAATTTACAAATCCAAGTAATGCCAGAAAAAGAAGCGTCAAAAGTCCCTTATAATCCTTTTGATTTAACTAAAGTTTGGCCTCATGCTGATTACCCATTAATCGATGTAGGCTATTTCGAATTAAATCGTAACCCTGAAAACTATTTCTCTGATGTAGAGCAAGCGGCATTTAGCCCCGCTAACATTGTTCCTGGTATTGGTTTCTCACCAGATAAGATGTTACAAGGTCGCCTATTCTCTTATGGTGATGCACACCGTTATCGTTTAGGTGTTAATCATCACCAAATCCCAGTGAATGCGCCGAAATGCCCATTCCATAATTATCATCGTGATGGTGCAATGCGCGTTGATGGTAATAGTGGTAGTGGTATTACTTACGAGCCAAATAATGGCGGCATGTTCCAAGAACAACCTAACTTTAAAGAACCACCATTATCTATTGAAGGTGCAGCAGATCACTGGAATCATCGTGAAGATGAAGATTATTTCAGTCAGCCTCGTGCACTTTATGAATTACTGAGTGATGAAGAGCATCAACGTATGTTTGCTCGTATCGCAGGTGAATTAGTACAGGCAAGTAAAGATACACAAAAACGTCAAATTGCCCTATTTAAGAAAGTCCATCCTGAATATGGCGCAGGCGTTGAAAAAGCAATAAAAGCGTTAGCAAAAAAAGACACTAAGTAACAAATAATAAAAAGCCTTGTGAGCAACTCGGCAAAACAAACCTCCTAGTTATTAATAAATTGGTAATTAGGAGGTTTTCTTTATCATTAAATTAATTTTTTTATTATTAACAAAGAAGCTCTTCGTAACTAAATTGGCCTGAAATATTAATCACCAAGCTAGGCGTATTTGAATTTTTTGTAGTTACCATCTTAATAATTGTTTTATTATTTTCATAACCCAACGTTAACTCATTCTTACTCCTCGCAAACGACTGAACTAATTTTGGATTAATAATATTTAAAAAAACACAAATATAAATAATTCAACTACTTTATCTAATAAATGGTATTGTTGATTAGACTAACAATATTATCTATAAAATGTTACTGATAAGAATAATATCTTACCCTAATTGTGTTTTCACCCACTCTTGCACTTGCTTGCGAGAGATTTTAATTCCGCCATTTTTAAGACTTTCTGGGAGTTGTAAACAAGCAACAGGACGTTGAAATCCGGCTAATTGAGAGTGATACCATTGTGGTAACTGATTAATTGTTTCAAGATCGGTATCTACAACCGCAACAGGCCGTTGTCCAAACTCCATATCATCGATAGGAACAACAAAAGATTGGCTTACATTAGGGTGTGTATTGAGTATTTTCTCAATATCTTCTGGCTGAATACCTTCACCTGCACTAAAAAAAAGATTATCTAATCGCCCTAAAACACACCATTCATCAGCAATAAAACCGCCTTTGTCTCGCGTTGAATACCATCCATCAGCTGTAAGTGATAACGGTTTTAATTTACCATCAAACCAATAACCTAAAGCAACGCTATCAGACATTATCTGAAGTTCATCATTGACTAACCTAACATTTTTGCCTTTTAGCGGAAGCCCTACCCCTGCTTTACCATCAGCACGCTTTGCACAAACCGTCGATGCCATTTCCGTCATGCCATAACCACACCAGCATTGAATACCCCAATGTTCTGCTTCTTGCGTTAGCTCAATAGGGATCATCGCTCCCCCTAATAAAACAGATTTTAAGGTAATAGATTGTTGATTATCTTGCTGCGCTCTATTTTGTAAGAAGCGCCATAGTTGTGTGGGCACTAAAGAGGCATGAGTACAACCTTGCAATGCATCCACAAATGGGTGCATTTCACGTACCACCAGCGTTGCTCCGCGTAATAACCAGCGCCAAAGTATACCTTGCCCTGATACATGAAAAAGAGGCAAAGAAAGTAACCAGCTATCACCTTTTTCCAAAGGCATTAACGACAAAACACCCATTGCACTACAAAGATGAGCATCAAAGGTGTGTACCGCCGCTTTGGGTAAACCTGATGATCCCGATGTCAAAATAAGTGTTGCCATACGAGATGGTTCCCATAAGACATCATTTACTCTTTGAGTTTTATATTGATGTGGCGTGTTATCTAGCTCAATACCGCTAAGATCAAGCAATGTCACTTTCAAATCTAGCGGTGAGCCACTCAAATCAGCATAAAAATCAATACATAAGTGAGGTAATAATTCATCAAGTAAAGATTTTGGAAGCTGTGGATTTAAAGGTAAAACCTTAGCGCCACATTGAAAAGCTGCGAGTAATACAAAAACAAGATTGAGGTGATTTTTTCCACGTAGCAACACGGTGCTTTGTGTATCAACCCCTTGTTTCATAAAATTATCAGCTAAGTGATTAATATGACAACTTAGCTGTTGCCATGTAATTGATGAAACACCTGAAATGATGGCCGTTTCATTTGGGTATAATTGTGCCCAGTGATGCCACGGCCATTGTTTAAATGGAACTACTGTTGCCATACTGTCTCTAGCTGTTCAAGAGAGATAAGTGGAATATCCACATTTGGCCAAGGACGAATAAGTTGTTGTTTAATTAAATCAACAGTATCGAGTCCTGGAATGCTATTAGGTGTTAACCATTGTGCAATTCTTGCTAATTGAGTGAGCCCAAAACTACTTTCAATGCTTGAACTAATAATGGCATCTAGTCCTAACGCATGCGCTTGTTCAACAAGCATTTGACAGCGTTCAAGACTCCCCACTAGCGTAGGTTTGATAACAATCGTTGTCACACCAGATTGTGGTTTTACTTCAAAACCGTCATCACGCACAGTTTCATCCCAAGCAATATTAATTCCTGTTGCTTGAGAAAAAGCCAGTGACTCTTCTGGGGTTTTACAAGGCTCTTCTAAGAATGCAATGCGATCTCGCCACGCAGGATTTACATACTTCGCAAAGCCTTCTGCTTTTGCCGGCGTCCAACTTCGATTGGCATCGAGTCTGAGTTTTAAGTCAGGAATAGCTTCTAATAACAGATTAACGACGATCCCATCACGCACAGCTTCATATAAGCCCACTTTGATTTTAGCGACCTTTTCACCTTCCATATCATTAAGGCTTAAAATCAAATCATCAGGATCGCCATTACACAAAGGTGCAGCACGATAATTCGCGTCTTGGGGCAACGTCTCATCAAGCTCTGCTAATGCACAGCTAATACCAAAAGCCACACTTGGTAGTTCACTATGAACTGGGTTTTCACCCGCACACCAAGCTGTTAACCAAGATTGTGCAGCTTCTTGTGCTTGTTCTAAAGTTTCACGGCTAAACTCAGGAAGAGGTGAAATTTCACCCCATCCTTGCTTGCCATTTTGCTCTAAACAGACAAGAAGACCATCACGCGTTTTTAACCTTTGATAGCGCAGAACAACGCCTGCATCTACAGGTAGGCTGAATGAATAGAGTTTGGCGTTTCGCATTATGGATTACGTTTAAATTGAGTGAAATCAGGTTGACGTTTTTCATTAAAGGCATTGCGGCCTTCTTGACCTTCATCAGTCATATAGAACAGCATAGTTGCATTACCCGCTAATTCTTGAAGACCCGCTTGACCATCGCAGTCTGCGTTTAATGCGGCTTTCAAACAACGTAATGCCATTGGACTGTTTTCCAACATTTCACGACACCAGCGCACGGTTTCTTTTTCAAGATCTGCATAAGGGACAACGGTATTAACTAAACCCATTTCTAATGCTTCTTTTGCATCATATTGACGACATAAGAACCAAATTTCGCGTGCTTTCTTTTGACCAACAATACGCGCCATATAAGATGCGCCCCAACCACCATCGAAAGAACCTACTTTAGGGCCAGTTTGACCAAAAATAGCGTTTTCAGCAGCGATAGTTAAGTCACACATCATATGAAGTACATGACCGCCACCGATAGAATAACCCGCTACCATTGCTACAACAGGTTTCGGACAAGTACGGATTTGACGTTGGAAATCCAACACGTTTAGATGATGTGTACCGCTCTCATCACGATATCCGCCGTAGTCACCACGAATTTTTTGGTCACCACCAGCGCAGAATGCTTTCTCACCCGCACCTGTTAAAATGATCGTACCAATAGTGTCATCATAGCGTGCATCAGCTAATGCTTGGATCATCTCTTTCACTGTCAAAGGACGGAAAGCATTACGCACTTGCGGGCGGTTAATCGTAATTTTTGCAATGCCATCGACTGATTTATGATAGAGGATATCTTCAAAACCTTCAGAGCAATCCTGCCATTCAATCGGTGCATATAATTTTTCTTCGCTCGGGTAAAGCATAATTAGGTTCCTTTAACCAAAGAGGGATAAAACATGATTTATCACCGCAGCATAAGCAACAGGCTGTGCCTGATGGGCATTATGACCAGCATGCGGGATAGTCGTTAATGGCAGCGAATACTGCTGCGCAATAGATTGAAATTTATTATCTTTTTCACCACAAAGCCAAATAAACGGCAATGTAAGTTGCTGTAATTCAGTCACCAACCACGGTTGATAACCCAAAGAAAGCGTCTCAAGGCTTTCTGCAATGCACAACCCGCTATTATCGCGACGCTTCTCAATCAGTAATTGACGTTTTTCATCACTTAAATCAGCAAAGACGGGTTGTTGGTACCATAGTGCTAAAACATCACTAATAGGTTCATTACGAAAACGTTCAGCCCAGCGTTTATCATGCACAATGCGATTTTGTCTTTCTGTTGCATCAGATAACCCCGGATTTCCACCTTCTACAATCAACCCCATTAATCCCGTAGTATTACCAAAACACGCATGGTACATCGAAATTCTGCCGCCTAACGAATAGCCAATTAACCAATAGTGGTCAATACCTTGCTCTTTAAGTGTCTCCGTCAGTAATGTACTCACTTCAACAAAATTTTTCACGCTGATAGCAGCAGAACCACCATGACGAGGCAAATCAATCACCAGTGATGGATACTCATGACAAGCCTGAATGACAGGCTCCCATTCACGCCCCTCACCTAATAGCCCATGCAACCAAACTAACCAAGGCCCTTCATTATGGGTATTATATCGCTGACATGCTAAAGTCATGAGATGTTACCTGTTTTACCAGCTGATTTAATGTTTTTGCACCATCAGTATCATCAACAATTAACTCAATTAATGTCGTTGTTGGCGCCCCTGCCCAGCATTTCTGAACAGTCGTTAACAGTGCATCCCAACTTGTTGGTGAGACATAATGCAAACCAAACATTGCTGCCGCGTGTTTAAAATTTAGTGAATGAGGCATACAGTAAAAGCGTTCTCGCTCTGCCTCTGGCGTGGGTAGCATTGAAAATATTTGCCCGCCATTATTATTCACTACAATAATAACATTAGGTGCATAAACTTGTTGATGTAACGCTAAACTATTTAAATCATACAGCGCAGATAAATCACCTATTATTGTTAACGTTGGCTTTTCTGTCGCACGATGAACACCTGCAGATGTTGAAATTAAGCCATCAATACCACTTGCGCCTCGATTGCTCATCACAGGATACCCTTGTGGTAACTGAGCAAATGCATCGATTAATCGTACTATTAGGCTATTGCCAACAAATAATTGCCCATCATTAGGCAGTAATTTATCTAATTGGTGAGCAACCTGTGCTTCACCAAAATAATCGGTTACTTCACTGACTTTCTGATAAGTTTGTTTGGCTATATGAGTTAATACATTAGTCCAAGGTGAATTATCGACCGCTGGATGTGCCGTTAACCATTGCATTGGTGGTAATGTAAATTTCTCACCTTGATGATGACCAGGATCTAAACGTCCCGGAATAGGATCAATAATCCAATACGTTTTTGGTGCACATCCTACTTGCCATTGTAATAAGCGTTTACCGGTTAAGCTTGAACCAAATTGAATAACTATCTCAGCTTGATTTAATTCTGATGTTATTTGAGGGTTATTCAACCATAAATCGGCACAAGGTAGTGGTTGCCCTGTTTGAGATAACACATCCCCCAATAAAGGCCAACCTAGTTGCGAAGCCCATTTTGCAACTTCCCTCCCTTCTTCTGACGTAATGCGCCCTGCAACAACCACCCCTTTTTTCTGACGTAATATATTCCACAGTGGATGCATTGCAGCAGATGTAACAAGTGTTTCTTGTAACCACGGTTTATCACTTTGCCACCAATCTCCTAAAGCATCCGCCCATGGTGTCGATGTTTCAATATCATTACCATATAAAGGTTCTGCAAAAGGACAATTGATATGTAATGCACCATGAACCAACGTATTCATGGCATTATCAAGAGTAGAAACTAACCAACTCGCGGAAATATCAGCTGTTGGTCTTGGTAAAGAGAGGGTTTGTGAAGGGTGCGTTGCAAAAATACCTTGCTGTCGGATAGCTTGGTTTGCACCACAATCAATCAATTCAGGTGGCCTATCTGCGGTTAAAAAGATAACTCGTTCACCCGTTAATCCCGCTTCAATCAAGGCTGGGTATAAATTCGCAACGGCTGTTCCCGAAGTGACAATCACCGCAACGGGTTCTTTGGTTGCTTTTGCTAAGCCTAAAGCTAAATGCCCAAGTCCACGCTCATCAAAATGCGTATGGCAAACTAATTTTTGATTAGCTGCCGCCGCAAGTGTTAAAGGGGTCGAACGAGATCCGGGAGCAATACAGATATGGCGCAAGCCATGACGAGTCAAAGTTTCGAGTATAACTTTAGCCCATTGGCGATTAAACGAACTATTAGACATTGATTATCCCAACAACGAAAACCTGCAATTGCTATTATAATATCTGTTACTAAATACTTTTCCTTAGCCTAGTTCAATGAACAGAAGTTTTCGTTAAATAAATCGTTAAAAAAACACTCAAAAAGTGCATTATTTAGGCTAATCATCCACTCTATTTTCAATGAGCTCTTTTTTATCGTTAAGAATAGGAATAAATAGCGTTAGTACTCTAAAGAATAGCATCAATTAATTAACAATTAGCAATGGTTATTTAAAGAGTAGCACTAAATTATTGACATAAAAAACTACTCATCAAATTTGATGACTACACTAATGTTATTTAAACTGAGATTATCTGTAAGAATTAACTCTCTTTTTCCAACAATGTTCGTAGACCTGCTGCTTTATTTTCGATTTCAGTCCACTCTTGCAGGGGATCAGATCCTGCGACAACACCAGCACCAGCATATAAAGTTAAGGTATCATCGTGCAACTCACCGCAACGTAAACTAACAGCAAATTCCGCATGGGGAAGAGATAAATATCCCGCAGATCCCGCATACCAACGGCGCTCGAAAGGTTCATGTTTACGAATAAAAGCACGAGCAACACTTCTTGGTAATCCACATACAGCGGCCGTTGGCTGTAATCGTTTTAAGCAATCAATATCATCAGCGTGAATTAATTTACCATGTATATAACGACGAAGATGTTGCACTTTACGCAACCGGATAACATCTGCGGGTGAAACATCAATACCTTCGACACCGCCTTGTAATCGTTGACAAATATCATCTACTACAACAAGGTTTTCATGCTGATTCTTTTTATCATTCATCAGCCAGTCTGCAAATTTAGTGGCTTGTTGTTCGTTATCAGAACTCGCCACAGTACCAGCCAACGCTTCTGTATAAAGCATCAACTCATCACGTTTATATAATCTTTCAGGTGTTGATCCCATAAATGCATCTGAAGGTGAAAATGCCAGCATATAGTGATAACAATGATGATTAACATCACAACTCGCCTTCATAAATTGGATCGCTTTAAGCGGATTATCCAATGTTAAGCACGTTGCTCTTGCAGGGACAACTTTTTCAAATAAACCTTGGCTAATTTCATCTAAGGCGATATTGAGATAGTGAGTCCACTGTGCTTGTGTTAAAGAGTGATTGACATGAGTAACAGAAACAGAAAGCGGTTCAATTTCTACGGCTTGGTTTAATGTTTGCAGAAAATCTAATGTATTTTGTTTATCCCCCTCATCCAACATATTTAGATGAACAGAAAGCTGTTGTTGATGGCGTCTAATCTCAATGTGGGGCAAAAAAAGGTAGGCATTATCGCCTTTTATTTTGTCAATACGACCAGGAATAATGGTATCCCATGCATTTAAGCCCCAAATACGCACATCATCACTATTTACATCACTCTGGTGTAAATCTAAAAATTGGCAAGCATCTTCAATATGATTAAAACAACGCAACTGCCCACAAGCAGCAACTTCTTCATGCTCATCACGATGTTGCCAATAAAATTGAGGATAATACGACTGTGCCGCGAGCCAAGAGAGCAATGAAAATGAAACCTCTGATGGCAAGGTGACTTTCAAATGTAAAAGATTACCTTGTGCTATCAGATTTATATTTTTCACTTTTTCGTACAGTGCCAAAAACACAGGATTAATCTTTTCCACTACCAATACCCACAACAAAATTAAAAAGGTGATTATACGTCTCTATACAAATTATCAAAGGACTGATTAATTATAACCTTTGTCATTTATCAAAGTTTTGTATTTTTTATGTTACAAAGTAGATGCATTAACTCGCACTTCTAAAACAATCAACAAATCTTCATTAGATAAAGTGGTAAAGATAAAAATTTTTTATACATAAGTGAGGTTATATGGATACAACCACCTTTGAGCACGTCGATAAAATAATTGAGACGTCCGATATTCCTAAGGTTGCTTTGGGATTAATATTAGGTATAGATATTGAAGATGGACGACTACCGGGTATTGTTACTTCTCATGATTTAATAAAAATAAAGTCTTATATTAATAAAGCACTTTCTCTTCCTTACAAAATAGATGATATCATCAAATTTATTCATTACAATGAAATAAATGAACCACAACTCTCGCCTGATAATATCCTCTCTCTTTTTATTAAAATACGAGAGCACGCTTTTGATTGGAATAAAATAGAATATAGTATCAAGCAACAAGCAATTGATTTAGAAATAATGGGCAGAGAAATTACTTCTACAGGTGAAAATATCATTGCATTTATTAATCAAATGCCTTTATTAACAAAAATATCTTCTGTTATTGAAGATCTCTCCGAACAAGAGTTAAAAAGAATCCAATATAAATCTCAAGATAAAGAAGTTGCAACACAACTTATTCATATTTTAGAAAGCATGAAAGAAGATATTGAGAATGAACGTAATAAAACGATTAAAATAAAAGATAGCTTATCGACATTTAGAAGTAAAATAATAGGTGGAAAAGATAGTCAAAATGTCACTCACTCTTCTATCTATCATGAAATATTGAATAAAAAACGATTTATTAATGAATTTTATACAGACAATAGCAATTCTCTTATAGAAGAGCGGGATTTATTAATTGAGGAAATTACACGATTAAAAGATGAATATAAACACTATGTTAGTCTTGCTTTTACAGGACTCGCCATAGGTATTATTGGTGTTATTATTACGGGAGGAATATTTGGTGCAAAAGCTGAAGCTATTCGTAAAAAGAAAAATGAACTTGTTGAAAAAGTAAAGAAAATCAACGTGAAAATTGATATCTACACGGGTTTATCTTTGCATTTAAATACACTTTATATTGAATTATCAGAAATTGAGCAGTTTATTGAAGATACAAATATGGCCTTAGAGCATATTGAATATGTATGGCAGGCTATATTAACAGAAATAGAAGCATCAATAACTAACTTTAATAAAATTAACAATGCATTAGAGTTGATAAAATTTAGTATTTATCTTGAGAAAATCATCACACCTTGGTACATGGTCATTGGTTACTCAAAGGAGATCCTGCTCTCTTTTGATAGTGCACTTTCTACATTTTACTCATCAAATAACTAACAAAAGGATATTGTTATGAACAACCCTGAAAATCCTATTAAATTAGATCATCTCTTTGAACATAGTAAATTATTTCATGCATACAGAAATATTCTTTATTTAAGCAGTAGTAAATGCTATATGGATAGTGCACTAGAAGAAGAAACAACACAGCTTTTAGAAAGAAACAATAAAAACATTGAAAATATTATTTATTTTTCTCTCAATCTAAAAAATAAACTAAGGCAAATTTTATTCAATGATATCTTAGAAACGATTAATGAAATTGATAAAGAAATACAGGTAGAAACAATTAACAATGAATTAAAGAATAAATTAAAAGAAGAAAAAAATGAAATATTAAAAATACTTTTTGATGAAATAGATGAAACAATAAATGCTATTAATCAACATAATCAATACCTTTCATTTGAAATTAAAGAATTAAAAAATAAATTTATCACAAATAAAATAACACCTTTTATTCATGATAAAGAAAACAGCATGAAAAAAATCACAAATGAAATTGTTACTTTAGAACATCAATCAGGGGAAACAAAAAAAGAACTTGATATTATACGTGACAGTGAAGACATTTTACATAGAAAAAACTTTTTCGACCTTTTTAAAAACTCTATACCTCAACAATCAGAAATCAATAACCTCAACATTGAAACACAAGAAAAAAACATTTTATCTTCCCTAGTAAAAATATTAAATAATTTATTCTCTACATTAAATCATGGTTTTTCTTATACTAAAATAGTTGAAACTCGACACCAGCTTACTACACTTTATTTAGCACAAATAAAAAAAGTTCATCAGTTAAAAAAAGAACAACAAAATACACTATTAAACTTAAAATACCATTACAAACTCGTAGATATTGATTATTTTCTTCATATATTTATTAAGCAATTAGAGTTTTTATCTGAATATTGGAGAGAATTTATTTTGCAGATGTTTACACTAAAAAATAATAATTTATTAAATAAAGATATTATTATCCCTATGTTTTCATTCTTAGATGATTTTTCTTTATATTATGAAGATGTTGAAAAATAAAAAACCATTAATAATAACGAAAAAAACGGCTCTATAAAAGAGCCGCTCTTAATTTGAATATCTAACTATTACGATTAATTTGCTACAGGCGCAATAATCGCAAAATTCGTTAGTTCAATTAATGGTTGTGGCCATACACCTAAGGCAATCACAACGATAACACAGATTAATGCAACAAATGTTGCCATATTTTGTGATGTTGTTGAAATAGCAGGGGTGTTGTCATTGTCTGGTTTGCGTAAGAAGACAATCGCCGCAGCACGTAGATAATAGAATAAACCAATCGCACTGCCTAACACAACCATACCTGTTAACCACCATAAGCTTGAGCTAATACCCGCAATGATGACATACAGTTTACCAATGAAGCCTAATGTAATTGGAACACCTGCCAGCGATAACATCATCAGTGACATCACCACAGCAACGACAGGACGACGCCAGAATAATCCACGGTAATCTTCCAGTGAATCCATTTCGTTTTCACGATAAGGACTTGAAGCTACTGCAATAGCACCAAATGCCCCTAAACTTGCAAACAAGTAACCAGCTAAATAAATTTCTGCTGTTTCTTGTGCTAATACAGGGCTGTATTGCAACACGATTAATGCCACTAACAGATAACCAAGGTGTGATACCGAAGAGTAACCCAATAAGCGCTTCACGCTCTTTTGCGTTAACGCCATAATGTTACCAAACAAGATAGAGGCAATTGCCATGAAACCTAAGATCATTCGTAAGGTTTCACTATCTGCCGCTGGCGCTTCAAGGAATAAACGCATAACAACAGCAAAAATACCAATTTTGCTTGCTGTCGCTAAGAACGCGCCAGTAGGTGCTGGTGCGCCTTGATAAACATCTGGTGTCCACAGTTGGAATGGGAATAAAGATAATTTAAATCCAATTCCCACTAACATCATACCTAAACCTGCGAGTACTAATGGTTTATGGATATTGCTATCACTTAAACTTTGCCCCATTGCGGTAAAGGAGAGATCCCCAGCTTCTGCATAGAGAAGAGCCATACCAAACAGTAAGAAAGAAGATGCTGCTGCCGAAAGCAGCATATATTTGATACCCGCTTCCAAAGAGGGACGTTGTTGGAATGCATAACCGATAAGACCAAATAGCGGTAATGTCAGCAATTCAATACCAATAAACATCGATGCGAAGTGGTGAGCTGAAGAGAGTAAAATCCCTCCAATCACTGCAATCGCTATCAGCAAGTAAAACTCTTCTTTGTTATCTTGATAGCCTTCTAACCAAGGATAAGCAAATGCGATAGTTCCAATACCAGAAAGGATAACTAATGCAGTAAAGAAACTAGAATATCCATCAACATGATAAAGCGTGGTAACGTCTACTACGCCTAATGCATTAACGTAATAGAGCGATCCCAGCGCAAGGATGAAACCTGTTGCTGTCAAAGTGGCAATAATAAAATGATCGCGTCGCCACGCAATGGACAGCATCACAACCACCACCGTCAATCCGACGATCAATAGCGGTAGCATTGCGATCAATTGTTCAGGAGTTATTGTCATGGCGAATTACGGCCTTACTGTTGAAATAGAAGCGGAATACCAAGTCTGGAGATTTTCCATCGCTGCTGCAGAGGTGTCTAACACTGGTTGTGGGAAGAAACCCAAGATAACCAGTAAAATAACCAATGTGATCAGGATAAAGAACTCTCTCAGATCTAACCCTTTGTAGGTTCTTTCAGCTGTTTTCGGTGAACCATAGTAAGCTTGTTGCATCATCCACAATGCGTAGACAGAAGCAAAAACTAAACCAAAGACCGAAATAATCGTAATCAGCTTAAAGTTGCCATAAGTACCAAACAGGATCATAAACTCACCAACGAAGTTACCTGTTCCTGGCATACCTAACGAGGCAACCGCAAAAAACAGTGAAAACGCAGGTAAGAAACGGATGCTTTTCCACAATCCACCCATTTGGTTCATATCACGCGTACCTAAACGCTCATACAGCATGCCACACATGATAAACAGACCTGCTGCTGACAAACCATTGGTGATCATTTGAATAATCGCACCTTGATAAGCCAATATAGAGCCAGCATAAATCGCAATTACGATAAAGCCCATGTGAGAAATACTACTGTAAGCCGCAAGACGTTTGATATCTGTCTGACGGAATGCCAGTAATGCTGCATAAAATACAGTAATTAAACCTAACCACATCGCCACTGGTGCCAGTAAAGCAGAGGCTTCAGGGAAGAGCGGTAAGTTAAAACGTAATAGGCCGTAAGCCGCTGTTTTTAGCAAAATACCTGATAAATCAACAGAACCAGCTGTTGGTGCTTCTGCATGAGCATCCGCTAACCAGCCATGTACAGGAACAATTGGCATTTTCACTGCAAATGCAGCGAAGAAACCTAACATCAGGATAAATTGCAGTTCAGCGCTTAAAACAGTATGTGCTTGTAATAAGGTATCGTAGTTAAACGTCCAAATACCTGTTTCACGGTAGAAAGCTACCGCAAGACCAATAATAGCCAGCAACATTAACAGGCCACTAGCCTGTGTATAGATAAAGAATTTTGTTGCTGCACTAACGTGTTTTTTATCACTACTTCCTTTGTGTCCCCATAAAGAAATCAGGAAATACATTGGGATCAACATCATTTCCCAGAAGAAGAAAAATAAAAACAGGTCTGTCGCTAAAAATACCCCCATCACACCTGCTAAGATCCAGAGCAGGTTAAAATGGAAAGCGCCTTGTGATGGCTGATTTTCATTCCACGATGAAAGTACCGCTAAGATACCTAAAATCGCAGTTAATACAGTCATCAGCAATGACATACCATCAAGTGCAAATTGGATATTAATCCCTAAAGCAGGGATCCACGGCACAAAGTAATACTCTGTCCAGCGTGGTGCTCCATCAGCACTAAGTAGTTGATAATCGCCCTGCAACCAAAGTTGCACAGAAATAACGAGTGTTAATCCCATCGTCAGCAACGCAACCCAGCGAGGAACTTGCGAGCCGATTCGTTCAGCCTGCCAACTTAGCAGGCCACCGATGAAGGGAATAAGTATTAGCCAGGGTAATAACATGGCGCAATGTGTCCCTTAATTAAACCAGAAGCAGCAGAGCGATAACCAGCACTGCACCTAAACCGAGAGAAGCCGCATACCAACGAGCTAATCCATTCTCACTGAAACTTAATCCTTTATTGGTACCTTTAAGCAGGCAACCGAATAGATTAAAGAATTGGTTAACAGGATCATTTTGGATAAGCCACGCTGCCCCTTTATAAGGTTTGACAAACAGCACTTCATACAAGGCATCAAATCCCCAAGCATGGAACCACCATGTTGAGAAAAAACGACCTGTACAAGTATTAGCAACCTTAGAAACACATTGACGCTGTTTCAGGTATAACCATGCTGCAATGGCAACACCTACTATCGCTACCACACCAGAAAGAATTTCTAATACATATTTACCATCGTGCGATGCATTTCCTTCAGGGAAAACAGCACCTAACGGTTGAGTAATTAATGCACCGATAAATGTTGATAACAGTGCCAATACTGCTAATGGGAAAGTATGAGTAAACCCTTTAACTTGGTGTGCTTCGGTTTTGGTTTCACCATGGAATACGATGAAAATCAAACGGAAGGTATAAAGTGACGTAAATAATGCGCCAACTAAACCTGCAAGCATTAAGTTAAAATGCCCGTTTGAATACGCACCCCATAAGATTTCATCTTTACTGAAGAACCCTGCTGTTAACAGTGGTAATGCCGCTAATGCGCCACCACCAATTAGGAAACAGGCATAAACAAATGGGATCTTCTTACGTAACCCGCCCATCTTAAAGATATTTTGTTCGTGGTGGCAGGCAATAATCACAGAGCCTGCGGATAAGAACAGTAATGCTTTAAAGAAAGCGTGGGTCATTAAGTGGAAAATTGCCGCATCCCATGCTTGAGCGCCTAAAGCCAAGAACATATAACCAATTTGGCTCATGGTTGAATAAGCAAGAATACGTTTGATATCTGTTTGTACTAAAGCTGCAAAACCTGCTAGCACTAATGTCATAGCACCGATAATACCGACTAATTCAAGTACTTCTGGTGCCATTAAGAATAGCGCATTGCTACGTGCAACTAAGTATACACCCGCCGTGACCATGGTTGCGGCGTGAATTAATGCAGATACAGGTGTTGGACCTGCCATTGCATCGGCTAACCAAGTTTGTAATGGAAGCTGTGCTGATTTACCTACCGCACCGCCTAATACCATTAACATTGCCCAGTTAATGACACTTGAACCTACTGCTAATTGTTCAGGAGCAAGCACTGCCATTTCACGGAAGCTCAATGTACCCAATTGGTCAAACAGGATAAACATACCGATAGCTAAGAACACATCACCGATACGCGTTACAATAAACGCTTTCATCGCAGCTGCGCCATTAGCAGGGTTGCTATAATAGAAACCAATTAACAGATAACTACATAGACCAACCCCTTCCCACCCCATATACATCAACATCATATTATCGGCCAGTACTAAAACAACCATACTTGCGATAAATAAGTTGGTATAAGCAAAGAAGCGAGAATACCCTTCTTCGCCACGCATATACCAAGATGCGTACATATGAATAAGGAAGCCAACACCGGTAATCACACCCAGCATGGTTAATGAAAGACCATCAAGAACCAGCGTAAATGGAATATTAAAATTCCCAGCTGACATCCAGTTCCATAAAGTCAGAACTTGAGTTTCTTGCCCATTGGCAAAGAAATCCATACCAACCCAAAGTGCCACTAAAGCTGATAGCCCGACCGAACCAGTACCAATCCATGCTGATACATTTTCAGACCAACGACCACGCGAGAAAGCGAGCAATAAAAATCCCAGCAGTGGTAGCAGAATGGTTAAATAGAGTATATTCATCCGCGCATCTCACTGACTGTATCGATATTGATATTTTGGCGATGTCTATGAAGCTGTAACAACAATGCCAGACCAATACTTGCCTCTGCCGCTGCCAAGCTGATTGCCAGAATATACATTATCTGACCATCTGTTTGACCCCAAAAGCTACCACCGACAACAAATGCCAGTGCAGCCGCATTAATCATAATTTCTAGTCCGATCAACATAAACAACAGGTTGCGGCGAAGTACTAAGCAGGTAAAACCTAACACAAACAGTACCGCAGCCAAGATCAAACCATGTTGAAGAGGTATCATTTTTGCTCCCCTGCGTTTTCGACGAGATCGTCATGGCTCTGATCACGACCAATGTGATAAGCAACTATTAATCCAGACAATAAGAGAACAGATGCTAACTCAACAGCCAAAATATAAGGTCCAAACAAGCTAATACCGACCTCTTTCGCGCCAATCACTTCTCCAGCTATTTCGCCGTGAGTCACACTACTAATGGCATACACCAACACCACAAGCAAAATAAGAGATAAAAGTGCTGGCCCAATCCAAAACTTCGGTTGTAGCCACTTTTTCTCTTGATCGACGACAGATTTACCTAAATTGAGCATCATCACCACGAAAACGAATAACACCATAATGGCGCCAGCGTAAACAATGATTTCTAATGCCCCAGCAAAATAGGCTCCTAACGAGAAGAAAACCACAGAGAGTGCAATCAATGAAATCACCAAGTACAGCAGTGCGTGTACCGGATTGGTATGAGTGATAACTCTCAATGTTGCAAGGATGGCAATCAGCCCCGCGATGTAAAATGCAAATTCCATGAATATCGCTCCTTACGGTAACAGGCTTTTGACATCAATAGGTTTAGCTTCATCATCCGCCTCGCCTTTGTCTTTGCCGTTAATCGCCATACCTGTTTTACGGTAAAAGTTATATTCAGGATATTTGCCGGGTCCAGAAATCAACAGATCGTCTTTTTCATAAACCAGATCCTGACGCTTAAACTCACCCATTTCGAAATCAGGCGTTAATTGCAGTGCCGTTGTTGGACAAGCTTCTTCACATAAACCGCAGAAGATACAACGAGAAAAGTTGATACGGAAAAACTCCGGATACCAACGACCATCTTCATGTTCTGCTTTCTGTAATGAAATACAGCCTACTGGACAGACTGCTGCACACAAGTTACAAGCAACACAGCGCTCTTCACCATCGGGATCACGCGTCAACACAATACGTCCACGATAGCGTGGTGCTACATTGACAGGTTCTTCCGGGTACATCTGTGTTTCACGTTTGGCGAAGGCATGTAAACCAATCATCCAAATGCTTCGTACCTGGGTGCCGAAACCAGTCAATAACTCTTTTAAAGTCATGGTTCAATCACCCCTTATTGAGCGTTGTAAAGTATCACTGCAGCAGTTACCAGCAGATTAATAAGTGTTAACGGTAAGCAAATTTTCCAACCGAAAGACATCACTTGGTCATACCGCGGACGCGGTAACGAAGCACGAATAAGGATAAACATCATCATGAAGAATCCTGTTTTCAGTGCAAACCAAACGAATGACGGTAAGAAAGGACCTTGCCAACCACCAAAGAATAACGTCACGATAAGACCCGATACCGCAACGATCCCGATATATTCACCAACAAAGAATAAACCGAATTTCATACCAGAATATTCAATGTGATAACCATCAGCTAGCTCTTGCTCTGCTTCTGGTTGGTCAAATGGGTGACGGTGACAAACAGCAACCCCAGCAATGGCAAACGTAATAAAACCAAAGAATTGTGGGATAATATTCCACATATTTGCTTGTGAGTTTACGATGTCAGTCAGGTTAAAAGAGCCCGCTTGTGCAACAACACCTAAGATTGAAAGTCCTAAGAACACTTCATAACTTACGGTTTGTGCTGATGCACGCATTGCACCTAACAATGAATATTTGTTATTACTTGACCAACCTGCAAATAACACGGCATACACCGCAATACCGGCAACCATCAAGAAGAACAAAATACCAATGTTTAAGTCAGCAACAACCCATGTCGAGCTAACCGGTACAATCGCAAATGACAATAGTAAAGATGAAAACGCAATCACTGGCGCAATGGTAAAGATAAAGCGGTCAGCAAATTTCGGGATCCAGTCCTCTTTAAAGAACATTTTGATCATATCCGCAATTAGCTGTGCTGAACCAGCATAACCTACACGGTTAGGCCCATAACGGTTTTGAAATAACCCCAGTAAACGGCGTTCCCCCATACTCATAAAAGCACCACAAGTAACCACGACAAGCAAGATCACGACGGCTTTTAAAACAGTGAGTAAAATCTCTGTAACTTCAGGAGATAACCAGCTCATTATGCAATACCCCGCAGTTGACGAACCGATACACCCACCAGCGATGGAGAAATACCAGCCATACCTAACGGCAAGCCAATTTGACCTTGAGTCAGGTGAGCACTGATTTTCACAGGTAAGGTGAATTCACGGCCTTCGTAAATAAACATAGCTTGTTGACCTTGAGTTAACGCTAATGCTTGGGCATCAGATTCACTCAATGTTAAATAAGCAGTTTCCATACGAGATTGGATAACTTCAGCGCGTTGTGATAACTCTTCACTACCAAATAAACGGTAGCAAGGTGCGACAGTCCATTGATTTTTCTGAGCATTAAATGGCGCAGGAATATCAGTGAAGTAGCCAAGTGTATTATCACCACATTCAATTAAACGCACACCTGGATCGCCAAAGCGTAAGCTCCCCCCCACTTCTGCTTGGAATTTATTCCATGCTTGAGGTGAGTTCCAACCCGGTGCCCATGCAAATGGAATTTGCTGACGAGGGGCGGTTGGGCTGTTATTACCTTCCATTGAGAATGCAAATGGGGTGTCGATATCTTTTGGTTGACGCTGTTCATGAACAGACACATTCGCCAACATAGAAGTACGACCACTATAACGATGTGGTTCACGAGCTAGTTTCTGTCCACGAATACGGAATGATGCATTCGGTGCAGCATCAACAATGCCAGCAAACTGAGGAAGACTGGTTGCACAATGCGCAATAACATTGTCTAACTGTGTCCAATCCAGTGTTCTTTCATGCCATTGTGAATCAACAGCGCTCAACCAACGCCAGCTTTCATGCATCACCACGTCTTTGTTATAGAAAGAAGGCTCAAAAACTTGGAAGTAACGTTGTGCTCTGCCCTCTTGACTCACCATTGTTCCATCGCTTTCAGCGAATGAAGATGCAGGTAGAACAAGATGTGCTTTCGCCATAATGTCTGTTTGCTGGTGATCGATAACAATCACGTTATCGACTTTAGCAATCGCTTCATCAATAACGTCAGCATCGTAATGGCGATATAAATCATTTTCCATGACAACAACTGTGTTAACTTGACCACTGCGCATCATTTTTAATGCATCATCAAGTGGCTGTGCATTCATCATGGCAAGACCCATGCTGTTTGCATCATCAGCAACGAAAGAAAGTCCGACTTCATTACCATTTGCTTTTAATGCAAAAGCAATGTTAGCTGCTGCTTTAATAACCTCTTCACTACCGGCGTGACTACCACTGATAATTAATGGTTTCTTCGCTTGAGAAAGTGCTTGAACAATCATTTCAATATGTTTATTCAGCGCTTCATCAATACCATCAACAGCAGGTGCTTCACCATTAATGTTATTTGCAATCGCAAAGCCTAAACGCGCTTGATCAACAACCGGTGCGCGATAACTCCATGCGGCAACATCATCAAGGCGAGTCTCATCAACATGAGTGACAAATAGTGGATATTTTGCACGTTGTCCGATATTCATAATCGCAGCAATTTGCCAGTCAGCCACTTTTTGAGCTGCTGCCATTTCTCGTGCTTTACCTTTTACTGCTTGACGTACAGACAATGCCATACGAGCACCTGTTTGTGTTAAATCTTCACCTAACACTAAAACAGCATCGTAATCTTCAATTTCACGTAGAGATGGAGTATGAACACCACCTTTTTGTAAAATATCTAACATTAAAGTCAGTCGTTTTTGCTCTGATGCAGAGATACCGCTATAGAAGTTTTCAGTGCCAACAACTTCACGTAATGCAAAGTTGCTTTCAATGCTTGCACGAGGCGAACCAATACCCACAATACGCTGACTTTTCTTCAGCATATCCGCAGCAGCTTGAGTCGCTTGAACTGCACTAATTTCTAACCAGTTACTGCCTAAACGTTTTTTAGGCTGACGAGGTCTGCTTGCTAAATTCACATAGCCATAGCCAAAACGACCACGGTCACAAAGGAAATAGCGGTTTACCGTCCCGTTATAACGGTTTTCAATACGACGTAATTCACCATAACGTTCACCTGGGCTTGTGTTACAACCCATGCTACAGCCTTGACAAATACTTGGTGCAAACTGCATATCCCACTTACGGTTATAACGCGATGAGTGAGTTTTATCAGTAAATACACCTGTTGGACAAATTTCAACCAAGTTACCCGAGAATTCGCTCTCTAATGTGCCATCTTCAACGCGCCCAAAGAATACGTTGTTATGTGCACCAAAGACGCCAAGATCAGTACCATCGGCATAGTCTTTGTAGTAACGAACACAGCGGTAACAAGCAATACAACGGTTCATTTCATGAGAAATAAACGGTCCCAGATCTTGGTTTCTATGTGTACGCTTCGTAAAGCGATAGCGACGCATAGTATGACCTGTCATTACCGTCATATCTTGAAGGTGACAGTTACCACCTTCTTCACAAACTGGACAGTCATGAGGATGGTTTGTCATATACCATTCAACAACGCTTTCACGAAATTTCTTCGCTTCTTCGTCGTCAATAGAGATAAACGTGCCATCAGTCGCTGGTGTCATACAAGACATCACTAAACGACCGCGGGTATCCTCAGCATTTTGATACTGCTTCACCGCACACTGGCGGCAAGCGCCAACGCTTCCCAGCGCTGGGTGCCAGCAAAAATAAGGAATATCTAAGCCTAAATTAAGACAGGCTTCTAACAGGTTATCAGCCCCGTTAACTTCATATTCTTTGCCGTCTACATGAATCGTAGCCATAGTCAGCATGCTTCCCAAAGGCCTGCACAGCAGGCGTTAAACCTAAAATGTGTCGTGAAAAATTACCAGCGGCTTTTCAGCAAGTTAGGCTGAATACCTCGGATCAAGTTGGCATTGGTATAATCTTCTTGAATAATGCCAGCCTCAAATTCTTCACGGAAATATTTAATGGCGCTTTGTAAAGGTTCTACTGCACCCGGTGCGTGAGCACAGAATGTGTGTCCTGGACTTAAAGAACGACATAAATGCTCAAGAGTTTCGATATCACCAGGGCGACCTTTACCGTTTTCTATCGCACGTAAGATTTCAACACTCCATGGCAAACCATCACGACAAGGTGTACACCAGCCACAAGATTCACGCGCAAAGAACTCTTCTAAGTTACGGGTTAATGAAACCATATTAATTTCATTATCTACCGCCATCGCAAGTGCTGTACCTAAACGACTACCAGCTTTTGCTATCGTGCCAAAATCCATTGGAAGATCGAGGTGATCTTCTGTTAAGAAGTCAGTACCTGCACCACCCGGTTGCCATGCTTTCAGCTTAAGACCATCACGCATACCACCCGCGTAATCTTCAAGGATCTCACGCGCTGTTGTACCAAATGGTAATTCCCATAAGCCCGGATATTTCACGCGACCTGAGAACCCCATTAACTTAGTACCCGCATCTGGGCTTTTGCCTTCACTTAAGCCGATATACCAATCTTTGCCGTGTTCAATAATTGCAGGTACGTTACACAGTGTTTCTACGTTATTGACGCACGTTGGTTTGCCCCATGCACCTGATGTTGCAGGGAATGGAGGTTTAGAACGCGGGTTGGCACGACGACCTTCTAATGAGTTGATTAATGCGGTCTCTTCACCACAGATGTAACGACCTGCACCTGTGTGAACAAACAGTTCAAAATCAATTCCTGAACCAAAGATATTTTTACCAAGAAAGCCTGCTGCTTTTGCTTCCTCAATGGCATGGCGTAAATTCTTAGCCGCTTCGATATATTCTCCGCGAAGGAAAATATAACCACGGTAAGCTTTGAGTGCGTGAGCACCGATGATCATCCCTTCAATTAACAGATGTGGAAGTTCTTCCATTAAGAGACGGTCTTTATAAGTACCCGGCTCCATTTCATCCGCGTTACAAAGGATGTAACGGATATTCATGCTTTCATCTTTTGGCATCAGGCTCCATTTCAAGCCTGTTGAGAATCCAGCACCACCACGACCTTTTAGACCAGCATCTTTAACTTCAGTGGTCACCTCAGTCGGGGACATACCTTTTAATGCTTTTTCTGCCGCTTTATAACCGTTTGTAGCACGGTATTCATCCAGCCATACAGGCTGACGATCATCACGTAAGCGCCACGTTAGCGGATGCGTTTCCGCGCTACGAATAATCGGTTTTGCTCCTGAAATTGCTGTCATGGATACTGCTCCAGTAACGTTTCAATCTCTTCAGGTTTAACAAAGCTGTGAGTATCGTCATCTACCATCATGGTAGGACCTTTATCACAATTACCTAAACAGCAGGTTGGCAGTAATGTAAAGCGACCATCTGGTGTAGTTTGACCAGGAATGATATTAAGATGCTTTTCAATTGCTGCCTGAATGCCTTGATAACCTGTAATATGACAAACCACGCTGTCACAAAAACGAATGATGTGACGGCCAACGGGTTGACGGAAAATTTGGCTATAGAACGTAGCAACGCCTTCAACATCGCTTGCAGGGATCCCAAGAACATCCGCAATCGCATAAATCGCGCCGTCTTCAACCCAACCGCGGTTCTTTTGCACAATTTTCAGTGCTTCAATAGAAGCTGCACGAGGATCTTCGTAATGATGTTTTTCTTGTTCAATTTCAGCACGTTCTTCTTCAGTTAAAACAAACGTTGCTTTCTTTGAATGTGTTACATCAACGATTTCGATCTGCACGGCATCATCTTTTTGGTTTAATTCATTTTGCATGATTAACGATCCACATCCGACATTACAAAATCAATACTTCCCAGATACACAATCAAGTCAGAAACCAGACTACCGCGGATAACCGCAGGGATTTGTTGCAAGTGAGCAAAACTTGGCGTACGAATACGCGTACGGTAACTCATCGTGCTACCATCACTAGTCAAGTAATAGCTGTTGATCCCTTTCGTGGCTTCAACCATCTGGAATGATTCATTAGCAGGCATAACTGGACCCCATGAAACCTGTAAGAAATGGTTAATCATGGTTTCAATATGCTGTAATGTGCGCTCTTTTGGTGGAGGCGTTGTCAGTGGATGGTCTGCTTTAAATGGCCCTTCTGGCATGTTTTTATAGCACTGTTCCAGAATACGTAAGCTTTGGCGTAGTTCTTCTACTTTCAGCATTACGCGATCATAACAGTCACCATTGCTTGCGACAGGGATTTCAAATTCAAAGTTTTCATAACCTGAATATGGACGCCATTTACGGACATCAAACTCAACGCCTGTTGCGCGAAGACCTGCACCTGTCACACCCCAATCTAATGCTTCTTTAGCATTATATGAGGCAACACCAATAGTACGACCTTTCAAGATACTGTTTTGCAGTGCTGCTTTTACGTAAGAATCTAGACGTTTTGGCATCCAATCTAAGAATTCACGTAATAAGCGTTCCCAACCGCGAGGTAAATCATGAGCAACACCACCGATACGGAACCATGCAGGATGCATACGGAATCCAGTAATCGCTTCCACGATGTTGTAAACTTTCTGACGGTCAGTAAAGGCAAAGAACACCGGTGTCATTGCACCAACGTCTTGAATAAAGGTACTGATATACAGTAAGTGACTATTAATACGGAATAGCTCTGACAGCATGACACGAATAACTTTAACGCGTTCAGGTACTTCAATACCGGCAAGTTTTTCTACCGCAAGTACATAAGGCATTTCGTTAACGCATCCGCCGAGGTATTCAATTCGGTCTGTGTATGGAATATAGCTATGCCAAGATTGGCGCTCACCCATTTTTTCAGCACCACGGTGGTGATAACCCACGTCTGGCACACAGTCGACTATCTCCTCGCCATCAAGCTGAAGAATAATACGGAATGCACCGTGAGATGATGGATGGTTTGGACCGAGGTTTAAGAACATAAAGTCCTCATTCTCAGTACCGCGTTTCATCCCCCACTCTTCAGGTTTGAATGTCAGCGATTCCATTTCCAGATCCTGTTTCTGCTTTGTCAGCACATAAGGATCGAACTCTGTCGCACGAGCAGGATAATCTTTACGCAGTGGATGACCTTCCCAATCAGGAAGCATCATAATACGGCGTAAATTTGGATGCCCATTAAAGACAATTCCAAACATATCCCACACTTCACGCTCATACCAATTCGAGTTAGGAAAGATAGATGTGATAGTCGGAACATTAAGATCATTTTCACTTAATGCAACTTTCAGCATAATATCTTTATTACGATCGATTGATATCAGATGATAGAAAACGGAAAAGTCCGCTGCGGGCAAGCCTTGACGATGCGTACGAAGACGCTCATCAAAACCATGCATATCAAACAGCATGACATAAGGTTTTGGTAAAGATTTGAGGTATAACATTACCTCAATGAGTTGTTCCCGTTTTACCCAAACAACTGGCATGCCAGTACGAGTAGGCTGGAACGTAAAGGCATCTGGACCAAATTTCTGACGCAGTTCATTCACCACCTGATCATCAATATGATCGGTCGTTTCCCACGCTGGCCGAGCGCCTTTTTGCGCTATCTGATCGGTCATTTCTATTCACCACAACTTTGATCAGGGTTACTATGATCGCAACACATTGCTCTGGTTACGTCTTAGGCAAAAGCCTTTAAATTTCGTCAGGAGTACGCAGATTTTTCACTGCGATACGTTCACCGTGTTTTCTTTCTCGTTCTGATTGCATATTGGCACGGTAAACGCCTTGGTCGCCGACAACCCATGATAATGGGCGACGTTCTTTACCAATGGACTCTTGTAATAACATCAGTGCCTGCATATAAGCTTCCGGGCGTGGAGGGCATCCAGGAATATACACATCAACTGGAATGAACTTATCAACACCCTGCACCACTGAGTAGATGTCGTACATACCACCAGAGTTAGCACATGCCCCCATAGAGATAACCCATTTAGGCTCTAACATCTGATCGTATAAACGCTGAATAACGGGTGCCATCTTAGTAAAGCAAGTACCTGCAACCACCATAAAGTCAGCTTGACGAGGAGATGCACGTAATACTTCTGAACCAAAACGAGCTACGTCATGTACAGCCGTAAATGATGTCACCATTTCAACGTAACAACAGGAAAGACCAAAGTTATATGGCCATAAAGAATTTTTCCGTCCCCAGTTCACAACGTCATGCAACGCATGTTCCAGTTTTCCCATATACACACTGCGATGAACGTGAGCATCTAATGGGTCACTGACAATTTCCTGTGATTGCAGGGGATAACGGTCATTCTCACCGTTCGGATCTATGCGGGTGAGCGTATAATCCATTTCTAATGCCTCGCTTATTACTGCTGCGGATGTTTGCCGCTGGTTAATCGAACATGGCTTTTACTCGCAGTTTCACGGCGAGAGCGAACAGGCGTCCAATCTAATGCGCCTATACGAACCAAATAGAATAATCCAGCTAATAAAATAGCGATGAAGACTGACGCTTCAATAAAGCCTAACCAGCCAACTTCACGAACGGAAACAGCCCAGGCATAAAGAAACAGTGCTTCAACATCGAAAATAACGAAAAACATGGCAACTAAATAGAATTTAGCTGACATGCGCAGACGAGCGCTGCCAACAGAATCAAGACCAGATTCATAAGGAACATGCTTTGCCCTTGCCTGTGCGCGTCCGCCTAAATAGCGGGCACCCAACAACATGAGCGAACATAACCCCAATGCGCCTATGAGGAAGACAGCAAATGCCCAATGATGGGCGATAACTTCAGTGGTTGTAGACATACTCATTGCTTACTCATCAAAGGTGGTGTCAATTAACCAACTCTTATCCGGCGGTTTACACCACATTTCTAATTACGAAAAAAAAGCGAATTAAACAGACTTGCTAATTAAAGAAATAATAACAGTCTATTTATACCTTTTTTCTTTTTTAGAAAACTTTGCGACAAATCACTCAGTTTTCTATCGCGATTTAACAAAATCAACACTCATTTTTAACACTAGATTATGGGTTAATGCTAAAACGTGTCAGTCAACCGACAAACTTTATGCTAACACGCTTAGTCTAACCGATAATTCGATTTTACTACACCAGTATCTCAGGAAAAACCTGACTAAACACAGGCAAATGTGCCTTATTTTTTTGATCAAACTCACAAAATAGTCGAAAAAACACCTAATCAGTTTAAAATTTATCCAAATTTTAACAAATTAACTTTCTAATATTGTGGAGAAGGTCAAATATCCGCTTAGATTTACTTTTTTATTCTCTTAAAACCTAGACAAACTTTTTATTTGTTAACAAATCCTACAAGTGATTAACCAAGGGGGAAGGTAAACATTTTTTTAACAAACAGTTAAGGTAGTTATGGAATGAAATGTCACAAAGATAAATACATAAAACAACATAATTATTAACATAATGTTACTATTTCAAAAAGAAGCAATAAAAAAACGGAAATAAATGCACTTCATTGCATCTATTCCCGTTTATTATTATTCATCACTATCCAGTTCTATTTGACTCTATTTTAATCTTTAATTTTTGTGTTTTAACGCTAAAAATTCACACAATGATTAATGTGATTATTCAAGTTCAGTAGAGCTAATATCTTCAGATGCAGTAACGGTATAAGGTGTTTTCTTGTTTTCAATTGCATTGAATACCGTTAACACTGCTTCATTTTGTTCATCAGAGTTACGATATAACCAATATTGTGTTTCAGGTAAGCGAGGTAACCCTTCACTTTCACCTAAAATACGCAAATCGGCATTTTGCATTTCCAGTGGACGAGCAGTAATACCCACTTCGGCATTAACTGCCGCACGAACAGCGGATAAAGAAGCCGCTTCATAAGCAACACGCCATTGAATTCCAGCGTCATCTAACGTGTTTATCGCTAATTGACGGAATGGATTCGTTTCATCCATAACAACTAAAGGAATAGGTTCATTCATTTGTAATTGGAAATCTGGCGCACAATGCCATAACACGGGTGCAGTACGTAACGCTGTACGTGGGTGATGACCTATACGTGCTGTTGTTAACGCTAAATCAATTTCATGATTATCTAGCATTGTCTCAATATATTGAGAACGCTTAATACGTACATCAACAGCTAAGCGAGGATACACTGACGCGATACGATTTAACAAAAACGGTAATAAAGTATCGACAGAGTCATCAGAAGCACCAATACGTAGCTCCCCTTCTGCATCGCTATACGTTAATGATGCCGTTGCATCATCATTTGCACGCAGAATTTGACGCGCATAACCTAACAGTTGTAGACCATGCTCTGTTAAAAGTTTATTACGACCATGACGGGCGAAAAGCTCTCTGCCCACCAATTGCTCTAAACGTTGCATCTGCTGACTCACAGCAGATTGGGTTCGACATACAGCAGCAGCGGCGGCTGCAAAAGTGTTCAAATCTGCTACAGCTACAAACGTTCTAAGCAGATCGAGGTCGAGATTCATTATCGGACGATTTGCATTAATCATTGTTTATTCTTCACTTATTTTTGATTTTTAAATTACATATACCTGGTGTTTTATATCAAAAGTCTAAAAAAGACTTCCGATTCAGACTGTACTTTACTCTGAAAAGGAGAGCAAAGACATACTGAATACTTTACATTTGTTTCTTATCGTTTACACCTCCTAGATAGAAAGGAATTGCATCTTTTTGTAACAAATTAAATTTTATTATCATTTCAGGCATTCACAAGAAAGAACTCTATACCGTCATCACAAGTTAGACTTAGATCATACTATGTTGCTTTCTCATTCATAAATTTTAACATTTTGAAAATAATTTAAATTATCTTAACTATGCATTCGGATTTAAGTATTTCCCCCTATAAACTAAATTTAAGATTTAAATTTAATTTATACTTAAACTAATTGATTGCTATAGAATAAAGTAGATTTAACCATATTATTTGAAAATTTAATATATTAAGTCAGATAATACAAATCCGATAAAATTATTCAATAATTGATTATGCAACATTTCACCTACCAATCTATCACATCAACTTATTTCTAATCGACACACTAAAAAGCCCCTTTCCAGCAGAATAATAATTCAGATTATTCATCATAACCAAAATATAAATCCACAATAAGCAATACAATCAGTCATCAAAATAACATTCTAAGAATAAAATGACCTTTTACACCAAAAATTACCTAGCATCTTCAAAAGTTTGTAACGTGAGAGTAGAGTGATAGAACAGTTATTTGCTGGGATAACCTTTTCATTTGTATCTTTCTATATGAATAGCAACCGGCGATAAATGTCGCTACGTCGCCATAATCACAATAAAGATACGAGTCAGACCCTATTAGGTAAACGCGCTATGAATCAGATTAAAAAATCAAACAAACTCGAACATGTCTGTTACGACATTAGAGGTCCGGTTTTGCAAGAAGCAAAACGTCTGGAAGAAGAAGGTAACAAAGTTTTAAAACTCAATATTGGTAACCCGGCACCTTTTGGCTTTGAAGCACCAGATGAAATTTTAGTAGATGTGATCCGCAACTTACCAAGCTCTCAAGGTTATAGCGACTCTAAAGGTCTATTTTCTGCGCGTAAAGCTATCATGCAGCATTATCAAGCTCGTGATATGAGAGATATCACTGTTGAAGACATTTATATTGGTAATGGTGTTTCTGAATTAATCGTACAAGCGATGCAAGCCTTATTGAATAACGGCGATGAAATGCTCGTACCTGCGCCTGATTATCCATTATGGACAGCCGCAGTTTCTCTTTCAGGAGGAAATGCTGTTCACTATATGTGTGACGAGCAACAAGGTTGGTTCCCAGATTTAGATGATATCCGCAGTAAAATTACAAAAAATACCCGTGGTATTGTTATTATCAACCCAAATAATCCAACAGGTGCGGTGTATAGCAAAGATATTCTGATGGAAATCGTTGAAATAGCACGTCAACACAACCTGATTATCTTCGCTGACGAGATCTACGATAAAATTCTGTATGACGATGCACAACATCATTCTATCGCTGCCATGGCCCCCGATTTATTAACCGTCACATTTAATGGTTTATCAAAAACTTACCGTGTTGCAGGTTTCCGTCAAGGTTGGATGGTATTAAATGGTCCTAAAAAGCAGGCTAAAAGCTATATTGAAGGCTTAGATATGCTGGCATCGATGCGTTTATGCGCCAACGTACCAATGCAACATGCTATTCAAACGGCATTGGGAGGCTATCAAAGTATTAGTGAATTTATCCTGCCGGGTGGTCGTTTATACGAACAACGCAATCGCGCTTGGGAGCTCATTAATCAAATTCCAGGGGTTTCTTGTGTTAAACCTATGGGGGCATTGTATATGTTCCCTAAAATAGACCTTAACCGCTACAGTATTAAAAACGATCAGAAAATGATCCTTGATTTGTTACTGCAAGAAAAAGTCTTATTAGTGCAAGGTACTGCCTTTAATTGGCCATACCCTGACCATTTCCGTATCGTTACTCTTCCGCGCGAAGATGATTTAGATATGGCAATTCAAAAATTTGGTCGTTTTATTGTGGGTTATCATCAATAAAATTGTCTACACCTAAAATAAAACGCAATATTACAATACGTTATATTGCGTTTTTTATTTTCTTTTTTATTAATGTTTACATCTATCTATTATCCACTCACAATAATGTCTTCAGTCACGCAATTGGGAGATATTATGAGTTATTTTTTTGCCCACCTTTCTCGCTTAAAACTCATTACTCGTTGGCCTTTAATGCGTAACATTCGCCAAGAAAATGTTTCTGAGCACAGTTTACAAGTGGCTTTTGTTGCTCATGCACTCGCTGTAATTAAAAATCGGATGTTTAATGGTAATGTTAATGCTGAACGTATTGCATTACAGGCGATGTATCATGACGCCAGTGAAGTCATTACTGGTGATATGCCAACTCCCATAAAATATCACAATCCACAAATTGCTCATGAATATAAAAAAATAGAAAAATACGCACAGCAAAAACTAATTGAAATGTTACCCGAAGAATTACAAGATGATTTTCGCCCTCTTATTGATGAGCAATTACATAGCGAGGAAGAAACATTTATTGTAAAACAAGCCGACAGTCTGTGTGCTTATTTAAAATGCCTTGAAGAGTTAGCAGCCGGTAATAGCGAATTTAATTTAGCGAAAAATCGGTTAGAAAAAACCTTAGCTGAGAGAAATAGCCCAGAAATGGACTATTTTATAAAAGTGTTTGTCCCGGGGTTTAGTTTATCGCTGGATGAGATTAGTGAGTAAATAAAACTATTATTCTATAAAAAGATGAGTGTGAATACACACTCATCTTGATTCAAACTTTAATTTTTCACTTTAATAGTAATTAAACTATTTTTTATTTATATTTTCACTATTTTCCATAAATTTATTTAATATATTTAATGCATCTGTAGCTTGCTCTCTCTTAATCCAATATATTTTCTCTGACTTGCCAAATATATTTTTAATTTTTTCTATAAACCCCACTTTTTTCATAAAAATATCATTAGCTTGTAAATATTTTTTCATGATCAATACTTTCTCTTTTTTTGATAGTTCTTTATTTTTAATTTCATTTTTAATAATAGAAAAATCACTGCTATTTAAATTATATCTCTTCTCAATATTTTCATCTTCTGTTTTATTAATATTGTTATTATTTGAATTTCTATAGTCATTAAGCTTTTTTTGTAACTCTTGATTTCTTTTTTCTGTATATGATCTAGATATATCAACCTCATCATGATTATCAATATTACTGCCATCATGATTATCAATATTACTGCCATCATGATTATCAATATTACTGTCATCATGATTATCAATATTACTACCATCATGATTATCAATATTACTGCCATCATGACTATCAATATTACTGTCATCATGATTATCAATA
Organism: Proteus faecis; assembly: GCF_030286765.1. NCBI lineage: Bacteria > Pseudomonadati > Pseudomonadota > Gammaproteobacteria > Enterobacterales > Morganellaceae > Proteus > Proteus faecis. The sequence continues at coordinate 314,993 of NZ_JASVWV010000003.1, forward strand.
TTACTGCCATCATGATTATCAATATTACTGCCATCATGATTATCAATATTACTGCCATCATGATTATCAATATTACTGCCATCATGATTATCAATATTACTGTCATCATGATTATCAATATTACTGTCATCATGATTAACAATATTACCATCATCATGATTATCATATTCTTTTGCTTCTAAAATATTTTGATTTATTTTAATTGGAGCTTTTTGGGCAAAAGTTGAAAGTAAGATTGTTTTTATTTCTTTTGGAGTACCAAAGGTGATTTCTTCATATTGGGCATTATTATTAAATAATAATGGTAATGATATGTTTTTCACACCGTTAATATTATCACCTAATGATTTGAATTTATTATAACTTGAATCATTTCCTTTGAAAAACTTCGTTAAAATTGAGTTATTCACTTTAGTCATTTCCATTTTAAAAACTCCTGATAATCTATATTTTCATATTAATTTACTCCCCAATGGTTGATATGATTTAAAAAAACACACATTCATAGATATGTCGCATACATCAAATAAAAAACCACCGCCCAATAAATAAAAAACGCTGTTTATTAATTAACAAACAGCGTTTCAGCAAAACAAAAGTATTGATATTTAGAATGGGAATAATAGCGGGATCAGGAAGACACTAATCAACATCACAATAACCGTAAATGGCACTCCAATCTTAATAAAGTCGGCAAACTTATATCCCCCCGGCTCAAGAATAAGCGTATTAACAGGTGATGAAACCGGTGTCATAAAGGCTGCCGATGCAGCAACACCAATCACCATTGCAAATGGTAATGGTGACACATTCATTTGATTCGCAGCAGCAATAGCTATTGGTGCCATTAATACCGCGGTTGCCGTATTGGAAATAAACAACCCAATGGATGCACAAAGTATAAATAAACACACCAACATCACTTGAGGACCAGCACTACCCGCCACATCCATTAAGCCATTAACAATCAGCTCTATACCACCTGTTTTTTGTAATGCCGCAGCAAAAGGCATCATACCAACAATTAAAATAATGCTTGGCCAATGAATAGAACGATAAGCACTTTCCATATCAATACAACGGAATTTACCCATTAATAAACAGGCAATAAGTGCTGCAATAAAATTAGGGACTTCATTCGTTACCATTAATGCCACCATTAACGCTAACGAAAACAGTGCGTGAGGTGCTTGAGATGAAGCAGGTGCAACAGTTTCAATTTCTGCTGCTAAATTTAACACAATAAAATTACGTGGTTTCGTCGAAAGAATACGAATAAGTTTCCAATCACCAATCACCAATAACACATCACCAAGGCGTAATGGCTCATCGACAATTTTACCCGGTAAGGCACTTCCTTCACGACGAATAGCAACGACGTTTAGGCCATAACGAGTACGAAATTTGATTTCTCTTAATGATTTACCTAATAATTCTGAATCTGGATTCATGGATACTTCAGCAAGCCCTACATCACGAGATTGTTCAGAAAAATATTCACCTCGCAATACCATAGGCTCTAACAGCTGTTCACGGCAAAACTCACGTAAATCGACATCACTGGCTGACATATCAACTAATAACACATCACGCTCTCTTAATTCAGTGCCACCAGTTGCACTAACCATAACACGCCGAAACCGCCTCCAGCGTTCAATACCGACAACGTTTGCACCATAACGAGAGCGTAAGTGCAATTCATCAAGTGAATGACCTACTAGCGGAGAACCTTTACGAATGGCTAAACGACGAGCGCGTCCCGCTAACTGATAATCACGAATAAGATCACGGAAAGTACGACGATAAGCTTCTTTTTGTTTACCATTATCGTTATTTCCTAGCCAGCGACGTACTACCAACATATAAAGAATGCCTGCAAATAATACCGCTATACCAATAGGTGTAATAGAGAAAAACTGAAAACTCGGTAACCCCTCTCTGACTAATTCACTGTTAACAACCATATTAGGTGGCGTTGCCACTAAGGTCATTAATCCGCTAATCAGCCCAGCAAAACCTAACGGCATCATTAAACGACCTGGCGATGTTTTCATTCGAGCAGCAACACTCAATACAACAGGAATAAATATGGCGACAACGCCCGTTGAACTCATGAAAGCACCTAGGCTTGCAACGCATATCATTAATAGCACAAGCATTTTAACTTCACTGCTACCCGCGACACGAACTAGCCAGTCACCCATTTGATAAGCCACACCAGTTCTCACTAACCCTTCACCAATAACAAAAAGGGCAGCAATAAGTAATACGTTCGGATCGCTAAATCCTACCGTAGCTTCATTTAAGGTTAGTGTACCGCTAAGAACGAATGCGATGATGACAAGTAAAGCGACCACATCCATGCGGATTTTGTTGGTCGTAAAAAGGACAATAGCTATCAATAGCAGGCTTAAAACCCATAATAATTCGCTATTCAAAATGGCCTCAATCAGCAATAAGTGAAAACAGTTTAAGACATCAATTCACTACATTGATAAGTAGACCATTTTTACAACTATAAATCTTCTAATATGATCAAAGAAAAGACTATCTTTTGTGTGTTATTATCACTTTTTCAGCTTGCTTCTCGATTTGAATATCATTTAAAGAATCAATAATTAAATGAATTTCACTACGACGAGGAAGGGAAAGAGGTGCATGAACAGCAACGACTTGGCATCCCGCATCTAAGCCGGAGTAAATACCCGCCGCAGCATCTTCAAAAACCACACAATCTTCTGGTAATAACCCCAATTTTTTGGCACCTAAAAGATAAGGCTCAGGATTAGGTTTACCTTTACTAATACATTCCGCGGTAACCCAATGTTTAGGTTCAGGGATCCCCGTGACAGATTGGCGCGTTGTGGCAATAGGAACTGTACCTGATGTGACAATCGCCCATGGAATATTTAAGCTATTAAGACGATTAATCAACGCAATAGAACCTGGAAGCGGAGCTAAGCCTTCTGTTTGTGTTGACTCTAATTTTTCTAGCCAACGAAAAGTTTCCGTTATCTCTTGTTCTGTTGCATTAGGCATAAAATGGCGAATCGACTCAATAGCCGGCTTTCCGTGGATATAGTCATTAATCTCTTGTGTTGAAACACCAACACGCTCACCAAATAACGCCCAGCAATGTTCAACAACAGGTAATGAATCAACCAATGTTCCATCGAGATCAAACAGAAAACCTTTACATGTGATTGCCATATTTTATGCCTACCTTAACCTTACAGTGATGCGTCAACTATTATCTACTGCAATTACGCATTGAGTATTTGCTGAATTTCAACGACGCTAAGGTGATATTGACGAGGGCACGCTAACCAAACAGCAAGCATTCTTTGGTATTTTTCCCACATTGGTGTTTGAGAGTTAAAACCATGACTGCCACTATCAAAATGTGTGTAACGCCCTTCTGTATTCACCATAAAACGCACATAACTAAGATAGCGAGATTCTGTCGCCGCATCAAAGCCTATAAATGCGACGCGACGAGCATCTGGCATCTCTTGTTCTTTTAAGTTATCACGAGAAACTTGCAGTGCATGGTACATTTCCATGACGTTAATAATGGTACGGCAAGTCTCTTCTGACATTTCATCGAAGTCTCGATCAAGTTCACGTAATTGTAATCCATAACCGCGTTCAATAATTGTCTGATAGCGACGATAACGTTCAGCGTTATCAGGATCCATCATAGTCATCATTTTATACTGATTAGAGAGGATCAAGCGTTGTGCGTGTGTCATTTCCATCATTAATTCTCCAAAGAAATTATTGGAAGGATCATGTCATTAATCAAAAGTATTGAGTAGTGCTAACTACGCGTTTTTTGATCTCAACGGGGTAATTCAGATGACAATCATGACAAACGAAGAAGGTAGAACAAATGTTCTACACATCATCAAGAAAAGAGCGATCAAGTTGCTTAAAAGCACGTTTTAATAAATGAGCTAAAGAAAGGTAAGTTGGTGTTTGCTCAACAGGTGCTAAAGCGATGCCAGCTTCTTCAAATTTTTCTCGAATTTCATAAAACCAACGTAATAACGCAGCTGGAAGTGGTGTTGCTGCACGCTTACCTAACCACCATAACCCCTGCATTGGCAAGCTACAAGCAAAGAGCGCTGTCGTCATTGCAGGCCCTAAATTACCACTTAATGCGATTTGCCATGTCATTGTAAAAATGGCAATAGGTGGCATATAACGAATACCAAAACGTGTAGCTTTGATAATACGATTCTCAGGAAAAACAGGTGCTAATTGCTTTTCAACCGGCCAGGTTTTTAAATACTCGTTACCCAAACGAAGCTTTTTAAAAAAGCCAGGGGGAGTCACTGTCGGTTCGCTCATAATGACCTCAATCAATTTCTTCTGTAACTTTTAAAAAATACCTATAAAGAATAAAAATCTTTTAGTAGAATTAAGTATATTTTGTCTTTGTTGCCTTTACTCTGTATCCTGTGCCCATTCTAAAGGTTTGTGGCAATAAAGCGCTATATTTTGTTTGCCGGCGTGATTTTCAACCCTTTTCGCCGATTTTAACGCGAAAAGCTAATGGGTGAATAAAAATCGTCCAATTAATGATTGGCAACTATAATTAGCATCAAGTTTTTTACTTTAAGCATGATGCGCGTCATTAATGTCATCATAGTAATGCGATAGGCTTTTATGATTGACGTTTTATTAACCACCGTCTTTATAATATAAAAGACACTACGACAACAAGATAAATAGGTAATTCCATGTCAAGTAAGCTGGTGCTGGTACTGAACTGCGGTAGTTCTTCTCTTAAATTTGCAATTATCAACCCAGAAAATGGTGAAGAATTCCTGTCAGGTTTGGCTGAATGCTTCAACCTTCCTGAAGCCCGCCTGAAGTGGAAAATGGATGGCCAGAAACACGAAGCTGCGTTAGGCGCAGGCGCTGCTCATAGCGAAGCATTAAACTTCATCGTAAATACTATTCTGGCAGAAAAACCAGAACTTTCTGCACAAATCGCCTCTATTGGCCACCGTATTGTTCATGGTGGTGAGAAATTCACTAAATCTGTCGTGATCACTGACGAAGTTATCAAAGGCATTGAAGCTGCTATCCCATTTGCACCATTGCATAACCCAGCTCACCTTATTGGTATTGAAGAAGCGCGTAAAGCATTCCCTCATTTAATTGAAAAAATGGTTGCAGTATTTGATACCGCTTTCCATCAAACAATGCCACAAGAAGCTTATTTATATGCTCTGCCATATAGCTTATATAAAGATCACAGCATCCGTCGTTACGGTGCTCACGGAACTAGCCATTTCTATGTTTCTCGTGAAGCCGCTAAAATGTTAAACAAACCTGTTGATGAACTGAACGTAATCACTTGCCACTTAGGTAATGGTGGTTCTGTTTCTGCAGTTGTTAACGGTAAATGTGTTGATACCTCAATGGGTCTAACTCCATTAGAAGGTTTAGTAATGGGTACTCGTAGTGGTGATATCGACCCTGCTATCGTGTTCCATTTACACGACACTTTAGGTATGAGCGTTGAAGATATCAACAAACTACTGACTAAAGAATCTGGCCTGTTAGGTTTAACAGAAGTTACTAGTGACTGCCGTTATGTTGAAGATAACTACGATACTAAAGAAGATGCTAAACGTGCAATGGACGTTTACTGCCATCGTTTAGCGAAATACATTGGTTCTTACTGTGCACTGATGGAAGGCCGTTTAGATGCTATTATCTTTACTGGTGGTATCGGTGAAAACGCAGCAATGGTACGTGAATTATCTCTGAAAAAACTGTCTCTGTTAGGCTTCGAAGTTGATCATCAACGTAACTTAGATGCACGTTTTGGTAAATCAGGCATTATCACTACCGATAACAGCCGTCTTGCTGTTGTTATCCCAACTAACGAAGAGTTAGTTATCGCTCAGGACGCAAGTCGCCTGACCGCTTAAGTTCTTTGATGTACTGCCAGTGTCATGCTGGCAGTACTGTTTTACATAACGAGCAACCGATATTTAAAGAGGTTTCCGTGTCCCGTACAATTATGCTAGTCCCAACTGATACACGCGTAGGTTTAACCAGCGTCAGCTTGGGTGTTATCCGTTCTATGGAACAAAAAGGCGTTCGCCTTAGCGTGTTCAAACCAATTGCACAACCTCGTGTAAAAGGCGCTTTAGATCAGACAACTGCGATTATCCGCTCTCACTCCACTATTCAATCATCAGAACCTTTAAATATGGATTATGTTGAGTCTCTACTCAGCTCAAACCAAAAAGATGTTCTGATGGAAGAAATTGTTGCTAGATACCATGAAAACACAGCTGATGCAGAAGTTGTTCTCATCGAAGGTCTAGTGCCTATGCGTAAGCACCCTTTTGCACAATCATTAAATTATGAAATTGCAAAAACATTAGGTGCAGAAATTGTTTTCGTTACTGCATTAGGTAACAACACTGTTGAACAGCTAAAAGAGCGTATCGAATTTGCGCGTGCTGAATTCGGCGGTGTAAAAAACCAAAATATTACAGGCGTTATTGTTAACAAGCTAAATGCACCTGTTGATGATCAAGGTCGTACTCGCCCTGACTTATCTGAAATCTTTGATGATTCAAGTAAAGCGATTATCTCTAATGTCGATTTAAAAACCATCGAAAAAAATAGCCCACTACCTTTACTGGGTTGCATTCCATGGAACTTCGATTTAATCGCCACTCGTGCAACAGATATGGCAAAACACTTAAATGCGACTATCGTCAATAAAGGCGATATTGAAACTCGTCGTATTAAATCTGTGACTTTCTGTGCCCGCAGTATTCCACACATGTTAGAACATTTCCGTCCAGGTTCACTGTTAGTGACTTCAGCGGATCGCCCTGATGTATTAGTTTCAGCATGCCTTGCAGCAATGAATGGCGTTGAAATTGGTGCAATCCTACTAACAGGTGGCTACCAAATCGATGCACCAATCAAACAACTTTGTGAACGTGCATTCGAAACTGGCTTACCAATTTTTATGGTTAATGCAAACACTTGGCAGACCTCTCTAAATCTGCAAAGCTTTAGCTTAGAAGTGCCTGCTGATGACCATGAACGTATTGAAAAAATTCAGAACTACGTTGCTCAACATATCAATACACAATGGATTGATTCTCTGACCGCTAATTCTGAACGCCCTAACCGTTTATCACCACCAGCATTCCGTTATCAATTAACAGAATTAGCACGTAAAGCGAAAAAACGTATCGTTTTACCAGAAGGTGATGAGCCACGTACTGTTAAAGCCGCAGCAATTTGTGCTGATCGCGGCATAGCAACTTGCGTACTGTTAGGCGATCCTGAAGAAATTCGTCGCGTAGCAACCGCACAAGGCGTTGAATTAGGTACAGGTATTGAGTTAGTCAATCCTAAAGAAGTCCGTGAAATCTATGTACCTCGCTTAGTTGAACTACGTAAAAACAAAGGTATGACAGAAGTTGTTGCTCGTGAACAGTTAGAAGATAACGTTGTTCTTGGCACATTAATGCTGGAAAAAGGCGAAGTAGATGGCCTAGTTTCTGGTGCTGTTCATACAACTGCTAACACTATTCGCCCACCATTACAGTTAATCAAAACTGCTCCAGGTAGCTCATTAGTGTCTTCTGTGTTCTTTATGCTGTTACCTGAACAAGTTTATGTTTATGGTGACTGTGCAATTAACCCAGATCCAACAGCAGAACAACTGGCTGAAATCGCAATTCAATCTGCAGACTCTGCAATTGCATTCGGTATCGACCCTCGCGTTGCGATGATCTCTTATTCTACTGGTAACTCAGGTGCAGGTAGCGATGTAGAGAAAGTTCGTGAAGCGACACGTTTAGCACAAGAAAAACGCCCAGACCTGATGATTGATGGTCCTTTACAATACGACGCAGCAGTTATGGCTGACGTTGCTAAATCTAAAGCGCCAAATTCACCCGTTGCAGGTAAAGCGACTGTGTTTATCTTCCCTGATCTGAACACCGGTAACACCACTTATAAAGCGGTACAACGTTCAGCTGACTTGGTTTCAATCGGACCAATGTTACAAGGTATGCGTAAGCCAGTAAATGACCTTTCTCGTGGTGCATTAGTAGATGATATCGTCTACACCGTTGCGTTGACAGCAATTCAAGCAAGCCAACAAGAAAACGCATAATTATTGAAGTTCGCTTCAATTAGAACCACGCCAGATGATTAATTTTATCTGGCGTTTTTTATTCTACGGATTTTCTATTTAAGTGACTGCTCCCCGCCCTGTCGGGCGAGGCTTCCCACTTCTTAGACCGCAACCGTCTGTGTGACGGATTTACGCTGGCCTCCATGGGCAGAAACGACGAGTCCCGCCGCTTGTAATTCCAGCATGCCCTTGCGTTCGATGTTGATCGCCGCGTTGATATCGCGGTCATGCTCAATTCCGCATTCAGGACATTGCCAGATGCGTTTATTTAACGGCATCTCCGGCATTTTGTGACCGCAACAATGGCAGG
>NZ_JASVWV010000040.1:0-3112 GCF_030286765.1 Proteus faecis
AGTATCTAAAGGTAATACTTCTGATGCAGTATCTAAAGGTAATACTTCTGATGCAGTATCTAAAGGTAATACTTCTGATGCAGTATCTAAAGGTAATACTTCTGATGCAGTATCTAAAGGTAATACTCCTGATGCAGTATTTAAAGATAATACTCCTGATGCAGTATCTAAAGATAATACTCCAGATGCAGTATTTAAAGATAATTATTCTAATGTAGTATCAAATAATTTCAATAACGAAGAAGTTACCAAACAAGGAAATAATTTTATTGAATTGGATTATTTAATTAAAGAATTGCAAAAATTAGCTAGTGATAATGATAATGATATTTTAAATGAAAATGCGAGTGTTGATCATAATACTGATAATACAAAAAATAAAACCATTGAAAGAGAAGAAAATAAACTCTCTGATAGTATTCCTAACTTAGAAAAAAAAGAAAATAAACTCCCTGATTGGATTACTAACTCAGGGAAAAAAGAGCTAAATACAAATCAAAAACTTTATTTTAAAACAGAGAAGACAAGAAGTTTTAAAAACTTATTGATCTTTTTTATTTCCCCATTTAAATTTATAAATAGATCATTATTACCTGTAAAAATAAATTTTAAAAATAAAGATGTAAATAAAGCATTACAAGAATTTAAATTTGACAATGCTTTAAATAATAAAGAAGTTTTTGAAAAATTTTCTAATAAATTAAATTTTTTAAATCAAACATTTACTGATAATGTTAATCAGGTAATAACTAAAAAAACAAATAGCAATAATAAAATAGATATTATGATTAAATATCAAACTTTAGAAAAGGCTTTGGAGTGTAAGCTTATTAATGATATTAAATTGATAAAAGATGAATTAAAAGCTGATTTAGCTAAGAATAAATTCCAAGAAAACTATTCTGATCTACCTAATAAAATAGTGAATGAATTAAATTCTATTTCTGGTTCAAATATAGATGAATTGTTTTCTTCTAATAAAATTGATGATATAAAAAAATTAATAAAAGAAAAAGTTAATAGTCATGATAATGGTGTAAAACTTGGAGCTTTTTTTGATAATATTGTTGATTCTATTTTTAATGAAAAAAATAAATTAGCAATGAATCAAAATTTCCATGGTCATTTAGAAGATGCTAAAAAAGAATTGTCTTTAAATATAACAAAAGAGTTATTTAACTACTTATCAAAAGATGAAGAATTTATTGGTGAAGAAAAGTCTATTTCTAAGGTAGACAACTTAATAAGAATGGTAAGTAAAGATATTTATAAAAATATGGGAGATCCAACAGAGAAAACAATAAACTCTCTCAATAATAGTTTTTATGAAAATATAAAGAAAAATGATAATGGAAATAATCTTTTTTCTCGATTATTTAAAAATTCAAGTAATAACATTAATTACAAGTGGGCACAGGATGCTATTATTTTATTAATTAGCTATGAAACTTTTGAAAATAAAGAAAATGTAACAACTTATTACCATAATCAAGGTGTAGTGGCAAAGGGGGGAAATGGTACTATTAATACACAGAGTACAGTTATAGAAAACAAACTAAAAGGTATTTTTAGTCGACTAGGGTTAAGTATTGATGATTTAGATAAATCGAAAGATGAAGTGCTTAGAAAATATTTTTCAAATTATTTTGAACATATATGATTCTTTTATTAAATCATTTTTTATTTGCATGGTTAATAATTAATTTGTATACAACTTATATAGGCGAATAATTTATGATTATTAAAAAAAATACATTTGAACCAAATATTTTATTTTTAAATAAACAAAATTCGTTTCCAAAAAAGGAATGTTATATTTTTACAAAAAATATAAGTGGGATAAAAAATACCCCTGTTGCACCTTCTTTTACCAAGAAGTTTATTCATGGGGTAATTTTTTTATTCCATAAAATAGAGATTTTCTTTCTTATAAAGGATATAAAGAATAATAAACTTTCTGATGTTGTTGATATAAAAAAACATAGTGAAGCCTTTGATAAAATAAATGTAATTGAAGATAAAACAATAATTAATAATCTAAATACTGTAAAAAATATAATTTCTCATGCAAATGATAAATTTGATTTTTATAGTTATTGTAACTATTTAAATGAAGTAAAAAGAGCTAAAGATTTTTTTTCATCACTCAATAATGAGGGAGATGAGGGGGGCAAAAATAAATTAATTGTCGATGTATTAAATGAAATTATAAAAAATCGAATAAATGCATTGGATGATAAAAGCATAAAAAATATTTTAAAATTAATATTTTTAAAATTTAAATTTGAAAATATTCATTTAAATGAAAAATATGATTTTATGAGTAACTTTTCAACGGAAAAAGAAAGGGGGGATTTTATAAAATTAATGAGTTTTTTACTTATAAGTATTGAAGAAGTTCAATTGTTTGATAAGTTTGATAATAATATAAAAAATGAAGTGAAAAATAAATTATCAGCTATTATGATGATAGCGCTTAATAAAAACAGTGATAGTGAATATTCCTTTGATAGCTTAATGCAAGAATGGAAAGAGAAATATTTTAATTTGATAAAAATAAATATGACTGAACATACAGATAAATCAGAACAGATAGATGCACAAGTACAGACAGATAAACAAGAACAGACAGATAAACCAGAACAGATAGATGTACAAGTACAGGCAGATTTATTTAATGATATAAATGAAGGAAATAATTTAGATTTTGAATGGAATGATGAAGATATTCATATAAATAATGGTGATAATAATAATTTATGCGGTGATATTTTAATCAAGGAAATAAATGAAATTAATTTTAATATGGATAAATTATCGAATAAAATAAATTATGAATTATTGAATGAAATAAATAGTAAATTATTGGATGAAATAAATTATGAATCATTGGGTGAAATAAATGATGACTTATTGGATAAAATATATAATAAATTATTAGGTGAAATAAATTATGAATTAGAATCTGAATTAGAATCTGAATTGGAATCTGAATTGGAATCTGAATTGGAATCTGAATTGGAATCTGAATTGGAATCTGAATTGGAATCTGAATTGGAATCTGAATTGGAATCTGAATTGGAATCTGAATTGGAATCTGAATTGGAATCTG
>NZ_JASVWV010000041.1:0-2810 GCF_030286765.1 Proteus faecis
TGTGGTAGTAAAACGTACCGGAAAACGAAATTCCGGCTCTACCTCCGAATCACGCTGCGGTATCGAAAGATTACAGTGCGTACCTGATAAGAGCACCAATCAACGGACTAGGGATTTCTTGGATTGCGAAGTGTCGAAAGAAGCCCAACCTAACCAAACTTAGCCAGATTAACGAGCTAAGAGACCATGACCCAATAACTGATCATGGAGAAAAGCAAAGACAAGATGAAGATGTCGCTTCGCTCCGTTTTGATTAGTACCACATTGGGGCATTAGGCGTTTTTTACCTAGATTTTATCGGTGAACAATAACACCTAAACTCTCAACAAGCTGAAGCGCCTGCTCTCCATCCAACTTCACTCCATCTAAATTAATTCGCCTTGCATCAAGCTCGCCAAGCGCCCCACCCGTTAAATCACAACCAGTAAAATCAGCCAAAGACCAATCAAACGATGAAAACTCCCCACAAGAAAGATCGGAGCCACGAAACACGGCGCCAGTTATCACAGTGCCATTCCAGCGATTTTCCCACAGTTCGCACTTTTCTAATATGACTCTAGAAAAATTAGCGTAACTAAGATTTGTCTTGGTTATATAAGCACTACAAAACCATGACCTTGTAGTTATCATATTCATAAAATTAGCCCCTCGAAAATCAGCTCCTTGAGCTAAACACTCACTAATTTCAAGACCTAAGGCGCTAATGTTTTTAAAATTACTCATTGATAAATCGCAGCTTTTAAAGCTAGCGTTTTTTAGTTTGGCTCTATTAAAATCACACCCTTCCAAGCTATTCCTGTCGTAAAAACTACAATCAACAAATTCAGTATCAGTTAAATCAACCCCTGAAAAATCACAATTTGAAAAGGCAATATTTTTAACTCTATTCCCCGTAAATTGATCTCGTGAAAACTTTTCATTGATAAAGTGCTTTTCCATACATGCTACACCTGGTTATTTATACAGTGTAATCATTGTACATTAATTTGAACAACCTTAAACTCTAGCTAAAATTGATTCATACAATCCCTTTTATGTTAAACGGGCGAGTTAGTTAGCAAAAACCGCCCGTTCATCCCCATTAAAGCCCCTCGAAACGATTTTAAGACACGATCACCCTATAAAACACCCAAATCTACGCTGAAAGTTTAGAACGGTTTTGCGGGCTTCTGAGTGCGTTTTTAACATCGTGCAAACTGACAAGTAAAACGATGCGAAATCGCTGAAAGTCACAAACTTGTTTTGTGGCAAGAAGCGATTTGACCAACCGAGTAAAACGAGGGCGGTAGGCTTTTTGTTTTTATCCTGATGAGCGTCCAGCGAAGAAAGGGAAAAACAGGGGGAGCCGAAACGAAATGACACGCCCCAGCGATGGCAAGTGAACCCCAGTGAACGTGTTTCGTTTTGGGGGCAAAGCCCCCCGTCAAGCGAAGCGTCTGACCACCACATTTTTGAGCGACCAAATACAGGGGCGAAAAAAGGGGGTGGTCAGACGAACGCAGTGAGTTTGACGGGCTTGGGTGAATGGTTTTTTTCTCAGGCGTCCAGCCGAAGAAAATAGCCAGAGGGCGGAGCCTTATGTCATTCATTTTCGTCCAGAAAATGAGTGGCATTGATACTGAAAGTATCATGGGGTGCAAGTTAGTAAAACTATGATTCTACCCATTATTTCACCCGTTATTCTGCCCGTTATACCTAAATTGGGTGCAATAACGGGTAAAGTAATAGGTAGAATAACAGGTGGATTAATGGGTAAGAAATAACACAACGTCATCTTGTGTCTATCTATTATTCTGTATCTTATTCTATGTATTATTCTACCTATTACAGACGAAATAGATAAAATAAGAGATAGAATAATAGATAGGATAATACATAAAATAATAGGTAAACCTAACGTCAGCGCACCTTTTCTTCGAGCTGTTTTAGCATCGAAAAATCACCTAATAACCGTTGATTTTTACCTGTGAAAAAGATGATCGGACTGACATTTGCATTATCAATACTTCGGCTTAACTGAATTCCCATCGCCTGATAATCATCATCGTTTGTGCAATGGTATAACGCTAAAACAAGCTGACATTGTTCTGGAGTTCCGCATTCTATTGCCCAGCGGATCAACTCCGAAAAGGTCAATCCGTTCGGTTTCCAGTGTTTTTTATGCCGTAACGCTAACGCCTTAAATTTTTCACGCCCTTGATTATATTTTTCTGCCCCGATCACCGGATCTTCACAACGAACCCCTTGAACCGGTCGCTTATCAAATGACAATTCCCATAAATTTAATTCTTCGATGTATTCGTAATCTTCTGGCGATGCCAAACGAAATAATTGAGACATAGAGACACCCTCCGATCATGTGTGAACGGAGACAGTATAAGGCTTTCGAGAAATTCCGCTTCCTCGACGTGAAACAAGTTCACGCCTTGCGGCGAGCGTTGCGAATTGAATTTATGAGGTTTACCAAGCTCCAGATGTAACAAAGCCCCGTGACAGCATCACAGGGCTCTGGTACTCTAAATCTTGTGCATTCGTTGCTCAGATTAGACGTCGCAATCCAATCTTAGCAACGTGAGAGGCGCTTGTCACGTTCTCATTAAATACCAGCCAACGACATTAACCCAAATGCACCACTTGATTGACTCGGACTTAGCCCGGTCTCCGAAAGGATAAACAGGCAAATTGTGGTAGTAAAACGTACCGGAAAACGAAATTCCGGCTCTACCTCCGAATCACGCTGCGGTATCGAAAGATTACAGTGCGTACCTGATAAGAGCACCAATCAACGGACTAGGGATTTCTTGGATTGC
>NZ_JASVWV010000042.1:0-2617 GCF_030286765.1 Proteus faecis
GAGGATACCACCACGGTATATCTGGTGATGAAAGGCAAACCGGATAAGGCATTTCCGGCGGAGCCGCCTGTCCGGGGAACGGGAGGGAAAGCCCGATGAAAGTGACATCCAATACGCTGGTCAAAATACTGGTGCCGTCTGCACTGGCGCTGGCGGTGCTGATCGGCATCAAAAGCTGTCAGCCGGAGACGCCGGCCGGCAACGGCGGGCAGGACAGTCTGTCTCAGTCGATTAATGATCTTGACCCGGGGGAGCTGAAGTCGCTCGGGATTGAGGGGGATACCCCAGCCGATACGCTGAGGACATTGATTGGCACCATGAAAACGGTGCGTGACCGTCAGGCGGAGCTGATTGCCCAAAACGAGAAACTGCTGGAAGAGAACACGCAGTTGCGTAACCGGCAACAGAATGTATCGGGGCAGATCCAGTCTGCGGTGGCCTCTGTCCGTCAGGAAGCGGAGAGTCAGCAGCGTGCTCTGCAACAGGAGCAACAGACGCTGATGCGGCGTCTGGATACCCTGGGGGCGTCACTGACCGCCCCGTCAGGTCAGCCGGCACCCGGCGGCGGACAGGGCGATATTCCGCTGGGACTGGGGCTGGATGCACAGGGCAGCGGGCTGACGGTGAAAGACGGGTTGTTGTGGGCCGAGCCACAGGATGCTCAGCCGGCTGAACCGGGCCGGATGGTGAACGGACAACCGGCTAAACCGGCGTTTCCGACGTCTTTTCTGGAGGATAACGCCATTACCCGTCAGAAAGCAGAACTGGACCGGCTGGCCAAAAATCAGCGCACGCTGTCCGGTAGAGCGGACGGTGAGGCGCATACTGAACCGGCTTACACGATACCCGAAAATGCCACTCTGGTGGGCAGTCAGGCGATGACGGCGTTGCTGGGCCGGGTGCCCATCGACGGTAAAGTGACCGATCCGTATCCGTTCAAGGTGGTGGTGGGAAAAGACAACCTCACGGCGAACGGCATTGAGTTACCAGATGTGGAAGGGGCGGTGATCAGCGGCTCGGCCACCGGTGACTGGACATTGTCCTGTGTGCGCGGGGATATCACTTCGATCACCTTTGTCTTTACGGACGGCACGGTACGCACGGTGCCGAAGCCGGCTGACCGGACGGACGGTGGCAGTCAGGCCGGCAGCGGACAGAATGCCCGCAATAACGGCGGGTCGCTCGGCTGGATCTCGGATGAGAGCGGGATCCCGTGTATCAGCGGTGAGCGTAAAACCAATGCCGGCACTTATCTGCCGACCCTGTTTGCCCTGACGGCAGCCGCCTCGGCCGGGAATGCGATGTCACAGAGCCAGTATACCGCGCAGAACAACGGTTACGGTATCACATCCTCGCTGTCCGGGGATGCGGGAAAAGCCGCGCTGGGCAGTGCCATCGGCGGCGGTTTTAAGGATGTGGCTGACTGGGTGAAATCCCGCTACGGGCAGACCTTTGATGCGGTGTATGTGCCGCCGGGGCAGAAAGTCGCGGTGCATATCAGCCGTCAGATCCCGGTGGATTATGAATCACAGGGACGCCGGGTGAACTACGGCTTTTCACTGACAGAGGGTGAGGAAGGAGGTCTGGAGTGACGTATTTTGCGAAGCCGGGGGCGCAGGTCGTGACGCCGGTGACGTTTCCGCTGGTGTTTGTGTTCAGTGCCGGAAAAGCCGGTTGCACCGGAAGTCATTTTTGCCTGACGGTGGACGGTCATCAGGTGTTTGATGATGAGCAACAGCAGCTGATTGCCGGCATGTCACCGGCGACGATACAGCTGGCGTGGCAGGTTGCCGCCGGTGAGGCGGCCGGGGCGGTGCTGTCTGTCGGCCGTCACCGGGTGGCGCTGTGTGACAACGACATTACCGTTTACCGGTTTGCCCCGGGGAATAAGGCGTACCCGCAGGACCGTGACTGGGATCGTCTGCTGTACACGGTGTTTAAAGGAGAGACGCCGGATAAAGCCGGCTGGCAATGCGTGCCTTTTTCATTATCTGAACTGAACTGTCACGGTGAGTTTGCCCGGCTGAACTGCCGGGGGGCGGTTCTGAAGGGAGCGGGAGGGATCATACTATGAGACTGATGAAAGGCAGTGTGCTGTGCGCACTGGTGTTTTTACTGGCCGGCTGTGCCACCTCCAAAGAGGAACTGCTGCCGGCGGGAAACAGCGACATGATGGCCATCTGGTCAGGCAGACAGGCTGACCAGGACAGTGCGGACAACCGGACGGTGACGGAGACTGCCCGCAGCGTCCTGCGACGCGGGCTGACGAATGATGAAGCTGCACACCGTCAGCAGGCGAACACCGCGTATACCCGGACACAAAGCAGTGAGATCCATCAGCAGTTTCCGCGTCTGCCGAACCCGGACATGGTGATGTATGTGTTCCCGCACCTCTCGGCCGGTAATCTGCCGGTGCCGGGATACAGTACGGTGTTTCCGTTTTACCATCAGGTGCAGTATGCCCTGCCGGGTGAGCGTGTGGAGGGCTTGTGATGGGGCTTTCATTATTCCGTTCACGCCGGAAAGCGCAGGCGGTTTCTGCTGAAAAAACGGCTGACAAAACCGTACACCGCAGTACACCGGCAGAGAATGCCGGTTTAGCCCGTGAGCCGCTTTC
>NZ_JASVWV010000043.1:0-2444 GCF_030286765.1 Proteus faecis
GAATGAGGACGGTTTCCGGGATGTGACGGGACCGGACTATATTCTTGATTCATTACCACATTACGGAGGGTGAGGCTTCCGTATCGATTCAATTGACTGAAAACCCGGTAGTGATACCGGGTTTTTTTATTTTTTTCGGAAAACTAATTTCGGCTTTTGTTTTATCCCCGCGTTGCTATCGTGATGCCGTCATTGAATGAGAGGCGGGGGGAACGTGATGAAATGTGAATCAGGGGCAGGGGTATGGGAGTGGGTAACGTTTTTGAAGAATGAAATCCTGTATCCGTTTTTTACGACAGCCACCATTTTGTTGCCGTTGATTCTGATTGTGGGGGCTTTTCTGATATGGGCTGAACAGGATAGCCGGCATCAGGCTGAGCAGGGGCGTTATTATCTGACAGAATGTCAGTTGGTGGAAAGAAACAGAGATACGGGCTTCTGGTCAGAGCGGGAAAATATTCTGCAATGCGGGGTGACCCGGGAGCATGTGAATGCGGATGCGTATGAAAAGGCAATCCGTGCCTGGCAGCAGAAACAGGCAGGGACAAAAAATGAATGCGTTGTTAATGCAATCTCATGTTTTGTTGCCGGAATTATTTTTGTGGATGAGTTAACGCAATGAAAATAAAGTGTATTTATTATTTGTTCTTATCCTGATATTAAAATAATTTATGTTTTATTTAATGTTGCGTTGTTGTTTTTTTACCGAATTATAGAGGCAGTAACACCGATGTTACCGTGGTTTCGTAAATCGCTTTCCCGGAAAGCGGAAGAGAAAACATTACCTGTTTCCCCGGGAAACACGCAGGAAAAAGTATTATTTATCCGTGACAGTGACGGCTTTTATTTACCGCAGTCGGTTGACATATTGCTGGCCACACCACAGCGACAAAACTGGTTACAGCAAATCAGCCGGGTGGTGGCGTTACCGGATAACCAGTACCGGGCACTTTGCCTGTCTCCTTTGCAGACGCTGGCAGAACGACTTCAGTGTGTGCCGGCATCAAAAACCGGGAAATATGCCGGCGAAGGGGGCCTGCTGGATTTAACGCTGAATACGACGGCCTGGTGTATGCGGATGTCCCAGAAAGAGATGCTGCCCCGGGGGCTTCCGTCGGAAGAGCAGAGCCGGCAGTTCAGTGCCTGGAATGTGTGCGTGTTTTATACCGGGCTGTTTTACTGGTTGCCGTTAACCGCACAGTTTGAGGGGCAACTGAACAGTCTGTCACCGTGGCAGCCGGGGATCAGTCCGCCATCAGAGCCGTATCGTTTTCGCTTTCATGAGCCGGTGCCGGATATCACGCATTTTCGCCGGACAACAGGGGCCATGATGGCTTTCCGGCTATTACCGGAGAAGGTTATTCACTGGTTGTCGGGTACACCAAAGGCGCTTCAGGCGTTGTCTGACGTGGTGACCGGGCAGGTAAACGGTGATAATGATTTACAGCGTGTGCTGAATGAGGCTCTGGCTGCGTTCCCCGCCGGTGCATTGCCGGCACTTTCTTCCGTTGTTTCTGTGTCAGCGCCTGATGCTTCGTCTTCAGTGCTATCAGGACAGCCGGAGAATGATATCGCGTCATCAGCACCCGCTGAATTGGCGCAAAAGCCACAACCTGCCCCCCTCCCTGTAACATCGGTATTGCCTCCGGAGTCTGTTACTTCAGAAAAAACAGAGAACGGAATTCACTGCGATATACCGCTAATGGTAGTAGCAGAAGCGGAAGGTGCGGTTGCTCCGGAGACACCTGATTCTGCCGATGAAAAAACGGTCTCAGATACGTCTCTTCCGTTATCTGAGGATATGAAATATGCACTTGAATTATCAGGTTTAATGCCGGACGTCTTATCTGATACTCAGACGGGCAATAGTAATGAGAAGGATGAACAGTTCAAAAACTGCCTGAGTACAAAAAATGAAGGCGAAGCTTTCTGGGGGTGGTTTGAGTCCGGATTATTGGGCGGAAAAATGGCAATAAATACGCCGGATGCGAAGGTTCACTGTGTCATGGAGTATTTGTTTTGCCAGAGTCCGGCTATTTTTTATCAGTACATACAGGAGACGGGTAAAAATCCGGATGATATCGGCCATATTATTTCTTCTTTTGAATCACTTAAACTTCACCGGATCATTCGTCGCGATACCCGGCAATCGGGGCATTTCAGAGCACGGATTTATGGTGAAAAACTGAATCCGCTGAGTGATAACAAAACATTAATTACGTTATCCCATAAAAAAATTAATGGTTACATGATTAAAGGAAGTCAGATTTTTGGCATGAATATGCCTGAAGAATCATTGTTTATTCGAATTGTCAGCAGTTAGAAAACAGGGAGCATTTATGAATGATAATCACAGTCCTGATGAGCATAAACGAAAAGTAGATGTCTGGGAGCAAATGCTGAGTAATTACTTTTACAATAAAGTATTACGACCGGATACGGAG
>NZ_JASVWV010000044.1:0-2321 GCF_030286765.1 Proteus faecis
CCTCCGAATCACGCTGCGGTATCGAAAGATTACAGTGCGTACCTGATAAGAGCACCAATCAACGGACTAGGGATTTCTTGGATTGCACCGTCGAAAGAAACCCAACCTAACCAGACTTAGCTAAATTAATCCGCTAAGAAACCATGACCCAGTAACTGATCATGGAGAAAAGCAAAGACAGGAAGATGATGTCGCTTCGCTCCGTTTTGATTAGTACCACACTGGGGCATTAGGCATTTTTTTCTTGTTTTTTAGCTATTTACGCTTAATTTTGTCAACTATTTCTGATATAATAAACAAGTCCATAAGGTGGTAAACAAACGACCTTAGCGACACATCCTCCTCAAGTAGGAGAAACGTAATTATCAAAACAGCATAGAGGTAATAAATGAAAGGTATTTTTAAATTTACATTAAAAATCAAACACTTAGTTGATAACTGGCGAAGTCGAGTGGTATCGAAGATTGCCTTTGGAATCTGTCGAATCACTCGACTTCGCCAGTGCCGTTAATTTTATCACAAAAACAGTTAAAAATCAATAACTTTAATTAAAATCAAACCAACTACCACTTACTCTGATCCATCCTCTCCTAACCAATTCATCTAACACCTCGTAAATTAGCATTCCATCAAGATCAGTTATGGAGTGACGCGTTCGATACTGGTCCCAAAAATTCACCTGAATCACCGGTGCTGATGGAAAACCTCCACTACAAAAACTTTTCAGTACCCCTGAAATCAATGCACCCCATAAGTCATCAGCCATATCATTAATATTCATATTAAAACCCTCAATTATTGTTATTATTAATACTATTTATCAAATACTTAAAAAAACAAGATGATAATAACAGTTTACGGAAACACAACAGTTAAGTACAGTTAAGTACAGTTAAGTAAATCAACCAGAGGAATAAAATAATGGCTCGCGTTCACGTTATAGATTCCGTTGAACAGAAATACGGTGAATGGACACTCTGCTTTCAATGGTGTTTATATGATTACGAAGATGGCAAACCTGAAAATAACGACAAAGGCTTTCGTTTTATTTGGAAAAATCCAGAGGGAAAATTACAAGCAGCCAGAGGCCAAGCTCGTATCCCAGATATTGAAGCCATAATAAAACTAACAGAAGCAGCAAAAAAACAGGGATGGGCATACAAAGGTGACGAGAAAACCATCTAAATACGTTCCTATAATCCCTTTTATGTTAAACGGGCGAGTTAGTTAGCGAAAACCGCCCGTTTATCCCCATTAAAGCCCCTCAAAACGATTTTAAGACACAATCCCCCTATAAAACACCCAAATCTACGCTGAAAGTTTAGAACGGTTTTCGTGCCGTTCTGGTTCATTTTTAACACCATCAAGGTAGGCGGAAAAATCGTTCTGAAATCGCCGAAAAGCACAAACTAGTTTTGTGGTGTTCGGCGATTTGACCAACCGAGTAAAGCGAGGGCGGTAGTATTTTTAATGATGATCGGAAACCTAAAAAATCGAGGTCAGACTCATTTTTGTTTCAACAGCCAACTGCAAGTTCAGGAGGGATAGAATCACATGTGGCTACATTTGGGCTCGCTATCCCTATCCTGCATGGTTAGAAATAGCTCGTAGAGATTGAAAAAGGGTATTAGGGAATTTATTCCCTAAGCACGCGATTTGTATACATCGCTGTCGTGCCTGTAATTTTTTTCGTATTGGATATTCGATAATTAAACAAAGCACTTTCAAAGCAAAAACAAAGCATTTCCAAAGCACATATTACAAAAACAAAGCATTACCAAAGCACTTACAAAGCAGAATCAAAGCATTTTGTAGTGACATTACCGTAATGTGAGTACGTTGATTTTATTTAGGTCTGACGATATGACGCTTCCTCGATGAAAAATAAATTTTCATCTTGCGGCGAGCGTTGCGGATTCAATTTGTGAGGATTATCAGGCTTCAGATGTAACAAAGCCCCGTGACAGGGTCATGGGGCTCTGGTACTCTAAATCGGTGCATTCATTGCTACGATTTCGATGTGGTAATCCAATCTTAGCAATGGGAAGCTAGCTTGTCACTACTTCCTTAAAACCATTCAACGACATTAACTCAAATGCACCACTTGATTGACTCGGACTTAGCCCGGTCTCCGAAAGGATAAACAGGCAAATTGTGGTAGTAAAACGTACCGGAACACGAAATTCCGGCTCTGCCTCCGAATCACGCTGCGGTATCGAAAGATTACAGTGCGTACCTGATAAGAGCACCAATCAACGGACTAGGGATTTCTTGGATTGCACCGTCGAAAGAAACCCAACCTAACCAGACTTAGCTAAATT
>NZ_JASVWV010000045.1:0-1949 GCF_030286765.1 Proteus faecis
TGTTCAGGTCGCCTGGGCAAGAGGTCATCTGCTGGAACAGGCTGAACCGGAAGCTTATGGTGCGCAGTTTGCCGCGCCCTGGCGACAAAGTGCCTTACCCGTTATTCCTGAACAGTGGAAAATGGTGGTTAAAAAAGATGCAGTTTCGTTGTTTCGGACCATAAAACAGTTACTCAGTCAGGCGACGGAGGTGGTGATTGCCACGGATGCAGACAGGGAAGGGGAGGTGATTGCCCGTGAATTACTGGAGGCCTGTCATTACAGGAAAAAGATACAACGTTTATGGCTGTCAGCGCTGGATGAGGCGAGTATCAGGCAGGCCTTAAATAACCTGTTACCCGGCGAGAAAACAGCCTCCTTATATTCTGCGGGATTGGGACGTGCAAGAGCGGACTGGCTTATCGGCATGAATATGACGCGTTTATTTACCCTCAAAGCCCGGGAACTGGGTTTTGGCGGGATATTGTCGGTCGGACGTGTCCAGACTCCCACACTGGCCCTGATTGTCCGGCGGGAAAGAGAAATCACGCACTTTGTTTCCAAACCGTTCTGGCGGGTAACCGCGTCTTTACAGCATCAGGGGATTGTTTTTCAGGCTCACTGGCGACCTGCTGTGCAATATTGTGATGATGAGCATCGTTGTATTAATGTTCAGGCGGCTCAGGCGGTGGAACAACTGTGCCGGCAGGCAGGCAAGGCGACGGTATGTACGGTAAATGAAACGAAAGGAAAAGCATTGCCGCCGCTGCCGTTTGATCTCGGGACACTTCAGCAGGCTGCCTCAAAGCGTTGGGGATATTCCGCTGATAAAGTGCTTGAAATCGCGCAAAGTCTGTATGAAAAACATAAAGCCACCACGTATCCCCGGACGGATTGCGGATATCTGCCGGTGTCGATGCGTGCCGATATACCGGTTGTTTTAAATGCCTTGTCACAAAGTGATCCGGCCTTACAGTATGTGCTGGCGCAATTGCAGCCGGCGCGTATTTCACGGGTCTGGAATGATGCAAAAATTACGGCTCACCATGCGATTATTCCGACCCGGCATACACCGGATTTGAATGCCATGAATGAGGCTGAACTGAATGTCTACAAACTTATCCGTACCCATTATCTGGCGCAGTTTTTGCCGGATCAGGAATGGGATGCGACGGAGGTGTTTTTAGATATCGGCGGACAACAATTTGTTGCCAAAGGAAAAGTCGAAAGGGTGAAGGGCTGGTCTGTATTATTTGTGAAACATGAAGACGATCCGTCAGTAAAGGAAGAGACAGAAAACGGGCTGGAAACCGGAACGGAAACATTGCCGCCTCTTCATGAAGGAGGAGTCTGTGCAATAGCGGAGGCAAAGGTTGTACAACTGGCGACCTCGCCGCCGAAACCGTATACGGATGGCACATTGATTGCAGCCATGAAAAATGCGTCATCTTTTATTACTGATCCGACATTAAAAAAAGTCCTGAAAGAGAATGCGGGGCTGGGAACAGAAGCAACCCGGGCAGGGATCATCACCACGCTGGAAAACAGGAAATTGATTGTCAGACAGAAAAAAACACTCCGGGCGACAGACACCGGTTGTCAGCTGATTGATGCCCTGCCGGCAGCCTGTACGGATCCGGGTATGACAGCGTTATGGGAACAATCACTCGAACAGGTGGCTCTGGGACACCTGTCTCTGGATGTGTTTATGCAAAAGCAAATCAGCTGGCTGTCTCATCTCATTAAAAAAGGCGGGGAAATGCCGCTGGCGCTGGATCTGCCACCGATGCCATCCTGCCCGGTGTGTCAGGGGAAGATGGTATTACGGGAAAGCAGTAAAGGACGTTTCTGGAGTTGTCAGCATTATCCGGATTGTAAAGGGAGTGTACCATTACCGGGAAAAACGCAGGGCGTCACACAAGTCGTTAAAAAAAGAAAGAAGGCAGTGAAGAAGAGCATTACAGGACTCT
>NZ_JASVWV010000046.1:0-1839 GCF_030286765.1 Proteus faecis
GAATGAGGACGGTTTCCGGGATGTGACGGGACCGGACTATATTCTTGATTCATTACCACATTACGGAGGGTGAGGCTTCCGTATCGATTCAATTGACTGAAAACCCGGTAGTGATACCGGGTTTTTTATTTTTTTCGGAAAACTAATTTCGGCTTTTGTTTTATCCCCGCGTTGCTATCGTGATGCCGTCATTGAATGAGAGGAGGGAGTGTGTGATGAGATATAAATCAGGGCAACGTGTGTGGGCGTGGGTAACGTTTTGGATGTTTCCGTTAGTGGTGAGTCCGGGGTTTTTATGTGCTGTCGGTTATTTCAGCTGGCCATATCTGAGTCAGTTCATGGCCCGGAATGAACAGAATCTGGCTGAACGGGGAGGTTATTACCTGACAGAATGTCAGTTAGTGGAAAGAAACAGAGATACGGGCTTCTGGTCAGGGCGGGAAAATATTCTGCAATGCGGGGTGACCCGGGAGCATGTGAATGCGGATGCGTATGAAAAGGCAATTCAAACCTGGCAGCAGAAACAGGCAGGGACAAAAAAATGAATACGTTGTTAATGCAATCTCATGTTTTGTTGCCGGAATGATTTTTGTGGGAGAGTTAACGTAATGAAAATAAAGTGCATTTATTATTTTTACTTATTCTGGTATTAAAATAATTTATGTTTTATTGGGTATTGCGTTGTTATCTTTTTAGCTGGATTTAAGAGGCATAACACCGATGTTACCGTGGTTTCGTAAATCGCTTTCCCGGAAAGCGGAAGAGAAAATATTACCTGTTTCCCCGGGAAACACGCAGGAAAAAGCATTATTTATCCGTGACAGTGACGGTTTTTATTTACCGAAGCCGGCTGACATATTGCTGGCCACACCACAGCGACAAAACTGGTTACAGCAAATCAGCCGGGTGGTGGCGTTACCGGATAACCAGTACCGGGCACTTTGCCTGTCTCCTTTGCAGACGCTGGCAGAGCGCCTTCAGTGTGTGCCGGCATCAAAAACCGGGAAATATGCCGGAGAAGGGGGCTTGCTGGATTTAACGCTGAATACGACGGCCTGGTGTATGCGGATGTCCCAGAAAGAGATGCTGCCCCGGGGACTACCGTCGGAAGAGCAGAGCCGTCAGTTCAGTGCCTGGAATGTGTGCGTGTTTTATACCGGGCTGTTTTACTGGTTGCCGTTAACCGCACAGTTTGAGGGGCAACTGAACAGTCTGTCACCGTGGCAGCCGGGGATCAGTCCGCCATCAGAGCCGTATCGTTTTCGCTTTCATGAGCCGGTTCCGGATATAGCTCATTTTCGCCGGACAACAGGGGCCATGATGGCTTTCAGACTATTACCGGAGAAGGTTATTCACTGGTTGTCGGGGACACCAAAGGTGCTTCAGGCGTTGTCTGACGTGGTGACCGGGCAGGTAAACGGTGATAATGATTTACAGCGCGTGCTGAATGAGGCACTGGCTGCATTTCCCGCCGGTACACTGCCGGCATGTTCTCCCGTTGTGTCTGTGCCTGATGCTTCGTCTTCAGTGCCATAAGGACTGCCGGAGAGTAGTATCGTGTCATTGGCGCCTGCTGAATTGGCGCAAAAGCCACAACCTGAAACTCCCCCTGTAACATCGGTATTACCTTCGGAGTCTGTTACTTCAGAAAAAACAGAGAACGGAATTTACTGCGATATACCGCCGATGGCAGACGCAGAAGCGGAAGGCGTGGTTGCTCCGGAGACACCTGATTCTGCCGATGAAAAAACGGTCTCAGATACGTCTCTTCCGTTATCTGAGGATATGAAATATGCACTTGAATTATCAGGTTTAATGCCGGACGTCTTATCTGATACT
>NZ_JASVWV010000048.1:0-1395 GCF_030286765.1 Proteus faecis
TAATATAAATATGCCTATCTCTCAGACTGATGTTGTTAAAAAATCAGGGTATAGTCAAAGATACTTTCAGGATATCTTTTTAGAAAAAACAAAATTAAGTATTGCTAAGTATATTCTGGCAAGAAAATTGTCCTTATCCTCCGTATTACTTCGCTTAACAAATCTATCTGTTTTTGAGATATCAACTATTTATTCTTTTAACTCACAACAAAATTTTTCTCGTGCATTTAAACGGTATTTTAAAATTACACCGAATTTATTCAGGAAACGTGATTTTTGGGATTTCAGATATTATTTTCCTCAGCATCGGTTTTTGAATTTTAAAGATATAAAACACAGACCTGTTTCTTTATATTCTGAATGTTACACAGACAATAAACTCGGTGAAAGTAAATCATTTTATATCACTATTCCTTTTGAGTTTAAATCTAATTATAGTGTTGAAGGTCTTGCTTTTAAAAATAAAAGTCAAATTAATCATATTAAGGGTATGGTAAAAGCATCAAGTGATTATTTGAGTGTTTCTTATGATTTTTGTGCGGATGAAAAAACAAAAAATAAAATAAAGGTGAACTATGTTATAAAGCAGATAAATGGGGATGGTTTTATTTTAAATGAAAAAGGTTCAAAGTATTATATGTTTTCATTTGTCGGGAGTTGGTCGGAGTATGCTATTTTATCTAATGTTATATACACAAGGGAATTACCCAGATTAAATCTTAAAAGACGATTAGGATTTGATATTGAGATATTTTATTCTTCTGGTCATCATACTGATGATATTTGTTTATTATATTATTTTATACCGGTGTGTTAAGTTTTTTATTTTTGTCAATGAGCTAATTCAGAGCTAAGCTTGTTTTGAAAGTTCTTTTTTTCAGTTAGCAAGTGATATTAGTAATATTAAGGTTTGTTTTAATCAGGTATTATGATTTTCTCTTCTTTATCCGTCATCATACGTTAGCATTTATGTAAAGTGAATAAATGATTAATACGTTAATGTATTCCATCATTTATTTTGTGTAACATGGTTTTCTATATCATTAGTATACTCAACAACGAGTTAGACAATATCCTGTTTACGATTTGTTAAATGGTTCATAGTTAAATTTGTTATAATCCGGGTAAAATTTTTGTGGCAAGAATACCGGGGTGCTTCTGTTTATATTGTTTGTGTATCCGGAAAGTTCACGGATAAGCTGTTAGTATCAGAAGTGATCTGTTTTATGACAAGCGAATCCTGCCCGGTCAGAGATGAAAAAAGATTATATATATTTATACTGGTTTTCCTCACCCTCGCATCCATTGTGTTATCCGAAGTCATTTCCGGTGGGATGTCATCAGGCTCATGAGTATACATAGACTGGCTGATATTTGATTAATCACTAAAAGTCG
>NZ_JASVWV010000049.1:0-1384 GCF_030286765.1 Proteus faecis
TAATATAAATATGCCTATCTCTCAGACTGATGTTGTTAAAAAATCAGGGTATAGTCAAAGATACTTTCAGGATATCTTTTTAGAAAAAACAAAATTAAGTATTGCTAAGTATATTCTGGCAAGAAAACTGTCCTTATCCTCCGTATTACTTCGCTTAACAAATCTTTCTGTTTTTGAAATATCAACTATTTATTCATTTAATTCTCAGCAAAGTTTTTCGCGAGCATTTAAACGGTATTTCAGGGTTACGCCTAATTTATTCAGGAAACGTGATTTTTGGGATTTCAGATATTATTTTCCTCAGCACCGGTTTTTGAATTTTAAAGATATAAAACATAAACCTGTTTCTTTATGCTCTGAATATTACACAGGCAATAAATTCGGTGAAAGTAAATCATTTTATATCACTATTCCTTTTGAGTTTAAATCTAATTATAGTGTTGAAGGTCTTGCTTTTAAAAATAAAAGTCAAATTAATCATATTAAGAGTATGGTAAAAGCATCAAGTGATTATTTGAGTGTTTCTTATGATTTTTGTGCGGATGAAAAAACAAAAAATAAAATAAAGGTGAACTATGTTATAAAGCAGATAAATGGGGATGGTTTTATTTTAAATGAAAAAGGTTCAAAGTATTATATGTTTTCATTTGTCGGGAGTTGGGCGGAGTATGTTATTTTATCTAATGTTATATACACAAGGGAATTACCCAGATTAAATCTTAAAAGACGATTGGGATTTGATATTGAGATGTTTTATTCTTCTGGTCATCATACTGATGATATTTGTTCATTATATTATTTTATACCGGTGTGTTAAGTTTTTTATTTTTGTCAATGAGCTAATTCAGAGCTAAGCTTGTTTTGAAAACTCTTTATTTAAGTTAGTAAGTGATATTAAGGTTTGTTTTAATCAGGTATTATTATTTTCTCTTCTTTATCCGTCATCATACGTTAGCATTTATGTAAAGTGAATAAATGATTAATACGTTAATGTATTCCATCGTTTATTTTGTGTAACATGGTTTTCTATATCATTAGTATACTCAACAACGAGTTAGACAATATCCTGTTTACGATTTGTTAAATGGTTCATAGTTAAATTTGTTATAATCCGGGTAAAATTTCTGTGGCAAAAATACCGGGGTGCTTCTGTTTATATTGTTTGTGTATCCGGAAAGTTCACGGATAAGCTGTTAGTATCAGAAGTGATCTGTTTTATGACAAGCGAATCCTGCCCGGTCAGAGACGAAAAAAGATTATATATTTATACTGGTTTTCCTCACCCTCGCATCCATTGTGTTATCCGAAGTCATTTCCGGTGGGATGTCATCAGGCTCATGAGTATACATAGACTGGCTGATATTTGATTAATCACTAAAAGTCG
>NZ_JASVWV010000004.1:0-281093 GCF_030286765.1 Proteus faecis
TGGTCGAGATCGTACTTTGTCTGTAGCACCGGAGGGGCAACGATTGAAACGCTCAGAGCCTACGTTCAGAGTCAGTCAACGTCTGATTGATCTTTAAAGCCCTGCGGGCTTTTCGCCTTATATCCCCACCCGCATTGGGCGAGGGTTTACGGCGTTTTTCGCTAAAAACGACTGTTGAGCATTAATAAAAGTGACTATTGAACTAACAAAATCATATAGATAGAAATGAATAAGCAGGCTTAAAAAATGTTACTGATAACATCAAAATACTTAATTAATCGATATATATTTATTTATACAAAGATGTTAATCAAATGATTAAATTTAGCTAATACAAAAACTTAAAGTAACCTTTAAAAACTAGTAACTCTTGTAATAAATCACTTTTCTTTGATGTAAAGCAACTACGACTTTTAGGAAATACGTAGTATCCACATTAACAGTTGGGTTTTATTGCCTACGTTAAAGTAGTTATTTTTTAACAACAATAACAATAATTATTTCTTTATAAGCTTGTTGGCTTCTGTTTCTTCTTAAAATGTAAATAATCAAGTGAGTAATGTATGAAAAACATCAAAGAGATGGCGTTACTTTCCACTCCCTTATCTCGCCGTCGTTTTGTAAAAACAGGTGCAGCGGGTGGTTTAGCAATAACTGCGGGTGGTTTATCCCTTCCCTTTCATCAAGCCGTTGCCTCAGAAACACAATCAACACCAAACAGCGAAAAAGTGGTATGGAGTGCCTGCACAGTAAACTGTGGTAGTCGCTGCCCATTACGTATGCATGTAGTTGATGGCGAAATTAAATATGTAGAAACTGACAATACAGGCAATGATGTCTACGAAGAATTACACCAAGTTCGTGCCTGTTTACGTGGTCGCTCTATGCGTCGCCGTGTTTATAACCCAGATCGTTTACGTTACCCAATGAAACGTGTAGGTAAACGCGGTGAAGGCAAGTTTGAACGTATTTCATGGGATGAAGCGTTTGATACTATTTCAGATACCATGAAACGTTTAATCAAAGATTATGGTAATGAATCTATTTATCTAAACTACGGTACAGGAACTTTAGGTGGCACCATGACAAAGTCTTGGCCACCAGGTGCAACGCTAATTGCACGTTTAATGAATTGTTGTGGCGGTTATCTTAATCATTATGGTGATTACAGTACGGCACAAATCGCAGCGGGTTTAAATTATACCTATGGTGGTTGGGCTGATGGTAATAGCCCTTCAGATATTGAAAACACCAAACTTGTCGTGATGTTCGGTAATAATCCAGGTGAAACACGTATGAGTGGTGGCGGTGTTACCTATTACGTTGAACAAGCACGTGAAAAATCTGATGCAAGAATGATTATCATCGATCCTCGTTATACGGATACCGGTGCGGGTCGTGAAGATGAATGGATCCCTAT
Organism: Proteus faecis; assembly: GCF_030286765.1. NCBI lineage: Bacteria > Pseudomonadati > Pseudomonadota > Gammaproteobacteria > Enterobacterales > Morganellaceae > Proteus > Proteus faecis. Next base: position 1,421 of record NZ_JASVWV010000004.1, read on the forward strand.
TCGTCCCGGAACAGATGCTGCATTAGTTAATGCATTAGCTTATGTCATGATCAAAGAAGACTTAGTTGATAAGCCTTTCTTAGATAAATATTGTGTTGGTTATGATGAAACGACTATGCCAGAAGGTGCGCCAAAAAATGGCCACTATAAAGCCTATATTTTAGGTAATGGTGCAGATGGTCAGCCAAAAACGCCTGAATGGGCAGCGCAGATCACGGGTATTCCTGCTTCACGCATTGTTAAATTAGCCCGTGAAATCGCAACAGCGAAACCTGCTTATATTACACAAGGCTGGGGGCCTCAACGTCGTTCTAACGGTGAGCTTACTTCTCGTGCTATCGCAATGCTCTCTATTTTAACGGGGAATGTGGGAATTAACGGCGGTAATACTGGCGCTCGTGAAGGTTCTTACAGTATTCCTTTTGTTCGTATGCCGACTCTAACTAACCCAGTGACCACCAGCATTTCTATGTTTATGTGGACGGATGCCATTTTGCGTGGCCCAGAAATGACAGCAACCCGTGATGGTGTTCGAGGTAAAGACAAGCTTGACGTACCAATCAAAATGGTATGGAACTATGCAGGTAACTGCCTAGTAAACCAACACTCTGAAATCAATCGCACTCATGACATTTTACAAGACGATAAAAAATGCGAAATGATTGTGGTGATCGATAATCATATGACTGCATCAGCTAAATATGCCGATATTCTACTTCCTGATTGCACAGCATCGGAACAGATGGACTTCTGTATGGATGCATCAGCAGGTAATATGTCATATGTTATTTTCGCTGATCAGGCAATCAAACCTCGCTTTGAAAGCCGTAATATCTATGAAATGACAAGCGAAATTGCAAAACGTATGGGGGTGGGTGAAAAATTCACTGAAAACCGTACTCAAGAAGAGTGGCTACGCCATCTTTACGAACAATCTCGTCAAAACTTACCTGAACTACCGACTTTTGAGGAATTCCGTGCTCAAGGTATCTTCAAAAAACGTGACCCTGAAGGTCATCACGTTGCTTATCGCAAATTCCGTGAAGATCCTGCAAACAACCCATTAACAACACCATCAGGTAAAATTGAGATCTATTCTTCTCAACTTGCTGAGATTAAAGCGACATGGGAGCTCGCGTCTGACGATGTGATTGATCCACTGCCTATCTACTCCGCTGGCTTTGAAAGCTATGGCGATCCGGCTATGGAAAAATATCCATTACAAATGACAGGATTCCACTATAAATCACGCACCCACTCAACTTATGGCAACGTTGATGTCTTAAAAGCGGCTTGCCCTCAAGAAATATGGATCAACCCTGTGGATGCATCCAAACGTGGTATTAAACACGGTGATTTAGTGCGTATTTATAACGATCGTGGTGAAGTTCGGATCAATGCGAAAGTTACCCCTCGTATTTTACCGGGCGTAGTCGGTTTAAGTGAAGGTGCTTGGTATAACCCAGATAGTAACCGTATCGATCATGCTGGTAGCATTAACGTGTTAACGACACAACGCCCTTCACCTCTCGCTAAGGGCAATCCTTCTCACAGTAATCTTGTTGAAGTCGTCAAGGCGTAAGGAGTCTGGTTATGTCAACGCAATATGGTTTTTATATTGATTCAAGTCGTTGCACCGGCTGCAAAACCTGTGAACTGGCGTGCAAGGATTTTAAAAATTTATCCCCTGAAGTCAATTTCCGCCGTATCTATGAATATGCTGGTGGTGATTGGACAGAGCAAGATGGTGTTTATACACAGAACGTTTTTGCTTATTACTTATCCATTTCATGTAACCATTGTGATGATCCGGCTTGTGCCAAAGTTTGCCCAAGTGGTGCAATGCATAAGCGCGAAGACGGCTTTGTCGTTGTTAATGAAGATATTTGTATCGGTTGTCGTTATTGTCATATGGCTTGCCCTTACGGTGCTCCACAATTTGATGAAGTCAAAGGTCATATGACCAAATGTGATGGTTGCTATGAACGTGTAGCTGAAGGTAAAAAACCGATTTGTGTCGAATCTTGCCCACTGCGTGCATTGGATATGGCACCGATTGAAGAGTTACGCGCTAAATATGGTGATTTAGCTGAAATTGCACCACTTCCTTCAGCAAAATACACCAAGCCAAATATTGTCCTTAAATTAAATGCCAATAGCCGTCCTGTGGGTGATACCACTGGTCATCTGGCAAACCCAGAGGAGGTGTAAGATGGTGGGATTGCATGAATGGCCACTAATGTTTTTTACCGTTATCGGTCAAAGCGTTGCTGGCGCCTTTATTATTATGGGATGCGCTATTCTTTCGGGTAAGCTCTCCGCCGAAATGAACCGAAAAGTGCATTACAGCATGTTTGGACTCTGGGCATTAATGGGAATTGGCTTTTTATTATCCATGATGCATATGGGAACTCCATTACGTGCATTTAACTCATTACTTCGTTTTGGACACTCATCATTAAGTAATGAAATCGCCAGCGGTTCAATTTTCTTTGCACTGGGGGGAATTTACTGGTTACTGGCTGTACTTAATAAAATGCCTGCTGCATTAGGCAAATTATGGGTCGCACTGGTTATGGTATTAGCCGCCATATTTATTGTGGCGATTTCTCGTGTATACCAAATTGATACTGTTCCGACGTGGTATAACAGCTATACCACATTTAATTTTGTGCTGACCGCATTTATTGCTGGTCCTATTTTAGCCGCGCTCTTAATGCGCATTGCAGGCTTTAACCTAAACTGCGTTAGTGCATTACCACTACTCAGTATTATCGCCATTATTGTGAGTGCTATTGTGGCAATATCACAAGGTTTTGAATTAGGTTCTATTCAAACCTCTGTGCAAAAAGCGGTGGATTTAGTCCCTAACTATGGTGCGCTAATGGGCATTAAATTAGTGGCTTTAGTCTTAGGCTTAAGTTGCTGGATTGCCCCACTGTTACGTAAAAACAACCCTTCTGTTGCTTTGTTAGCATTGGGCTTTATTTTAGTGTTTGCTGGTGAGTTTATAGGACGCGGTGTGTTCTATGGTTTACATATGACTGTCGGTATGGCAGTAGTTGGTTAATTAATTTCTCACCCTTCTAAACCGCTGTAATAGTTAAAAAGTACGTTCTTTTTATCTGTTATAGCGGTTTCTCTTTTATATTACGGTATCGCTCTTTTTTAATCTTCGTCATTATGTTTAGATAGAAAATCGCATATAGTAAAGACAATAAATCTAAGCGGATTATAAAAATATTATGGAACAACAACTTATTACTAATATTTCTCTCACTGCCCGTATTTTAGGCGCTGCATTTTATTACGCACCTACTGAGAAAAGTGACATTGTCGAACTGCTGTCTAGTCAAAAGTGGGTTGAAGAATGGCCTTATGGCAGTGATGAGGAAAAACAACGTATTGCTAGCCTTCTTTCACAAACCACATTAGAGGAAGAAACGTTAGCACAGGCATATCAACGTTTATTTGTCGGTCCTTACGCACTGCCTGCACCACCTTGGGGCTCTGTTTACCTTGATCATGAAAATGTATTATTTGGTAACTCAACATTAGATTTACGCGAATGGATGCTAGAAAATGGTATTGATATTGCATTAACTCAAAATGAGCCAGAAGATCATATTGGTTTAATGATAATGATGGTGGCATGGATTGCAGAAACTCGCCCTGAAAAATTAAATGAGTTATTAGCAGAACACTTACTGCCATGGGCTTATCGTTATTTAGAGAAGTTATCTCTGCAAGGTGCATTCCCTTATTATGAAGGTTTAGCCATGTTGACGACATTAACACTAAAAAACTGGCAATCTCAGTTAAATGTTAAACCTGCTGAAAAACAGCTATTTTGTTGATTAATAAATAGATAGCAAAAATAAAAAGCCCTAAAAGTGAATGTTAAAATGACCCTGTAACATTCAATTCTTTTAGGGCTTTTACTTATAAAATGAATATTTAAGACTGTTTTGACCAAATTTGGTAAAGTGTAGGGTGTGCTTCATCTTCGGTTTTTATCTGTATAAATTGCAGACCATCTTGTTGTTCTGGTGCCTTTCTTAATGCTTGAGCAATCGTAGAAGTCGATAATCCATAAGGCTTGGCATCTGCATCCGAATAAGCATAAAAAATCTTAGAAATCCCGGCCATACGCATTGCCGCAAGACACATTGGGCAAGGTTGTCCACTAGCATAAACAACACAATCATCTAACTTTGGCCGTCCTAATACCTTGCCTGCTTCCCGTAATGCTAATAATTCAGCATGCGCAGTAGGATCATTTGTCTCTATTATCTGATTAACCGCACTTGCAATCACTTGACCATTATTCACAATGACAGCACCAAATGGTCTTCCCCCTACTTTCACATTATCCAGAGCAAGCGAAATGGCTTGTTGTATAAACTGTTTATCTAACATTATTCTGCCCCCGCCTGTTTAAGAATATTAACGATGTTTGTATAACCTTTATCCTTTGCTAAGGTTAATGGTGTTTGACCTGAAGCATCGGCAAGGTTGACATTAGCGCCACCCTCTATAAGTAAAGTCACAATATCTTCATATTTTTGGCTACCATCACCTAAGATAATGGCTTCAATTAAAGCTGTCCAACCTAAACGATTAATATGATCAACATCTACACCCGCATCAATTAATGTTTTTACCGTTTTTACATGTCCTCGCTCAGAAGCTGGAATTAATGCTGTTCCACCATAACGATTCACACTTTTAAGAGAAGCGCCATGTGATAAAGTTAATTCTAAGATCTCCTGTAATCCTCTCGCTCCCGAATAAAGATAAGGTGAATCTTGAATCGCATCACGAGCATTAACATCGGCACCTTGTTCAATAAGATATTTTGCAACATCAATTTGGTTAGCATGTGTGGCAGCCATTAAAGGGGTGCGCAATTTTAGATCTCGCTGTTCTATATTCGCACCTTGTTCTATCTGACGCTTTAATTCAGATAAATTCCCTTCTTGTGCCAATGTAACTAAATATGCTTTATCAGAATTAGCCATCACTTTAACCATAAAGATAAATGAAATTATTAACAGGCTTGAGAAATATAAAAACCATTTAGCCTTTAGATAGAGAGTATTCATTCAATATCTCCTAGAAAATGCTAATTTTGGCTCACTTAATTAGCATACTATTTAAACTTATAATTATATCTAACAAAGCGATGACATTATTTCAACAAATCAATAGGTAATTAACTGCCTATCAAGTCATTTTTATACTTTTTTTACACTTCCCCAGTCTCTTTTATCAACATCTTTACAGACCTTTAAGTACGCTTACTGAATCTAAATAGATGAAGGATAGTTCTGATGTTGATATTCGGTGCTGTGACGTTAGTTGTTTTGCTCACTGCTTATCTTATCTATGTGTTATTTAACGCAGAGGCATTTTAAAAATGGCAACAACGATGTTGATATATCTTGCTGTTTTTCTGGTCACATTATTTGTGATAGGGAAAATGCTTGGACATTATTTAGCTCGCCTTATCGAAGGTGATTTACCTCATTGGATCACCCAAACTGAACATGTTATTTGGCGTTGTTGTGGTTTTAAGCCAGCAGGAAAAACCATCCAGCCAATGAGCTGGTATCACTATATGTTTGCCCTACTTATTTTTAATTTAATGGGTGCAATTCTATTATTTGTCATATTACTTAACCAAGGCTATTTACCTTTAAATCCTCAATTTGCTCCTAATATGAGTTGGGATTTAGCGTTAAATACCACAGTTAGTTTTATTACTAATACTAATTGGCAAGCTTACAGCGGAGAAACCGCAGTGAGTTATTTAAGTCAAATGACAGGGCTTGCAGTACAAAACTTCTTATCTGCAACAACAGGCATAGCTGTCGCTTTTGTTTTAATTCGAGCGCTAACACAGTCATCTTGTACTTCATTAGGCAATGCTTGGGTTGATATCGGACGCATTACATTATATGTGCTACTCCCTTTATCAATTATTTGGTCTCTGTTATTCGTCAGCCAAGGCGTCATACAAAACTTTCACCCAGCAGTATTAAGCCAAGGCCTTGATGGGCAACAACAATGGTTGCCAATGGGACCTGTGGCATCTCAAGAAGCGATAAAACTATTGGGTACAAATGGTGGTGGCTATTTTGCGGCAAACTCTGCCCATCCTTATGAAAATCCAACATCATTAAGTAACTTTTTGCAGATACTTGCCATATTTCTTATTCCTACCGCCTTATGTTTTGCCTTTGGCCGTTTAAGTGGAACGCAACGCCAAGGTCATACGTTGCTTTGGACTATGACACTAATTTTTATTGTTGCTGTTACTGTTATCACGTGGGCTGAATGGCAAGGAAACCCAGAATTTATCTTTGCAGGTACAGATAGCTCGCTGAATATGGAAGGCAAAGAAACACGCTTTGGCATAATAGGTAGTGCTATTTTTGTTGCCGTCACAACAGCAGCATCTTGTGGCGCAGTTAATGCCATGCATGACTCATTAACGGCTTTAGGTGGCATGGTGCCAATGTGGTTAATGCAAACAGGAGAAGTGGTATTTGGTGGTGTAGGATCAGGGTTTTACGGCATGATCCTCTATGTATTATTAGCTGTGTTTATCGCTGGATTAATGGTTGGTCGAGCACCTGAATATCTGGGTAAAAAGATAGGTGTTGCCGAAATGAAATGGGTAGCCGTTGCTATTTTAATTTCTCCCGCCGTTATTTTATTAGGTACAACCCTCGCCTTATTTACCGATATTGGTCGTGAAGCCATTTTGAATCCAGGACCTCATGGTTTTAGTGAAGTGTTATATGCCTTTACTTCTGCGGCTAATAATAATGGTAGTGCTTTTGCAGGGCTTAACGCCAACTCACCCTTCTATAATTTATTATTAGGACTTTCCATGTTGATTGGTCGCTTTGGTGTCATGTTACCTGTTTTAGCTATTGCAGGTAGTTTAGCCGTGAAAAAGCGTCAGCCAGAAAGTTTGGCAACACTCTCTACCACTTCACCGCTATTTATTTTGTTATTGATCCTCACAGTATTAATGATCGGCGCGTTGACTTTTGTTCCGGCATTAGCACTTGGCCCTATTGCAGAACACTTACAGCTGTTTTGGGCGAAATAAGGAAACGTATCATGAAAACAACCCAACTATTTGACAGAAAAACCGTGATATCGGCTTTCTTTGATGCAATAAAAAAATGCACACCTCAAGCACAATGGCGTAACCCTGTGATGTTTATTGTTTATGTTGGTGCGCTTTTAACGACCGGAATTTGGATTGCTTCGTTGTTAGGTTATCTCCCAGATGATAATCACTTTACTTTACAAGTGATGTTTTGGTTATGGGTAACATTGTTATTTGCCAATTTTGCTGAGTCATTGGCAGAAAGTCGAAGTAAAGCACAAGCTGCTAGCTTACGTGGCGCGAAACAACAATCCAAAGCGGTGCGTTTACATCACGCAGACATTAACGCCCCGAAAGAAACCGTTGACTCTTTTTCATTACATAAAGGTGATATTGTTTTAGTCAACGCCGGCGAAGCTATTCCTTGCGATGGTGAAGTAATAGAAGGTGGTGCCTCTGTTGATGAAAGTGCGATTACGGGCGAATCAGCGCCTGTGATCCGTGAATCAGGCGGTGACTTTTCTTCTGTAACGGGAGGAACGCGAGTATTGTCAGATTGGCTGATTATTCGTTGTACTGCTGAAGCAGGTAATTCATTTCTCGACCGCATGATTGGAATGGTAGAAGGTGCTAAGCGTAGAAAAACGCCGAATGAAGTTGCTTTAACTATCTTATTAACAGCACTGACACTTATTTTCTTATTGGCTTGTATCACCCTTTATCCATTTAGTGTTTTTGCGGTTGAGTTCCAAGGGCATGGTAATGTTATTTCTGTTGTCACTTTAATTGCTCTATTAGTGTGTCTTATTCCTACCACGATTGGCGGTTTACTTTCATCAATCGGTGTGGCTGGCATGAGCCGAATGCTTGATGCCAATGTAATTGCAACTAGTGGACGTGCTGTTGAAGCCGCAGGTGATGTTGATGTCTTACTGCTTGATAAAACAGGCACAATTACACTGGGCAATCGCCAAGCTTCTCGTTTTATCCCTCTTTCAGGTATTAGCGAAAAACAGCTTGCTGACGCAGCACAGCTAAGTTCGCTTGCAGATGAAACGCCGGAAGGCAGAAGTATCGTGATCCTCGCTAAACAGCGTTTTAATTTGCGTGAACGTGATTTAGCGTCAATTGGTGCTTCTTTTATTCCCTTCTCTGCAATGACAAGAATGAGTGGCGTTAATTTAGGAGATCGCTTGATCCGTAAAGGTTCCGTTGATGCTATTCGCCGCCATATTGAAGTCAGTCACGGCCATTTTCCCGATGAAGTCACCACGATAGTAGAACAAGTCGCCAGAACAGGTGGGACACCGCTGGTGGTCGTTGAAAATCAGAAAATCTTAGGTGTTGTTGAACTTAAAGATATTGTGAAAGGTGGAATAAAAGAACGCTTTGCTCAACTTCGCCAAATGGGTATAAAAACCGTGATGATCACGGGTGATAATCATCTTACGGCTGCAGCTATCGCAGCAGAATCTGGTGTGGATGATTTTCTGGCTGAAGCAACACCAGAGGCAAAATTAGCATTAATTCGTCAATATCAATCAGAAGGTCGATTAGTCGCAATGACAGGTGACGGTACTAATGATGCACCAGCCTTAGCACAAGCTGATGTTGCTGTTGCAATGAATTCAGGTACACAAGCTGCCAAAGAAGCGGGAAATATGGTTGATTTAGATTCTAATCCAACAAAACTGATCGAAGTTGTGCATATTGGTAAACAAATGCTAATGACACGAGGTGCGTTAACGACATTTAGTATTTCTAACGATATCGCCAAATATTTCGCCATTATTCCTGCTGCTTTCGCGGTCACCTACCCGCAACTCAACATGCTTAATGTCATGAACTTACATTCACCCGCATCTGCAATGCTATCTGCGGTTATTTTTAATGCCTTAATTATTGTCTTTTTGATCCCTCTGGCTCTTAAAGGCGTTCATTATCGTCCGGTTTCAGCACACTCATTATTGCGCCGTAACCTCTCTTTATACGGGATCAGCGGGTTATTAGTTCCTTTTATTGGCATTAAAATCATCGACATGATCTTAACGTTGATTGGTTTTTAAGGAGTTGTATATGCATCTATTTCGTTCATCATTAGTGATGTTATTATTACTCACACTAATAACTGGACTCGCCTATCCTTTACTTGTTACTGGATTAGCCAATCTTATTTTTCCATGGCAAGCTAACGGTTCACTGATTTATCAAGATAATAAACTGATTGGTTCTAAACTGATTGGGCAGCAATTTACGCGAGATGATTATTTTAAAAGTCGCCCATCAATGACGGCAGAAATGCCCTATAACAGTATGGCATCAGGTGCCAGCCAATTAGCTGCATCAAATCCATTACTTCTTAATGAGATAACTAAACGTATCCAAATATGGAAAAAAGAAACACATAATCAACACGTTGTTCCTGTTGATTTGGTCACGGCATCAGGAAGTGGACTTGATCCTCATATTTCCTTACAAGCCGCTTATTATCAAATTGAAAATATTGCATATTCTCGCAAACTCACTAAAAATGAAATTGAGCAATTAATAAAAGACAATACAACATCACCACTCATGTCATTTATGGGTGAACCTGTTGTGAATGTGTTTATGCTAAATCAGGCACTTGATAAGTTAAGTGCAGAAAAGCAGCAAAAAGTGAGTACTCAATAAAATGGAACTCGATCAGCAATGGCAACGTCCTTCACCCGATGATTTACTTGCTTCAACGCGAACAACAACTCGTGGACGACTAAAAATATTTTTTGGTGCTTGTGCGGGGGTTGGGAAAACTTACGCCATGTTGCAAGAAGCTCAACGTCTCCACCAGCAAGGTATTGATGTGCTTGCTGGTGTTGTTGAAACGCACCAAAGGCAAGAAACGGCCGCGTTACTTCGTGGGTTACCTTTATTGCCACCACAACGTATTCATCACCATGGTAGAAAGCTTGTAGCGTTTGATTTAGATGCCGCATTAGCTAGACATCCGGCGGTGATCTTAATGGATGAGCTGGCATTTAGTAATCCTCATAAATGTCGGCACCCTAAGCGTTGGCAAGATGTGGAAGAATTGTTGGATGCAGGTATTGATGTACTTGCCACAATAAATGTACAACACATCGAAAGCCTTAACGATATCGTGGGAAGTATTACAGGAATTCGTGTCCAAGAGACGATCCCTGATTATATTTTTGATAGTGCCGATGAAGTGGTTATGGTGGATTTACCACCTGATGATCTACAACAACGTTTACATGAAGGCAAAGTCTATCTAGCCGGACAAGCAGAACGAGCTATTGAACACTTTTTTCGTAAAGGTAATTTAATCGCGTTACGAGAATTAGCTTTACGCCGTATGGCAGATAGAGTTGATACACAAGTCAAAGAGTTTCGAGATAGTCAAGGAACGGCACCGGTTTGGCACACTACAGATAGTTTAATGGTATGTCTTGGTGCTCATGGCGGTAACGACAAATTAGTTCGCACAGCAGCGCGTTATGCTGCTGCTTTTGGCTGCCAATGGCATGCTATTTATGTTGAAACACCTAAGCTTCATCAAATTGGAGAGCATAAACGCAGAGCTATTTTACACTCTTTAAAATTAGCACAACATCTAGGTGCAAGAACCGCGATCCTTTCTGATAACCAAGCTGAAAAGGCCGTGATCCGTTACGCCAGAGAGCATAATCTTGGAAAAGTGATTATTGGTCAACGTGCTTACCAGAAATGGCAATGGTTAAAACGCTGGATACGGATGCGTTTTGCAGAAAAATTAGCACGCTATGCACCTGATCTCCATGTTATCAGTGTTGCCCTCAATGATGAGGACATACGTTATAAAACCAAAGCAACGCCACTGCAAAATAATGAGAAATGGCGACAAGAAATAAGAGGCTATCTCACTGCGATTGGATTATGTTTAGCAATCACTTTATTTTCTCGCACATTTCTACTAGCACTTGATAAAGCTAATTTAGTGACACTCTATTTGTTGGGTGTTGTATTAATTGCCCTCTTTTTTGGCCGTCGCCCTTCTATTTTTGCGGCATTAATCAACGTTATTAGTTTTGACTTATTTTTTGTACAACCTCACTTTTCGCTGGCTGTACTCGACATGCAGTATTTGATCACTTTTACTGTGATGCTTATTGTCGGATTAGTGGTTGGTAATTTAACTGCGGGTATGCGTTATCAAACTCGTGTTGCACGTTATCGAGAACAGCGTACTCGCCACTTATTTGAAATGACAAGAGAACTGGGTCGAGCGGTAACGCTACAAGATGTTGTTCGTACCAGTTACCATTTTTTATCAAGTGCATTCGATGCCAAAGTTTGCTTGTTACTCCCCAACAAACAAGGTGAATTAACTCCTTTTCATGCGCAAGGTATGGAGCATTTACCTATTGATAATGCCATTGCACGCTGGTGTTGTGATAAAGACCAAATTGCAGGTGCAGGCACAGATACTCTACCAAGTGTGCCTTACCAATTACATCCAATTACCGCCTCTCAACAAGTTTTAGCTATTTTAGCGATTGAACCAAATAATCTTCGCCAACTACTTATCCCTGAACAACAGCAATTATTGCAAACTTTCAACGGTTTGATTGCTAATGCGCTTGAGCGATTACAACAGGCTGAAATTGCAGAACAATCTCGAATTAATATCGAACGAGAACAATTAAGAAATGCATTATTAGCCGCACTTTCTCATGACTTAAAAACACCGCTTACTGTGCTTTTTGGACAATCAGAGATTTTGCTTCTCGATTTAAGTGCTGAAGGTTCATCCCATACAGAGCAAGTCAACCAAATTCGACAGCAGATCCTTACAACCTCAAGATTAGTCAATAATTTACTTGATATGGCACGTATTCAATCCGGTGGCATTCAAGTGAATTTACAATGGAATTCGCTACAAGAAATAACAGGAAGTGCCATTCGTTCTCTCTCTTATTTACTTGATAAACATCCATTACAAATTGATATTTCTGCTGATTTATTGCTTTATTGCGATGGTAATTTAATTGAACGAGTTATCACGAACTTACTTGAAAACGCAGTGAAATATACGACATCAAACACAAAGCTCGGAGTAAAAGCCTATATTGAAGCTGCTAAGATTCATGTTGAAGTATGGGATGAAGGCCATGGGATCCCTACTGACCAACTACAACTTATTTTTAATAAATTTTCACGTGCAGTAAAAGAATCCGCAATTCCTGGTGTTGGATTAGGTTTAGCAATATGTAGCGCCATTATTCACTTACATGAAGGTGAAATTTGGGCTGAAAACAATAAAAAAGGTGGAGCAAGTTTCCACTTTGTTCTACCTTTAAAATCACTCCCTGATATTGATGAGATTGAAATAAAACAGTGACTCCATATAACATTTTAATTATTGAAGATGAAAAAGAGATCTTACGCTTTGTTCGACTCGCTTTAGAGAACGAAGGATTTCGTGTTTATGAAGCCAATGAATGTCAACGAGGACTAATTGAAGCTGCATCAAGAAAACCTGATTTAGTTATTCTTGATCTGGGTTTGCCTGATAAAGATGGCCTCTGTTTTATTCAGGATTTTCGCCAATGGAGTAGTACACCCGTTATCGTACTATCAGCGCGAGATTCAGAGCAAGATAAAGTGAAAGCACTTGATGCAGGAGCGGATGATTATCTGACGAAACCTTTTGGTATTAGTGAACTACTCGCCAGAATCAGAGCATCACTACGCCGTTTTGTTAAACAAGAAACACAAAGTACACAATTTACTTTTGGTGATATTACGATTGATTGGGTTAATCGTCTTGTTACTCGTCAAAATGAGCCCGTTCATTTAACGCCGACAGAATTTCGTTTGCTAAGTGAATTGGTTAATAACAGTGGTAAAGTACTTACTCAACGGCATTTAATGCAACACGTTTGGGGACCTAATTTCGTTGAACATAGTCACTATTTGCGTATTTATATGGGGCATTTACGCCAAAAACTAGAAACCGATCCCGCATGTCCGGTGCATTTAATGACAGAAACGGGGATCGGCTATCGATTTATGCCTTAACTAAGGCTATTGGAGAAGAAATAAGGTTAATCTATTAATTAATCCGTTTTCTTATTTATACAATATATACATGCCTAACCTGCGTAAGAACTCACCTGACCATCAAGTAAATGCTAATCTAAAATTTCAACGATAGCCGCACCCACCTTGGTATCATCCGAGTTAGTTACATTAACTCTGTAGTAGTAAAATGATCGTTCGGGTGCTTGAACAATAATCGTGTCATTAGGTTCAACCCAATATGTGGTATCGGGATAAAAAACATGTGATGGTGGTGCCCAGTAATTCACAACTTCTAATTTCGTTTCACCATTATTAGTAACAATTACACTTTTAGAAACTGTTGGAATGATAGGCTCAGCATCGTCCCATACTGTAACTGTTTCCAAAGGTTGAATAACATAATTAGTCGACATAATGCACCTCCTTAACTGTTTTTATATAGGCTGCTGACATATTGCATCGCAAGTTCATTATTATATATTGCTGAAATCGCTAACCCACACATTTGATGGCCAGATGATTGAATATATCCTGCAGCATCAGAGACCACATACATGGAGTTAATTGAAAATGGGCTGACTAAAGTGACTTCTTGCATAGAGTCATCATCAGGATGCTGACCTGCTACCATTGTATTATTAAGATTAGTGGTGAACTCAATTTGTGAAACAAAAGACTCCGATCTCACGGACACCTGATTAATAAACTCACCACCATCAACATTAATACTCATGGTGTTTTGTCCAACATTGAATGAATCATTGTTATTTGGCGTCATACCCATTTCATATTGTTCATCAGACCCACTACAGGTAAACATTAACCCAGTAGTTCGATGTGACACGGACAGGTCTGTATAAACATCGATAAAATTAATATAGCCATCTGGATAAGATGTTGGCTCCTGATATAAAGATCCCAGGATGTTTGTAGAAGGCATCATTGAGTTATCAGCTACTTCAGCAAATGCCATAGGCACTGAGTAATTTTGCCCGTCTAGGCTTATAAGCTTATAGAAAGATCCTGCTGCCATGGCTGGAACGTAGTAATTTTCCAGCGGGGCTGGCGCATTATAGTCTTCATAATCCTCTGACCATAGCTCATTAAATAAAGACACACTTGTTCCATAATATAACTTCACACTAAAGTAGGTCTGTATGTTGTTAAGATAAGTACTGCCTATTGACGAATTTATTGGAGATAAATAACTCTTGGAGCATTGAACATCAGATTGAAGCAATGACTTTAATTGATTAACTTGATCTTGAATTAATCCTAATTCATTAGAGTATTTAATCCCTTCAAGATATAAGGCAATTTTTAAATTCATAACGGCGACAAAAAGTGGAGCAAATGCATATTTGAAATTAGTCCCTTTTATTTTGAAGTTTTCTTCAATTCCAACTATATCTACAACCACTGTCATCAGTTCAGGGCCAGCCGTATCATACTGGGCATTAATTAACTGGTCATTGATAAATGATACTTTATCCTGAAGCTCGCTTACTGCGGCCACAAGGCGATCCCAGTCGTCCTCTTGAATATCTTCATTTATAAGGCTTTGAACTTCCTGTTTAATCGTACTCCATATATCTTCCTTATCTGTTGGCCATAAAAGGCCAAAAATGGTGCTTAGTACACCTCCGACAACTGGAATCTGACTGATACCATAATGTATTATCGCACCGATATCGGATAAACCATCATTAAGCTTAAGTGTAGATGACATATTTAACCTCTTAAATTATAGCAATGATAAAAAAACAGAATGAGTAACTTAATATGTTTTCTCTCTATTAGTTTCCACCCTTGCCAGAAACTAATTAATTAAAAACCAATAAGAAAATCTTATCTTTTATAGTACGGATGTATATGACTTTTCAAAGGGAAATGTAATAAATTCAACGCAAGGCAAGGTTTCGCAAGTTATTTCTATAATTTTCTTATATTTCAGTGACTTTTTCTAAAAATAGTCTATGCTTTGTTCAGGCAGTCTCTTAGCATTAAATTGTCATCAGGGGCGCTGTTGGTTAACCAAAAACCACCATCATTCTACTGTTCTCTTTAAGTATCACAAATTGATCTTCAGTTATTACATCACCATTAGGTTGTGATTCTAAGCGTGTATATCCGACTGTATGTCTATTATTTGATAAAACACCATCAGAATAAAAAACAAAATGCTGTTTACTTCTATCTATTGTTAAACCAGTATTATTCTCTAAAAACGTTGATGCCAAAATAACAAATAATTTATCTCTAATTGGTTTAACATCCATTATATCCTATGCAATTTTTTCTTCTTTATTAAATTTCCTTTCTCTTATTACTTTTTTTAATATTTTAATTGTTCTCATTAAACCAGCCTTATTAAAAATAAATTTAACTCAATCAATAAAAATATATAAATTATGTCATTAAAGTAATGGATAAAATCCTTTATTAATAAATTTTATTTAACGTCTTAATTTAAATAAATTATGTACCTTCTTGAATATTATTTATTGAAATCTCATCGTTAAGTAAAAACACCAACATTAGATAATTAAATTAATAAAAAACCTATTCCCTTCTATATTTAATAATAGAAGAAAATAGGTTAATTTATCGATTAATATTTAAATTTATTAGGCCATAGCCGAAATGGTTTTTCTAAAACGTAATAAAGCTAATGAAAAAAACACCGAACCAATAACAATTAAGATAATGAATTGAGGCCACACAATTGAGAAGTCAGCACCACGATATAAAATAGCCTGAGCTAAGCTAACAAAGTGTGTGGTTGGCATTGTTTGCATTACATCCTGTACAAACTGAGGCATACTTTCTCGTGATGTCATCCCTCCTGATAACATATTTAATGGCAACAATACCATAATCATCAATAAACCAAATTGAGGCATTGAACGAGCCATTGTTCCTAAAAAAATACCTATCGAGGTTGTTGCAAATAAACTTAAAGCAACACCACACATAAACAGTAGAACAGAGCCTTCGATAGGGACATGAAGTAAAGATTTCACGACTAATACCAGCGACATGGCTGATGCCAATAATACAACCAATCCCATTGACCATATCTTAGAAAGCATTATTTCAAAGGGAGTAACTGGCATAACCAGTAAGTGCTCTATAGTGCCATGCTCTCGTTCTCTTATTAATGCTGCTCCTGTTAATACTATCGATAACATGGTGATATTATTGATAATTGCCATAACTGAACCAAACCAAGATTGTGTCAGATTCGGGTTAAAACTCATCCTAACTTCCAAATCAACAGGCAGTGGATCGTTGCTTCTATTTTTCGCTAAAAAGGTTTTTGCTTCACCCATTACAATATTTTGAATATAGCTATTACCTAAGAAGGCTTGGCTCATTCTCGTTGCATCAATATTAACTTGTATTTCCGGTTTTCGACCCGCTAAGAGATCACGCTGAAAATTAGGCGGGATATCTAGTGCAAAGGTATAAGCGCCTCTATCTAACAAACCATCAATTTGCTCAGGTGTAATATCGGCAGGAGGTAAGAAGTAAGGCATATAAAAACTATTTACAATACGTGCGGATAACTGAGATTTATCCTGATCAGCAACGGCAATCGGCGCATGATGTAACGAACCGGGTGTAACAGTTGCAGATGAGTAAATTGACACAGTAAAAGCAAATACAATTAATGCCAGCATCGCTTTATCACGAGAGAGACTGCGCAGTTCTTTTACGCCTAAATTAAACACATTTTGAATTGTGCGCCACATTTAAGCCTCCTGCTTTTTCAAAAAAAAGACACTCAACCCAATAACAATTGGGATAGTGATAAGCAAAGGAATAAAAGACCAAGGTAAATCAAAAAGGTTTAATCCCTTAGAAAATGTCCCTCTGGAGATGGTTAAAAAGTGAGACGTAGGATAAATATGCCCTATCCATTTACCTATACCTTCCAGTGACGAAACAGGATCAATCATTCCTGAGAATTGTGTTGCTGGAATTAAGGTAATAATTGAAGTACCAAAAATAGCGGCAATCTGACTTTTCATAAAGCAAGAAATAAGTAATCCCATTCCTGTGGCAATAGTGATATAAAGTAATGCTCCTAAAGAGAGCGTTAACATACTCCCTTTAAAACTTACGCCAAACACAAAGACAGAAAGCGCACAGAGCATAAAGAAGTTAAACATGCCCAGTAAGATATAAGGAAATTGCTTACCTAACAAAAACTCTGCTTTAGTGACAGGTGTAACATAAAGATTGATAATCGAGCCAAGCTCTTTTTCACGCACCACACTCAATGCACTTAACATTGCGGGGATCATCATTAATAAAAGAGGAATAACTGCAGGTACAATAGCCGGTAAACTTTTTACATCAGGGTTATAGCGATAGCGGGTTTCTATATTAATGGGTGACAATTTATCAACCACACTAGTTGGTTGGCGCATAGCCATATTAAGCATCCATGTTAAATGCATTGCCTGAATATAACCACGAACAGTTTCAGCCCGATTAGGCATTGCACCATCAATCCAAACACCTATTTTCACAGTGTGACCTTTGGCAACATCCCGCGCAAAATTAGGTGGGATTTCAATCGCAACCGTAATATCACCACTACGCAGTCGCTTTTCCAGTTGCTCATAATCGGTGATAGGCGCCTTTTCAATAAAATATCGAGAGCCTGAAAGATTTTGACTATATGCCTGACTTAACCCTGTTTTATCTCGATCCATAATACCAAAGCGTAAATTTTCAACATCTAAACTAATACCGTACCCCATAATAAACATCAGGATCACTGTACCTAATAGTGCTAAAGTAAGACGTACCGGATCTCGGCGTAACTCCATGCCTTCACGAATACTATAACTAAATAAACGCCGTAAACTGAATCTTTGTTTTAATGCTTTTTCCGCACTTTCATCACTAGATGCAGGAAGTTGTAGGCTTTTTTCATTAAGTTCAGGAGCTTCTTGTTCACCCGATGCCTTTTTAAGGTAATCAATAAAGACTTCTTCAAGTGTATCAAATTGGCTATTTTTAACTAAATTTGCCGGCGTATCTGTGACTAATACTTTACCCGCATGCATGAGTGACATTCGGTCACAACGTGCCGCTTCATTCATAAAGTGAGTTGAGATAAAAATAGTGACACCGTCACGTCTAGATAGGTCAACCATCAAATTCCAGAACATATCTCGCGCAATGGGATCAACCCCTGAAGTCGGTTCATCCAATATCAACATTTCAGGTTTATGGATAACAGCAACTGCGAGTGACAAACGCTGACGAATACCTAATGGCAATCCATCAGGCATCATTTCTTCAACATCAGTTAAATTAAAACGCTCACTCATTTCCTTAACACGTTGGGGAATTTCTTCTTCTGGAATATGAAAAAGCTTGGCGTGTAATTCAAGATTCTGCCGTACAGTCAATTCACTATAAAGTGAAAATGCTTGAGACATATAGCCAACACGGCGACGAGTTTCAATATCTTTAGGATCAACTTCTTGACCAAATAACCAAGCTCGCCCTTCGCTCGCTTCAAGTAAACCTGTCAGCATTTTCATTGTGGTTGATTTACCACAACCATTCGATCCTAAAAATCCAAAAATTTCTCCTTTAGGAATACGAAAGCTTACATGGTCTACTGCAACAAATTGCCCAAAACGCATAGTTAAATCTTGCGCTTCAATCGCAATGGTATCATCGTCACTTTTATCTCTTGGTGGGATAATCACTTTTTGGTGATCTTTCTTTTTTTCTTCTGGCAATAATTCGATAAAGGCAGCTTCTAGTTCATCAGTATGAGTTTGGGCTTTTAATTCATCAGCGTGACCTGTTGCTAATATTTTTCCTGCATCCATTGCAACCAACCAATCAAAACGCTCAGCTTCTTCCATATAAGCGGTCGCAACTAACACGCTCATATTTTTTTGGCGCTTACGTATACGATTAATTAATTCCCAAAATTGTGCTCGCGATAATGGGTCAACGCCAGTAGTCGGTTCATCAAGAATAAGTAATTCTGGATCATGAATAAGCGCACAACATAAACCCAATTTTTGTTTCATTCCCCCAGAGAGTTTACCCGCAGGTCTATCACGGAATGGGGCTAAACCCGTACTTTCAAGTAAGTCATTTATGCGTTCTGCCCGCTCTTGCTTTAATTGACCAAATAAACGGCCAAAGAAATCAACATTTTCAAAAACAGAAAGCGTGTGATAAAGGTTTTTACCTAATCCTTGAGGCATATAAGCAATACGAGGACAGACGGCTCTTCGGTGTTCAACATCACTCATATCGCCGTTTAACACAATGACTTGTCCAGTTTGGATTTCTCTCGCACCAGAAATAAGCGAGATCAAGCTCGATTTCCCTACACCATCTGGGCCAATTAATCCGACCATTTTTCCAGCAGGAATAACCAATGTCACATCATCAAGCGCTTTGGTATCGCCATAATGTTGGGATACATGAGTCAATTCAATGATATGAGAATGGTTTTGCGTTCTCATTGTTTGACTCATTGCGGTAATTTCACCTCTAAATCAGTTGGCCATGATTGGCTATTATCTAAGCGAATATAAGCACGACCAGGTAAACCTGTTTTTACATATTCAAGGTGTTTTTCAAGTAATTCAGGCGCAATACGAGCTCTTACACGGAACATAAGTTTTAATCGTTCATTATCAGTTTCAACAGTTTTCGGGGTAAATTGAGCGACACTAGCAACGTAGGTTGTTTTTGCAGGAATAACAATATGAGGGGCTGCATCTAAAATAATATGAACGTCACTTCCTAAAGCCGCTTTACCAGCAGCTTCTGTTGGCAAAAAGAAAGTCATATAAACATCACTAAGATCAACCATATTTAACACACGACCGCCAGCACCTAAAACTTCACCGGGCTCTGCGACACGGTATTGAACTCGACCATTACGCGGTGCCTTTAAAATACTGTCATCTAATTCGGCCAAAATGCGTCTTTCGGTTGCCGTTGCTGCATCTACTTTTGTCTTAGCTTGAATGATCCCCGCTTTAGCCGATTCTATTGCTGCAATGGTGGCGGTTTCTTGAGCTTTAGCCGCTTCAACCGCAGCTCTTGCTCCTTCTGTTCTTGCAATATCATCATCTAATTGTTGAATAGAAATAGCATTTGTTTTTACTAATGCACGAGAACGATTGAGTCTTTTTTGTGCTGCATCAAGCTCAGCAATACGTTGACGAACAACAGCTTGGGCTGCAAGTTGTTCACTTTTACGTTGTGATAATGCAGATTGTGCAGTAACCACACTGCTTTTTGCTTGGTTTAATTGAGCTTGCACTTCATGAAGTTGTTCTTTAAGTGTTCGAGTATCCATGTTTGCTAACACTTCACCCGCTTTAACAAAATCACCTTCTTGAACTAAAATAGTGTCTATTCTTCCTGGACTCTTCGTTGAAATATCAATTTCTGTTGCTTCTATTCTCCCATTACTTTGAGCAAATCCTGAAGGAAGTGTTGGCGCTTGAGATTTCCACCAAAAAATTCCCGCGGCAACAACCGCGACAATAATGATGCTATAAACAAAAAAACGACTCTTGTTTTGATTTTTCATATAAATTATTTAACCTTCCTTTAGCCATAAAAGAACACCAAAAAATATGTTTATCCACTGTATGTAAGAAAATAGTTAAATAATGAGACGTATTAATTTTTTATTTTATATCTATTTAAAAATAGTTCATTTGTGTTGATAAAGCTAACGAACTCACTATAAAAAAATAAAATATTAAATGCTAACCTTATGAATTATAAATGTTATGTTATTATAATAGAGCTTTAACTCAAATTAATGTAGTACTTTTATCACAGAATCCATCATCTATTTTTGATTATTCGAGGAAACACACAAATTGTATATAGAAAACTAAATTTAGTTACATTAAAATACAAATGAAACAATAACAAAACGTTATCAACGATAAATCAATATTAAAGATTACTTAGTTTTTTTATAAACATTTCAACACAAAATAGATTTATTTCCCTATTTAACATTATTATAATTTTATTTATTATATAATTGAGTGAATTTTATTTTTTTAAATTTAATTATATTAAATAAAAACAAAAAGTAAAAACAACAATATTATTTTGTTTTTTAAAAAATATTATTAACTACATTTTATATTTATTCCCTTCATTAAACCAAGAAATACAAAAAGAACACAACGTATTGATTTTCATTTTAAAATTGATAAAAAAAAGCAGACTATAACACAATAAATATCGATAAATTAAAAAGAAAATTAAGTGTTCAGACCACTTATGTCTTAAACTTTTTATATAGTGATTATTGCAGTTAGTTATCAAAGTACGTAGATGTAATTAATTAGAGTTTAAGATCAAGATCGTAAAATCCATATGATAATACCGCGTTAATTTTAATTAAAAAAGAAGGGTTATATATGAATAATATTAAGTATAAACTCGCCACAATGACACTTTGCACCCTGTTTACTACCTCTGTTTTTGCAAATAACGCTCCTCCTATTCGCCTTGTAATTCATGGTGGTGCCGGGACAATCACTAAAGACACCATCACGCCAGAACAAGAAAAAGAATATAAAGAAAAACTAACTGAAGCATTAAATGCTGGATATGCTGTTCTAAATAGTGGAGGAACCAGTATAGAAGCAGTTCAAAAATCGATTAATATCATGGAAGATTCACCATTATTTAATGCGGGGAAAGGTGCCGTTTTTACCCATGATGGTCGTAATGAACTTGATGCTTCTATTATGGATGGTAAAACCCGTAAAGCTGGCGCTGTTGCAGGTGTAACTACAGTTAAAAATCCAATAAATGCCGCCATAGCGGTGATGGAAAAAAGCCCACATGTTATGATGGTTTCTACTGGTGCTGATCTTTTTGCTAAAGAACAAGGGCTTACTATTGTTGATCCGTCCTATTTTAGAACTGAACATCGTTGGCAACAGCTTCAAAAAGCAATAGAAAAAGAACAAGTCGTTTTAGATCATGATGGTAAAACGGCTGCTCTTTTTGTTGATCCTATGATGTACGATTATAAATATGGCACCGTTGGTGCTGTTGCTCTTGACCAACATGGCAACTTAGCAGCGGGAACTTCTACGGGAGGAATGACAAACAAGCGTTATGGCCGAGTTGGTGATTCCCCTATTATTGGGGCGGGTAATTATGCTGATAATGAAACTGTTGCTGTATCGGCAACAGGATCTGGTGAAATGTTTATCAGAACATTAACTGCCTTCAATATTGCAGCCCAAGTTAAATATAAAAATTTACCTTTAGAAGAAGCTGCTCAAAATGCACTTGATGAAGTTAAAGCGATCAATGGTAGTGGTGGTGTTATCGTATTAGATAAAACAGGTAACTACACAATGAGTTTTAATTCTGAAGGTATGTATCGTGGCACAATTGGTAATGATGGAAAACCTGTTGTCGCAATTTATAAAGAGTAATTTAACTAACCATTGATTATTTCGCACCCAATTTTTACTGTTATCTTCATTATTTTTAAATCGATAAAAGGTGAAAATATTTGGGTGCGAAAACGATCTAAACGCCTTTTATCCCTTCTTATTCCCCACTCTTTTTCTTAACGCCATTTACCCTATTTTTTTCTCAATCCAATTTGACTATTATTCACACTAGAAAAGCTCACATAGCAACCTTATTGATGATAAAACAAACAAGATCATCTCTACTTATTAAAATGATCCTTTGAAAAAGTAGCTTTTTTCTTTTTTGGATCTGTTAGAATATTCATCATGGTTATGTTGATTTAATAAGGAAATAGCAGTGGAATTTCACCATGACGATCAGGACTTAACACCTGAAACATCGCTAGTTTTGCCGGAAAAACAAGCATTATTGGATTTGAATACAACATTCACCTCGCCTGCTCATACCAATCCAGCAATGGCCTATTTAATGAGTTTAGGTTCAAAACGTAGTCGTCAAACAATGGGATCGTTTCTCACTATTGTTGCTAAGATGATCGGGTTTTCTTCTCTTAAAAATTGCCAATGGGGAGCACTTCGTCGTCATCATATTCAAGCCATTATTGATATGTTGTCCGATGCTAATAAAGCCCCCGCCACTATCAATACTTATCTCGCTGCATTAAAAGGTGTCGCTTTAGAAGCTTGGGCAATGAAACAAATGGATACTGAAAGTTATCAGCATATCCGCCAAGTTAAATCTGTAAGAGGAAGTCGATTACCTAAAGGCCGTGCACTAACTAGCAACGAAATCCGTGCATTATTTAGAAGTTGTGAAAAAGACAATTCATCGAAAGGTTTAAGAGACGCCGCAATATTAAGCGTGCTATTAGGTTGTGGATTACGTCGTTCAGAAATTGTGGCTCTAAATTACGAGCATATTCAGTTTCGTGATCAAGCTTTTCTTGTTAGAGGTAAAGGTAATAAAGAGCGCATGTCTTATATGCCAGATGATACTTGGGATCGTGTTCAATTATGGATTGATGAAATAAGAGGAACTCAAAATGGTGCCCTTTTTACTCGAATTCGTCGGTTCGATGATGTTACTGATGAGCGAATAACAGACCAAGCCATTTACTATATTTTAGAAATACGCCAACAAGAAAGTGGTATTGATAAATTTGCTCCTCATGATTTAAGAAGAACATTTGCTTCTGCAATGCTTGATAATGGTGAGGATATCGTCACCGTAAAAGATGCCATGGGGCATGCCAGCATTATGACAACTCAGCGTTATGATAGACGCGGAGATGATCGACTAAGAAAAGCAGCTAGGCATTTACGTTTTTAGTTTTTATTCTGAAATAATACCCATTTAATAAATTAAAATGGGTATTTAAATTAAGCTTATTTTTTAAATACTATTTTGTTACAGTTTATCTGAACGGTGGCTCATTAAATGTTCTTAATTTACGAGAGTGTAAATTACTCTCTTCTTGTTTAAGTAATTCAATGGCTTGAATACCAATTTGCAGATGTTCGGATACCGCCCCTTCATAAAAATGATTAGCCTGACCCGGTAATTTAATTTCACCATGCAATGGTTTATCTGATACACACAATAAAGTGCCATAAGGAACGCGAAAACGATAACCTTGTGCAGCAATTGTGGCACTTTCCATATCAACAGCAACGGCGCGACTTAAGTTAAATCTTCTTGCAGAAACCGAAAAACGTAATTCCCAGTTGCGATCATCCGTTGTAACAACAGTTCCTGTTCTTAATCTCTGTTTTATTTCATGCCCTGGTTTACCGCTGATCATTTTCGTCGCATCATAAAGTGCACGTTGTACTTCAGCAATATTTGGAATAGGAATATCAGGAGGTAAAACATCATCTAAAATATGATCATCACGTAAATAAGCATGAGCCAAAACGTAATCACCAAGTTGTTGGCTTTCACGTAATCCACCACAATGACCAATCATTAACCAAACATGAGGACGTAAAACAGCCAGGTGATCACAAATTGTCTTAGCATTTGAAGGGCCAACACCAATATTAACTAATGTTATTCCGGGACCTTCTTTAGCTATTAGATGATAGGCTGGCATTTGGTATTTCTTCCAAGTTAAATCAGATATTAACTTTTCAGGATCAACAGTTTCGGCTGTAATTCGCTGAAACCCAGCACAGGAAAGTGCACAATATGGGCTATTTTTATCCGCAACTTGATCGCAAGCCCAACGAACAAATTCATCAACATAACGATTATAATTCGTATATAAAATATAGGGTTGTACGTCTTCAGGTAATGTACCTGTATAATGTTTTAAACGCGCTAACGAGAAATCAGTACGTAATGCATCAAAATGAGAAAGTGGCAACATTTCCCTATCACAAATTAAACCGTCGGTAATTTCATCACCGATTTTAGATAAATCAGTTGTTGGAAAATATTTTGCTAAAGAGGCACTCATTTTTCTATCAAAACCAATACCTGTTCCATCAATCACAAAAGGATAAGGAATTTCTTGCTTTGAAGCGCTGACTTCAAAAGTGGCATGGTAAGCATCAGCAATAAGTTGTAGTTGTTCTGACAGGTAATTTTCAAATAAAGCCGGATTAGTAATCGTGGTAGAATAATTACCTGATTTTGATAATCGACCATAAGCTCGTGTTTTATCTTCTGTTTTAACTTCACCATACCAATGTACAGTTAATTGGGGGTAAGCAAATATTCCTTCCGCTCTTTGTTTTATATCTGGTAATTTTCCATCTTGGGCATAATCAATAATTGCATTGCGTAATGCATCTACAGCATTTTGATATTGTTGTTTTAATTCATTAATAATTTTTTGAATTTCTGGATTATGAGGTTGTGACATAAAAGAGCCTCTTATTTATTATTGGTTTATAACCATAATAGCAAGAAGCTTCTCTATGCCATAGTGCTAAATATTTAGATAGGAATATTCATAATAACTTTTCTGTGGATCTACGCTGATATTTTGATTTTTAACATTATAGGTAAAAACTAATTGTATATTTTCTTCTAAAAGAGGTATGCTCTTAGAGGGATCAAGTTCCTGATAAACATCATTTTCATCCAATATATTAAAAACCTCTGCTGAATTAGACGGCTTATTGAGTGCATTATCACATAAAAAATGCAATAAATTAATTTTACTTTTGGTATAAAATGTTAGACCTTGATTTATATATTTAGAAAAAAAAGAATCAGCATTTTTTTTACCTAACTCGTCTTTTTCGTTTAATGTTTTTTTATTAGATACAGTAATTACTAGGTTTTCATCTTTATCTTTATCAATCATTATTGTAGATTTTCCATCAATCGGAGAAAAACCCAATAAAAATAAAGGATCTATACCATGAAAAGAATCTTTTACTATATTGAATACACCTTGAGATATTAAATTATAAATGATAATCTTTTCATCTACATTTTTAAACATTTCTTCTATTTTATTTAAACCTTTATTCATCAAGTTTAACTTTAGACGTTCAATTTCATTTTCTTTAGTCTCTTCATCTTCATTACTTTCAGAAAAAGCTTTTATCTTTGATTTAATTATATTTTTGTCAATTAACTCTTTACCCAATAGATGATAATCCATTCTTAATAAATCTTTATGAAGTGTATTAGTAATTTCTCCAAGCGTTACATTTTTAATTAAATTATTTAAATTTGGTATAAACTCATTGGTATTAACCTTTAACCTATCAGTCTTTTTTTCAAGATATTTTATATTTTCACTATAGAAAATAGATTCATCGATAACTTCAGCATTTATTTTTCTTTTCATTTCATTAATAATGGATTTCATTACATTGGCTTTTGTCTTCTCTTTATCAATGTTATCTATATTTATCATTCCTTTTTCGTCAAAAGAATTAGTGTTTTCTTTATTAATGAGTTCTAATATTAAGTATTTAAATACCTCATTATCTAACTCGCTAGTTTTAGGTAACTTTATCTCAATAAGGTTTTCTTGTATTTTTTTTATTTTTTCTATTTCTATTATATCTTCTTCTTTAGTAAATTCATATTTAACATCCACTTTACCAATAGATAAGCACAGTAAATCATCTACTACTTCTATTTTAAAATCATCACTTGAATTATTATTTTTTGATAATTCTTTCATAGCCTTAAAACTTTCTATTCTTTGATATAAATTTGGTTCTTTATTAATAAAAACATCTTTAATTAAAGATAATATTTTTTCTTTTTCTTCAATATTACCGATATGGAAGAATTTTTGTATTTTTTCCCATATCGTTAATGCTGCAGATACTTCATCAGTTTTTTTTATTTTTTCTATTTTTTTATTTGTAATCTCCACACCACCTACATTTACTTTCATATTTATCCTGTATCCCTTTTTCTTTAGTTTATAAAAAGGATAATTTTGAACTAAAAAAATAGATATAAAAAAAACACCTTTAAATTAAGAAATTTAATTCTATTAAATAAAAATTTAAATTGCTAATATACTCAATATTATAGGCAATGTTATTACTGCAAATATCGTTTGAGATGTAATAATCCCTGCCATGAGTTCAGAGTCCCCACCTAATTGTCTGGTTAGAATATAAGACGTGGGTGCCGTTGGTATCGAAAAGAAAATAACCAAAAGCATCATGACTAACGGAGATAAAGCTAAAAAATAAGCAACGCTATATGCTACTATCGGTACAATAAGTAAACGAGTAACAGTATTAATACTAATCATTTTGCTCTCGGCTTTTAGCGTCGAAAGATGTAATGCAGCACCTATACAAATAAGCCCCAAAGGTAAACTGGTTGCTGATAGCAACTTAAGAAATTGATCACTACCAAAAGGAAGACCAATTCCTGATAGATTTATTATGATCCCAAGAATACAAGAGATAATTAAAGGGTTTTTTATGATAGGCAATGCTAGTTGACGCAATGTCACATTTTGCCCAGCGGTTAAACAAAGTACTGAAGTGACATTTGATAGAGGAACCAATGTTGCTAATATCAATGCGGCTATTCCTAGACCTTCAACACCAAATAAATCAGCGACAATAGCTAAACCTAAATAAGTGTTAAATCGAATATTGCCTTGAACGATCGCACCAAAGCGGCCAGCAGACCAGCCTGTTATTTTTTTCAAAATAATACACAAAATAGTAACAATAATGACTACAGAAAAAATAGCTCCTGCAAGATGAGGTAATTGAGGATCAGATAAAGGAGCATTTGCTAAACTATTGATCAATAAGGCAGGAAAAAGTAAAAAATAGTTAAGCTTTTCAGCTCCTACCCAAAATGCTGGTTCAAACGTTTTATTTTTTCTTAAAATTGCACCGAGCGCAATTAACGCAAATAACGGCCATAACGTTAATAACACATTTTGCATAGTATTTATCCTAGAGATATCATGATACTTTACAATATCGCAACATCATGCGGATTGCTATTTTATGTTATTAATATAAAAGCTAATTCAAAAAATGATAAAAATAAATTTATACCGCATTTTAAGTATAGCTTTTTTATTATTAGCCTATCACAAAACATCTTTTCAAGATGGTTAAAATATAGACGACTAATCTAAATCAATGCACATGCGGTAACAATGTAAATTTGCTTTCGCTAAATCAGAATAATAATCACGTTCTTCTAATACTTTAAAGTCTTGCTTTAAATAAAATGATACTGCATTAGGTGTTGCATCTAAAAATAACTTGGATTGCCCTCTCTTAATTGCTTCATATTTCAATTGTTTTAAAATGAGTCCTGCAAATCCCTTTCCCATGTATTCAGGTAATGTGAAAATAGCTTCAGCAAAACCGGTTTTAACATCTAAAAAACCCGAAGCAACAGGAATATTGTATTCTTGGTAATCAATCACATAAAATGGATTACCAATAATAGCCTGCCGATATCCTTCAGGCATTTCATCAGGGGTCCAAGCAGCTAAAATCTCAGATGGATAAACATTCTTACAACCAAATCGCAGTGCTTGATTGCGTAAATACCACAATCTTTTAGCTTCCTGTGGTTCAGCGAGTCTAAGTTGAATCATACTCATTTCCATCTTATTTATTGGGTTCAATAGCTTTAAATTAGTAAAGTAATTTATTCTAATAATACTGTTTAACCATTTATCTATTATTATTTTCTTTCTCTTTTGAGTCTTCATTGATGTCAACTTTATAGGCTGATGGTGCAATCAAGGCGATCAACCCTGCTATTAATAAAATAGAAAGTAATACCATTAACATAAATGGTGCATTAAATAATAAATATGGTGTTAATAAAATAGGACTAACTGTTAAAACAAGTGAAATAATAACAGGATAGCTTATACCTATATCTCTTATTCGTTGAGATAAAATAAGTGTAAATATGTAGATTTGTATTATTAAAAATACTATTTCTATTAAGCCATATGGTGTGAAAGAAAATAAGTAGTAAAAATTATTTTCAGTGATTAATTCTACTTTATCAGGATAAAGTGATATATACCATCGATATGCTAAGTTTTCTGCAATAGAAAATAAAATTGTCCAAGCAATTTCTAGGCCTAAAAAAGAAAGTCTCCCACGCCGTTGTTGTTTCCATTGATAAGCAAGTTTAGCTTGCATAATAAATCCCTTCATTTTTAAATAGTAACTTTATAGTTTTTATCATAATACACTTATGTCATCATCTAATGAAAGCACAAAAATACCTTCAATTTTTGATAGTTAATGTGATAATTCTCTCTCAATACTTTTTTATTTAACTAAAATATAAAATACATAAGGAGTTACGATGCTATCTATTCAGACAACCCGTTTTGCCCTTCTTCGTTAAAAATCAATTTATTACTTAACAAGAAGGGCTTTAAATATGAATTATAAAAAAGTCGATTTAGAACAATGGAATAGAAAAGAACATTTCTTACATTATCGACACAACTTACAGTGTGGCTTTAGTTTAACCACTAAAATAGATATTACTGTCTTAAAAACAGTATTAGATAAAAATAATTTTAAGTTTTATCCGGTAATGATCTATTTAATTGCCAAAACAGTTAATAGCTATCCTGAGTCTAGAATGGCGATCAAGGATAATGAATTAGTTATTTGGGATTACATCAATCCGGCATACACTATTTTTCATCCTAAAACGGAGACTTTCTCTGAGTTATGGAGTGAGTACTTTGAGGATTGGCCTTCTTTTTCACAAGGATACAATCAAGATTATCAAGAATATCAAGATAATCTGAGTCTATCCGCAAAATCTAATTTCCCCGAAAATCATTTCTGCATTTCGATGATCCCATGGGTAAGCTTTGATGGATTTAATCTAAATGTAGCTAATGTAAAAGATTATTTTCCTCCTATTTTTACTATGGGAAAATACACCCATCAGAGTGGCAAGTTTTTATTACCAATATCCATTCAAGTGCACCATGCTACATGTGATGGTTTCCATATAGCTAGAATGATCAATAAACTCCAAGAGTTATGTGATGAATTTTTAGGCTAAAGAATAGAGATCTTCGATAAGTAAAAAGTGTGAAATAGAAAAAGCATCTCAATAGAGATGCTTTTTTACAAACAATATTAGTAATAATACTAATAGCTAATTTTTAATTCTGATTTACTTATTTTGCACTGGTACGAATCAAATAATCAAAGGCGCTAAGTGAGGCTTTTGCACCTTCACCTGCAGCAATGATGATTTGCTTATAAGGTACTGTTGTACAGTCACCCGCAGCAAATACACCTTTGATATTTGTTTCACCGCGGGCATCAACAACAATTTCGCCCATCTTATTACGCTCAACAGTACCTTCTAACCACTGAGTATTAGGTAATAAACCGATTTGAACGAAAATACCTGCTAATGCAATATCATGCATAGAATCATCGGTACGATCTTTATATTTTAGACCAGTTAACTTAGTGCCATCACCATATACTTCTGTAGTTTGTGCATTTAAGATAACTTCTACATTACTTAAGCTACGTAATTTTTTCTGTAATACCGCATCTGCTCTCATTTCTGGAGCGAATTCTAATACTGTTACGTGTTCAACCAAGCCCGCTAAGTCAATTGCCGCTTCAACACCTGAGTTACCACCACCAATAACAGCAACTCTTTTGCCTTTAAACAGTGGGCCATCACAGTGTGGGCAATAAGTTACACCACGAGTACGGTATTCATTTTCACCGGGAACATTCATATTTCTCCAGCGAGCACCCGTTGCAATAATTAAGCTACGGGTTTTTAAAATCGCGCCTGATGCGGTTTCAATTTGGTGTAATTCCCCTTCTGATGCACCTGGAATTAAGCGACTAACAGTTTGACTATCGATCACATCTACTTGGTAATCATCAACGTGGGCTTTTAATGCACCAGCAAGTTTTGCACCTTCAGTTTTTGGTACTGAGATATAGTTTTCAATATCAACAGTATCAAGAACTTGGCCACCAAAACGTTCACCAATAAGGCCAGTATTCAAACCTTTACGAGCTGAATAAACAGCTGCTGACGCACCAGCAGGACCACTTCCCACAATTAAAACATCAAATGCATCTTTTTGGTTTAACAATTCTGCAGTACGTTTTTCTGCATTGCTGTCTACTTTGTTGACGATTTCAGCTAAGGTCATACGACCCTGACCAAACTCGTTACCATTTAAGAATACAGCAGGAACGCCCATGATGTTACGTTCCTGAATTTCATTTTGGAACATGCCTCCGTCAATCGCAGTATGTGTGATCTTCGGATTTAAAATCGCCATTAAGTTTAATGCCTGAACAACATCAGGGCAGTTATGACAAGAGAGCGAATAATAGGTTTCGAAATGAAACTCACCGTCTAACTGACGAATTTGTTCAAGTAATTCTTGCGCTTCTTTTGATGGATGCCCACCAGTTTGTAGTAATGCTAAAACTAATGAAGTAAATTCATGACCTAATGGCGAACCAGCAAAACGAACACCCGTTTCTTTCCCTGGGTTGGTAATAAGAAAAGATGGTTTACGTACATCGGCGTTATTATCTTCACGGTAAGTGACTTTATCAGATAATGGTTCGATTTCTTTTAATAACGCTTGGATATCAGCAGAATGTTTACTATCGTCTAATGTTGCTACTAGCTCAACTGGCTGGGTTAATCGTTCTAAATAAGCTTTCAATTGAGCTTTTAAATTATTATCTAACATTTTTGCACCCTCAATAAAATCGGGTGCCGAAACACCCGATAAATAACTTTTTAGTGGCCTAATTCTTATTTAGATTTTGCCAACTAAATCCAGTGATGGAGCTAAAGTTGCATCACCTTCTTTCCATTTTGCTGGGCAAACTTCGCCTGGGTGGCTAGCTACATACTGAGCTGCTTTAACTTTACGCAGCAGGTCTGATGCATCACGGCCAATACCTTCAGCAGTAATTTCAATTGCTTGGATGATACCTTGTGGGTCAACAACGAAAGTACCGCGGTCTGCAAGACCTTCGTTCTCACGCATGTTTTCGAAGTTACGAGTTAATGCGCCAGTTGGATCGCCAATCATGCCATATTTGATTTTACCGATAGTTTCTGAGCTGCTATGCCATGCTTTATGGGTAAAATGTGTGTCAGTAGAAACTGAATAAATTTCTACACCCAGTTTTTGGAACTCAGCATAATGATCAGCTAAGTCACCTAATTCTGTTGGGCACACAAAAGTGAAGTCTGCAGGGTAAAAGAAGAAAACGCTCCATTTGCCTTCGACGTCCTTTTCAGTCACTTCTACGAATTGACCGTCTTTAAATGCCATGTTTTTGAATGGTTTGATTGGGGTATTAATTAAAGACATTGTATTTCCTCCTGTTTGGTATGGGACTAATGTACCTATTCCATTTTAGAATAGCTAATACATTCCTGCTATCAGTTCAATAGGTTTTACCTAATGAGTTGAAGAAATTGATAGAGGTAGGTTAATGATATGTAGCTATTAAAGCAAGGCACAACAAGTAAAGTACACCTACCTTCTCTCTGTTTAATATCCCTAGCCTCAGTAACAGTAAAATTATAACATAATGAATTATAAATAAATATTAACTCTATTATAGATAAATAAAATACTATTGTGCTAATTTGGCAGGTTTAAGAACAGTATAAGTACATTCAAATGCCGCCTTTTGAATACGATAAACATCTTGACTATCTATTGTGGATTGCACAACAGCATCGCCCGATTGAAAACGTTGCAATTCTCCCCAAGGTGCCTTCATTACAAATGGAGGTGTAGAATCCGGTACAATAAAGTAATTCATTTCGATACCCTTTGGAGTAAAAGGCTGATAATCACGAGGATAAGACGCTAAATTAATTTCACTTTTCTCTGCGGTGTTGTAGCGTTGAGCAAATTTGGTTTTTCGTACCAATATCTCCTCATTACCTGTTTCTGGACAAATATTTTGTACTACCCAATCTCCTATTTTTGCTGGTTCTGAAATTGTTTCAATCCCTTCACCTTTAATTATAGTTGTGATGATCTCACCTTCTTTCGCGGGTCTTGCTAGAACAGGTTTTGTTTTTATTGCTACACCGGTGATCCCTGCTTGCTGAGCTTGCGTAAAGTAAGCTACGCGCTCCTTTTGTGGTAATTGAGAAAGATCATGTGTAAAACCAAATGAAGGAATTAAAGATAAACTTATTAATAGTGTTTTTGTTCTATTTTTCTTATACTTATAGGTCTTGTCGATATTTAATTTACCGCTTTGTATATAGAAAGGCATTGAATTGTTTCCTGATAAATATCATCTACACTTAATACACTACGCCTGTAAACGTTAAACTGATTATCGCAGGAAATAAAACAATAGCACGAGTAAAATCAGCTACCTAGCTAAAAATTATCAAAAGATCGAGCGATCTCACAACTTAAAAAAGAGAACATGTAATTAAGAAAAAAGATCAAATCGTTAAAGATGTTGCTTCAATCACTCCTATTTAATTAAAAGAAATTACTTATACGAATAGTTTAGTCTGATGACTATTCAATAATAAGAAAATCTGACGAAGCGTTTGAACAAATTTGAGATATTAAAGAGTAATCATGAAAAGCTAGTTAAGGCTTTTTCTTATCTGATGTTTTATATTCCAATAACTATACAAACTATATAAAAATATAAAGACCTCAATTAACTAACAATACTCTGTATCTTGAAGTCTTTATATAAAACCAATCTCTAACTATCTGTAACTAAAAACAGAGTTAAAATAGATATTTAAAGCGGACACGAGCCCCATAACGATCTTTATCACTATTGTGTACATTAATATCATCTTTGCCATCTATATGTGAATAATAAGCCCCTAAATAAGTCTTAAAATTATCCATATCTAAAATATTAGGTAATTCATAAGAAGCAAATACCGTGTTGATATTGTACTTTCCAGGATTAAGCGTTAAATAGGTGTCATTTTGACCACTCGTGGTTTCGATTTTTTGATAGTAAGCTCTAATATCATTATGAGCATAAATATAACCAAGTTGAAATTTGCGCCACAACACATTACTACCAATAGAAAAATCATTTTCATCTTTAGCGTCAAGATAAGCAGCACTTAAATTTGCAACAATACCGTTAATAGGATCATCAGCTAAAGTGTCCCATTTTACAGTTAAGCCATAACCTGTACGCCGTGATTGATCTTGGAACTTTCCATTTTCATCATCATAGCCATAAGCTTTGCTTATCACGTTTGCATCTATTGCGCCGGCAATAGTTAAATTGTCTTTCTGCCATGCAACAACAGGACGCATATAAATAACATTTTTACGGTTATCAAGTTTACGCCCATGATATTCATTGTCTTTAAAAACAGAAGTTCCATCTTCAACTAAAGCATTTAGCTCAAAATACCAGTCATTATAGTGTGTATTAACCATCATACTACCACCATCACTACTACGACCGCGTCCTTCTTTCATCATATACATATAGCCAAAACCATCACCATATAAATCATTTGCTGTATTGCCTGAATATTCAACAAATGTATCTTGATTTAAAGGAAACATGTCGTAAGCTTCATAACGACCAATTTTATATTGCCATTTATCACGTTGACCAAAGTAAAAAACAGCATCATCTAGATTCATTTTACCAGTCATGTCAGCCATAGGCTGAGCACGAAAACCGGCATAATTACCATTTTTTAATTCTCGTTCACCATCTACACCAATTAAAATACGCCCATTAAGTGACCATTTTTCATTATCATCAAAATCTTTTTGATTACCGGCATCATTCTCATCGATGTTAGTTGCCCTTTCTTACTAGCAGCATCAATATTATATTCAACGTCACCATATAATTTGAGATCACCCCAATTTGTATTGGTAGAGAAAAAACCTGTACCTTCTTTACTTTTCGTACTAGTAAGCTGAGCTGATTGTTTTTGTTTGATTTCATTAAGTTGAGTTTGTGCAATGTCTACTTTTGCTTGAGCCTCATCAGATTGCTTTTCTAATAGCGCAAGACGTTGCTCCATGTTGACGTTTGTAACATTATTTGATGTTTTTTTTTCTTGAGATAAGCTGTTGGAGTTAATTAATTGCTCAAGGCGAGCCGCTTTTTGTTCTGCAGCAGCGGCTCTAGCTTCAGCGGCAGTTGCTCGTTGTTCAAGTGCATTTAACCTTGCTTCAATTGCACTTATATCGGTTTGTGCATTGGCACATAATGGCGTAGTGAGGATTAAACTTATCACAACAGATAATGCTTTAACTTTCATTCGAATATTCCTAAGTTAGCAAATGTTGGCTTAACAGGTACGACAAATACATAGCAATCAATTCTGTTGATCGATTGCTCTATCTGATGAGCGTATTGTTATAATAATTAGATAATATTTTTATAAATATCAATCAGTTATTCGCATCATTATTTCTATTCTTAATAATAAATAAACCGATACCTTGATAACCTTGACATTATTTATGTTTATTAACTTCTAGCATCATAAGTAAGGTTACGTTTGGACTAAGGTACTTATTCTCGTTTAAGTACTTACAAACGTTTATTATTTTGATTCGGTATTTGATTTATTATTATTTCAAGCATATCTCTGGTTTACGTTTTCAAATTTTATAATGGGTTCACTAAGTTAATTAAAATAATCGCTATTGTGGAACATTTCCACAATCATTTGTGATTTTTTTGAGGTCAGTACAAGAACCTGAGAAAATCAATGTAATAACCCATCAAAAAATGATGCATTACAAATAAATAAAGATAAGGCGTGTTTTATCAGGAATGAGGAGTTTTGATATTTATAATAATTTTATAAGGTGATAAATGGATAGGAATTGCTTGATAGAGGGGAAAGTAGCAGAGGTTATACTATTATAACCTCTGTCCATCATTATCATATTCTACCAGGTTTACGTAATGCTCTACGAAAGTAAGAAACTGGCATTTTAGGGCAAGTTTGTTCTTTTACTGCTGGATTGTTTTCCAAATCATCTTTATCTATTTCATTATTTCTTCTTGAATTTTGTAGCCGAGTATCTGCTTTATTCATCTTCCCTTTCCTCTGAGATCAATGCCTCATTGATAGCTTCAATTTTCTCAACTGCTTCATTAAGAATAGAAGCAATACGTCCAGCTCTTTCCACAGAGAGCTCTTTTAACACTAATTTATGGCGTAAAACTGCTTTTAATTTACCAACAGCAGATTCAATTTCCTCAGAAACACCACCAGCGTTTTGAGATAAATCTCTTGCATAAGCCAGTTTTCTTTGAATATTGGCATCTATATCTTGATGTTCTGCTAAAAATGCAGCGCCTTCAGATGTAATACTGTAGTTTTTACGACCTTTTTCAGCAATCGTAGCAACTAATAGATCTTGCTCTTCAAGTAGTGTTAACGTTGGATAAATAACACCTGGGCTAGGTACATATAACCCTGAAGAAGCCTCATCTATTTCTCTAATAATTTCATAACCATGACTTGGTTTTTTCGAGATCATGCTAAGTAGCAGAACGCGTAAATCACCATGATCAAACATACGTTTTAACTGGCGACCTTGCCCTTTTCCTCTACCTGCGCATCCACGCCCACGGTGTTTTCCATGTCCATCAGAGCTATGTTCACCATGACAGCACTCACCACGATCTTTATGCCCATGACCATGTTCACCATGACAACACTCGCCACGACCTTCATGTCCATGACTATGTTCACCATGACAACAATGCTCGCCATGATTTTCTTGGTGTCGGTTATGTTTACCTTTACCACTGCAACGCCCTTTTCCGTGCGCATGTCCATGACCGCCATGTTCACCATTTTCAGCACATTGTTGATAAAGTGAGTTCAATGCTCGAATCATCATAAATATTCCCTCATTGTTTTAGATATATCGAATTTATACAGTGCAATATAATCCGATATATCTAAATGATCAAGTTTTAGATATATCTAAATATACATTTAAATCGATTATCTTATTAACAATATGATTTATCTATGATTATATTATTCAAACATAAGCTTAATTATGAATGATTATCATTCTCTAATTTGCTCTTATGTGCTATCGATGAAAATAAAAGAAGATTATTAATCAAGAAGAATAAAAAATAGGCATTTTTAGCTTAAAATGCACACGGAACAAAACAGACATTTAGAATGCAATAAGTGACGGTGTCACTTTTATCTATTAAAAAAAAGCGAAGATAATGAGGTAATAACCCACTACTTCGCTTTTTAACAAAATTTATTTCAATTGTAGAAAATATAACAAAAACGAAATATTGTTACTTGTCTAATGCAGACAAAACTACTTTCTTAATATATTGATATCCTGCTTCAATTTGTTGTTCATCACAGATTTCAGTACTTTTTATAGTAAGCTGTAGCAAGTTTAAGTGTTTAACAGTTTCCCACTCATTGTTATCAAAACCACACTCAGAACAAAACTGCGCGGGTGCATCATCGCTATTGCGAGCACAAAGCGTTAATAAACTTAAATCTTGTTTATGATGACTTTTTATCACCAAGTTTTCATAGATTGTTTTATTAAGATTATTTTGCGCTTCTAAGTCCTTATTTCCTTTCTTTACAATAGCAAAATTTAGTTTATTAAAGTCAGATGCAGATAAAACACGAATATAATAGTGATCAAATTCTTTTTCAAAAGCAGTTGCTTGATTAAAAAACTGCTCAAGCTTGATGCGCGTTTCCCATTGAATTTGTGCATATCTGCCATATCCAGATGAAGTAAAAGGATAGAGTTGATGCACACTCCACATCGATGCTACTGCTGGTGCGGATTGAATACCATCAATTTCAGGAACTTCATCAGCTTGCTCTGGACATAATCTAGGAGGGTTGGTTAAAAAACGACTAATACGCGCATCTTTAATACACACAACACCTGTAGGATATGGTGAAAATCCAGCTTGAAACGGTTCAAAAGAGACTGAATCAGCGAAAGAAAGTTGTGTAATGCTTTCATATATTTCAGGCGTCAATTCGAGTAATGGAGCTTCTTTCTTTAATTTATTACATAAAGTCTGATAAGGGATAAGTTCATAATTATCATCAAGAAATAAGCTTTTCATATAACCAAATTGCGATGCATCAATATGGATGTAAAATGAATTATTGTATTTTTCCTCGCACTCTTTTCTTAATTCAAAAAGTGGTTTTAACTTATCAACACAACCATAAGACGGTGCACCTAATATGCCTATAACGCCGAGAATGGGCTCACCTTGTTCTATCAAACGAAAAACAATACTGCGTGTTTTTTCAATATCGGTTTTAAATGTTTCATCAATCGGCAATGCTATAAGGTTGTCATACCCTAAACCAAGTATATCCATTGCTTTTTTCCAAAACTCAAAACGAGAAACAGGAACAAGCAATTTTCCTAAATGCATTGTTTTTGTCATGCCCGTCCCTCGGCATGTTAAATGGCTAACATCATCAAAAATCCCGCGCTCATTGAGTTGTTCGCTTATTGCTAAAATATCCGTAACAGACATATTGAATAACTCAAAGGCTTTTTTATCTGCAACTAAATCGCGTGATTTTGGATGACGAGCGATTGCCATTGGTAATGTTTTTAAATTTCTAAGCGCCCATAATATTTCATAGCAAGCAAGAGTATGGCTTGTTGTGATATGACCAAATGCATCTTCTGATGAGAAACCGATTAATCTACAGAGATCATCTGTAATTTTCTTTTCTTGTTCTTTTAATAAGGGAGAGTGGTTATTAAAAACATTATCCGAATTGTATGCTAACGCAGAAAGATAACCGAATTTCGCCAATTGCATCACTTGAGAATGATGATGGGAAAAATAAGGTTCAATATCAGATTGATTATAATTATTTTGCTGTTTTAAAGTCTCTAAAATACTTTCATAAGCATTATCTACTGCTTTTTTTTCAATAGTGTTACTTTTTATTTTAGCGTCTAAACTCTCGCTATTATTTCTTTTCATTTTATTTGCTTTAGGAAAAGAATACTCACTATCCATTAGTATTTTTGCCATCTCTCGATAATAACATGTGAGAGTATCAATGGTTCGGGTATGGTATACACGCTCTGTAGCACTCAGACAGGTTTGTTTGTAATTTGCCATCATCGCACCTATATATAAATTTTTATTATCTGTTTTAATGAGAATTGTGTTTATTAATCGTCAATAATTAATCTTTATTCAAATGATATACTACATGATGAGTAAGAATCTTCTTTATTTTATTGATATTAGTTAATATTTTTCTAATTTGATTTAATTAAATGACATTTTAATGATAAATGATTTAGCTTTACTTGTTAGTTTCTTTAATTTATTATCAATTTTGATTTAAGTTATATTTCTGTAAATGTGATATTATTTTTACTAAGGTCGATACTTACATCTACCCTAATAAGAATTAATGAATGTTTCTATCGTTTAACGGCTATTAAAAAGAACAGACATTAAATTACTTATCTAAAATAAGAATTTATTTATTTAAATGTTATTCATTTTTTCTTCAATATATAAAAAAACACATGAAATATGAACATGTGTTTTTCGGAATATTCGTTTTTTAGAAAGTAAAATAACTTCTGGTTCTTATATCAAATAAGTTTTAAATACTCTTATTTTTACTCTTTTATGTTATAAGACAAGGTTTCAAGCATCACTTTACCAATCAAATCACCAGACTCCATTAACTCATGTGCTTTTCCCACTTCTTTTAATGGAAAAATTGCATTAATAATTGGTTTGATTTTTTCTTCAGCTATAAGTGGCCATACATGCTGTTTTAGTTCTTGCGCTATTTGTGCCTTCTCTTCTATTGAGCGAGATCGCATCGTTGAACCAGTATGAATTAAACGCTTAATCATCATTGGCATCATATTTAAATTTTTAGGCATTCCTTTCATCATACCAACTTGTATAACGCGCCCAAACTTACTGGCAACTTGATAATTTTTTTCTACGTAATCCCCACCAATAATATCAAGAATAACATCAACACCTTTCCCTTCAGTTAAGATAGGAATTTCCTTAGCAAAATCGGCTTGTTTGTAATTGATGACATAATCAGCCCCAAGATCACGAGCTACAACAGCTTTTTCTTCAGAGCCTACCGTTGTATAGACTGTTGCACCTATTGTGTGAGCAAGCATTATAGCCGTTGATCCAATTCCTGACGTTCCACCATGAATCAGAACAGATTCACCTTGTTTTAACTTACCTAACTGAAATAAATTAGCCCAAACAGTAAAGAAATTTTCAGGTAGTGCAGCTGCTTCAATATCCGTTAAATTCATTGACGGTAATGCAATATCTTCATGAGCAATACAATATTGAGCGTAACCACCTCCAGCAACTAACGCACAAACTCTATCTCCTAGTTGCCATTTAGTGCAACCTTCCCCTAATGCGGCAACTTCGCCAGCAACTTCTAGGCCTGGAATAGGTGAAGCATCTGCTGGTGGAGGATAACTACCTTGGCGTTGAAAAATATCAGGTCGATTAACGCCTGAAGCTTTAACATTGATCAAAAGATAATGTGGGGGAAGTGAAGGTATCGGTGATAGTTGGGGTTTTAATTTATCTATACCACCTGGCTCTGTAATGGCAATTTCTAACATATCTGCAGGTAAGACAGTTGTTTTCATAATAGGCTCCCATTTATTTAATCACTCACGAAGTTAATGATAAATAAACAAAATCAACACGCTGTTTCTCATTTTAATAAGGATGGTCGATTATTCAGTAATAAATAACCTAAATGTATTTGAGAGAGATTATAACCAACCTTGCTTCTGATGCTGTATGCAAATCGGGCACAATTTTGCTTCTGGAGTCCAGGATAAAAAGGCTAAACGGCATTTTTCACAATGAGCATCATAATAATGGTAGTGTGTGGGTTCATTATTTTTAGCAACTTTTTCATTAATATGAATGGATTTAGGAAAACAAACCACTTCACAACTCATACACCCAGTACAACGTTTTTCATCAAGCGTAAATATATTATTTTCAAGTTCAATCGCACCTTCATCACACACTTTGGCGCAGGCAGAACAAAGAATACAACTGTCTTTATCTAACTGAATTTGAAACCAACTGTCTTCAGGATAAAGTTGTTTTCTTGCATTTAATCCTGTTCTTACTTGATCTTTATTGAGTGGCTTTTCATCTAGTTTTTGACGAAAAAGCATAAAGCGACGCCCACTATCAATATCAGTAGGTTCTGTGATAATTAATTGCCAAATAGGCTCTTGTAATGTTTTTAATTGAAGATTTAAGTTTGCTAAAACAGGAAGCCATTTATCTACTAAAGGCTGTGCTATCTTCATTCCTCTGATTTGATATTGGCGGTGCCACACTAATAATTCTTCGGTGCTTGCTAATGGTTCATCATGATTAACAACAAGGTAATTATCTTGATGTGTTCTTTCGTGAGGTGCGATATTTTCTATCGCATCAACGGGACAGGTAAATAGACAATTACCACATTGAAAACAGAGTTCATTGTCTATTTTTACATCTAAATGAGCGAAAGTGATAGCGCCAACAGGACAAACTTTGGAGCAACTATCACATAGGCTTTGTTTGAGGCGTTTTCTCACACATTTATCATTAATAATCGGTTCAGGCGGAAGATCCACCTTAATAAAACGCCTCATACATCACTACTCCACTACTTAACAATAAAGAATGCAAAACGATTAAGAATTTCTGCAATCAGTATTATTGCGCTACTTGCTAACACCATACGCAATCCTGAAGTAAATACAGCATGGCGATATTTCCATACACTGTATCCCATCATTAAAATACCAAGAACTGACATAAGCCATGCAGATATTCTTAATCCGAATGTTTCATTATACGCAATGATAGGCGTATGAGGGAACGTTATTGCATCATTTGTTGAAATGACTACTGACATCCATTCCAAATAAAAAGGCTGTACAACCATACGTAATGTTACAGCAAGGAAAACAACCACTAATGCACTTATTACAATCCTTTTTGCTAGCTCATCATTCACAAATGCTTTAACACGAAATGCGGTTATTGATAATGCAATAACGGCTCCTACTGTAAATAGTGCACCTATAAACATAAAATAGGTATTTGCGTGCTGCCATGTCAGCATTGATGTGTTGTAATACAGTGATGCCATACAGAATATATCGATAATGCCAATCAAACCAATCATTGCCAGTATGGTTTTATTCATATGCCCTTTTATCAAAATAACTAAGGTATAAAGGCATATTGCGCCAAGATAAACTGCAGCAAATATAATTTCACGACTTAGCCATGATGACGATATATGGCGTAATGCATGAAAAGCATTCCATGGGTATCCCATGTGTAAAGTTGATGCTAATAATCCTAAGCAACCTAAAATAGCACTCGTTAATAACACCGGGCGCATAGCAACAGTCGCTCTCTGGTTACCAAACTTTTTCTCTAGCCAACAAAAATAAAGTGCGGTAAAAATAGTCACACCCACAGAACTTTGGACAAATAAAGTAAAAGTAACTAATGGCCATTCACTCATGCTTGAACTCCTCCTTTTTTCGTCGCTCCAGTATGAGGTTTGATAACTAAATTCGGGTTTGTCATCGTAAAATCTGGTAATCCTTGAACTTGATTCAAATCCCCGTATTTCGCCCTTAGCTCTTTAATTTTGCCAAACTTAATTGCATTTAGCGGACAGGTATCAACACAAATTGGATTTTTGCCTTCAGCTAACAAATCGATACAAAAATCACATTTTGACATCTGCCCAGTTTCTTCATTCATTTGCGGTGCACCGTAAGGACATGACCAAGCGCAATACCCACAACCTACACATTTAGAAGTATCAACGCGCACAATGCCATCGCCTTCACGCTTATGCATAGCAGTAGTCGGGCAGTTTTTCACACAAACAGGTGAATCGCAGTGGTTACAAGATAGAGTTAATGTATAAGCAAAAACATTATTAACTAGACCACCTTGTCCTGTTGGTGCAAAACCACCACCTTTTATTTCATAAATACGGCGAAAACGACGCCCTACTTCTAAATTATTTTTGTCTTTACATGCCACTTGACAAGCTTTACAACCAGAGCAACGAGAGGAATCAATAAAGAAACCAAGTTGTTCATCACTCACTGGCGCATATTCTTTAAAGTCACTCATGCTTTGGTTACCTCAAC
Organism: Proteus faecis; assembly: GCF_030286765.1. Lineage (NCBI taxonomy): Bacteria > Pseudomonadati > Pseudomonadota > Gammaproteobacteria > Enterobacterales > Morganellaceae > Proteus > Proteus faecis. The sequence goes on from NZ_JASVWV010000004.1 coordinate 44,794, forward strand.
TAAAACGGTTAAATGCGAGTTGCCATGTGCTAATGGTGTCATTCGTGTAGATGTTAAAACATTAGGACATCCACCATGATCAACACCATTTTCATCGGGCGTCCACCATGCTCCGGCTTGCAATCCAACCACACCAGGGATAATACGTTGTGTTACTAATGCAGGGATTTGAGTTATTCCTCTGTCGTTATAAACACGCACCATATCACCATTTTTGATACCTCTATTTTCAGCATCAATTGGATTTATCCATACTTCTTGACGTTGTACTTCTTGTAACCATGGATTGGCATATTGAGTTGAATTTGCACGATTTTTCCCTTTCCAAGTTAGCATTTGTAATGGATACGTTGCTGTTAACTTATCTTCAGGGCCTTCAATAGCAGGTACATAATGAGATAGGGCCGGAATATCTGGATTATTCATGTCATAAAGACGTTTAGAAAAAATCTCAATTTTTCCTGATGGTGTTGGGAATGGATTGTTTTCAAGATCATTGATATTTTTTTCAAAAGCAATAAACGGTTCATCTTTGAAAAGATAACGACGTGTTTTTAGCAACTCGTCAAAATTAGGGAAGTCGGGTCTATCTTGGAAACGTTCTTTATTTGTATTAACAAGATAAGCTATCCACTCTTTTTCACTTCGACCTTCAGTAAACGCCTCTTTCACGCCCATTTTTTCTGCTACGTCTGTTATCCACTCATAATCAGAACGGCGTTCAAAAGCAGGCTCAACCACTTTCTCAGATAAAAGGAAATAATTACCCGTTCCCCATGTATTACCAATATTCCAACGTTCTAAAAAACTGGTTTCAGGTAAAACGAGATCGGCATATTTTGCAGACGGAGAAAGATATAAGTCACTAGCAACAATAAATTCAACTTTTGAATCATCAGCTAATAACTTAGCAGCCGCATTAACATCTGGGTTTTGGTTAACTAAATAGTTGCCTGCTAAAGAAAAGATCATTTTGATATTGGTATCGAGTTTATCAACACCTAAAAGACCATCTTCAACACGTATTTGACTTGCATCATCAACCGCTTGCATCCAATTCATAATGGATATTTGGGCTTTAATTGGGTTCTTCCCAATATTAGGACCACGCATAGATTGACGATTACCAATACCACCGTAACCAGCAGCCCATGCCCCTTTTTTGCCTACATTTCCAGTGATTGTGGCTAATAGTGTCGAACCTCGAGCGCTACGTTCACCACATATATGACGTTGAGGTCCCCAACCTTGAATAAGAGCGGCTGGTTTTGTCATGGCATATTCGCGAGCGAGTTGGCGAATAGTATTTGCAGGGACTCGAGTGATTTTTTCTGCCCATTCAGGCGTTTTTTCTATTCCATCTTTTTGACCTGTTAAATAAGCCACTAAGGACTCATTAGCAGGAACGCCTTCAGGCATATGCTCTTCATCAAAACCAATAACATATTTGTCAATAAAAGGTTTGTCATGAAGGTTTTCAGTAACAATGACATACATCATTGCATCCATTAAAGCATTATCTGTTGTTGGTAAAAGAGGGATCCATTGATCCGCAAGAGACTGCGCTGTATCTGAATAGCGAGGGTCGACCACAATAAACTTAGTACCCTTATTTTTCATTTTCTGAAAATAATGGTTTGTATGACCAAAAATAGTTTCATTAGGGTTATGACCCCATAAAATCACTAATGGTGTATCTTCAAGTGTATCGAGTGAACTACCTGTTTTGGATATGCCGTAAGTATAAGGGGTCACTTTGACCGTATTCCCTAAACTAACAGAATGATAATAAGGTAAGTATCCACCAGTTAAATTGAAAAGTTTCTTCATCATGGTATCACCAGAGAAGATCCCTCCCGTTACAGCGGTATTGACAGTTAAAAAACGACTTGCTGCACCATACTTTTCAGTTAAACGCAAAATATTATCTGCAATAAGCGTTGTTGCTTCATCCCATGAAATACGTTCAAATTTACCCTCACCACGCTTGCCCACACGTTTCATTGGGTATTTTAGCCTGTCAGCGTGATAAGAAAATTTACGATAACCTCTACCACGCACGCACGCTCTCATAATAGGCATCGATTCATCTAATTCATTATCAGGTCTTGTTGTGATCTGAGTAACAATTCCTTCTTTTATATGGGCTCGTATATCACACTTCCCACCACAGTCAAAAGTACTGCATGTTGCAACAACAGTGGAGGGTTCTCCATTTATTTTTGCAATTGGTAAACTTTCATCTACATTAGCTTGTGCATTTCGTGCGAAAAATGGCACTGTCACTAATGCGGCACTTGATTGAACAAAGTGGCGGCGACTTAACGACATCATCCCTTTGCTTTTCTCATTTTTTTCTATTTTTTTCATTAGTTTATCATTCTCACATAATAACTTTTATCAGTAAAAATGATAGGATATAGAGGTAAACCATCATTGATGCACATCAATACCACTAAAGAGGTAATAGAATGTTTCAATATTCCTCACTTCTTTGCCGATCTCCCACTTTTTATAAAGAAAAGCTAACTCAAGGTAGCATTAAGTTGCATCAAAAATACATTAAGTTGTTTTTCCCTGATTTTTTGTTATAAAAATAAAGAGTTATACATAAAAAAGACAAAGATAAGATAAAGCCGTAAATAAAATGTCAATATAAAGATAGAAAATATTGAAGCGCCTCTTCATTTTTGGCTTTTGGCACGGATAATTTAGTAATAGCACTATGACTTCGTTAGAAAATCGAATAATATACCAATTGAGTATAGGGTTAGCGCAAATTGTTCTAAATAGACCTTTAAGCAAAACATTGTTTTTATCAAGATACATGTTTTGTTACATTCAGAATTATTTCCACACGTACCGTTATTCCCCTTACTAATTACTTCAATATGTGTTAAAATTGACGCATATCAATATTTTTATTTGTAATGAGCAAGCTTATGATCCCAGAAAAACGCGTCGTTCGCCGAATCCAATCTGGCGGTTGTGCAATCCATTGTCAGGATTGCAGTATTAGCCAGCTCTGCATCCCGTTTACTTTAAACGAGCATGAGCTTGATCAACTCGATAATATTATCGAGCGTAAAAAGCCCATCCAGAAAGGTCAAACCTTGTTTAAAGCAGGTGATGAGCTGAAATCACTTTATGCCATACGTTCCGGTACAATTAAAAGTTATACCATTACGGAAGAAGGCGACGAGCAAATAACAGGATTTCATCTTGCTGGTGATTTGGTTGGTTTTGACGCCATTATTAATACTGAACACCCAAGTTTCGCACAAGCTTTAGAAACCTCGATGGTTTGTGAAATTCCATTCGAAACGTTGGATGACCTGTCAGGCAAAATGCCTAACTTACGTCAACAAATGATGCGCCTAATGAGTGGCGAAATCAAAGGTGACCAAGAGATGATCTTACTGTTATCGAAAAAGAATGCAGAAGAACGTCTGGCTGCTTTTATTTATAACCTCTCTCGTCGCTTCGCACAGCGTGGTTTTTCGCCTCGTGAATTCCGTTTAACCATGACTCGTGGTGATATCGGTAATTACTTAGGTTTAACCGTTGAAACGATTAGTCGCTTACTTGGTCGCTTCCAGAAAAGTGGTATGTTAAGCGTTAAAGGCAAATATATTACTATTGAAGATAGTACACTGTTAAGTGAACTTGCAGGCAAACTTCCTTCATCAGTTGAAGTTTAATCTGTTACATTTCACACGCTAATTTTATAACGGGGCACACAAATTTGTGTCCCGTTTTCTATTTTGTGCTATTGCATTTTATCTTCTTGGGTTATCTTTAAATTGTAGATGGATAAATCCAGCCCTAAAGAGGATATTACAATGGAAAAATATCAAAACCTTCTCGTTGTCATTGATCCTAACCAAGATGACCAACCAGCACTTCGCCGTGCTGTCTATATCGTTCAGCGTAATGGTGGGCGGATAAAAGCTTTTCTACCTGTTTATGATCTCTCTTATGACATGACAACTCTTTTATCTCCCGATGAACGTAATGCCATGCGTAAAGGTGTTATCAGTCAGAAGGCTGCTTGGATCAAACAACAAGCACGCTACTACCTTGAAGCAGGTATAGAGATTGATATAAAAGTCATTTGGCATAATCGCCCTTATGAAGCCATTATTGAAGAAGTTGTTGCACATCAACATGACTTACTGATTAAAATGGCTCACCAACATGATAAATTAGGCTCGCTTATTTTTACCCCGCTTGACTGGCAACTACTTAGAAAATGCCCTTGCCCTGTTTGGATGGTCAAAGATAAAGAGTGGCCTGAATACGGTACTATCGTTGTCGCTGCAAATTTATCAAACGAAGAATCTTATCATGATGCCCTTAATCTAAAATTGATTGAACTCACCACCGATTTATCTCATCGCATACAAAAAGATCCTGATGTCCATTTACTCAGCGCCTATCCTGTTGCGCCTATTAATATTGCGATTGAGTTACCTGATTTTGATCCAAATCTTTATAATAGTGCACTACGTGGTCAGCATCTCATTGCAATGAAAGAGTTGCGCCAGAAGTTCTCTATCCCAGAAGAGAAAACACATGTTAAAGAAGGATTGCCAGAGCAAGTGATCCCTCAAGTTTGTGAAGAATTAAATGCGGGTATTGTCGTACTAGGTATTTTGGGGAGAACTGGCCTATCCGCCGCATTTTTAGGAAATACAGCCGAACAACTTATCGACCATATTAAATGTGATTTGTTAGCAATTAAACCGGATGGTTTTACCTGCCCTATTACTGTTGATAGCGATCACGATTAAACTTATTGCTCTGTATACTAAAAAAGCCAGTCAAAAATTGACTGGCTTTTTGCTATTCGCTATCTATATCTGTTATAGCGCTTTTAAAATTGCATCCACACTGGCTTTAGCATCGCCAAACAACATTTGTGTATTCTCTTTAAAGAACAGTGGATTTTGAACACCTGCATAACCCGTATTCATTGAGCGTTTAAACACAATAACATTCTGCGCTTTCCACACTTCTAATACTGGCATACCCGCAATTGGGCTATTTGGATCATCTTGTGCAGCTGGGTTTACTGTATCATTAGCACCAATAACCAACACCGTATCAGTGTCGGGGAAATCATCATTGATTTCATCCATTTCTAATACAACATCATAAGGTACTTTAGCTTCTGCTAATAACACATTCATATGACCCGGTAAACGTCCTGCTACTGGGTGAATACCAAAACGCACTTTCACACCACGTTGACGCAATTTTTCAGTAATATCATGTACAGGGTATTGTGCTTGAGCAACCGCCATTCCATAGCCCGGAGTAATAATAACTGAGGTTGAGTTTTTCAGCATATCAGCCACTTCTTCAGCAGTTGTTTCGCGATACTCACCCATTTCACCGTCTTCTGTTGAAGCTGAGCCATCAGTACCAAATCCACCTGCTATTACGCTAATAAAAGAACGATTCATCGCCTTACACATAATATAAGAAAGGATAGCACCTGAAGAACCCACTAATGCACCTGTTACAATTAACAAGTCATTGCTCAACATAAAGCCTGCTGCCGCGGCTGCCCATCCAGAGTAAGAGTTCAGCATCGAAACAACAACTGGCATATCTGCACCACCAATTGATGCAACTAAATGCCAACCAAATGCCAAGGCAATCACAGTCATTATGATGATTAAGAAAACTTGTAAGCCAACACTGTCAGTTTTAACAAACCAAACCATCAATAAAAAAGAAACAACCAAAGCTGCAAGGTTTAATTTATGACGATTAGGTAACATCATCGGTTTAGATGACATTTTCCCGCTTAATTTACCATAAGCGACAATTGAACCAGTGAATGTAACCGCACCAATGAAGATCCCTAAAAAGACTTCTGTTAGGTGGATATTCACCATGACAGGATCCATTGCTGTATTATGGTCAAGATAACTGTTAAAACCCACTAAAACCGCCGCTAAACCTACAAAACTGTGTAAGATTGCGACTAATTCTGGCATTTGAGTCATTTCGACTTTTTTAGCTAAACGGATACCAATAACAGCACCGATTACCATTGCAATAATGATCCAACCCACATTACCAGCATAAGGGCCGAAAATGGTTGCGAACAATGCAATTGCCATCCCTGCAATACCAAAATAGTTACCTTGTTTAGAGGTTTCATGTTTTGATAAGCCGGCAAGGCTGAAAATAAATAATATCGCGGCGACAATATATGCCGCTGTAACAACGCCGCTGGACATAATTGTCTCCCTTATCCTTTACGGAACATTTTCAACATACGTTGAGTAACAGTAAATCCACCAAAAATATTAATACTCGCAATCAATATTGCGATAAACGAAAATAGGCTAACCCAGCCACCACTACCAATTTGGAGTAAAGCACCAACAACGATAATGCCTGAGATTGCGTTTGTCACTGACATTAATGGCGTATGCAATGAATGACTTACATTCCAAACAACGTAGTAACCGACAACACAAGAAAGTGCGAATACCGTAAAGTGAGATAAAAACTCTTTCGGTGCAACATTTGCAAGCCATGCAAACAATAAAAAGGCTATCGCTAATAAACTGTACTTTTTCCAAGGTGAAACTGGTTTAGCAACGGGTTTCTCTTGTGGTTTTGCAGCAGGAGAGGCTTTAGGCTGTGCAGAAACTTGAATAGGTGGCGCAGGCCATGTTACTTCACCAGCACGAATTACCGTCACACCACGAATGACAACATCATCAAAATCAATATTGATATTACCGTCTTTTTCTTTACACAGTAATTTCAATAGATTAACTAAGTTAGTACCATAGAGTTGAGATGACTGTGCAGGTAAACGAGCGGCTAAATCAGTGTAACCAATGATTTTTACGCCATGTTCTGTCGTAAAGATTTCATTAGGTACGGTATATTCACAGTTACCACCATTTTGAGCCGCAAGATCGACGACAACACTTCCCGGCTTCATTGAATCAACCATCTCTTTCGTAATTAAACGAGGAGCGGGTTTTCCTGGAATTAATGCCGTTGTAATGATGATATCAACATCTTTTGCTTGTTCTGCAAATAATGCCATTTCAGCATCAATAAATGCTTTTGACATTACTTTCGCGTAACCATCACCGCTGCCCGCCTCTTCTTTAAAATCAAGCTCAAGGAATTCAGCGCCCATACTTTGAACTTGCTCTTTAACTTCAGGGCGAGTATCAAAAGCACGAACAATAGCACCAAGACTACCTGCGGCACCGATAGCGGCAAGGCCTGCAACACCAGCACCAATGACCATCACTTTAGCTGGTGGTACCTTACCTGCAGCAGTAATTTGTCCGGTAAAGAATCTTCCGAATTCATGGGCAGCTTCTACAACAGCACGGTAACCTGCAATATTTGCCATTGAACTTAACGCATCGAGAGATTGCGCACGAGAAATACGTGGCACACTATCCATTGCCATAACGTTAATATTCTTTTTAGCTAACTTTTCAAGCAATGCCGCATTTTGAGCTGGCCAAATAAAACTCACCAGTGTCGCACCATCTTGTAGCAACGCAATTTCATCATCTAGTGGTGCATTTACCTTCAAAATAATGTCTGATTCCCAAACATTTTGAAGAGCTAGGATCTCAGCACCGGCTTCCTGATAAGCGTTATCTTCAAAGCTTGAGGCAATGCCTGCACCATTTTCAATAGCGACTGTAAATCCTAATTTTATGAGTTGAGCCACTGTAGCTGGTGTAGCTGCAACCCTTGTTTCATTAGAAAGTCGCTCTTTGGGTATACCAATTCGCATAATTTCCCCTTCTTATCCATAGAGTTCTGTTAAAATTTCCCCGTTAACTTCACATTTATGCAAAAAAAATGTTAAAAATAATAATATGTATGCCATTAATCGGAGTTCTAATAACCTACTGAAAATAAAACCAATAATCTATATCTGTGTAAAGCTAAAATTGAACTTAATTGGATCATTTTAGTCGAAAAGGCATATTTATGAATTATTCACTATATTCAGGTAAATATCTGGTAACATATACTGGTCATTTGACTCTGTGGCAATTCGCTAAATAAAATAATGCGACAAATGCTATTATTACATGTAATAATTAATCCCTATGTGATAAACCACGACGTTCAGCACATGACCAATATTAATTGCGCAAGGCGGAAGGATTTTGTATGAAGCTGAAAACCTCAGTCATCGCAGCAGCGATGTTATCTTTAACTAATATCACTGTTGCGCAGGCTGCTCAGGAATTAACACCCGAACAAGCTGCAGAACTAAAACCATTTGAAAGAATTACAGTTATCGGTCGTTTTAACGCCATTTATGAAGCCGCTGATGCGGTCTCTCGTCGTGCGGATAAAGTCGGTGCTGATAGTTTCTATATTCAAGGTCTAGATGATATTAGTGATAGTGGCAACATGAGTGTTACTGCTGACCTATACCATAAAGATGCACCAAAAGCAGATAAAGAAAGCTATCGTGTTTTTCATGGCGTGAAAGAACTACCAAAACCTGAAGCAATTCTGCTACAACCATTTGATACAGTTTCTATCCGTGGTTACTACCCTACAACCCCTGATATTAACAACGCAATTGCAAAAGCGGCAGCTAAAAAAGGTGCAGCATCATTCTTTATTGTTCGTAACGTATCAACGAATGATGGCGGTAACCAAGAAGTAACAGCTTATATCTACAAAAAAGATGCGCCTAAACGTGCAATTCAAGCGCCAGAGGCTGTCGTTCCTTATGATTCAGAGGCAGGTCGTGCACTTATTGCAGAAGGCGGAGCCGCTGCAAATAAAGTTGAAAAACCTGGCCTTGCTTCAAATACTGACTTTGATAGAAGCGTAGGTGCTTTTGCTGAAACACAAAGCTCTGGTGCAAGTGGTCGTTACACCGTCACTTTACCTGATGGTACTGAAATTCAAGAAGTCAACAAAGCAGCGGCTGCATTAATGGATCCTTTTGATACCATTACTTTCAGTGGCTACTTTGTGAACTCACCAGAAATCTCGTATCAGGTTGCTAAGCGTGCAGCAGCAAAAGGCGCTAAGTTCTACCATATTACAAATGAATGGCAAAGTGATGGTGGTACAGTCACTATTACTGCTGATCTGTTCAAGTAATAAAAGTTTCCCATTAAAAAACCTTGCTCTAGCAAGGTTTTTTTTATTCAAAATTTAATCAAACAATCATTATTTTATAAAAGTGAATAATTTTTATGATTTAATGCATAGACAACCAACTCAACTCTCCGTAAAATCTCGCTGTTTTTTAGTGTTTTTATCTTTATTTAAATTTGAGATATTCATATTTATTCTATTTACTGACCAAAAAACAAGAAAATACGCTATTTATTTACAATTTTAATCATGTAGGTAATTATCCTTGAATAAGAAACTTGGCTTAATATCACTCACCGCATTAGTATTAAGCTCAATGGTTGGTGCAGGTGTATTCAGTTTGCCTCAAAATATGGCTGAAGTTGCCAGTCCTGCCGCATTAATTATTGGCTGGCTGATAACCGGCATTGGAATCCTCTTTCTTGCTACATCTTTATTACTCCTCTCTCGTCTTAGACCTGATCTTGATGGTGGCATTTTTACCTATGCGAAAGAAGGATTTGGTGAATTCATTGGTTTTTGTTCTGCATGGGGTTATTGGGTCTGCGCTGTTGTTGCAAACGTTTCTTATCTTGTTATTGTTTTTGCTGCCTTTAGTTTTTTTACAGACACACCAGAGAACGTTATTTTTGGTGATGGAAATACATGGCAGGCATTAATTGGAGAATCAATTTTACTTTGGGTTGTCCATTTTCTTGTATTACGTGGTGTTCAAACTGCAGCTAGTATTAATTTAATGGCGACAATGGCAAAACTCCTTCCTTTAGGATTATTTATTATTGTCGCGCTATTAGCTTTCAATATGGATATATTTACTCTTGATTTTAAAGGTGTAAATATGGGTGTCCCGGTGTGGGATCAGGTCAAAAATACCATGCTGATTACACTGTGGGTATTTATTGGTATTGAAGGTGCCGTCGTAGTTTCCGCAAGAGCCAAAAATCGTCGTGATGTTGGCTTAGCAACAGTACTTGCCGTTGTTATCGCATTAATTATCTATATCCTCGTCACTTTATTATCGCAAGGCTTGGTTAGCCAAGCAGAGTTGGCATCAATGAAAAACCCATCAATGGCGCCGTTACTCGTTCAGCTTATTGGTGGCATAGGCGAGATAATTATTGCAGCCGGTCTTATTCTCTCTGTATGTGGTGCTTATTTAAGCTGGACTATTATGGCGGCAGAAGTGCCGTATATTGCTGCACTGCATCATTCATTTCCTAAACAATTAGGAATACAGAATAAAAATGATGCTCCTTCATCTTCATTATGGTTTACCAATTGTGCTGTCCAATTCTCTTTAGTTTTAATTTGGTTGACCGGAAGTAACTACAATACACTGTTAACCATTGCATCAGAGATGATCCTTGTCCCTTACTTTCTTGTCGGTGCATTTTTATTTAAAGTCGCAATCGCACGTAGCAGTCGTGCTCTATTATTAATAGCAATACCTGCAAGTCTATACGGTTTATGGCTACTTTATGCATCAGGTGTTATTAATTTATTGCTCTCTGTCGTTCTGTATGCCCCCGGTATTCTGATGTTTTTATACACACGAAAACAGTACAAAGACAAAAAGCCTCTATTCTTGAGTGAAAAGATCCTGTTAGCTCTTGTCTTATTTGGCGCAATTCCGGCATTAGGCTACTTAATTTTTTACTAAAGACAATCTGAGAGGTACTAGAGAAACGGTACCTCTCTTCTCCTTCCTTCCCCCTCACTTAAGTTAAACGCCTTTCTGCTAAGCTGTTATTTTTAACTTAGATGGTTAGGTATTTATAAATTAAGAAATATATAGTATGTTGTAACTAATATAGAAATAGTCATTAATTAGCTGGGTAATAAAAAACCCACAAGAAGTACAACTTCTCGTGGGTCTAAACATATCTCTATAAAATTAGTTAAAACTTATTTGTTCCATCGCCTGCAATATACGTTTATCTGATATTGGATATGGTGTGCCTATCTGCTGAGCAAACAGGCTTACTCTAAGTTCCTCTATCATCCAACGAATATTTTGCACTTCTTCTTGCTGTTTTTGTTTCTCAGTTAACTTACCTAACCACTGTTGCCATTGTTGAATAACATTTTCAACTCGACTCATTTGAGCGCGATCACGGTTAGGATCAATGGCCAGTTTTTCCATTCGTTTTTCAATTGCGCTTAAATAACGAGGAATATCCGCTAGACGCTTCCATCCATGCGAAGTAACAAAACCAGGAAAAACTAACTGACCAAGTTGAGCTTTAATATCAGATAATGCAAAAGCAACGCTAATATCTACCCGCCCTTTTAAACGTTTATTGATAGCAAACACTTGAGTTAAAATCGCTTCAACTTGTTTTGCTATTTCAACCACTGCATCATTTAATTCAGATCTGACATATTCTTGCAGTTTTTGATATTCATCTTCTTGCCAAATTAAACCACCATAAGACGCCATCAATTTGTCAACACCACAAGCAATACAATCATCAATCAACTCAAGCACTTTGCCATAAGGGTTAAAGTAAAGACCAAGTTTTGCTTTATTCGGTAATTTCTCATGTAGATATTTTATCGGTGACGGAATATTTAATAATAATAACCGTCTTACCCCTTCCCACATTGAAGCTTGCTGTTCAGATTCTGTTTCAAAAAGCTTAATCCCCACACTATTTTTTTCATCAACCAATGCAGGATAAGCTTTCACTGAATAGCCACCACGTTTTTGCTCATAACGCTGAGGCAAATCGCCAAAACTCCAAATATGTAAATCTTGTTGCTCAATACCATCATCAGCGACTGCTGATAATGTTTCTTGCACTTTTTCCTTTAAGTTCTCTTTTAATTTATTGAGATCTTTACTTTCTGCTAGCGTTTTATTTTTATCGCCAACAACACGGAATGTCATTTTTAAGTGATCAGCAACTTGGTCAAGTTGCCAACTCTCTCTATCAACGGTCACTCCCGTCATACGACGTAATTCTTTTTCAAGTCTATCGAGTAAATTACCTTCAACTTGTGGTACACGCTCTAAAAAAGCAGAGGCATAGTTAGGTGCTGGTACAAAATTACGACGGATAGGTTTTGGTAATGACTTAATTAAGGCAACGATCAATTCATGACGAATACCTGGAATTTGCCAATCAAAGCCTTCGTCTTTTACCTGATTTAAAATAGGTAATGGTATATGAACAGTGACACCATCAGCCGCAGTACCTGGCTCAAATTGATAGGTTAAACGTAATTTTAGATTATCTTGATGCCAATAATTTGGATAATCTAATGCGCTAACACGTTTAGCATCATCTTTAATCAGCATACTTTTTTCAAAGTTAAGCAGATCAGGTGATGCCTTTTGAGCCTCTTTCCACCATTTATCAAAATGTCTAGACGAAACAACATCTTGAGGTATCCGTTGATCGTAGAAAGTAAACATTGTTTCATCATCAACAAGAATATCTCGACGACGAGATTTATGCTCTAACTCTTCAACTTCTGTCCGTAATTTTAAATTGTCACGGAAAAATGTATGACGAGTCTGCCAATCTCCTTCCACTAACGCATGTCGGATAAAGAGCTCGCGACATAAGAGCGGATCAATTTGGCTGTAATTAATAGGTCGAGAAGCAACAATTGGTAAACCATACAGAGTCACTTTTTCATTTGCCATCACAGCGCCTTGCGCTTTTGACCAATGAGGTTCGCTATAGTGATGTTTCACCAAATGTTCAGCAATAGGTTCAATCCATTCAGGTTCAACGCGCGCTGCGATCCGTCCCCATAAACGAGAGGTTTCGACTAACTCTGCCACCATTGTCCATTTTGGTGGTTTTTTAAATAAACCCGAACCAGGATAAATAGAAAAACGCGCATTTCTTGCACCAGTAAATTCTTGTTTATCTGCATCTTTTTGCCCAATATGCGACAATAAACCACTTAACAGAGCAACGTGGACACTTCTAAAATCTGCGGGTTCACTATTGACAGGAAAGCCTAATTCTTTAACAACTTGTCGCAATTGCGTATAAACATCTTGCCACTCTCGAACACGCATAAAGTTTAAAAAATCTTGCCGACACAACTTTCTAAACTGAGAATGGCTCAGCTCTTTTTGTTGAGTTTTTAAATAATCCCACATATTTAAAAAAGATAAGAAATCAGAATCTTTATCTTGGAAGCGTCGGTGCTTTTCATCAGAAGCTTGTTGCTTATCCATTGGTCTTTCGCGCGGATCTTGAATTGAAAGTGCAGATGTAATCACCATCAACTCTTTTACTGCGCCATATTTACGCGCTTCAAGTACCATTCTCGCCAAACGAGGATCAATGGGAAGTTGTGCAAGTTGTTTCCCCATTGGGGTTAAACGATAAGCACCATTGTGATCAGTTTCGTCTTGTAACGCACCTAGTTCCTCTAATAAACGAACACCATCCTGAATGTTGCGTTTGTCGGGTGGCTGTACAAATGGGAAAGCACTAATATCACCTAACCCTATCGACGTCATTTGCAAAATAACAGATGCAAGGTTAGTTCTTAATATTTCAGGATCTGTAAATTCAGAACGAGAAATAAAATCATCTTCTGAATAAAGGCGAATACAAATACCATCAGAAACACGACCACAACGCCCTTTTCTTTGATTTGCTGAAGCTTGAGAAATAGGCTCGATTGGAAGTCGTTGCACTTTAGTTCGATAACTATAACGACTAATACGTGCAAAACCGGTATCAATAACGTACTTAATACCCGGTACAGTTAATGAAGTTTCGGCAACGTTAGTTGCTAAAATAATACGTCTGCCATTATGAGGATGAAAAATTCGATTTTGTTCACTGTTAGATAAACGAGCAAATAAAGGCAACACTTCAGTATGGCGAAGTTGTAATTTATTCAGCGCATCAGCAGTGTCACGAATTTCTCGCTCACCGCTCATGAAAATAAGAATATCCCCCGCACTTTCTCTGCTTAATTCATCAATAGCATCAACAATGCCATCTGTCATATCCTTATCACTATCAAGTTCATCACCACCAATAGGACGATATCTCACTTCAACAGGATAAGTCCGACCAGATACTTCAATAATCGGTGCTTGATTGAAATGTTTAGAAAAACGTTCAGGATCGATGGTTGCAGAAGTAATAATGACTTTTAAATCAGGGCGCTTAGGTAATAGTTGCTTTAAATAGCCAAGAATAAAATCGATATTTAAACTACGTTCATGGGCTTCATCAATAATGATAGTGTCATATTGTAGTAACAGCTTATCTTGCTGTAATTCTGCTAATAAAATACCATCAGTCATCAATTTAACGAGAGTATTGTCGCCAACATGATCGCTAAAGCGAACCTTATAACCTACAGATCCACCTAGCGTACATTTTAATTCATGAGCTATACGTTCAGCCACTGAACGTGCAGCTAAACGACGAGGCTGGGTATGACCAATAAAACCCTTTATCCCTCTTCCTAATTCAAGACAAATTTTAGGGATCTGTGTTGTTTTACCCGAGCCAGTTTCTCCTGCAATAATAACAACTTGGTTATCGCGTATTGCATTATAAATAGCATCTTTCTTTTGACTAACAGGAAGGTTTTCTGGGTAAGTAATTTCAGGACAATTGGCTCGACGGCGAATTATCATCTGTTGTGCTGTTGTGATATCGCCTTTAATTGCACTTAATACCGCTTGTTTAGACTCTTCATTATTAATTTTAGCGACGCCACGTAGACGTTTTCTTAATCGCTGCTGCTCCCGTAGCGATAGTTGCTCTATTTCTTGATAGAGCGTGGCAGATGATAATGTCACCTTTTGCTATCCTTTTTGAGGTTTATTTAACCAAATAATATTGTAGTTATGATATCACAACAGCCAATTTGCACATAAAGGGTTGATGAATTTTCTTATTACATAAATGTATATAATCAACAAATTTGAATAGCATATTTGAACGATTAACCAACCATGGCAGCTTTTATAAAGATCAACCTTCTGATCTGATTGTTCCTTTCCTAACACTGTTTTTTATCATTTATTGATATTAATAATCTACAATTTATTTTAATCGAAGATACTGTTATCGGTAAAGAATATGCACAACAGCCTCATGATTAAGAATAAAAATAAATTCATTTAATGATTAATAAATAATGATAAAATAAAGCTATATTTATTGGTATTTTTATCGAGGTGCTATTTATTCATAAATACAATTATAAAAAAAACACCTCTATTTTTTTTAAAAAAAACCTCAACAGATAAATCATTCAAACCTTACCTACATGTCGAAATTTAAATCTAAGTTACCTATCATGGAAAGTATTCTTTGCTAATTATTTGACAAAACAATATTAATTATAATCACATATAACTTGCCAATTTTCACGTAAATAAATATTATTATCTCGCTCTTAATTATGAGCAAACTTGTAACTAAAATTAAAATTTAAATGGACTTTAAAATGAAAAAATCATTATTTTCACTGTTAATTCTATCTACTCTTTCTTTATCAAATCAAGCTATTGCAGAAAATGGTTATCTTATTCAGGGTAATGAAAACATATCTATCCAAGGTAATGTAATTAAAAGGGCTCCAATTTGCGCCCTAGAGAATATAGAGCCAGTTGTATTAGATAATATTTACGATGATGAAATTGAGCACTCTGAGGTAAAAGAATTTAAGATAAATTTTTCTAATTGCGCTAATTCTGATGAAGTTAAAGAAGTCTCTATTAAACTTCAACGACAAGAATCTAATGAATTAAAAAATACTCTTCAAGGAGAAGATGCAACCAATGTTTTAATTCAATTACTTGATGAAGATGATTATCCAATTTTATTAAATCAAGAAAATGATATTACTTTTAAAAAGAATATTGTTGATGGCAATGCTGAATTTACATTAAAAGCAAATTATAAGGCGCCAGCAAGTGGAGAAATTAAAGCCGGTCAATTCGCCTCTAACTTAGTTTTTGATGCTTACATCAATAATGATATCATTGAAGATATTGAATAAATCATTGCTAATGACCGCATGTCATAAGCATTATTTCTCTTTGAACTTTAATTAAATAAAAAGCCGGAATGCCGGCTTTTTTATTCTTAGACTAATATAATTAATTATTTCATATAAAGTTGATTAAAAACCACATGTTTAAAAAATACAGCATATATATAATATCATTTTTTCTTACATTCTCATCTTATGCTTCTATTCAAATAAGTCAGGATGAGTTTTTTTACAAAGAGCAAGATAAGGAAATTCTATTTAATATAAAAAACAAAAATGAACAAAATACATATATTGTTCATAGCTGGGTATCACACTATAAAAAAGAAAATAGTGCTGAGGCACCATTTATCATCTCCCCAAGTTTAATAAAACTAGCACCAAATGAAAAATTCACATTAAAAATTATCAAAATGGATGACATAAAAGAAATTAACCAAGAATCTGTGTATAGAGTAAATATAAAATTAGTTCCAGTTATGGATAATGAAATGGTTGATAAAAACATTCTCCTTATCTCTTTAAATTCAATATATAATCTTTTCTATACACCTAAAAATATTTCAAATAAAGATAACAACAAAGATATTAGTTTTTCTATTAATGCTGATGGTTACATTAAAATAAACAACCCTACCCCTTACTTTATTACAATAAAAGAAATAATCATAAACAATATTAATTTATTGGATAAAAAAATAACCATACCGCCATTTAAATATTATAAAATAAAAAACACAACTAAAAATATCAAAGATAAAAAAGTGTATTGGAAAAAAATAAATGAGTATGGCGAGACCATTACTGGCACACCAAAGGAACTTACTTATGAGTAAGATAATTTTTAGACTAAAAACATCTTTACTATTGATATTAAATGTATACCCTTTTTTTTCTATTGCGCATAGTAATATTCATCCTCTATACAAAAAAGTATTATCAAACATTGATAATAAAATTATCGATAGCTTATTAATTAATGAGCATCCGGACGGCTATTACTCAACAAATTTCCATATCAACAACCAGAAAAAAGAAACTATTATTTTATATTATGAAAATAAAGATGGAATATTAACGCCAAGGATTAATGTTGATAACTTAATTCGTTTAAACATCTCACCATCTTTTTATAATATCCCTTTGGATTTAAATTCTGATTTCTTATTAAGTGATTACCATATTGATTTCAAATATAATTTTTCAACACAATCATTATATTTAACCATTCCACAGAAAGCATTAGAAAATAAAAAAAACAAACTATCAGATCAAGTTTTGTGGGATGATGGTGTCCCTGCTTTATTTAGCTCATATTCCTATTTTGGTAAATATAACAACAAAAATAAAATAGATCATAAAATCAATTTTAATTCAGGTGCTAATTTAGGTGCTTGGCGAGTACGTAGTCAAAGTTATTATCATTACACTGATAAGCAACAGCAGTTCAAATTATACTCACTATATGCTTATCGCCAATTAAATACGCTGTTGGCAACTCTGAATATGGGTGAGTTTCGACCAATAAGTAGAATGTTATCGACGGATAAATTGATTGGATTCCAACTCATATCAAGCAATTTGCTCTCTGGTAATGACCTCTATATGAACAGCCCTATCATAGAAGAAATAGCAGAATCCAATGCTGAAATTAAAGTGAAACAGCAAGGAAAAACAATTTATGAAACTATTGTTCCTCCAGGTCCTTTTGTTTTAAATGATTTACCTGTTATAGGGAGCAATGAATTAGTATTAGAAATAAAAGAGGCTGATGGGCGTATAAGAAAAAGTACGCATTACTTTACTTCAATGCCAAATCAATTAAAAAAAGGTCGTTATCAATATAATTTTATTTCTGGATATTCTTATGATAGATACAATCAGCATAACAACTCAAATGAGAAGCCTATTTTTTTACTGAGTGAATTCTCTTATGGTATTAATCAAAAAATAACAGCCTATGGTGCAATCAGAAAAATGCTTAATCACAATACCTTCTTTTCAGGATTATCATTGGATTTAGGTCATTGGGGGGGATTAGCTAGCGACATTAGTTATTTTAACTATAATAACCTATTAAAATATCAATTGCGCTACCATAAACGCTGGAGCAATACTGGTACTTCTTTAAACATATCCTCTAGCCATTACCAATCAATAAAAGATGATGATAATAGCAATAAAAAAAGTCAAAAAGACAGAATAAAAAATAGATATTCAATTTCTCTTTTTCAACCCATTAAATATTTTGGTACATTTTCTCTTGGTTACCATCAAAATTCCTTTACCAAAATAAAAAATAATTTTATGATAAACACCTCTCTATCATCTTCTATAAAAAAAATACATTATAGTGTAAAATATCAATATGAAAACAAAGGACATTATAATGATAATCATTTTTCTTTAAATTTTAGGATCCCATTAATAAGTAAATCTCATTCTTATCATTGGATAAACAATCAATTTAATTATCATTCAAATAATAAAAATTATATAAATAGTACAACTATAGGTGGGAGTTTACTAGAACATCATCGCTTAGGATATTCTATTAATTACCAACGGGATTTTAGCAACCCAAATGTTAACCAGAATACCTCACTAAATGCACAATATAGAGGAGAATACCAATCTTATTCTATTAATACCACTAACTCGTCTAATAACACCTTTTTCAGGTTAGGAGTTAATGGCGCGATAGTTATACATCAAAGTGGAATTACCTTAGCATCTAATTTAAGTAATACTTTTGCTATTGTAAATACTAATGGCATAGCCGGAATTAAAACTAATAACTCGTCAAAAACCACTACAGACAATAATGGTAATTTAATATTATCGAGCATCACTCCATATCGTAAAAATATTATTGGACTAAATATACGTTCGTTACCCGAGTTTAGTAGTACTAACACTCAAAGTAAAATTATCGTTCCTACATTAGGTGCAGTATCAAAAATCAATTTCCCTGTAAATATGGGCTATAATGTTTTATTTACCTCAAATACACCTATTCCGTTTTCTGCAAATGTAATGGTATTTGATAACAATAATAATCTTAGTTCTACTGACTTTGTCTATGATCATAATAGAATTTTTCTCTCGGGAATAAAAGAAACAGGATGGGTACAAGTAAAATGGGGAGATACAGAAGAAAAACAATGTATCTTCCATTATGACATAAAAAATGAAATAAAAAATAACTCATTTATTAAAAAAGAAATTAGCTGTCAATAATTAATAATTATATTCTTACATATTTATTGAAGAGTTTTATATGAAATCAATAAACATAATGGTTTTAATCCCTATATTATTACTATACTTTCCTTTTATTGCTTTATCTGAAAATAGAAGAGGAAGTTTACCACCTCCAGTAAACTGTGATATTTACATACCTTATACCACTGTATTTAGCAATATAACTTCTGATGATTTTACTGCATCTCATGCAGGAGCATTAGCTAATGAAGACTATAGTGAAGTTATTCTGCTATCATTTGAAAATTGTTCACAAACTAATACTGAAATAACAGTAAGTATTGATAATAAAAGTATTGATTTTAATAATGGCTACTTTATAAATCATGCAACTGGCCCCACGGCGAGTAACAATATTACATTTCAATTGATTAATGATGAAAATAATCCTATTAATTTAAACCAGAAAAATAAATTCACTAAAATTATTGATGAACATAATGAAGCACATTTTCACTTTTTATTAAATTATGTCAAGAAAGATGATCTCCCTCCAATGCCAGGAAGTATAACTACTCATATCATGTTTAATATGGAAGCGAACGATCAGATTATTGAGTCAGATAAATTAATAGACATAGGTTATCAAGAAGACTAAAAAATAAAGTGATAATAAATATTATAAGTATATTAATTATCAGATAATAATTTAGTCTATTTTTTTATTACTACATTACTTGGGCAGTGGATATTATTTCTTAATCCACTGCCCATTAATGCCTTTTACAAACTCACCTTCATTGGCTCTTGCCACTAATTTCTCACCTGCAAGCCGAGCAACAGATTCTGGTGTTACTTGATTCGTTTTAGCGATTTCAGCATATTTTGTTTTTCTAGCTTGATTTATTTCATCAACAAGCTGCTGGGCTTGTTTGTTATTTGTCTGTACCAGCTCAATATAACCGCTAAAGGTTTCCCCAACTAATCCTTGTGATCTCGCTTCATCAAGTGTTAAAGCCATAACATTCGTGCTCGTTAGAGCAATGATTATCCCAAAACTTAACAGATATTTTTTATAATTCATCATTTATCCTTTAAAAAATGGCGCTGTTATTTTTTAAGAGATCTTCCACTTGTCTATCTATTTTTACATTAATCTCATGTTCGATTTTTACATTCATATTAATATTTATCGGTTTATCCGGTGTTGCGACCTCTAATCGAATACATCCGGTTAAAATTGATATTCCCATTGCCATGATCGTGAATAAAAATAGATTTTTTAAGAATAATGGTTTCACTCTGACTCACTCCCTAAATCTGATAAGCTTTTTTCTAACCACTCTTCCAATTGTGAACCAAATCGTAAACTTCGCCATAATTGAAAGACATTTTCTTCGTGACGATAATTGAAATTAACCTGGCGACGTTTATCTTCAAGGGGATTTGTTCCTCGAATCTCAGCCTCTAGCACTAACTCACCTAAATTACTTAAATTCACACGAGTCCAAGAGCGACTGATTTCTAGATAACGCAACCATGCCATAGCAACACCGGCTGACATGTTATTATTATCAATCGAATCAACAAAATCTTTATCAAGCCTTAACGTTAAATAAGATGAATTAGCCAACCAACCATCTTTAATAATCCATTGATTATTGCTAATAAAAAATGGAAACTCACCACTTACTTTACCTGATGCTGCGAATTGCGTCACTTTTAATAAAGTAAACAGATGACTTAATTGAATATTATCAATAGAAATAATCGCTGCGTCATGTTGTGGTATTGCTAATTTTGCTAAAGATAGTGTTCCATCCAACATTGCTACATTAACGTTAGATAAGACTAATGGCTTACTTTCAGTTGCTGGATAAAAACCTTTAAGATCAGCTGTAATATCGGTCATTTCAAAAAGATTATTAACACGCTTTATTCGTAACTGAACAGGCTGTTTTACACCAAGTTGCCATTCATCACCGTTTAAACGCCAAGGTAAGATAAAATCTAAACCTTCTAGGATGCCATCTTTAAGCCACATTCCCCCTTGTTTAACAACAAGGTGACCACCAGCAATTAATCCTTGTCCAGGTGCAATAGAAAAATCTGCTTGCGTATATAACTCACCTTTATCAAGCGTAATTCCTAAATCTGCGGGGATAAGTGATTGAAAAACATCAATTGGCTGTAACGGCCAACGCATTTGAC
The DNA here is from genome assembly GCF_030286765.1 of Proteus faecis. NCBI lineage: Bacteria > Pseudomonadati > Pseudomonadota > Gammaproteobacteria > Enterobacterales > Morganellaceae > Proteus > Proteus faecis. The sequence goes on from NZ_JASVWV010000004.1 coordinate 66,334, forward strand.
CTCTTAATCTTGCTCCATCCCAACGTGTATTAATTGCAATTGGCCCTATATTGGGTTTGGCACTCAATTCACCTTTTACATTAAAATTAAAGGGGGATTTACCACTCACCGTAGCAATAAAATCTGTCTTATCTAAAAAACCACCAGCAGGAAAATCAATGCGCTGGCTCGTTAATTTTAGCTTTCCATTAAATGTCGACGTTTTATCATCTCTATTCCAACGAAATGGGCTTAGCAAAGATAATCGTGGTGCTGTCATTACGGTATGTTGATATTTTAAAACATCAAAACCTGTGTTGAGTTTTTCAAAACTCACTAATTTATCAACCCAAGAACCTGTCCCTGCAATATCCCAACGCGCTTTTAATGGTAGTAAATTACCATCGCCCCAATAGCGCCATTGCCAAGTCCCATTATCAGGTAAAAAATCAATAGATTTACCTTGGAAATGAATGCGGTAATCTCCCCAAATACTATCTTGGGCAACAACTATCGCATTTAAACGCCCATTAAAACCTTTTGATGAAAGTGTAGTTCCGGCTAAAGGTAAACGAGCATCTGTGACGGTAAGCGTTTCAGTGACTGGTCCTTTAAAACGAAATAAAGAACCAGATTGAAATTCAATAGTAGGATTGGTCAACATGCCAGTAACTTTAACTGGTAATTGCGCAGTGGCTTGCATTAATTCTTTATTAATAACACCTGTGATTTGAATAGGGATTTGAGCATCTAACCAATTAACTGCTGTTTCAGGGATCGATATCACTAAATTTCCTTTCCCCGCTTTGCCTTCTGTCATCACGTTTAATCGCGCAGTTAATCTTAAATCCGCCAATCCTTTTTGCCATTGGGCAATATTAATATTTACACCACCTCGCAAAGGTTGATCTAATCCAAACCATTCCCAACGGCCTTGCTCAATAACAATATTTTCAGATGTGACTGTCCATGGTAATAAAGCCAATGCGTGACCACCACCCTGTTCAGCAACTGAAATAGTGCCAGATTGTCCTATCCATTCAAGAATAAAAACTAAAGGATGAGCATAATCAGAAGCTAATAAAGTGGCATTGATGGTGCCTTTTTCTGGTAATGACGCAATATCTAGAGGAAGCGCTATTTCTGCAGCAAGTTCAATATTATTGTCATCAGGTAAATTCACTTTAAGCTGTTTAATATCAAGCCACTGGTTATCTCTAATAAAAATAGCAAGTTGAGCATTTTTTCCTTGGTAAGAAATTAAACGCCCATTATTTTGTGTTTTTAGCTGTAACGCACCTTGATAACGGCTATTTTCTTTTAAAAACACATTGTCGATATTGACAGATAAATGAGGTATTGAGGTGAGTAGTGAATTTATCTCAAGAGGAACGGTTGCCGTTTCTTCTTGCTTACTTGCAGGCATCATTGAAAAACATTTTTCATCAATGGCAAGTTGCTGGCTATTAAATTGAAGTTTATCAATCTGCTCTTTTTGATAAGAGAAAACAAAGTTATCAAGATTAGCTAAAGTGCAGCTCTCTGTCTTTAATGCGATATTTTCAACTGAAACGCCCATAGGCTGTAACTTGGGCTGTGATAACGAAAGTGTTACACCTTCAGGTAAGTAATAATCGGCAACAACTGGCAACCAACGAGGAATTGATACCCATAAAGCAGTGCCTATTAGACTGGTGCCTAGTAGTATCATCCCTGTCCATTTGATTGTTTTTCTTAACAACACATCATATTCCTTTTAAACAGACCTGAATCATCCACTTACCTCGTTAAATTGTTTATAATGATAGTATTAATTTCTTTCATATTGGGGCTGGATAATTCTTGTTTTTCCAGTCTCTGAATAAAAATTTAATCGAGAGTAGAGAAGACTGGATGAAAATCGTTTCCTATAGTACTAAACATTATGATCGTAAGCACATGGAATGGGTCAATCAACATAATGGATATCATTATGATATTGAATATTTCGATTTTAATTTAACAGAACAAACTGCAAAAAATGCCGTTGGCGCTGATGCTGTCTGTATTTTCGTCAATGACGATGCAAATCGTGCGGTTTTACAAGAGCTTGCTAGCCTTAATATACGTATCCTCGCATTACGCTGTGCTGGATTCAATAACGTTGACTTAGAAGCTGCCACTGAATTAGGCATAACAGTTGTCCGTGTTCCGGCTTACTCGCCAGAAGCGATTGCAGAACATGCTGTTGGCATGATGCTATCACTTAATCGTCGTATACACAGAGCTTATCAACGCACTCGTGATGCTAACTTCTCATTAGAAGGCTTAACTGGCTTTAATATGCATAATCGCACTGCCGGTATAATTGGTACAGGTAAAATAGGATTAGCGACATTACGCATATTAAAAGGCTTCGGCATGAAATTACTGGCTTATGATCCTTATCCAAATCAAGCAGTACTGGATTTAGGTGCCGAATATGTCGATTTAGCGACAATTTACAGAAATTCTCATGTGATTTCATTACATTGCCCATTAACCGCAGATAATCATCATCTATTAAATGAAACTGCTTTTGCACAAATGAAAGATGGTGTGATGATTATTAACACTAGTCGTGGTGCATTAATTGACTCTGCAGCTGCAATTAATGCATTGAAACAAGGCAAAATTGGTGCATTGGGAATGGACGTTTATGAAAATGAACGCGATCTTTTCTTTGAAGATAAATCAAATGACGTGATCCAAGATGATATTTTTCGCCGTCTTTCTTCTTGTCATAACGTGCTGTTCACAGGACATCAGGCTTTCTTAACAGAAGAAGCCTTAATTAGTATTAGTGAAACAACACTGCACAATATTAAAGAAGTTGCTTCAGGCATTGAGTGCGTTAATCAGATCAAAGCTTAGTTCTAAGCATTAAGAATAAACCTAATAAAAGCCCCCTTGCTGTAGATACGCTAAGGGGCTTGTTATTTATTATCGATGCGAGACTTATTTTTCTTGAGTATCGATAACTTCCGTTGATTGCGTTGGAACAAAAGGTGAAAGCGTTTCTTTCTCTTCATCCACTTTAAATTGTGAAACCAATTTAGCTAATTGATGAGCTTCATCATCCATATTCGCTGTGATAGCGGCTGATTCTTCAACTAATGCTGCATTTTGTTGAGTAACGGTGTCCATTTCACTGACAGCTAACGCAATTTGGTTTATACCCATACTCTGTTCATTAGAAGCAAGAGCAATCTGTTGCATAAAGTCATTCACCTGATTAATTGTTGTAACAATCTCTGACATTGAACGTCCAGCTTGCGCAACTTGCTGCGAACCAACATTGACTTTATTAACAGAGTGCGTAATCAACTCATTGATCTCTTTTGCAGCTTCCGCACTACGACTAGCTAAATTACGCACTTCAGATGCAACAACGGTAAATCCTCTACCTTGTTCACCCGCTCTTGCCGCTTCAACTGCTGCATTCAATGACAAAATATTCGTTTGATTAGCAATACTGTTAATAATGTCATTGATATCTGCAATTTTCTTCGCACTTTCAGAGATTGAATGCATAGTTTCGACCACGCTATCCATCACATTTTCGCCGTTTTGGGCAGATGCAGTTGCTGTTAGTGCTAATTTGCTTGCTTCACGTGAATTATCTGCGTTTTTTTCAACGGTTGTTTTAATTTGCTCCATGCTCGCAACCGTTTCTTGTAATGCACTCGCCTGCTCTTCAGTACGGGAAGATAAATCGGTATTTCCTGTCGCGATTTCGCTTGCACTAACACTAATAGTATTAACGGCATTCTTTACGGAAGAGATCATATGGCTTAATGAATTCTTCATCTTATTCATTTCATTGAATAACAAACCAAATTCATTAGTACCGTGATTCTCTACACGCATACTTAAATCGCCTTGGCTCATTTTACTAAAGATATTGATTAACACTCGAATATTGCTAATAAAAGTATGGGAAAACCAACGCAATATAAAGATAAATAAGAGAATAACGATAGTACCAGTAGAAATTGACACCATCATCAAGCGTTCTTGAGATGTTTTTGCAATATCGATATAACTATTTTCAATACCATTAGCAACCGCATAATATTTCATAGTAATATCATTTAACTCGTCCATTTTAGCACTGGCCGAGTGTGTTGTTAGCTCACCTTTACGCAGTCTATCCAGTGCACCGGTGAAAATATCAAGCAGTTCATCAAAACGCTTCGTCATATCATCAGCTAATTCTCTCCCCTCTAAGGTGAGTTTTTCTGTATCTGACCAACGGTGGATCTCTTCACGGGTTATTTCAATATATTCTGCTGTTTGGTGAAAATATTTTGCTGAAGGTTTTTCATTAACACGCAATTGCCCATCTAACCCATTAATATTTGCCCTGATCACGGCCATTTGATATCGCGCTTTGCCCATAAGTAACATTTGCTGACTTAGGCTATTTGATGAAACGAAATTATTATAGGATCGAGTGGAAGCATCATAACTAAAATAAATAATGCTCATAATCAACGCAAATAAAATGGCCAGCATGACCTTAACGGTCTTTTCTATACTGATATTTTTAAACATGGTCATATTCCATCAAAATATACAGAATTTTTTATCTGTACATTTGTAAGATATCAGAATGCACTCTTTCTCTCTGACAAAGAGCATATTCCCTGGTGTAAATAAAATAAGGCTAAAAAAATTTATTCATTAGAATATAAAGGCTCGTAGGATCTGCCTTCATTTATAATGTCGGTAATAATGAGGGAAAACTTTAGAGTGCAGTGAAAACCATTTTTCATTTATAAAATAAACGATTACTTTATCCACCAATACGCAAATTATCTATACAATATCCCGCAATGAAGGGGATTTCACTCATAAAAAGATAATTTATTAGTTATTTTTTAGTTTTTGTAATTTTATTTGTTTATTTTCATCTTAAGCTTCAATAGGTATATATACCTATTAACATTAATTTATTTAATTCTAAGATTAATTTATAGTAAGTTTAAAAGTTTTTTATTTCCAATAAAAATAAAGCAGTTTCTAAAAACCGCTTTAATTGTTTATTTATTATGAGTCAGTTAATTTTATTAAGAAATTTAAATAATTTTTTTTATTAATAGCTTTTCAGTTAGTTCAATAAGTCTTATCACATTTAATGGAGTTTCTCTTTTTTTAACCTCTTCCAAAGAAAGCCATTGGAAAGATTTATTTGTTAATTGGCTATTTTTTAACGGTTTGCAAAGATAAATCATATCGATGTGATAATGAAATCCTTGTTTTTTATCGTGAATGGGTTCTTTTAAAATAGCGAGAGGTTTTACAAGCTCAATAACATCATCATTATTTAGGTTAAGGCTAAACTCAGGTTGATAACAAAGACACTCACACAATAAACCTGTTTCTTCTTCTATTTCTCTTAATACTGCATCTTGTGGCTCTTCATTTTCTTCTATATGGCCACCAGGTGGTAACCAACAGCCTATTTTAGAATGTAAATGAAGAAGGAATTTGCCCTGCCCATCGAATACAATGCCCGTTGCTGTGAAATGGCTCTTAGGCACGTCTATTGTCATAATATTCTGATCCTTTGCTCTGTTTATTTTTATCCAATCTACATCACATCTATTATTATGTTTGTGCTATTTATGGTTTTTCGCATTTATCGAAGATTGTTTTATCCCCATCAAAAAATCAGAAAATATCATTTTAAAGTCCTTACAGGCATTTTCAGATAATGTAGCTTCATTCTTTAAATTAATCGTGATATGCGTGACAAATCCATAAATTAAATTCACAACAATATCAGAAGAATAAGTACAAATTTCTTGTTGATCATAGAGAACATCTACACATTTTCTAATTCGAGGAATAAGAATTTGTGAATCAATCTCATCCCATTCTTTCCAACCTAAAACTGAAATTATTTCTTGTAAAGGAATAAGCTTATCTTTATGTTGATAAATATGATCAACACAAACACTAAAAATAACCTCTAACTCCTGCCACTGATCATCATAGGTAGGAATTTGAACGAGTTTTTCGACAACTTTATCAACCTGAAAAAGGTAGCACTCTTTTAATAACGCTTTTTTATTACTAAAGTGGTGATAGAAAGCCCCTTTCGTTACTCTTGCGTGACGCGATATTTCATCAACGGAAACATTACAATAGTTCTGATTTATAAATAGTTCTTGCGCTGCTTCACGTAATGCAGAACGCGTTTGCTCTGAATTCTCTTGTTGCCGAGATTTTATTTCCATGATAAAACCCTTAAAACATACCATAAGTATGTAATAATATATGGGTATCAGTTTCGTGTAAACTGAACAAAATATTTTCAGGAAATTATCATGTCATCTCAGTACAATGGGCTTATCCCCTCAAATACCTTATCCTCTTTTAATATAGAAATTATCAAAGAACTTCTTCTCTGGATTGAGGTGAATCTGGAAAAGCCGTTGCTACTTGATGATGTTGCGATCCGTTCTGGTTATACAAAATGGCACTTACAACGCGTATTTAAGCAAGCAACAGGATTAACACTTGCTTCGTATATTCGAGGACGACGCTTAACAAAAGCGGCAACAGAATTACGTTTAACCAAATTACCTATTCTGACGGTGGCATTGCGTTATCAGTTTGATTCTCAACAATCATTTACACGTCGATTTAAAGCCACGTTTGGTGTAACACCTACGGAATACCGTAAACTCGATAATCTTTGTGGTAATAATTTTCAGCCACCAATCAATTTTGATGTTGTTGATTTGCCTATTCCTAAAATTATGGAATTGCCTGAAAGTTATGTTTATGGGATGCAATATCAATATTTTTGTTCAATCGAAGATATTGGCAAATTGCACGAAGATATTCGTCACCAATTTTGGAATGATTTTTTACTGTATACGGACAAAAATTTTACAGAGAGCACTGTGCTTATTTCGTACCAACCAAACACATTACGTAAAAATAAAATCCAGATTGATTATGAAATTGGGTTAAATAGCTTAGATCATTTTACAAAAACAAGTGGTTTTAGAAAAAGAGTGATTGAGGCTGGGCGTTATGTCAGATTCCAATTCAAAGGAACTCTAGAAGAATATAAACAGTTTGCGATGAAAATTTATTTTTATACCCTTCCCTCATTAGGTTTATGTCGTCGCTTAGGTGCTGATATTGAAAGATATGTCTGTATAGAAACTGATATTGATTTAATGGAATTACCCAAAACCTTAGAAATTGATTATTTCGTTCCTATTCATTAATGATCCTAAAATAGCCTGAATTTTCAGGCTATTTTATTAAGAGTAGATTCGTTTTATAAAGGCTGCTGTGCAATAACTTTTTTATCGTTTTTTCTGTACAATAATTCACTAAGTTAGCTGTTTACTGATTATTAAAACAAAATTTCTTATTACATCCCTACAAAAACAAATAAGGTGATCATGCGCACTTCTCTTCTATTTTTACTCTCTGCTTTTTTACTTCCTTCTTTCGCAAGTTATGCAGAAATATCAACACATCTACTCCCACGGAAAGATGGCAGTGAAATTAGCTATTACGTGGATAAAAGAGCTGAAAAAAATCAAACGTTATTAGTATTAATGCAAGGCTCTGACTGTAACAGCATTAAAAATAATGTGTTTATCCAAGAAACCTTTGGTCACTGGCTACCAAATAGTGATGTTTTAATGGTGGAAAAATACGGTATTACCGCTCAATTACCTTATTCACAATATGATGGTGAGCGTATTGATTGCCCTAAAAGCTATCAACGTCATGATAATCCCAAACAACGAACCGAAGATTATGAGGCAGTATTAGATAAATTATCTTCACAGTATCCAAATATTATTTTACTTGGTGGAAGTGAAGGCGCGACGATAGTACATTTGATGGTAACAAAACGCAATGATATTAAAGTCGCTATTGCGCTAAATGGCGGAGGACGTTTTTTTCTTGATGATGTTCTTTATAATATCCGTCATACCACACCAAAAGAACATGTTGAAGATGCTCTAAATGGCTTCCAGCAATTTGCTGACGCAATAAAAAACGATCAAATAGATGATGAACAATTTATAAGCGAGCACAGTAAAATATGGTGGCAACAATTTTTTACTATCGATTTACTTAAAATCATTAAAAGTAATCAACACACCCCAGTGTTAATTATTCAGACACTTAATGACACTAATGTAAATGTCGATTCATTTTATCAACTAAGCCAAAATATTAATCAGCCTAATGTGAAGTTTATTAAATATGAAAAATTAGATCATGGGTTTTATAATGAACAAGGTGAGCGTTTAACAAATAAAATAATCAATGATATACAGCATTGGTACTCTCAATATGAACAACAGCCCAAAGCGTGATTTAATAGCTTATCTATTATTTTAGGTTTATTGTTCTTACTTGACATTTTTAATCAATCGAAAAAGTAATTTTATCTTTTTTATTGGCTTGCATTTTTATTATCCTATACTTAAATAGTAATAAAATTGCTTACTAACTGATTTAAAGCAGGATCTTTATATCGTTAATTCTATATAATGATAATTATTCTCTTTTTTAAGTTTGGGATAAAAATGGAAAGCACGGCCACACTTTTACGTCTTGATAAAGTAAGTTATCGAATTGATAACAAAATTATCCTCGACAATATCAATTTTGAACTTCAACCTTCTGAATTTAAGCTTATCACAGGCCCGTCAGGTTGTGGTAAAAGTACCTTACTCAAGATTGTCGCTTCTCTACTATCACCCACTAACGGTTCAATTTTCTTTGAAAATAAAGACTATTTAACCTTGTCCCCCGAAGAATATCGCCAACAGGTTTCTTATTGTACTCAAACCCCCATGTTATTTGGTGAGACTGTTTACGACAACCTTAAATTTCCTTATTTCTTACGAAAACTCCCAGTGGATGATAAGAAACTGGTGCATGATTTGGATTATTTTTGTTTACCTGAATCGATTATGAAAAAAGGAATTAATGAACTTTCGGGTGGGGAAAAACAACGTATTTCACTGATAAGAAATCTACAATTTATGCCAAAAATCTTATTACTTGATGAGATAACAAGTGCATTAGATGAAAATAATAAAACAAAAGTGAATGATATTATTCACCACTACGTTAAAGATCAAAATCTCGCCGTGTTATGGGTCACACACGATCAAAATGAAATAAAACATGCTGATGATGTGATCTCATTATCTTCTCACAATGATGCCTGATTGTTTCTTTCTTTATCAGTCACCCCTTTGTTATGAGCGAACATAATATTATGAACGAACATACGATAAGCAATGAATCTCTGATTTTCTCGCTTTTATTAGTTCTCGTGGCTATTTTTATTAGTCGCAAAGAGAAATTAGCTTTAGAAAAAGACATTATTTGGAGTACAGCAAGAGCCATCATTCAACTATTAATTGTTGGCTATGTCTTAACCTATATTTTCCATGTCGACCATTTTATACTCACCTTCTTAATGGTGTTATTTATCTGCTATAACGCAGCTCATAATGCCAAAAAACGAAGCAAATACGTTAAAGATATTTTTCTGATCTCTTTTACTGCTATTACAACTGGGGCATTATTAACTTTAGCTATTTTACTGCTCACCAATTCAATTGCTTTTACGCCAATTCAAATTATCCCAATTACAGGGATGATTGCCGGAAATGCCATGATAGCAACAGGGCTCTGTTATAACAATTTGGGTCAACGTTTTCAAAATCAACAACAGCAATTGCAAGAGATGTTAAGCTTGGGTGCTACACCTAAACTAGCTTCAATGAGTATTATTCGAGATAGTATTAAATCTTCATTAATTCCGACCGTTGATGCAGCAAAAACTGTGGGTATAGTTAGTTTACCAGGCATGATGTCAGGGCTTATTTTTGCCGGTGTTGATCCATTACAGGCCGTTAAATATCAAATTATGGTGACTTTTATGTTGATGGCAACAGCCAGTATTTCAACCATTATTGCTTGCTATTTAACCTATAAGAAATTTTTTAATCAGCGCCACCAGCTTATTAATTTTGAGAACCGCTAACTATAGTTATTAACTCTATTGAAAAAGGTCACCCAATTGAGTGACCTTTTTAATAAAATAAGAGATTAACCACGTCCTTTCGGCCGATTAAGAATATGCTCTTCCCAATCTTCAACTTCCGTTTCTGGCACCGCAATATATCTTACTGAAATATTGTTTTGGTGCATTCTTGCTTTATTACCAGCAATTAAAGGATGCCAACTTTGTAACGCCTTACCTTCTGCTAACAGACGATATGCACAAGTCATTGGTAACCACTCAAATGTTGGTAAATTATACCGTGTAAGCTTTATACAATCTGGCTCATAACGGAAACGATCTTCGTAATTACTGCATTGGCAGGTTTTAATATTTAGCTGATTACAAGCGACATTGGTAAAGTATATCTCGTCAGTATCATCATCCATTAACTTGTGTAAACAGCACTGTCCACACCCGTCACAGAGCGATTCCCACTCATCATCACTCATTTCATCTAATGTTTTAGTCTGCCAAAAAGCTTGTGTCATCTCTACGTTATTACCTTATTGCTCATCTAATACGAATTAAATAACCCGCGTTGTCAGCTGATGTTCATTAACGCTTAATACCAACATATCACCTGATTCTAGAGGGCCAACACCTTCAGGTGTTCCCGTTAAAATCACATCACCAGGACGTAGGGTGAAAAAGCGAGACATATAGCTGATAAGGGGTAAAACTGGCGTTAGCATATCACGACTGTTACCCTGCTGACGAATCTCATCATTAACACGTAACATTAAATCCGCATTTTGCGGATCGCCAAATGAATTGACAGGGATAAAACCAGATAAAGGTGCCGAGCCATCAAACGCTTTACTTTTTTCCCACGGTTGCCCTGCTTTTTTCAATTTACCTTGTAAATCACGCAATGTGAGATCAAGACCAATACCAAAACCCGCAATTGCACGATCAACTCTATCTTCATTAGCTTGCTTAAGTGGTTGACCAATAAGTACAGCTAATTCAATTTCGTGATGAACCGCCCCCATATCTCTTGGGATAGCAATAGGTTGGCGAATATCACACATAGCGGTTTCTGGTTTGATAAAAATCACCGGCTCTTCTGAGCGAACCGATCCCATCTCTTTAATGTGATTTGCATAATTACTGCCAACGCAAATTACTTTATTAACCGGAAAATCAAGTAACGCACCTTCCCAATCACGATGTTGATACATATTGTGTTCCTTTTAGGTAAATTGCTGTGTTTTATTTCACGGCAAAACGCGATTAGCTCGCGTGAGGCAATGAATTTATTTTATTAGCAACGCCATCAGCCATTGTGACAATGCTAAGGGCAAAAAAGTAAGAGCTGTTCCAATGCATAATCGTACGGAAGTTCTGTGTCACTAAGTAGCTTCTGTGTAAATCATCATCAGGAATAATTAACCATACAGACATCGCATCGTTTAATTGGCTATTTACAGGTAATTGAACACCCAATGCTTTCCATTGAGCGACCGTTTTTTTCTGCTCGGTCTTAATGCCTTCAAGCTGTTGGTTGAAATCTACCGATAAAGTAACTTGTTCTCCCCAAGGGAGTCCACTTTCCCAACCTTCAGTCGCTAAATAGTTAGCAGCCGAAGCAAAAGCGTCTTCTTGAGTATTCCAGATATCGATTTTTCCATCACCATTGCCATCGGCAGCATAAGTTAGGAAGGATGATGGCATAAACTGAGTTTGTCCCATCGCTCCCGCCCATGAGCCTTTGAGGCGCTGTCCTTGAGGGATATGTCCTTCTTCAATAATCTCTAATGCAGCCATCAATTGACGAGTAAATAGTGCTTCTCGACGGCCCTCAAATGCGAGCGTTGCAAGTGCAGAGACAACATCCTCTTTGCCTTGCACTTTACCGAAACCACTTTCAAGCCCCCATAACGCAACTATGTAGTTAGCAGGCACACCATATTTTTTACTGATTTGCGCTAAGGTATCTTGATGCTCTTGGTAAAGCTTAGCCCCTTGGTTTAAACGACCATTGGTGACAATGCGTGGTAAATAAACATCGAGTGTAATTTTCTTTTCCGGTTGATTACGGTCTGATTTAATCACTCGTTCAATAAAATGTGCTTCTGAAAAAGCAAAATCTATTGTTTCTTGTTTATATCCCAATTGAGCTGCTTTCAATTTTAATGCTTCGATATAAGCGGGAAATTGTGCAGAAGTACGAGTTTCTTTAGGAAACGCTTGTTCTAACGATGCAACATCCACTTGTTTCCATCGAGGTGTTTTTTGTGCTTCAACAGCCGTTGCCCCTGGTGGGACAATTTGTCTTTCAGCCAACTTTTGTTGGCTATTCGTACACGCAGATAACATTAAACCGGAAACAATCACAGCGATGAATGAATATTTGAACATTTATGCTCCTTTTATCTCGATGATTTATTCAGTTTTTTCTGATTTTTTTAATTCATCTAAATAAGCATTTAACATACTTTCGACAGGTGGTGGCACTTGTAAGTAAAAACCCTGCTCAACTAATGCCTTTTTGACCTTTTCAATGTCAGCATGCGCTAAACGCTGTCTATCCGCGAGATTAAGCAACATTGAAAACTGTGGTTCGCCAAAACTTTGTAATAATTCGTCCGGAATTCGAGAGAAATCATCCTTTTTTTCGATGTATAAATAAGTTTGATCACGTTTGGTACTACGGTAAATTGCACAAATCATTTTCATTAAACTCTAATTATTAAAATAAGCGACTTGCCTGAATATTTTAGTAAATATAACATGCTTATATACTTTCGTAATATCGTCTCTGGTTTTTTGTGCCAGATTATAAAAAATTTACTGAGTCAGATAGATGTCAAACACGCCCATTGAGTTAAAAGGCAGTAATTTTACCCTTTCAGTACTCCATTTAAACGATGGAACACCGAAAGTTATTCGTCAGGCTATTTCAGAAAAAATTGCACAAGCGCCTCAATTTCTGAAAAACGCACCTGTAGTTATCAATGTTTCTGCTTTAGCTGATGAAAATATTGATTTTAAAAAACTGAGGCGAATTGTAGAAGATGCTGGCTTACGAGTCGTGGGAATTAGTGGTAGTTCAGACGCTCAACAGAAAGAAGCGATAATTGCCGCACAGTTACCTATCTTAAATGAAGGTAAAATAGTTAAGCCAAGCACTCAGGCAAATAACGATAAAACGAATGAAGCACCGACAGCTGTTCGTCAAAAAACAAAAATCATCCATACTCCTGTTCGTTCAGGTCAGCGTATTTATGCTCAAAATAGCGATTTAGTCGTTATTAGTAATGTAAGTGCAGGCGCTGAATTAATTGCTGATGGTAATGTCCATGTCTACGGTGTATTGCGTGGACGTGTCCTTGCAGGGGCATCGGGTGATAATGAGAGCCATATTTTTTGTACACATCTGTCTGCTGAACTTGTTTCTATTGCTGGTCAATATTGGCTAAGCGACCAAATTCCTACAGACTTTGTTGGTAAGTCAGTACAACTGAGTCTGAAAGAGAATGAATTAACAATCGAGAACTTAATTTAGAGCATCGACAAGGAATCACTCCATGGCACGCATTATTGTTGTTACGTCAGGTAAAGGTGGGGTTGGTAAAACAACTTCCAGCGCGGCCATTTCTACCGGCCTCGCTCAAAAAGGTCATAAGACGGTTGTTATCGACTTTGATATTGGGTTACGTAATTTAGACCTTATCATGGGTTGTGAACGTAGAGTTGTTTATGATTTTGTTAATGTTATTCAGGGGGATGCATCTTTAAATCAAGCTTTGATTAAAGATAAGCGTACAGAGAATCTGTTTATTCTCCCTGCTTCACAGACAAGAGATAAAGACGCGCTCACCCGTGATGGTGTTGAAAAAGTATTAGATGAACTCGATGAGATGGGTTTTGATTTTATTATTTGTGACTCTCCTGCGGGTATTGAAAGTGGCGCATTAATGGCCCTTTACTTCGCAGATGAAGCGATTATCACAACAAACCCAGAAGTATCATCTGTACGTGACTCCGACCGTATTTTAGGCATTCTTGCCTCTAAATCACGTCGTGCTGAACGTGGTGAAGATCCAATTAAAGAACATCTGCTATTAACTCGTTATAATCCTGGTCGTGTTAGCCGCGGTGACATGTTAAGTATGGAAGATGTCCTTGAAATTCTATGCATTCCACTATTGGGTGTTATTCCAGAAGATCAATCTGTTTTACGTTCATCTAACCAAGGTGAACCTGTTATTTTAGATGGCGAATCTGATGCAGGTAAAGCCTATTCAGATACAGTAAATCGTTTGTTAGGGGAAGAACATCCATTCCGTTTTATTGAAGAAGAGAAAAAAGGCTTTCTGAAACGCCTTTTTGGGGGGTAAAAGATGGCTTTACTAGATTTTTTCCTGTCGCGTAAAAAGTCGACAGCTAATATTGCCAAGGAGCGTCTACAAATAATCGTAGCAGAACGTCGCCGTGGTGATAGCGAGCCAGCTTATTTACCTGATATGAAAAGAGATTTATTAGGTGTCATCTGTAAATATGTGCAGATAGATCCAGATATGCTTTCTGTTCAATTTGAACAAAAAGGCGATGATATCTCTGTATTAGAGCTAAATGTGACTTTACCTGAGAGTGAAGAACCTACAAAGTAAATCATATTTTACGCTTTATATAAGTCATTATTCACAGAGCCAGCCATGAACGATAATTAATTTGATTGGCTCTGTGTTTAATTATATACATATTGAAAACACCTGAATGCGCAAATAGCGCTATATCTCACTACTATTTTCATCATTGGTGATAAGTCAAAGGAGGCAGGTTATTTCGCAATAACATCTATTATATTGACTAATAATTTATTTAACCTATCTATTGCCTCACCTTTTTTAGGTATTTTTTGTGTGCAAAAATAAGAGCCTCAAAAGAGACTCCTATTCATTATTGTTTATTAAACTAACAACCTAACTTATTTGGGGTATTGGAGATTAGAAAACAAACAATTAATAAGGCTATGGATATTGTGCCAGAATTTCTGTCACTTTCTCTTCTAATAATGCTTTACGCCAGCGTGAAATCAATTCAGGTTGCCCTTCTTTTATTTTCCAGTGAATACTCAATAATTGGTTAATCTGTCTTCTTGATGCTAACAGCTCAGGGTTATAGCGTTTATCTTCACTAATTTCTTGAATAACCGCTTTAATCGCTTTAAATGCTTTTTTGTAGTTTGGTTGTTCGATTAAATTGCCAATAGGCTCTGGACAATCTTCATCTTTAATTTCTTTAGCTTTAACAACAAAATCTAATAAGCGACGACCATGGCAACGGATCTCTTGACCTGAAAGTGACAATGCATCGAGCTCTGCTAATGATGAAGGAAGATAACGAGCAACAGACCATAAATGCTCTTCTCTTACAACAAAGTTTAATGCCATATCACGAGATTTAGCTTGATTTAAACGCCACTGAGCAAGCATTTGTAAGCATGCTAGCTGTTGACCTTTTAATTGCCATGCATTGCTTATATCACGATAAGCAAGCTCTGGTACCACCGTTTCTTGTCGACGTTCAGCAATCATTTCGCATTCATCGGCAATAGCATCCATATAGCCAGCTTCTTCAGCTTCTTTAATTAATTTTTCAGCTAAAGGTAGTAAATAGAAAACATCACCACTCGCATATTGACACTGTTTTTCAGTTAAAGGGCGCGCTAACCAATCTGTACGAGATTCACTTTTATCTAGTGCAACATTTTCATATTTCTCAACTAATGTCGCAAAACCACAAGAAATGGGATGACCTAAAAATGCAGCAACCACTTGAGTGTCAATCATCGGTGTTGGGACACAGCCAAACTGGTGAGAAAAGACTTCGAGATCTTCACTTCCAGCATGGAGAAACTTCATAATACCCTGGTTTGTTAATAGCTCAACAAACGGAGCCCAATCCTTAATTGCTAACGGATCAATAAGAGAGATCTGTTTACCGTCATACATCTGGATCAAACCAAGATGTGGGTAATAGGTACGTATGCGGACAAACTCTGTATCTAAAGCAATTTGTGAAGCCTTTGAAGCGGCTTTACAGGCGGTATCTAGTGCAGTGTCTGTCGTAATCAATTGATAATTCAAAACAGGTTTCTCTTATTTTTATGTCTAATGATTTTTTATTTAATCACAAAAACGCCGGTATAAACCGGCGAAATTGAAAAAGGTTATTGAGTGTTGTATCAAGATTCAGTTGAGGTTTTCAACTCTTTTTCTTCATTTCTTAACTCTCTGCGTAAAATTTTACCAACATTCGATTTTGGTAATTCATCACGAAATTCAATAATTTTAGGTACTTTATAACCTGTTAGGTAACGACGACAGTGTGTTTTTATCTCATCTTCTGTTAATGATGGATCTTTTTTCACAATGAAAACTTTAACCGTTTCGCCCGAGTTTTTACTTGGTACACCAATCGCAGC
This sequence comes from Proteus faecis, assembly GCF_030286765.1. Classification (NCBI taxonomy): domain Bacteria; kingdom Pseudomonadati; phylum Pseudomonadota; class Gammaproteobacteria; order Enterobacterales; family Morganellaceae; genus Proteus; species Proteus faecis. The sequence goes on from NZ_JASVWV010000004.1 coordinate 82,836, forward strand.
TGATTCTAAAACCTTAGGATGCGCAGAGACAACCTCTTCCACTTCATTAGGGTATACATTAAAACCTGAAACTAAGATCATATCTTTTTTACGATCGATGATACGGATAAAGCCTTCATCATCCATTGTGGCTATATCACCGGTTGCAACCCATCCATCATGTAAGACTTCATCAGTTGCATCAGGACGGTTCCAATAACCTTTCATGACCTGAGGACCACGAACCCACATTTCACCGCCGACAGTGCGATCCACTTCGTTACCTTCATCATCAATAAACTTAACGTCCGTTGAAGGCACCGGCAACCCAATGCTACCACTGTATTTTTTCAGATTATAAGGGTTACCTGTAACTAACGGAGAACATTCAGTCAAACCATAACCTTCTAACAAATGTTTACCGGTTAACTCTTCCCACTCTTTAGCAACACTACTTTGTACAGGCATACCACCGCCCACAGAGAGGTTTAGTTTGGAGAAATCAAGCTGACGGAATTCTGGATTGTGTAACCAAGCATTAAATAAAGTATTTACGCCTGTAATTGCAGTGACAGGGTAACGTCCTAGTTCTTTAACTGTCCCTTTCACATCACGCGGATTGGTAATAAGTAAATTTTTACCACCAATTTCAATAAAGAGCAGGCAGTTTACGGTTAAAGCAAAAACGTGATATAGCGGTAACGCTGTAACTACCAGCTCTTTACCTACATTTAGTGCAGGGACATAAGCCGCTTTTGCTTGTTCAAGGTTTGCCAACATATTGCGATGCGTTAACATCGCACCTTTAGCGATTCCCGTTGTTCCTCCTGTGTATTGTAAGAAGGCTAAATCTTTTCCTGTAATTTCAGGTTTAATATATTGCATACGATAGCCAAAATGCATTGCTCTACGAAATGAAATTGCATCAGGCAAGTTATATTTAGGCACTAATCGTTTGATATATTTAACAACAAAGTCGACTAATGTTGCTTTAGGACGAGATAGTTGATCACCCATTCGGGTCAAAATAACGTGTTTAATATTGGTATTAAATACGATTTTTTCGAGCGTATGCGCGAAGTTAGAGACTATTACAATGGCACTTGCACCACTGTCATTTAACTGATGTTCAAGTTCTCTTGGTGTGTAAAGAGGGTTTACGTTTACGACAACCATGCCTGCACGAAGAATACCGAAAAGTGCGATAGGATATTGCAATAAATTAGGCATCATTAATGCAACACGATCACCTTTTTTTAATCCTAAGCCATTTTGCAGATATGCTGCAAATGCACGGCTACGCTCTTCAAGTTTGCGATAAGTCATGACCTCGCCCATATTAATAAAGGCGGGTTGATCTGCGTAATTTGCGACAGCGTTTTCAAGCATCTCAGCAAGGGATGCAAAACGGTCCGGGTCAATTTCAGCCGGAACATCTGCCGGATAACGTTTTAGCCAGACTTTTTCCAAAGTAGTACTCCTGATTAATCGCACTTCTTAGGTTAATATTATGTTTCACTTTTAACAAAGTATTAACTCATCCTACCAGCACAAACAATTTTCTGTTGTTAAGATGCGAAGTGTGTCACTAAATATTTTCTTTTTTAGATTAACAAAAAAGAAGGCGGTCAAAACCGCCCTCTCTTTTATTTTTATTCAACTTTAATAACTCTATTAGATAGTTACCTAATATATTATAGATGTTGATTATACACCGTTTCACACGAATGGAGATAAAATATTATATCGTCATGTAATCTGATACCCTATTTTTATTCTAAAACGGGTACAACCTGGCCAGCTCCATATGGATATCCACCATAACCGCCATATCCATTGTGATAACCCCAATATGGGCCATCTCCATAATATCCCCATGTCATAACAGGTGCTGGCATAATGACTTGCTGTGTCAGTGTCCAACGTTTCATACCCGTCACATCTATACGTAAGAATGGATAAGTGGCTTCGCCCACTTTGCCAGATTCAACACCTTTTATAGTACCAACAACTGTTACATACTGATTTTTATAATCAGTAGGATCTAAGAAATGCATAACATTAGCATAGAGACGCCCAATAGAAGGCTGTCGCAATTCGGGTGCTGCATCGTATTGAGAAAGAGGCATAACAGCAATCTCTAGCTGTGTTGATGATTGAAGGTTTTTAACATCAATCACACGCCCACCAAAACGCCCTTCTTGACCAATATAAAGCTCAGGTGCAACAAAAACTCTATTTAAATCAGTAACAGGCGTTGCTGATGTACCTTTTATTGATTCAGGTATAGAGACGCATCCCGCCAGAAACAAAGCACTAGATAAAAATAGCACTTTGCTTACCAAACAGTAGTTTAATTGTCTGTTCATAAACCACCTCATTGCAAGTCAATATTAACGTTACTCTATAATAATATTATAGCTTAGCTTCACTTTTAGGCGTCTAATTGATACATAAATTTATTCACGACCAGGCAGTTTTTTCCACGTCACTTCATTACGTAAATAAACAGGTTCAGCATCTTCAACTTTCGTTGCTTTACCTTTATGCCAAGCGTTTACAGCAAGGGGTAACATATCCTGTGCAGCAGGAAGCTTAATCTCAGTTTCAACAACAGTAAAAGGCAGTGCCTCTTTTAAATCAGGGTAAGCTTGCCAGCCTGTACCTGCCATTGCCCAAGTTCCCATTGTGGATTGTAATGTTTCAATAAATTGTTCAGGTTTCATCACCGCTTCAGTGTCTTCCCCCACCCAAGCACCTTCATCATTACGCTGATATTGAGCGCAATAAATTTCGCCCATACGTGCATCGATTGCTACCAGAACATGTTTAATACCCGTTGTTCTAAAGACACCTTCAGCCATTGTGGCAAGTGATGAAATACCAATCATTGGCAATTCAGCACCTAACGCAATACCTTGTGCAACCCCCACACCAATACGAACACCTGTAAAACTTCCTGGGCCTCGACCAAAAGCAAGTGCATCTAATGACTGCAATGTGATGTTTGCTTCTTCTAAGGCGCTTTTCACCATAGGTAAAATCTTTTGTGTATGTTCACGAGGTGAGATCTCAAAACGTGAAGCAACAACGCCTTCATTCCAAACTGCAACAGAACAAGATTCTGTTGCAGTATCAATTGCTAAAATTCGCAGTGACACGCCATAACTCCGGCAAATTCGATAATTAAAAGAGGAAGAATAATATCATAATAGTGTTCAACAGAATAAACACACATTCTGTGCGATCGCTATTATGAATCCGATATTTCTTGTATTTCATTCTGCTGTGCGCGTTGGCTCAAAAATTTCATTGTTTTTTCGAGTGATCGCGTGCGTGGTGATGGTGGCAAACTACTTAAAAAAACCTCACCATATGCACGAGAAACCAACCTATCATCGCAAACTATAATTGCACCATAATCATGCACATCACGAATTAATCGCCCGACACCTTGTTTTAAACTAATGACAGCATCAGGAATTTGGACATCTCTAAAGGCATCTCCGCCCCGCAACTCACAATCTTCAATACGAGCCCTTAATAAAGGATCATCGGGTGCAGTAAATGGTAATTTATCAATAATCACACAAGACAGTGTATCGCCACGCACATCAACACCTTCCCAAAAACTTTGAGTCGCAACTAAAAGCGCATTTCCTGATGAGACAAATTTTTGCAGTAATTGTGTTTTGCTCATCTCACCTTGCATTAATACAGGTAATGGCAAACTAGCTTTAAACTCTTCAGCAAGTCCACGCATCATGGCATGTGAAGTACAAAGGAAAAAACAGCGACCTTGGTTTTTTAAAATAACAGGCGTCAGCATAGTCGCTAAACGTTTTGCCGTATAAGGTTGATTTAATGGAGGCAAATAACGTGGTACACAGAGTAACGTCTGATGTTGATAATCAAATGGGCTGTTTAAAATCAGTGTTGTCGCGTTTTCTAAGCCCAACCTATCCGTGTAATAAGACATTTTCTCATTTACAGAAAGTGTTGCGGAAGTAAATACCCAGCTACTTTTATGTGATTTGATTAATTCGCGAAATTTATCTGCAACAGAGAGAGGCGTAATAGCTAATAAGAAATGGCGACCATAACTTTCAAACCAGTAGCTATAACCTGGAATTGTAGTATCAATCAAACGTTTCAATCGATTACGATAAACGGTGGCTCGTTCAAAAGCACTATCAAGTAATTGGCTTCGACCTAAAGAGAGTTTCATAACGTCATAACTCAATTCTAAGGCATCATCCAGTAATGTAAGAAAACGTTTTGTTTCAATACCTTGCAATAGCTCCCGTAAATTTCCCCTATACCCTGCCTCACCTAGCACTAAACGAAAATCCATCACCATTTGGGTTAATCTATCAGCACTTTTTTGCAACTGAACTTGATCACGAACTTCTGTACGGTAAGCCACTGTCATATCTCTGGCTAGATCAAAAAGCTGCCTACTAGTAAGTTGTTGACCAAAATAGTGGCTAGCAATATCTGGAATTTGATGGGCTTCATCAAAGATCATAATTTCAGCTTCCGGAATTAACTCACCAAAACCAGTATCTTTAACGACAGTATCAGCCATAAATAGATGGTGATTAACCACCACAATATCCGCATCCATTGCTTTTTTACGTGCACTTAGAACATAACACTCTTTATAACGAGGGCAATCACTTCCTAAACAGTTATCGTTAGTGCTAGTGACTAAAGGCCAAACGCGACTATCTTCTGCAACACTATGACAGCGACTAACATCACCATCTTCGGTCTGTGTTGACCATTGGCGTACATACATTACATCAGACAAAATTTCGGCTTCAAGATCACCACCACTGAGCATTTGCTGATCAAGTCGTTCTAAACAGAGATAATTAGAGCGCCCTTTTAATAACGCGGTGTTACCATCATAATTAATCGCTTCAATGATCGTGGGTAAATCTCGACTATATAATTGATCTTGTAAGGCTTTAGATCCTGTTGAGATAATCGTTTTTTTACCCGAACGCAACGCGGGCACAAGATAAGCATACGTTTTTCCTGTACCTGTACCCGCCTCAGCGATAAGTACACCTTGCTTATCAATAATTTCAGTTATTGATTTCGCCATTTGTCGTTGAGCTTCACGGGGATGAAATCCTGGAATAGTTCGGGTTAAAATCCCGTTTTCTGCAAAATCGTCTGACACAGGCATACTCTTTTTATAAAATAAGACGTAAATTATGCCAGTGGATAACCCAAAGTACCACCTATGCCGTTAATACAAAGGAGAACTCATAATGACAATTAAGCGTATCGACCCTGAAGATCGCTGGTCTGAAGCCGTAATTCATAACGACACAATTTATTACACTGCAGTGCCAGAAAATTTATCAGACGATATTATTGAACAAACAGCAGACACATTAGCGGCAATTGACGTTTTGTTACAACGTGTAGGTTCTGATAAAACTAAAATTCTTGATGCGACAATCTTTTTAGCTGATAAAGCCGATTTTGAAGGTATGAATAAAGCATGGGATGCATGGGTTGCCAAAGGTAGCGCCCCCGTACGTTGTACTGTCCAAGCACAATTAATGCACCCTGAATATAAAGTTGAAATTAAAATTATTGCAGCCTTATAACTGCACTATACTGAGCACCCAAATTTATGGGTGCTTATTTTTGAATTAAATTTATTAACTAAATCAAGATAGCTGTCTAATAAACACTCATCACCATACTTATCTTTTTTCATTTTATCAGCAAAAAATAACATCGCTGATAAAATAATAGTAACAGGGTCTTTCTATGAGAAAAACTCTACATATTCATCATTATTAAAGACAGAAAAGCTATTTTATTTTTAAATCTCAGTATTTATTTCTAATTAAGAAGTAAATAAATATTTTGACTCTCTGTTTTAATTATTTAAAAAAGCAAGCGATGACGATATTATCGAATAGTTATAAAATAAATAATATGAGTATCGATATGGACATAACAACATTACTTCTTTTTTTACCCGCCTGTTTTGCATTAAATTTAGCTCCAGGCCCAAATAACTTATTATCCATTAATAATGCAACACATTATGGTTTTAAAATTTCTTGCATAGGTGGATTAGGTCGGCTCGTAGCTTTTATTTTTATGCTCTGCCTAGCTTCTCTAGGTTTAGCTGTAGTTTTACACACTTCTGAACTTATCTTTTACGCAATTAAGTTTTTAGGTGTTGCTTACTTATTATATTTAGCTGTTCAACTTTGGCGAGCACCTGTAGAAGGATTTGCATTATTAAAAGCGACACAAAATAAAAGCCCTTTGACACTAATGAAGCAAGAGTTTTTTGTTGCTTCTGGTAATCCTAAAGCTATTTTAATTTTTACCGCTTTTTTACCTCAATTTATAGATCCTGAAATGTCAACAGGCTATCAATTTGCAATTTTAGGTACACTTTTTCTTCTGCTAGAATTTATTGCCATTATGCTTTATGCCGCTATCGGTCTGTATATGAAACAACTTTTAGTAAAACCTAAATCTAAACGTATTTTTAATCGCGTTTGTTCCTCGCTTTTGATATTCGCAAGTATGGGCTTACTTTTAGGGCAACGAAGCAAAAGTTAAATTTTATCATTATCGTTTTAAATAGATTTAATCGTGAAAAAAAGCTGAATTCTTATGAATTCAGCTTTTTTAATGTCATTTATTTTGCTGCGATAATTCTATTTTTGTTTTATCAATATCTCGCTCATTGAGTTAATAAGATTTAGGCAAATTTAATCATTACCATACCAACCAGTAATAATATAATTCCCCCCCATCCTTTATAATTGAGTCTCTGATTAAATAAAATCCAACCAGCGGCGATAGTTGCAATAATTCCGAATGCTCCCCAAAGGGCATAAGCAACAGAAAGCTCTATCCCTTTAACGGCCATAGCAAGTGCACTAAAGGCGCCTAATACACAAATCAATGATAATATTCCTAATCCCATACGGCTAAAGCCATTAGACATTTTTAAGAATATATTTGCGACAATCTCAAGCACTACGGCTAGTATTAAGAACGCACCATGCCACCATTCAAATTGAGCTAACATAATTAAGCCTCCTTAATATTAGCAGGAATTGGCTTATTCGCTCCTTTTACAGCACTGGCAACGTGCTTAGCTTTACCGGCGATACTTTTTACCGAGGCAGTTGTTTTCTTAGCAACAGCCGATTTTTTAGTACCTGATTTGATAAGCGTGATCCCTGCAATCAACATTGCTAGGCCACCTAATTTTAGTGGTGAGAGTGATTCACCAAACCACAGAACGCTGAATGTCGTAATAATGACAATTCCAATACCTTCCCACAGTGCATATGCTACACCTAATGCCACTTTTTTAACGGCTATGGCTAAAAAGATATAGGAAGTGGCAATCATTAACCACATGACTATCATACCCGTGTAACCACCGCTTACACTGGCGTACTTCATTGATAAAGTACCGATAACTTCACAAACAATAGCTAATGCTAAAAATATCCAATAAATCATTTTTTCATCTCTCATACACATTCGAAATACGCCAAAACGTTTCTTGCGCAGAAGATAGAGAATATGTAGATAGTCTTTCTGGCGGCAATAATAGCCGAACGTTAAGGCAACGTCGTTTCCTGATAACTCAGGAATTAAGATGAGAGGTTTCTATAATGCGCCACACCAGTAGTGTTCGCTGGATAAAATAGCAGAAAGGAATAACTTATAGGTAGAACGTTTAACTTTGACGCTTTTGGCGCTAGTCATGATTATTTATTCTTTCATCGCACAGACCATCCGCACGATATACTCCGAACCCTCATATAAGATGGTTAAATGTTACATGATATTTCTATCATGCCAAATTATTTAAAGCAATCCTTTTGAAGAAAATTTTTTAGTTAATTAGTTGGTTTTATTTAAGTTTTAGTTTCTAGTTAAAATTAGTTGGTTTTATTTAAGTTTTAGTTTCTAGTTAAAATTAGATTGCATAGTTAATCAACAGTTTTACGATCCTTCAGTAGTTTTATTCATCTAAATTGCTGGAATTATGCTTAAAGATATTTAAGTGAGACAAAAACACCCAGCATAACTGGGTGTTTTTGTTTTAGAATGGACAATCAAAATCAATTATTCAATTTCATTCCAAGAGCGACCATCACGCGTGATCATTGCAACAGATGCAACTGGTCCCCATGTTCCCGCTTGATATGGTTTAGGGAGCTCATTATCACATTCCCATGCATTGATAATTGAATCAACCCATTTCCATGCTTCTTCTACTTCATCACGACGCACAAACAACGCTTGAATACCACGCATGGCTTCTAACAGTAAGCGCTCGTAAGCATCCGCTAAATGCGTCTGGTTGAATGTTTCCGAGAAACTCAAGTCCAGCTTAGTTGTTTGTAAACGGTGTTTATGGTCGAGTCCTGGCGCTTTATTTAGCACTTCGATGTCGATCCCTTCATCTGGCTGTAAACGTATAGTGAGCTTATTTTGTGGTAACTCTTGGTAAGTCTCACTGAAAATATTCAGCGCAGGCTTTTTAAAATAAACCACAACTTCTGAACATTTACTTGGTAGACGCTTACCTGTTCTTAAATAGAACGGAACACCAGCCCAACGCCAATTATCGATATCAGCACGAATTGCCACAAATGTTTCAGTATTGCTGGTTTTATTGGCACCTTCTTCATCAAGATAACCGGGTACTTTTTTACCCTGTACAAAGCCGCCGGTATATTGTCCACGAACCGTTTTTTCGCGAATATTTGTGTTATCAATACGGCGCAATGAACGCAAAACTTTCACTTTTTCTTGACGAATACTGTCAGCAGTTAAATCAGCTGGCGGAGACATCGCAATCATAGTCAGGATTTGTAATAGGTGATTTTGCACCATATCACGCATTTGACCTGCTTGATCAAAATATCCCCAACGCCCTTCAATACCCACTTCTTCTGCAACTGTAATTTGGACATGATCAATTGTTTTATTGTCCCAGTTGTTAACAAAAAGGGAATTGGCAAAACGAAGAGCTAAAAGGTTTAATACTGTTTCTTTCCCTAAATAGTGGTCAATACGATAAATTTGGCTCTCTTTAAAGTATTTTGCCACACTATCATTAATAGAAACTGAAGAGGCTAAATCTGTCCCTAATGGTTTTTCCATTACGACACGGTTTGGCTCTTTATTTAATTTTGCATGACCTAATCCCTGACACATTGCACTAAAGGTACTAGGTGGCATCGCAAAATAGTAGATAGCAGGTAACTTATCTTGTTTTAGGTGTTTTGATAATTCAATAAAATGGTCTGTTTCATTGACATCAAGATTACAAAAATCGAGACGATCACTTAAACGTTGCCAAATTTCAGGATTAATTTCTTCTTTTAAAAAGGTTTTTAACGCTTCATGAGCGACATTTTTATATGCCTCAACATCCCAATCAGCACGGCCGACACCAATAATACGAGAGTCAGGGTGAATATATCCTGCTTTTTCCAATTGATATAATGATGGAATGAGCTTACGGCGTGCCAGATCCCCTTTCGTACCGAAGATAACCAGATCACAGGCCTGAGCAGTCGATATCGCTGCCATAGAACGTCTCCTCATGATGAGATTTTGTAATTTTGTTACAGAACTTTGTATTAATGTACTCTTTTGAATGTATTCAGTAAATACACTTGCACATTTTACTCTTTAACTTAGCACACATATTGTGGCACTTCATTTTATGACCCGTGTTTTTATCTTTTCTTGTAACTTTACTACAGTTTTGTTTCTTGTTTTCAGCTTTGAAAGTTAGACACACGTCATACTTTAACGAAAAAAGCCCAGCTTACCGATGGTTTACACTGCAAGCCTTGTTCTTTGCGTAGTATATTTTCATAAAACCGTTATAGATTTCTCCTTTTATTGAAATTGGTAAAGCCAAGGATCTGTATATTTAATGAATATATTGGAAAGGGTTCAGTCGAATCTGGACATCTTGAGTAAATCAGAAAAAAAAGTCGCAGAGGCTGTTTTAACTGCACCACAAACCGTTATCCATTCAAGTATTGCCTTAATGGCTAAAACCGCTGATGTCAGTGAGCCAACTGTTAATCGATTTTGCCGCCGAATGGCAACAAAAGGATTTCCTGATTTCAAATTACAATTAGCACAAAGCATTGCCAACGGTACGCCTTATGTAAATCGTAATATTGATGATTCTGATACGGTCTCTTCTTATACCAATAAAATTTTTGAATCCGCAATGGCGGGACTTGAAAACGTTAAAAACAATATTGATATCGCCGCAATCAATCGTGCCGTTGATATTTTGACGCAAGCTAAAAAAATTTCTTTTTTTGGTTTAGGTGCATCAGCAGCCGTTGCTCACGATGCCATGAATAAGTTTTCTCGTTTTAATATTCCTATCACTTATTTTGATGACATTGTTATGCAACGAATGAGTTGCATAAACAGTACTGATGGAGATGTGGTCGTTATTATTTCACATACCGGTCGTACTAAAAATTTAGTTGAAATTGCCAAAATCGCACGGGAAAACGATGCGGCTGTTATTGCCATTACAACTCCGGGCTCTCTTTTAGCCTCTGAAGCGACCCTTCCCATCTTGCTTGATGTACCAGAAGATACTGATATCTACATGCCAATGATCTCCCGCCTTGCCCAACTGACTATTATTGATGTTCTCGCAACAGGATTTATTTTACGTCGAGGACCAAAATTCAGAGATAACTTGAAGCGCGTCAAAGAAGCTTTACGTGATTCACGGTTTGATAAATAACCGTTTTTAATTATTCTGTTAGTATTGTCACACTTCAAATTGTGCCCCTGACTAGATAAGTTTTTGAAAAATGGTAGCATATCTGCGAGCTAACTCTCGTATATAATGAAAACAGCTGTATATGTTGCAATTAGCTTGAAGCGTTTCACTTAACATATTGGGTAAAACATAGTCTTATTTCTGTTTTATCCAATTGCCAACACCTTTCGTTCAAGGTCAACGGAGTAATACATGTCCAGACGGCTCAGAAGAACAAAAATTGTTACCACCTTAGGCCCAGCAACAGATCGTGATAATAACTTAGAAAAAATTATTATTGCTGGCGCAAATGTTGTTCGATTAAATTTCTCTCATGGTTCTGCAGAAGATCATCTTGCTCGCGCAAATCGTACACGTGAAATTGCAGCAAGATTAGGTCGCCATGTCGCTATTCTCGGGGATTTACAAGGCCCTAAAATCCGTGTATCTACCTTTAAAGATGGAAAAGTTTTCCTGAATGTCGGTGATAAATTCTTACTTGATGCAGCGCTCGAAAAAGGCGAAGGTAATCAAAATCAAGTAGGTATTGATTATAAAGGCTTACCAGCCGATGTAGTTCCAGGCGATATTTTACTTCTTGATGATGGTCGAGTTCAGTTAAAAGTCCTCAAAGTTGATGGTTTAAAAGTCTTTACTGAAGTGACTGTTGGTGGCCCTTTATCTAATAATAAAGGTATTAATAAGCTCGGTGGAGGCCTCTCTGCTGATGCATTAACAGAAAAAGATAAGCAAGATATTATCACTGCTGCAAAAATTGGTGTTGATTACCTTGCTGTTTCATTCCCAAGAACGGGCGAAGATCTTAACCTTGCTCGTCGTTTAGCTCGTGATGCTGGCTGTGAGTGCCAAATAGTGTCAAAAGTAGAACGAGCTGAAGCAGTTGCTAATGATGAAATCATTGATGAAATCATTCTTGCTTCAGATGTAGTTATGGTTGCTCGTGGCGATTTAGGCGTTGAAATTGGTGATCCTGAGCTGGTTGGCGTACAGAAAAAACTAATTCGTCGTGCTCGTCAGCTTAATCGTGTCGTTATCACTGCCACTCAAATGATGGAGTCAATGATAACAAATCCAATGCCAACTCGTGCCGAAGTAATGGACGTTGCTAACGCCGTATTAGATGGTACTGATGCCGTTATGCTTTCAGCAGAAACCGCCGCAGGACAATATCCAGCAGAAACAGTCGCTTCAATGGCTCAAGTCTGTTTAGGTGCTGAAAAAATGCCAGCTGCCAATGTTTCTAAGCACCGTTTAGATATGGTGTTTGATTCAGTGGAAGAAGCCATTGCGATGTCTACAATGTATGCAGCTAACCATATGAAAGGCGTTAATGCGATTATTGCAATGACTGAGTCAGGTCGTACTGCTCGCATGATGTCTCGTATCAGTACAGGTTTACCCATTTTCTCAATGTCTCGTCATGAGAAAACATTGAATCAAACCGCACTCTATCGTGGCGTGACACCTGTTTATTGCAGTACACACACAGATGGAATTGCCGCTGCTAACGAAGCAATTGGTCGTTTACGTGATAAAGGTTTCTTAGTTTCTGGTGATTTAGTGTTAGTCACTCAGGGTGACCAAATGGGTACAATCGGTAGTACCAATACATGCCGTATTCTGACTGTTGAATAACACAGAACTCTAAATCGTAATAACAAAACGGGCTCTTTATTAAGAGCCCGTTTTTTATCTGTTTGTTTTTCGTACATGAATTAGTTCAAGATATTCTCACGAGCGTAAGGCTCTATTTCGCCCTCTTTACGTGTCTTCAGCAATTTTAAGATCCACGTATATTGCTCTGGCGTTGGTGTCACAAGTGCTTCTAACTCTTCATTCATTCTACGAGCAATATAGGCATCATCTTTATCTTCAATATCATCCATGGGCTCACGAACAATAATACTCAGCTGATGTGTTTTATGACAATATACGGGGAACAATGGTACGATAGCCGCTCGGCATACTTTCATTAATCGCCCAATCGCAGGTAATGTCGCTTTATAGGTACCAAAAAAATCTACAAATTGGCTATGCTCTGCGCCATGATCTTGATCTGGCAGATAATAGCCCCAGTACCCCTGTCGCACGGAAGAAATAAAAGGCTTAATGCCTGCTTCGCGTGAATGTAATCGACCATCAAAATGATGACGTGCTTTATTCCATAAATAATCAGCAACAGGATCTTTTTGGTGGTGAAACATCGCTGCCATTTTCTGGCCTGTTGATGCTAATAACATTGCAGGGATATCAACTGCCCAGCCATGAGGCACCATAAAAATAACATTACGGCCTTGCTCTTTAAAACGCTCAATGATTTCTAGCCCCTGCCAAGATGTACGTTTTAATATACGTTCAGGGCCTCTTAAGCAAAGCTCTGCCAACATCACAAAAGATTGGGGCGCAGTTTCAAACATGCTGTCGAGAACATTTTCACGTTGCGTTTTATTCCATGTTGGAAAACAGTATCTCAAGTTGATATCTGCACGGCGTCTTGCGCTTTTCGCTTTACGTCCAACAAAACGACCAATAGCAGCAAGAAATGGATCACGCCACTTTACTGGCATATAAGCTAATACACTTAATACACCTGCACCTAACCATGTTCCCCAATGACGAGGATGTAAATAGGCACAGTGAAAAGTGGGTACATAACCCGCTTTGCTATCTGTATCTTTTTCTTTATTCATCAGATAACTCTCTGAATTGATATCCCAAATAGGCGTAAAAAACATTAAAACAAAAACGGATGATATCAATCATCCGCTTTTATGTCTTTAAAATCGTGTTTATTGTCAATCGTCTAGCACTAACTGAGGTTTAATCTCTTTTACTTTAGCAAGATATTCTTGTTTATCTTTACCTGTTAAACCATCAGCTCGAGGCAAAGTTGCCGTAAGTGGATTGACTGCTTGTTGGTTGATCCACAGCTCATAGTGCAAATGAGGCCCTGTAGAACGACCGGTATTCCCTGATAAGGCAATTCTATCCCCACGTTTAACTCGTTGTCCTGGTTTTACAAGTAACTGACGTAAGTGCATATAACGTGTGGTGTATTGGCTACCATGACGAATAGCGATAAAGTTACCCGCAGCACCACTATATTTTGCCACAATAACTTCACCATCCCCTGTTGCTAGTACAGGTGTTCCTACTGGCATAGCAAAGTCGACACCTTTATGAGCAGCTAAACGCCCCGTAACAGGATTAATACGACGAGGATTAAATTGAGAGGAAACTCTAAACTGCTTCACTGTTGGGAATCGCATAAATCCACGTTCTAACCCACCAGCTTGGCTATCATAAAAACGACCATCTTCAGCAAGGAAAGCATAGTAATCTTTGCCTGCGCTGCGTAAACGCACACCAATAAGTTCACTTTGCTCTGTACGGCCATCAAGCACTTCACGAGAAAAAAGTGCAGCAAATTGATCGCCACTTTGTAGTTTTTTAAAGTCTACTTGCCATTGCAATGCTTTAGTCACTGCACGTGCTTCTGAATTAGTTAAACCTGCATTTGTTGCGCTAACAGAAAAACTACCACGAATAACACCAGTGGTAACGCTGTTTTTCCACTCACCTTTTTGAAACTCTTTTGTCTCTTTGAAGCCCGTTTCAGTGCGGGTATAAACACGTGTTTCGCGACGAGAAATCCCCCAACTTAACTCTTTTAGCAACCCATTATCATCAAGCTCCCAGCTAATAGATTGCCCGATTTTAAGGTTTCTAAGATCTTTATTTTGATTAGAAATAGTTGCGATATCAGAAGAATCAATACCAAACTGAGTTAATATTGAACTTAGTGAATCACCACTAGAGACAATATAAGTATGAGGAACTTGTGCAACTGCAGTGCTTGTATCTGTACCATCTTCCGCACCGACTAACCCTTCATCAGTAAGCTGATCACTACTGTCAGTGATAATGTCATCTGTATTTTCACTTTGTACTGCTGAAGGCATTTGAATGCTGACAGGAACTTCTCGGCTTTGCTCATTTTGAAGAACCACTGGTCGCCAAATTGCGACGGCCAGTGTTGCTGCAGTTAACGAACCAAGCATTATCTTATGTGGGAGTGGTAAACTTAAATATACCTGTGCAATGGATTTCTTCTGCTGCACGTTCTTAATTCCTTATTGTGTTTCATTCAGGCAGCTCGCATATTGGTTAGCTAGTTGGGTAAGGAATTTTATATAGCTCTCTTGAGTCAGAGCAATCCCACTTCCTAGGGGGTCTAATACACCCATTTTAACCCCAGTGCCTTTCGCCACTGTTTCTATTACCGTCGGCCTAAATTGTGGCTCAGCAAAAATGCAGGTTGCTTTTTGCTCAACCAACTGTGTTCGTATTTGATGTAATTTCTGTGCACCCGGCTGTATTTCAGGGTTGATAGTAAAATGACCTAACGGCTTTAAATTATAATGTTTTTCGAAGTAGCCATAAGCATCATGAAAGACAAAATAACCCTTATTTTTCACAGGCGACAGAATATTAACAAGATTTCTATCAGTTTGCTTGAGTTGTTCGCTGAATTTACCTAGGTTTACGTCCAGAAGTTCTTTTTTATCTGGATAGAGTGTAATTAACCTTTCGTGGATCTGTTTTGCAGACGACAACGCAATTTCTGGTGATAACCAGATGTGCATATTATAATCACCGTGAGAATGATGTTCGTGATTTTCCTCATGTTTATGCACATTGTCACCATCATCTTTCAATAAAAGCGACTTTATTTCGTTAGTTTCCGCTAAAGCCAACTTATGATTGTCAGTAAGTCTGTTTAATGGCTTATCTAAAAACACTTCCATATCTGGTCCTACCCATACCATCAGGTCTGCGGAGGTGATTTTTTTCAAATCAGAAGGTTTTAATGCATAATCGTGTGGAGAGGCTCCATCTGGCAATAAAACTTCTGTTGGTGTTACCCCATCAGCGATAGCTGCCGCAATAAATCCTAATGGTCTAATGGAAACGACCACATCAGCCTGCGCTGAAGCACTAAATGAGCTTATCATCGCTGTCATTAAAAATGATTTCAATAAAAAACGATGCGCAAATTTGTTGTTTTTATGTAACATAGGAAGAATTCTCGTGAATCATCATTGGAAATGTTATATTATAACGTTTCAATGATTCTGCAAGTGCTAATTTTATGTCTGACTTGATTTGTTTAAAATCGGTTTGTGTTTCTTTTGGTGAAAGAAAAATTTTAAAAGATATCTCTTTTAATCTAAAAGCAGGCCGTATTCTTACTTTACTTGGCCCTAATGGTGCTGGTAAATCTACAGTTATCCGTTTAGTTCTTGGTTTATTAAATCCAACCTCAGGAAAAGTTGAGCGTCTAAATGCGCTACGAGTAGGTTATGTGCCACAAAAACTTTATCTTGAACCAACCATGCCACTCACCGTTAAACGTTTTATGACACTAAAACCGGGAGTCCATAATAAAGATATTCTCCCAGCTTTAGAACGAGTTAATGCAGCTAAATTAATCGATCAACCTATGCAGAAACTTTCTGGTGGTGAGTCTCAACGTGTATTGTTAGCAAGAGCATTACTTAATCAACCTCAACTTTTAGTTTTAGATGAACCCACCCAAGGTGTTGATGTTAATGGTCAATTAGCACTTTATGATTTAATTAATCAGCTTCGCCATGAATTAGGTTGTGCCATCTTGATGGTTTCTCATGATCTTCATCTTGTGATGGCAAAAACAGATGAAGTGCTCTGTTTAAATGGTCATATTTGCTGTTCGGGCACACCTGACGTTGTTTCTTCTCACCCAGAATTCATTGCCATGTTTGGAAGTCGTGGTGCTGAGCAACTGGGTATTTATCGTCATCATCACCAGCATAGTAAGGAGTGTCGTCATGATTGAGTTGCTGTTACCGGGTTGGATTGCCGGTATGCTCTTAGCAATGGCGGCGGGCCCTTTGGGTTCTTTTGTCGTTTGGCGCCGGATGTCTTATTTTGGTGATACCTTAGCACACGCTTCACTACTTGGTGTTGCTTTTGGTTTGCTGTTTAATATCGAGCCTTTTTATGCTGTTATTGCAGTCACGCTCCTTCTCGCTATTTTATTGGTCTGGTTAGAATTAAAACCTCAACTTTCTGTTGATACTCTTTTAGGGATCATGGCACATAGTGCGCTTTCTTTAGGGCTTGTGGTTGTTAGTTTAATGTCGAATGTGCGTGTTGATTTAATGGCTTATCTGTTTGGTGATTTGCTATCAGTAAACTATCAAGACGTTCTCAGTATTTTTATTGGTGTTGTGATTGTTTTATTTGTGATCCTTCGCTCATGGCGCCCTCTGCTTTCCATGACAATTAATCAAGATATGGCATTTGTTGATGGTGTAAATATTCAGAGAGAACGCTTAAAGCTAATGATGATCACCGCATTAACCATTGGTTTAGCGATGAAGTTTGTAGGTGCACTAATCATTACCTCTTTACTGATCATCCCAGCGGCAACAGCACGTCGTTTTGCTCGTTCGCCAGAGCAAATGGCTCTGATTGCAGTCGTTGTTGGTATGTTGGCAATTACAGGCGGTTTAACCTTCTCTGCTTTCTATGATACTCCCGCTGGTCCTTCTGTGGTTTTAGCGGCGAGCTGTCTATTTATCTTAAGTTTATTTGCCCCAACTAAACAGTAATTGAAATATAAATAAGATTTCATGCAAAAAATAACCCTCACTATAATTTCTAGTGAGGGTTATTTTTATGATTCATTATCGAGTTATTGTAAGGAAACTAATCTTCCATAATTCGATTAAAATGACGATAGGCATGATTAGTGGCAACACGGCCTCTTGGTGTACGCTGAATAAAACCTTGCTGAATTAAATAAGGCTCTAATACGTCTTCTATGGTTTCACGCTCTTCACCAATTGCGGCTGCAAGGTTATCTAACCCCACTGGGCCACCCATAAATTTATCAATAATGGCAAAAAGGAGTTTACGATCTAAATAATCAAAACCCGCCGCGTCCACATTCAACATATCAAGCGCTTTAGAAGCAATCTCTTCATCAATAGCACCATTGCCCTTTACTTGGGCAAAGTCTCTCACACGGCGCAATAATCGATTAGTAATACGTGGTGTACCTCGTGAACGCATAGCAATTTGGCGAGCACCTTCATCTGTCATCTCTAATCCCATAAAACTAGCACTACGAGAAACAATATGCTGAAGATCGTCAACATGATAAAACTCAAGACGTTGAACAATACCAAAACGGTCACGTAATGGTGATGTTAAAGAGCCCGCTCTTGTCGTTGCCCCTACTAAGGTAAAGGGAGGTAAGTCAATTTTAATTGAACGAGCCGCAGGTCCTTCACCAATCATTATATCAAGTTGATAATCTTCCATTGCTGGGTAAAGAATTTCTTCAACAACTGGTGAAAGACGATGGATTTCATCAATAAATAATACATCATGAGGCTCAAGGTTAGTTAACATAGCAGCGAGATCACCCGCTTTTTCAAGTACAGGGCCTGATGTCGTACGTAAATTCACCCCCATTTCATTAGCAATAATATTTGCTAATGTGGTTTTACCTAATCCAGGAGGTCCAAAGATAAGTAAATGATCGAGTGCATCATGACGTAATTTAGCCGCCTGAATAAAAATCTCCATCTGTTCTCGAACTTGCGGTTGCCCAACATATTCGGCAAGAGATTTAGGGCGAATAGCCCTATCAATAATTTCTTCTTCAGGTTGTTGAATTTCTGCTGAAATCAGGCGATCTGCTTCAATCACAATGTGTTACTCCTAAATAGCCGCGCGTAACGCTTCTCTGATAAGCGTCTCACTATCTGTACCCAGCTTTGCCACTTTACTGATCATTTTTGCCGCTTCTTGTGGCTTATAGCCCAATGCGATTAATGCAGCAGAAGCTTCGGCTTCAATATCAGCCACTTTTGGCGCTTTAGGTGAAGTGCTTTCAGGTAACTCGATATCACTATTTTCGAATAAATCACCATTAAGGCCTTTAAAGCGGTCTTTCATTTCAACAACTAAACGCTCAGCTGTTTTCTTGCCTACACCCGGTAATTTTACTAATGAAGTAATAGATTCATTTTCAATGGCGGTCACAAATTGGCGAGCAGACATACCAGATAGAATGGCTAAAGCGAGTTTAGGCCCTACACCATTTACTTTAATTAATTCACGAAAGAGTGCACGTTCTTGTTTTTGGTTAAAACCATAAAGTAATTGTGCATCTTCACGTACAATAAATTGCGTATAGATAATGGCTTCTTGGCCAATATCAGGCAATTCATAAAAACAGGTCATTGGCATATTGATTTCATAACCAACACCATTACCTGCTTCAATCAGCACCACTGGTGGCTGTTTTTCAAGAATAATTCCTCTGATACGACCTATCACTCTAACGCCTCCGCAAAAATAATTACGTCAAGTTTATAACATAAAAAAAGCTGGACGTATATCCAGCTTGTGAAAAACCAAAGACATTTACCAAGATAACAACTTATCTTAACCGGCCTCGCGTTAAAACAAGACGCGGATCACCTACACGTAGTAAATTTTGGTTAAAGTGGCAATGTGTAATCGCAATCGCCAATGCATCAGCAGCATCCGATTGTGGTGCAGCAGATAATTTTAATATTGAACGCACCATATGCTGTACTTGGCTTTTTTCAGCAGCCCCCGTACCCACTACAGTTTGTTTGACTTGACGAGCGGCATATTCAAAAACAGGGAGATCATTATTAACTGCGGCAAGTATCGCAACACCGCGCGCTTGCCCAAGTTTAAGTGCCGAATCGGCATTTTTAGCCATAAAGACTTGCTCAACCGCAAACACATCTGGCGAAAATTGGGTAATAATTTCGCTAACACCTGCATAAATACGTTTAAGTCGATTAGGAAGGTCGGGAACTTGTGTACGAATACAACCACTTCCCAAATAGATAAGTTGTCGCCCTTGCTGTCGAATTACACCATAGCCTGTAACACGCGAACCAGGGTCTATACCTAAAATGATAGCCATATCAATTCCTGTTGCCGATATGGTCGATGGCGAGAGAAAAGAGCAAAAAATCTGCTCTGCTCTTCTCTTCGCACTTTTAATAACTGCGTTAAACACCGTTATTTTCGATAATCGTCAGAACGATTACAGGATATCTTCCAGTTGTTTTGCAACTTCATCTGAGATATCACCGTTGTGATACACTTCTTGTACGTCATCACTGTCTTCTAACATATCAATAAGACGCATTAACTTTGGTGCCGTTTCAATATCTAATTCTGCTTTAGTCGATGGGATCATTGAAACTTCTGCTGATTCAGCAACAAAACCTGCTGCATCCATCGCATCTTTTACTTCACCAAAAGATTCTGGTGTCGTGTAAACATCAATAGCGCCATCATCAAAAGTTTCAACGTCATCAGCACCTGCTTCTAACGCAGCTTCCATAACGGCATCTTCATCAACACCTGGTGCGTATGAAATTACACCTTTTTTGGTAAACAGATAAGATACAGAACCATCTGTTCCTAAGTTACCACCTGTTTTGGTAAATGCATGGCGAACATCGGAAACAGTACGGTTACGATTATCACTTAAGCATTCAACCATCACAGCAGTACCTGCTGGGCCGTAGCCTTCATAAATGATGGTTTCCATATTATCGTTTTCATCATTACCCACACCACGTGCAATTGCACGATTTAAGGTGTCACGAGTCATGTTATTCGATAATGCTTTATCAACTGCCGCACGTAAACGTGGGTTAGTTGCTGGATCACCACCACCTAAACGTGCTGCTGTAACTAATTCACGGATGATTTTAGTGAAAATTTTACCGCGTTTCGCATCTTGCGCTGCTTTACGGTGTTTTGTATTGGCCCATTTACTATGACCTGCCATGAAATATCTCCAAACGTGGTCTAATCATTAAATAACAAATTCTTCAATCGCTTGCTGATTACTGGCGGATTTTGTTAATTTTGCCGCCAGTGGCGCGTCTAACCATTGGTATTGCGAATGCTCAGTAAGCACAATATCTCGCTCTGCGGGTAGTGCTAATGTAAACCAATGTTCCTGACAATGAGTAACATCTGGTGCATAACGATGCCGAAAATGTGCAAAAATTTCAAAAATAATTGAGCGATGGCAATCCACCAGCTCAAGATTTTCTTTTATGATATCAATTCCAACTTCTTCTTGCACTTCGCGCAATGCCGTTTGAAAAGGCGTCTCCCCCTTCTCTAAACTGCCAGTCACAGATTGCCAGAAATCAGGATCATCTCGACGCTTTAGCATAAGCACCCGTTTGGTCTCTTTTGCATAAATAACAACTAAAACGGATATCGGGCGCTTATATTTCATCATTTACTCTTTATCTTCGCTAACTTCTTTTTGAGTTACTGCAATCGCTAACTCTTTTAAAGCATCTTCATTAGCAAAGCTTGGTGCATTAGTCATTAAACACGCAGCTGCTGTTGTTTTAGGGAAAGCAATAACATCACGAATGTTATCAGTGCCTGTTAACAACATCACTAAACGGTCTAAACCAAAAGCTAAACCTGCATGTGGTGGAGTACCAAATTTAAGAGCCTCTAATAAGAAACCAAATTTTTCTTGTTGCTCATTCGGTGCAATACCTAAAATGCTAAATACCGCTTGTTGCATTTCATTGCGGTGGATACGCACTGAACCACCACCCACTTCATAACCATTAATAACCATATCATAAGCATTTGCCACAGCACCTACTGGGTGTGCAGTCAATTCATCTGGTGATAAGTCTTTTGGTGAAGTGAATGGGTGATGCATCGCACTTAAGCTACCCGTTTCTTCATCTTCTTCAAACATTGGGAAGTCGATGACCCATAATGGTTTCCATGCATTTAAATCAGTCAGTTCAAGATCACGTCCGACTTTCAGACGCAGAGCACCCATCGCATCACTGATTGTGCCTTTACGACCTGCACCAAAGAAGATTAAATCACCGTCTGTTGCACCCGTTGTTTCTAAAATTGAGTTAACAACATCGTTAGTCAGGAATTTAGCAATTGGGCTTTGTACGCCTTCAATACCTTTCACGCGTTCGTTAACTTTCATCCACGCAAGGCCTTTAGCACCGTAGATACCAACAAACTGTGTATATTCGTCAATATTTTTACGGGTTAATGATGCCCCACCCGGTACACGCAATGCGATAACACGGCATCTTTCATCGTTGGCAGCTTGTGCAAATACACTGAACTCAACATCTTTGACTAAATCAGCGATGTCTTTCAGTTCCATAGGGTTACGTAAATCTGGTTTGTCTGAACCATAACGACGCATTGCTTCAGCAAAAGTCATTACAGGGAATGCACCTAAATCAACATTAAGAATATCTAACCATAATGCATGGATCATACGCTCCATCACTTCGCGTACTTGATCTGCACTCATAAAAGAGGTTTCAACATCGATCTGTGTAAATTCAGGCTGACGATCAGCACGTAAGTCTTCATCGCGGAAGCATTTTACAATTTGATAGTAACGATCAAAGCCAGACATCATTAACAGCTGTTTAAAAAGCTGTGGTGATTGTGGTAACGCGTAGAATTTACCTTTATGTACTCGACTTGGAACTAAATAGTCACGCGCACCTTCTGGTGTCGCTTTTGTCAGCATAGGGGTTTCAACATCAAGGAAACCTTCACCATCCATAAAACGGCGAACAAAGCTTGTGATTTTAGCTCGGGTTTTTAAGCGCTCTGACATTTCTGGGCGACGCAGGTCTAAATAACGATAAGTTAAACGACGCTCTTCAGTATTTGTTTGATTGCTATCTAACGGTAATGGCTCTGAACGGTTAAAAATAGACAGAGATTCTGCCGCTAACTCAATCTCACCTGTTGCCATATTTTTATTAACTTGGCTATCAGGGCGAGCGCGTACTGTTCCTGTGACTTGAATACAAAATTCATTACGCAGTTCTGAAGCCTGAGAAAATGCCTCTTTCTGCTCTGGGTCAAAGAAGACTTGAACAATACCTTCGCGATCTCGCATATCAATAAAGATAAGTCCACCTAAGTCACGGCGACGGTTAACCCAACCACAAAGAGTCACTTTTTGGCCCACATGGGCGCCATTCAACTGCCCACAATAATTAGTACGCATACAATATCCTTTTACTCAGCTTGTTGTGCTTTCTGCTGCGGAAATTTTGGCAATAGTCTTTTTCGAGTAGTGTCAAAAAAAAGGCAGACATTATAACGAAAATTCTTCCCGGAGATAAGAGTATAGACCTAGTTTATATGATACATCTTTTCAAGGATTTGCTAATCCCCAAACAATTAATTAATAATAATTATTTATAGCGACAGAAGTCGCTTTGAGGTTTATCATTAAATTCGCCGTTTTTTGGCTTTGGCAATGGAGAAAAGATGGTTAGCTCGCTTTATATCATACTGGGCGCACTGTTATTGATTAAATTGTCCCTCAATGTCGTAAAACTCAGAACGCAATATCGGGTTGCTTATGGCGATGGTGGCTTTTATGAATTACAAACAGCCATCCGTGTTCACGGCAATGCAGTAGAATATATTCCAATCTCCATGATCTTATTGCTGGTCATGGAAATGAATGGTGCTTTTGTTTGGATGGTACACATCTGTGGCTCAATTTTAATCGCAGGTCGCTTTTTACACTCTTATGGATTAAAACATCGTGAACTTCGCTGGCGTCGTTCAGGAATGGCTGCCACTTACTTATCAATGGTATTGATGATCATTGCTAATATTTATTTCCTTCCTTGGATACAAATCTTTTCCTTTTATTACTAAGTCCTCGTGGGAATAACATGATCATCCATGATCAAAACCGGCATCCTTGCTGTTGTGTCTAATAACGGCAAGGTATCAAAAAGGTTTATTTATTTTTTCCAATTTCTTTCTAAATAATGCAACTTTGTGAGCACCGTCGCTTCTGGTAGAATGCGAGCTTCTTTTATTCCTTAAACCTATTTCAGTTATGTCGAATTCAAAATCATCACAACAAGACAGCTTATTTGCGACACCTATTGCTAATCTGGGTGACTGGCGCTTTGATGAAAAAGTCGCCGAAGTATTTCCTGATATGATAAAACGCTCAGTACCAGGTTACTCAAATATCATCTCCATGATTGGTATGCTTGCAGGTCGCTTTGTTACGCCCAATAGCCAAGTCTATGATTTAGGCTGTTCTTTAGGCGCAGCTACCCTTTCAATGCGTCGTAATATTGATGTTACTGGTTGCAAAATTATTGGTGTTGATAATTCACCTGCCATGGTAGAGCGCTGTCAGCGCCATATTAATGCCTATAAAGCAGATACACCTGTTGATATTATTGAAGGTGATATTCTTGATATCGAAATTAATAATGCCTCAATGGTAGTACTTAATTTCACCTTACAATTCTTAGCACCGAACGATCGCCAACTATTATTAAACCGAATTTACCAAGGCCTTAATCCTGGTGGTGTGTTAGTGCTTTCTGAAAAATTTAGTTTTGAAGATAAAGAAATTGGTGAGTTGCTCTTTAATATGCACCATGATTTTAAACGTGCTAATGGTTACAGCGAATTAGAAATTAGCCAAAAACGTAGCATGTTAGAAAATGTTATGCTGACCGATTCTGTTGAAACGCATAAAACTCGCTTACATAATGCAGGTTTTCCGCATACAGAAGTTTGGTTCCAATGTTTTAATTTCGGCTCTCTTTTAGCGATTAAAGGCAATAATTAATGATTAATTTTGGCTCGTTCTATCAACTTATTGCGCAAGATGAGCGCTTATTTCATTGGTTAGATACATTACCGGCTCAATTATCAGAATGGCGTTCAAATGCGTTACACGGTCACTTTTCCTCATGGGAAAGAATGCTCGATGGTTTACCTGAAATTACGCCTACTGAGATTGATTTAAAAAATGGTGTAATTGCCCAACACACACCTACATTAAGCGCAGGCGAGCAGCTGGGATTAAGCAACGTTTTAAAAAATTTAATGCCGTGGCGTAAAGGCCCATTTTCACTTTATGGCGTTAATATCGATACAGAATGGCGCTCTGATTGGAAATGGGAGCGTGTTTTACCTCATCTTTCACCACTTAAAGGTCGCTTAGTATTAGATGTCGGTTGTGGTAGTGGCTATCACATGTGGCGGATGTTAGGTGAAGGTGCAGAATTTGTTGTAGGGATCGATCCTACTCAACTTTTCTTATGCCAATTTGAAGCTGTCAGAAAATTATTAGGTAATGACCAACGCGCACATTTAATTCCTGTTGGTATTGAACAAATGCCTGAATTAAATGCCTTCGATACCGTATTCTCAATGGGAGTGCTTTATCATCGCCGTTCACCACTTGATCATCTATGGCAATTAAAAAACCAGTTAGTTTCTGGTGGTGAATTAGTATTAGAAAGCCTTGTTATTGATGGTGATGAGTTTCAATGCCTGATCCCAGGTGAACGTTATGCACAAATGCGTAATGTGTATTTTATTCCATCTGCAAAAATGCTGAAAGTTTGGCTAGAAAAATGTGGTTTTAAAGATGTACGCATTGTCGATGAAAACACAACCTCACTTGATGAACAGCGTAAAACCGATTGGATGGTCACGGATTCATTAGATGCATTCTTAGATGCTGATGATAAAACAAAAACCGTTGAAGGTTATCCCGCACCTAAACGTGCAATATTAATTGCAACTAAGCCTTAATCTTTTATCTAAATTTAAAGGGATATCAAGTTATTTAATATCCCTTTCTTTCATAATATTCATCTTGCCGTTTTATTAAAAGCGCCTTATCCCCCCCTTTATTTACAGATGAACGATTAAAGAAAATTATGGCTAAAACACCAAAGAGCAAACTTTCTACCCAAAAGAAAATAACACAAAAAAAACAATACGCTCTTTTACAAAAGAATAAACATCAGCAATATGATGATCCTCTTTTCTCCTCTTTTATAGAAACAACATCAGAAAAGCGTCTCCCACTAACACCTCTACAACGTGGAATACATCTCTTTTTTTCATTATTTGACTATGCCACACAATTTTTATATATCGTTTTTATTATTACCGTTTGGTGGTTTCCTGAACACTTCTCAGTTCAGACAATTTATAATCTAACCGTTTTATTTTTATTTGAATTTATTCTTGTGCATTCTGGTGTTTTTATGGCTGCATTTGCTCGTACTAAACTGGTTTTTGCTCTTATTCCCTTTTATGGAATATTTGCTCTTATCATAAATAGTATGATTATGGGTGATGAAAACCTGATTATTTGGCTTTATGCTGTGATTGTTGCTAATCGAATTATCAGTGGTTATCAAGTGAAAACTAAAGAAGAAATGGGGAAGAACTTATTCTATTCTGCACTATTAGTTTTAAATTTTATGCTATGCCTTTTCTCTGTCATGATTTTTAAATTCCTAGTCCCTTATGGCGGATTAACGCCCCAATATTTACATGAAATTGACTATCTCCATTTAATCCCACAACACAGTGATTATTTTAATGTTCCACATATTGGTATGGCTTATGGCACTCTATTTTATGGTATTCCTTTAGCCTGCATTACCTATATTAATATATCATCAATATATAAACATATAATGTTCAGAATAAAAGCTAGAGCAATAAAAACCACACACAGATAATCTTATTCAGCCCTTGTTGTTCATCTTTATTCATGTTTTAATACGCATGCTATTTCCACCAATTATTTCTCTTTTTAAGAAGGCACTTCCCTACGATGAATTAAATTCTGCCAGAAAATTTTTCAAATACCTTTTTCGGTATTCACTTTTCTGTTACTGGCAGACAATAATTTACTTCGTCGCATCTAAAAAAAGATCTCGGCTGTCTGCCACCTATTTCGCTTAGGAGGTCTTATTATGACAATAGCCTGCCACTTTTCACAACTTACTATCGAATTTAATCAGCAAAGTCTTTTTCCACCTTTAACTCGTGCATTGTCTTGTCAGCAAAATGCATTAATCGGCCATAACGGTAAAGGAAAGTCTGTACTATTAAGATTATTAGCACAAAAAATATTACCAACCACTGGCCAAGTTAATTGGAATATCCCCTTTGTTCACGTTGAACAATTAACTCGATTACAAGGTAATACACTTGCTCAAGCATTAGGTATTCATGAAATTTATCAAGTATTTCAACGCGTTGATGCCGGCATCGCCACATTAGAAGATATTGAGTTACTCGATGGCAAATGGCAATTTCCTGTTATGTGGCAGAATTTATTAGATTCAGCACAACTTCCTGTCGCATTAGATACTCCTATTACGCATCTAAGCGGTGGAGAACAAACACGTTTAGCGCTATGTCGTGCTTTTTTATGTAAAGAGAGTTTTTTGCTGTTAGATGAACCAGATAACCATCTTGATTATCAAGGACAACAATGGCTAGTAAAACAATTGGCTTTGCACAAAGCGGGCTCTCTTATTGTAAGTCACAATCGAAACTTGCTTTCTTATGCTGATACTATTTTTGAATTAAGTGAGAAAGGTTTATTTGAATATGGTGGAAATTATACTTTATATGAGACACAAAAACGTGCAGAAATAGCATCGTTGGAAGCAACAAGTGATCGACTAAACAGCCAAATTAAAAATGAGAAACGCCAGCAACAATCGACATTACAAAAAGCAGCACAACGGAAACGACAAGGCGAATCAATCAGGAAAAGTGGATCTCAGTGCTTACTTTTATTAGATATGCAAACAAATAGGGCTGAACAACGACAATCTGCAGTTGCTAAACGGCATCAGCGTATAATTGATGATATGCAATCTCAAAAGCAAAGCATCGATGAAGAAAAAGCACATGTTCATCAGCAGAAAATGGTATTAAATTATCAAAGTGATGGTCATCGTTTAAATGTATTTGTTAATAATCTTCAGCTTCCATATGGTTATCAGCACCCCATTTCATTTTCAGCTTATGGGAATGAGCATTGGCATATTCAAGGTAAAAATGGATGTGGAAAGTCAACATTATTAAAATGTTTGATCAAACAATTTGCACCACTTTCTGGTGAATTTCGTCTCAACAAAGACTTTTGTTATCTTGATCAACATCTGACTTTACTTGATAAAACATTGCCAGTTGCACAAGCACTACACCAATATCAACCCGCGATTTCTATCGAGCAATGGCGAACACGTCTTGGAATGTTAAGAATTAGAAGTGATAAATCGTTACTGCCACTTGAAAAACTAAGTGGTGGTGAGCAATTAAAAGCAACATTATTGGCTTTAACACATAGCCCAAAACCACCTGCGGTATTATTACTTGATGAGCCAGATAATCACCTTGATATAGAATCAAAACAACTATTGGAAGATCTACTCGTTGAATATCAAGGCACATTATTATTAGTTTCGCATGATGAAACCTTTGTTGAACGCTGTGGTATTACGCACACGCTGGTATTAGGCTAGATTAGATAAAAAAACTGCGCTATAAAAAAGCGCAGTTCTAGAATATTTAATCCGTCTAATCAAGATGCTAATGGCGTATAAATACTCATAATATCTTTCATTGCTTCAACAGTATCTTCATCCACACAGTAATGCGTAAATTCATCAATCTCACTGTCAGAGCTCATCGTTACACCCGCTTTACGATAAATCATGGTTGAAGGTGCCACTTTTCCTGCTGAGCTGTGTATTTCTTTTAATCCTGTATCTAGGAATTTTTGGATATTACTAAGCCTTACACCCGCACCCGCCATAATTATAGGGCCTTGTGTTTTTTCATTTAACGTTCGTAACAATGGTAAGCCAAGTTCTGCATTCGGTTGCTGTCCTGACGTTAAAATACGAGAAACCCCCAACTGAGTCAGTTGTTCTAACGCTAATAATGGATTAATACACATATCAAAAGCACGATGAAAAGTAATAGCTAATGGACCTGCAAGCTCCATTAAAATTTCCATTTTAGGCAAATCAATATGTCCTTCTTCATTTAAAAGACCAACAACTGCTCCTGAAAAGCCCATATCACGGATCAAACTAATATCATTTTTCATTGCTGAAAAATCAGCTTGTGAATAACAAAAATCACCACCACGCGGGCGAACGATAGGATGAACGGGAATACGAACCAACTCTCTGACTTGTCGTAGCATTCCATAGCTTGGCGTAATGCCGCCTTCTGCCGGACTCGTGCACAGCTCTATTCTGTCTGCGCCTGCTCGTTCTGCTACCAACGCACATTCAGCGCCAAAACAACAAATCTCCAATGTAGCCATATCATCCCTCTCCATCCTTAATAAAGAAAGTAATCAGAAAATAAATATCATTTCTCAGCGATTACTAACAATAGTTGTCGAATATCGTTATTCATTCAATTCCACTATCAGAGTTTTGTGCTGACACAAGCAAACTATTTTCTGAAAATGTCGTTCAACACTCACTTTCTACGATTTCAAGTAACGAATAAGGATGATACTTCACAGTGACTTTTCCATTAGAAATGGCCACCGTTGGATTAGGTAAACGCTCTTTCTCACCTTTAGGTTCACTGATTTTTAAGCTCACATTTTCTGGTAATGTTTGGGGTAAAAAAGACATGACTCGACTCACTAGCTCTCTTGGTTCGACGGAGATTACTTGCTCAATATGCTCCCAACCTTGATATTCATATGTTTTATTTGTGGGAAAAGGCAATTCAACAATTGAAACAGATTGATTTAAAATAGTTAATGGCGTTTCTAATTGAAATAGATATATTGGGCGCCCGTTAATCACATTATCAGAAATACACTTTCCACACTGACTTAATCCTATTCGCCACTGCTCAGCCAAAGCCAAATCGTGACAACGTAACGATACATGATCAGTGGGATAGATAGCTAAATCTATACCCAAACTATCGGCAAATAGTGTCATATTTTCTTCAAACAAAGAAAGCTCACGAGTTAAATCATTTAATTGAGAAATTGAAGAAAATAGCACCATTTTGAATAACCTTAATGAAAAAACAGAGAAAAAACCTTAAAGATAAGTCTGAGATGGTAGCATGTTCTAGCCGGAATATGTTATAAATTCAAGGTTAATCCTAATTCTTTATAAGAAACCTGTCAGGCTTTTGTCGTCAGGTTTTATTTTCTCAATTATTTAAGGTAACCCGGTGAATATTCAGGCTTTTCTTTCAGAAAAAATCAGTGTGGCAATGTGTGCTGCTGGTGCACCCGCTGATAGCGAACCTCTTGTCCGTCAGTCAGCCAAAGTACAGTTTGGTGACTATCAGGCAAATGGTGTCATGGGAGCTGCAAAAAAAATGGGGATCCCGCCCCGACAACTCGCAGAAAAGATCCTAGAAAAGCTTGATATTACGGATATAGCAGATAAAGTTGAAATCGCAGGTCCGGGTTTTATCAATATCTTTTTATCTCCACAATGGGTTGCAAAGCAAGCTGAATACGCATTAGCAGATGAACACCTAAACGTAACCCCAGTTGAACCTCAAACTATTGTTATCGACTATTCATCTCCGAATGTTGCAAAACAGATGCACGTTGGCCACTTACGCTCGACCATTATTGGTGATGCAAGTGCACGTACCTTATCTTTCTTAGGTCATAATGTTATTCGTGCTAATCACCTTGGTGATTGGGGTACGCAATTTGGTATGTTAATTGCGTACTTAGAGAAAAAACAGAATGAAAATGCCGCTGATATGGCGTTATCCGATCTGGAAGAGTTCTATCGTGAAGCGAAAAAACACTATGATGAAGATGAAGTGTTCGCAGAACGTGCGCGTAATTACGTTGTGAAATTACAAAGTGGTGATGAATACTGCCGTACAATGTGGCGTAAATTAGTTGATATCACCATGCAACAAAACCAAGTGACTTATCAGCGCCTTAACGTCACATTAACCGAAGATGACATTATGGGTGAAAGCCTTTATAACCCAATGTTGGCAGGTATTGTTGCTGATTTAAAAGCAAAAGGTCTTGCAGTAGAAAGTGAAGGTGCAACCGTTGTTTTCCTTGATGAATATAAAAACAAGGAAGGCGAACCTATGGGTGTTATCGTTCAGAAAAAAGATGGTGGCTACCTATATACAACAACAGATATTGCTTGTGCAAAATACCGTCACGAAACATTACATGCTGATCGCGTACTTTATTATATCGACTCTCGTCAGCACCAACATTTAATGCAGGCTTGGACGATTGTCCGCAAAGCAGGCTACATTCCTGATTCAATGTCTCTTGAACACCATATGTTCGGTATGATGCTAGGTAAAGATGGTCGTCCGTTTAAAACTCGTTCTGGTGGCACTATTCGTTTAACTGACTTACTCGATGAAGCTCAAGAAAGAGCCCGTGCATTAATCGCTGACAAAAATCCAGATATGGATAAAGACGAATTAGATAACGTTGCTCGTGTTGTGGGTATTGGGGCTGTTAAATACGCTGATTTATCTAAAAATCGTACAACAGATTACATCTTTGATTGGGATCTGATGTTAAGTTTCGAGGGGAACACAGCACCTTATATGCAATATGCTTATACTCGTGTTGCCTCAATCTTTAAACGTGCAGACATTGATGAAAATGCGCTAACACAACCTATCGCACTAACACAATCTCATGAAAGACAGCTTGCATTACGTTTAGTCCAATTTGATGAGACGATTATGCAAGTTTCTCGTGAAGGAACACCTCACGTTATGTGTGCTTATCTTTACGATTTGGCACAAACCTTCTCTGGCTTTTATGAAAACTGCCCTATCTTATCTGCTGAAGATGAAAGCACTCGCCAAAGTCGTCTAAAACTGGCTCGTTTAACCGCGAAAACTTTAAAACAAGGTTTAGATACTTTGGGTATTGAAACGGTAGATAGAATGTAATTTATCGCTGTTTTCAAATCATAGTGATAAAAAAACCGATGGTTAATACCATCGGTTTTTTGTGTATCAAATTTTAATTCAAGATAGCTAAAATACGTCAAACAATGAACCAACCAAATTTTCAATGCTATTTAATTATTAATCTTCGTTAGCAGTTATAACATCCTGACACAATAGCCCTCTAATATCTTTTGCCTCAATCCAGCCATCAACACTATCTATTGGCTTACTAGGGCTGTATAAGCGGTCATTAACGTCTTTAGCGGTGAAAGCAAGCTGCTCATTCGTTTTATCAAATACACCAACACAGTTAACAGGAGTGAGTTTTGAGGTGCTAATTTTTCCATCAGCAGTGCAACCTGCAAGAAATAACGTAGCTAATGATATAGAAATGATAATTGCTTTTTTCATAGTAGCTCCTTGACACTCTTATTTTTATTTTTACCAAAATCACTAAGTGATTGTTTAGTCGTCTTTAAACTAGAAATATCTAATGATCGATAACTGTTTTAAGTATAACGAATAAATGGATAAATATTTGAGTTATTGAGCTATTAAGGAGAAATATTGACAAGGATTAGAAAAGAGAGGGAAAAACAGAAAACAGCGGCGGACAAATGAAAGCGATAATTAGTGTACCATACTGAATTCACAGTAATCTAATTACCTATTAATAATAGATTTAGTATCAATTTCATTATTCACACGACTTATTGTTTACTGCTTATCCCCAGCAATCGTATTACCTATTTGAAGCGCAGACAAAATAGATATGATCACTTTCAGTAGTACTGAACGATAACAAGCAAATAACTTTACAGTCACTGTTAATCTACCTGAATAAAGAAATAATAATATGTCTCAAATCAAAAAAATCAAATATTTTAAAATATACTGCAATTTTTTGAAATATTTGTAATATCTCATCATTAAGTAAGAAATATTTAACAGATGTGCCAATTTTTAAACCTCTACAACACAAGAGAGTTTATCTAAAAAAAGATAATTCGTCAAACCGTAAGTACCTAGAATATAGCGTCTATTTTTTTACTTTATGTAGAATCTCACGACTAGTAAACAAATTGTCTAAAGATATTCGATATGATTAATGTTTAGATAAATTTATCAATATCAATTAAAAAATGCATTCCAACACCGAAAAACTGTATAAATCATTTAGAAATTGGAAAAAAAATTTAATAAAAAAAATAGTGAGAAAAAAGATTTTTGCATTTTTCTCACTTTTTGTTTTTTTAAGGATAGCCAAATCTACATAACTAAATGCTAGAAATGTGATCAATGTTACATTAAAAATAGTCTAAAAATAGAGAAAGGTTCTAAATAAGGAAAATTGCATTGATGAAAAGATTGTTAATTTTGCAACTCCTCACTTTTATACAAAAGCGAGGAGTCTGTATTATCAGTTTTATAAAGCACGTAGTGAGAAATGGCGAGGTCTAAATCCTAACGCATACAACACAACAAAATAACTTCCTGCTCCGACTACTACAACTAGCAACAAGCGCAAGATACGCATTAGCATGTTGCCGACATCCCAGCTTGGCATGATCCACAACATTCCAACTAATACAGCCGCCATTACGGCAAGCGCGATAATAAGTTTTAATAAGAACACAGGCCAACCAGCTAAAGGCTGATAAATATCTTTCTTACGGATCTGCCAAAACAACATAGAGGCATTAAAACAAGCCGCAATACCGATCGAGAGCGCAAGACCTACATGTTTTAAACTACCAATAAACGCAAGATTCATTAATTGTGTGAGGATCAATGTTGCAATTGCAATTTTTACTGGTGTTTTAATATCCTGACGTGAATAAAAACCTGGTGCTAATATTTTTATGATGATCAGCCCCATTAATCCAACACAGTAAGCGATTAACGCCTGTTGTGTCATGAGTGCATCATGCGCATTAAAATTACCATATTGAAATAAAGACGCTGTTAAAGGTCCAGATAATACCGCTAAACCAATAGTACAAGGCAGTGCTAGTAAGAAACACAGTCTTAATCCCCAATCCATCAATTTTCTATATTCTTCAGTATTACCACTGGCAAAGCTTTTAGATAATGAAGGAAGTAAGATTGTACCTAATGCAACGCCTAATACCCCTGTCGGTAATTCCATTAAACGGTCTGCATAATACATCCAAGAAACTGATCCAGACACTAAAAAAGAAGCAAAAATCGTATTGATAATTAACGATATTTGACTAACCGACACGCCCAAAATAGCCGGCCCCATCAATCTCATCACACGCCAAACACCGCTATTTTTAAATGAAACACGCGGTAAAACAAGCATACCGATTTTTTTCAAATGTGGTAATTGATAACCTAGTTGTAATATTCCCCCAGCAACAACTGCCCACGCCAATGCCATAACAGGAGGATTACAATAAGGAGCGACCACTAAAGCGAAAAAGATCATACTGACATTGAGTAGCGTTGGTGCAAACGCGGGGACTGAAAAACGATTCCAAGTATTTAAAATAGAGCCCGTCAATGAAGCTAATGATATCAGGAAAATATAAGGAAAAGTGATCCGTAATAAATCTGTCGTCAATTGAAACTTATCGGGTGAACTACTAAAACCTGGTGCTGTAACATAAATCACCCAAGGCGCAGCAATAATACCAATGACGGTAACCACTGCTAAAATAAGCGTCAGCATACCCGAAACATAAGCAATAAAGGTACGCGTAGCTTCCTCACCTTGCTGATTTTTATATTCTGCCAAGATCGGAACAAATGCTTGAGAAAATGCACCTTCCGCAAAAATACGACGTAATAAGTTTGGCAATTTAAAAGCAACAAAAAAGGCATCGGTTGCCATACCTGCGCCAAAAATACGCGCAATAATTGCATCACGAATAAATCCTAGTACCCGTGAAAATAAGGTCATAGAACTCACTGCTGCAAGTGATTTAAGTAAATTCATAAAGTCATTCTGATTTTTGTTAAATAGAATAAAAAGAAAGGGACTATACTCCGTCTCTAACATCGAAAAATCAATCTTCAATTCGCTAAGAATAGGCTAACTCAGCTTATCTTCGACTAACCAAAGCGATTAAAAAATAGCTATTTATGGCTTCGTGAGTATTTTTCTCAACATCACTTCCAACATCGCATTCTCCTCCCCCTCATTAAATTCAGGCTCGATAATATTTCTGCCCATAGAACCATCTGCGATGGCTAACAACCATGTTGCAACTTTCTCTGGTTCAAGTGTTGAGTCTATCTGCCCTTTTTTAATACCGTTTTTCAACATGGCAATCAAACGCTGTTTGTTTTTTCTTTCATTTTCAATAAAAACCTCGTGAATGCTCGCATTACGCGATGCTTCAGCAAAAATTTCAATACTAATACGCGCATATTCGGGGTGATTATAGAGCGCTATAATTTCCTTTATTAAATCGATGATTGCTTGAATACACTCTTCTTCGGCTTCATAGCGACAAAAGATATCATTAAACAGGTGTATATCCTCTAATGCAATCGCCTCAATAATCGAGTTTTTATTCGGAAAGTAATGAAATACATTTCCAGGGCTCATGGCTGCTTCATGACAGATTTCTGCTGTTGATGTCGAGTGAAAACCTTTTACAGCAAAGCAACGTATTGCAGCATCAATAATATGCTTCATTTTCGCTTTTTGTTTTTCAGTAACAGTCTTGTTCATAACATAAAAAATCTCTGGACAAAATAAATTAGACTGAATAGTCTATAAATAACTAGACCAAGCAGTCTAAAAAGTTAACCCTATTATTGCAGAGTAACGATATCATGCAATTACTTCATGAACACTATCAGCTTCGTGTTGCAGAGCCTTCAGATATTCCTGAAATTATTCAATTAGTTGCACAAGCATTTCGCTTTAAATTGAACGCTTTTAATATTGATAGCACTAATCTTAACCAATGTCGGCAATTAGAGGCTATTTGGAATTCATTAGCATGTAAAAAAAATAGCCAACAATTTATTGTCACTGATGATGGAAAGATAATTGCAACATTTTGTTTAGTGGTAAAAGAAAACAACTTTATTTCAAATCCTTTTATTAAAACACCTTTCTTGAATTATTGGCGTTTTGGTATTGCTCATTATATTAAGCAAAAGATTTTCTTTTCTTTATTTGATTATACACCAAATGAAAATGAGGCTTATTTGGCACACATTGCCGTTTTATCATCATATCAAGGACATGGTATTGCCTACGCTATACTGGAGTGGATAACCCAATATAGTAAAGATATTCTGAAAAAAGCCTATTTATCACTTCATGTCGATATTCATCATAAGGGTGCACTTTATTTGTATAAAAAGAATGGATTTTATATTGAAAAAGAAGAATCATCGCGCTTAACACAGTCTATTTTCCATATTCAACATTGGTACTATATGTTGAAAAAACTGACTTAGGTGACCTATTAGCTATCCCTTTTACTATAAAAAAATTGGCAGAAGCACTGACATAAGGGTATTTTTAATATAATAATAAGCAGTGCTTTTCTTCCATGATGACCAATATTAACGTTTAAAATAAGTTCGCGTTGTTAATGCAGTCAGTACGTGATCTCGCCACTCTTGATTAATTTGCAGATAGTTTTTGGCGTATCCTTCACGTTCAAAACCATGTTTAGCTAATAGGTTTCCACTGCGTAAATTATGAGGCATATAATTCGCCATAATACGATGCATCCCTTGTTGTCGTTGCATATAGCGAAGTGTTTCTGTTAACGCTTCAGACATATAGCCATGACCTTGCCATTTTTCACCGACTGAATACCCCAAAAAACAGGCATTAAAAGCGCCACGCATCACATTGCTATAATTAGCAACACCGATAACTTCATCTTCTTTTTGTGTTAATAGCAGAAAATGAAAAGCACTTTCTTGTCGGTGTAATTCATTCATAAATTGTAAACGATGTTCCCAACCAGAAGGTAAATAATGTGTTTTATCTCTTACGGGTTCCCATGGAATTAAAAAACGACGGTTTAATGTATAATAATCAGCCAATCTTTCAGCATCTCGCTCGTATGCTAAACGAATGACCATTCTCTGTGTTTCAAAACGAATTTTAGGAATTCCGCCACGATAACCAAACATTACGATCTCATTATCCTTTGATATAAAATAAGTCTAATTCTGAAGCAACTCTTCTTATTCTGCCACTAACCTTAATAAAAAAATATCATCTTTAATTTACTAGGAATTAAGCATATTTAGAGACAGAATAGTCGAAGAAATAAATTATTTCATTCCCCCCTTATTTTATTTAAATTATTTGCTTATTGATGGTGAGTAATGGCGCTGGTGACACAAGCCCGTACTTTGGGTAAATACTTTCTCCTAATTGACAATATGTTAGTTGTCTTAGGTTTTTTCGTCGTTTTTCCGCTTATTTCTATTCGTTTCGTCGAACAATTAGGTTGGGCTGGTGTTATTGTCGGCTTTGCATTAGGGCTTAGACAATTAGTACAACAAGGTCTCGGCATTTTTGGTGGCGCAATTGCAGACCGTTTTGGTGCAAAGCCAATGATAATAACGGGCATGTTATTACGCGCTTTAGGTTTTGCTTTAATGGCAATGGCAGATCAACCTTGGATACTTTGGTTATCTTGCATTTTATCTGCATTAGGCGGCACTTTATTTGATCCCCCTCGCACAGCGCTAGTTATCAAATTAACCCGTCCTTATGAGCGCGGTCGTTTTTACTCTTTATTACTAATGCAAGACAGTGCTGGCGCCGTTATTGGTGCACTCATCGGTAGCTGGTTATTACAATATGATTTTCATTTAGTTTGTTGGGTCGGTGCGGGTGTTTTTGTTATCGCAGCCTTATTTAATGCTTGGTTATTACCTGCTTATCGTATATCTACAACTCGAACACCGATTAAAGAAGGATTAAAACGAGTATTTCTTGATAAGCGTTTTGTCTGTTATGTCTTAACGCTAACAGGTTATTTTGTATTATCCGTTCAAGTTATGTTGATGTTTCCTATTATTGTCAATGATATTGCGGGTACGCCAACTGCCGTAAAATGGATGTATGCCATTGAAGCCCTACTTTCTTTAACGTTGCTTTATCCTATTGCTCGCTGGAGTGAAAAACATTTCAAATTAGAACAGCGCTTAATGGCTGGCTTATTTTTAATGAGCATTAGTATGTTCCCTGTTGGTATGATCCATTCATTACAAAGCATCTTCTTAATTATTGGCCTATTTTATCTTGGTACTATTACAGCAGAGCCTGCACGCGAAACATTAAGTGCATCACTTGCCGATCCTCGAGCTCGTGGTAGTTATATGGGCTTTAGCCGATTAGGCTTAGCGTTTGGTGGTGCAATTGGATATACAGGTGGTGGATGGATGTATGATTTAGGCAATCAATTTGATATGCCTGAATTGCCTTGGTTCTTACTAGGAACTGTAGGTTTAATAACACTTTATGCATTACATCGCCAATTTAATCGTAAAAAAATAGAAACAGCCATGCTTACTCCCTAAAGATCAGTTAAACTCTTAGTTATCAATGATCAAGGAGTGTTTATGAAAGCCATTTTTCTAACAACTGTATTAGTATTAACAAGCTTAGTCTCTGGGTGTGATCAACTCAAGCAATTTGATGTGAGTGAAAATCTTATTAATGACTATATCAGCCAAAAAATAAATCTCCAGAAACATATTGGTGAAGATGAAGTTGTATCCGCTGATATTAAATTGAGTAATCTTTCCATTCAAATTGGTCGTACTGAGCCCGGTAAAATTAATCTTTCTGGTACAACCGATCTGATAATTAATTCGTTCTTTGGCAAGACAAGCGCTAAAGTTGAGCTTACATTATCAGGCCAGCCTTCTTATCAAGCAGATAAAGGAGCGATATACATAAAATCAATGACTATTGATAGTTATAAAGTCTCTCCAGAAAAAATGGATGCTGTGGTGGTGGCACTAAAACCTTATTTAGATACAACAATCGCGACTTACTTTGATAATCATCCTGTTTACGTTCTTAATCCAGAAAAAAACAGCGCTGAAGCCGCCGCGTTTAAACTGGCTAAAGGAATTGAAGTTAAACCTGGTAAATTCGTTATCCAGCTCTAATAGTTACGCGAGTTAATTAAAAATATTTATCGTCATTAATGAGAAAGGCAAACCTAATGGTTTGCCTTTTTTATGAATACTAGAATACTTTTACAAAGAAATATTATATTACTCGGCTTCTGTATTTTCTGTCTTATCACTCTCTTCATCATCAGAGAGCTCTTCACGTAATGCGGATAACGCACCACGTGCAATACCAGCTAGTGTACGATAAAAGCCACTTGTTGCATAAGCTTCAACCTTACCTAAAAATGTTCCCGCCCAAGGTAGCAGATACTCATCAAATAATTGTATTTGTGCTAATACTTCATCTTCTGCAGAGTTATCTTCAAGCCACGACGCTGCCAGTAATAAAGCACCAAAACTGTCTGTTGCATTATCAGTAACAGGCATACCCCTTATGACTAAGAATTGACGAATATCATCTTCTTTGATCTCTTCATAATCATGGGCATAAACAGACACAGCGGGCACTTCACCTCCAAAAAGAGATTGATAATCGGCTTCTACAATAGCCAAATCTTTGACGCTGTTTTTTAATGCATTAAATAACTCATCTTGCTCTAATGGCCATAGTTGACTAAGTTTTCCTTCACCAATCATTTTAATAATTGGTGATAGAATAGGATCTATGGGAGCGCGCTGAAATAATGTGCCTAAAAGTCGGCAAACTATTGAAAATTCATTCATTGTATTTTTATCCTAAAAAGTTTCGCGTTATTGTGCTTTTAATAGAAAGAAAATCAACTTTTTTCGCCATTTCTCTTTATATTGTTAATATTAATCTTACTATCTTTAATCACTAAAAACAGAAAAAGCGCGCTCTTATAATTAAGTCTTTTACTTAATATAAGAAACGCGCCTAATCCCATGCTATTTATAAAGTAGTTTTATAAAAAGTATTAAAAACGACTTTATGACAACAGCATTTTATTGCATTTGTTAACTGGCTATATCAAGAAAATTATCTCTTACACCATTCACGCGAAACCATCCGGCAATACTTATTCTCTCTTTATTAGTAGGAAGTACTTCATGAGGAAATTGTTCTGAAAGGAAAACGACCAAACGCCCACCTTTAGGCTCAACTGTCGCAAGTTGATTATTTTCCAAATCATAAATAACTAACTCGCCACCGTCTTCTTTTTTCCAATCCTCATTAAGATACAATACTGTTGTTAAACGTCGAGTAACATTTTCTTTAAATGCATCCAGATGTTTTTTATAAAAAGCACCTTTTTCATAACAAGCAAAATGCGCTTCGTACTCAAAAAGTCCTAGAAAAAACTCACGATTGACTGCGCTCTGAATAGACGCCATTTGCATTAAGTAATGCTGAACCGGCGTCCCCATTTCAGGTTCTAACCAACGTATTTTGTCACTCCGAATCGTTGTTTCTTCAAGTCGATTCTCATGACGACCAATACGCGCTTGTTGTGCTTCACCATCAAAACAAGCGCTTAATTGTTGAACAGCCTCAGGTGTGAGGAAATTATCCCATACACACCATCCTTTCTCTGCTATTTGCTCAAGAAGCTCTGCTATATTCATAAAGTATATTGTCTGATAAACATGGGAACTTACTTTATAACACCAAGTATAGAAAAATAACAATTTAATAAATTTATCTTTCTGATAACACCAATTCATCAGATTTTAATTCTGAACAAATAGAAATTTACGAGAATAAATAAAAAATCACTCTGCTTAAAGCATAGAAAAATACCTTAATAAATAGAATGTTATTAAAATCTTCCACTTTCACACTTAAAAACATAAGACTAACAAATGTTTTCTTAAAAATAATAATTTGTCGACATCTTCTCTAATTGTTCTTTATCTTCATCATATGAAAATTTGATTTCACCTTTTATCTGGTGATAAATAATTCCTTTTGCATTCTCTAATTGTACCAACACAAGTGGTATTGATTTGTCTTTATCTAATACTTCACTAATCGACATAATATCAATTGAGCTAAGCTGATATTTCATCTTACTAAAATCATCCTTAAGTTTATCATATAAATTGCTTAATGTAGATTTAATATAATCATTCGTGATATTCTCATTTTTCATTATTTCATTTATTTTTTCATTAAACATTTCTTTAGCTTTTTTATAAATAATATCACTCTTCTTATCTAGTTTATATTGAAAAACAGAGTAAGACTTGAATCTCTCATTTTTATTGTTTTTTTCTTGAGAAGATAATATTTTCTTCCTTTCTTTTAAATCTAATAAAAATTGATTTTTTAAATTACCTTTCCACTTCAACTTTTCAAAATCAGCTCCCCCTCCTATCTCATCTAACAAAACAGGATCTTTTTTCATTCTATTTTTTAATTTTTTATTGATTAGCATTGTTAAATGAACACTATCAAGTTTAGAGATATTTTTACTTACATTATAAGCAATTGTATTTTCATCAAATAAATTATTTATTTTCCTCACCCTTTTATATATTTCTTTTAAATTCTTTCTATTATTTTCAAATTCTTTTTTCTCTTCTAATTCTTGACTATTAAAAACATTAAGACTAAATAAACTATTTAATTTCTTCTGAAGCATAAATTCAAAATTTTTCATTTCTGTTAGAGGAAGCCATCGTCTTTCACTGGATGAGCTTGTTTTTGATGGATAAAATTTCAAATCTCTATAAATATCAAGAAGAATTTCTAATAATTTAAAATCAATTACTTTCTTTTTTTTAGCTTCACTTATTTCCCCATAGTCAAAAAATTTATTTACATTGAAATTAACCTTTAATAAATTAGCAATAACATTTAACCCAACCGCATTTCTAGGTATTGACATTTGAATTTTATTATA
Organism: Proteus faecis; assembly: GCF_030286765.1. Lineage (NCBI taxonomy): Bacteria > Pseudomonadati > Pseudomonadota > Gammaproteobacteria > Enterobacterales > Morganellaceae > Proteus > Proteus faecis. The sequence goes on from NZ_JASVWV010000004.1 coordinate 124,521, forward strand.
AAGTGACAAATTAACACCTAAACTAAGTTCACTTCTTATATCTGCCGATATTCCAAATGATATATTTTTATCATTATTTAGTGTTGTATTATATTTTAGTTGATCATAAGTAAACTCCATTCCTTTATCAATAAAATCAACAACATCATCCAATCCTATTTTAAATGAAAAATTAGATTTTCTTTCATAATTTAAGCTAAGATAAGCACTCGCTATTAATGGTGTTGCTACATTACAACTAACATTATCTCCCATCCATACTTTTTCGTATCCATTACCCCCCGCAGATAAACCACCTGATAAATTAACATCTTTCTCATTAATAAATGAAAATATCACTTCATTTTTTTCATTTTTTGAAAGTGTTATTGTATGTGTTTTTGCATATCTTGCTAATATAAATGCATTAACACCAATATTTGCGTGAAGACTAAATAAACTTGTACTAAAGAAAGCACGGATCCCTTTAGTATCAGCAATAGTAACACTACTTTTTTCTTTCATTTCTTTAACTAAAGAGTAAATAACTTCACCTGGTGTCTTTCCATTCTTGACTCCTTTAATGTATTTGCTTAATACTTTACTAGCTTCCTGCATATTTTTTTTAGCACTTTGTAATGCTTCAAATTTATTCTCACATGGTAATGTGGATGAATTTGAAATCCCTTTTATATTTGAAACAAGCCCTCTAAATCCTGGATCAACAGTTTTCGCAATATTTGATGTCATCGATTTATATTTTTTTAATGCATATTGTTGTTTTGCCTTATCAAGACTAATTCTTGCCTTATCAATCAAAGATGCGAAAAAGGGAATGTGGCGACTACTAAAATTACCTATTTTTTGAGTAGAAAACGGCTGACCTGAATGATAGTTATTATAATTATTTTCACCTACCATTGAATAAAATGATAAAGGAGGCTCCTGCTTTAAACGAGTAACTTCATACTGATAATCTTTAAGAGAAAAAATATTCAAAGGATCAAGATAATATATTTTTATTTTATTACCTTTATCCACAACGAGTTGGATTTGATTTAATATGGGTTTAATTGCTAATATTTTATCTGTCGATTTTAAAGGGATTTTTATTTTATGTTCTACCTCTTTATGTTCTACCTCTTTATGTTCTACCTCTTTATTTTCTACTTCTTTATTTTCTACGACATTATATTCTTCTATTTTCCCACTATCAACTTGATCGCTGGAAATAATTTCTTTAGGTAATCCCTTTATATAAAGCATATTATCTTTAAGGCTAACACTTAAATCTAATCCTTCACGATTAATTTTTAATTCATTACTCTCTTTTAATTCCACTATATTATTGATGCTGGATAAATCTTGCTTTAGTTCATCATCAATTATGTATTTTTCATATTCAACAATAAAGCTATTCTCAATAGAATTTAATGAGCTATCGTTTAAATTATAGTCTTTTTCAATTTTATTAAACTTAATTTTATATAATTCATTCTTATTTTCTTCTGCACTATCAGATTTATTTTCGCTTCTTTTATTTCCAATCAAAAAACCATTAGGATCAACATAGAGCTCTTTAAACTTCATATTATCACCTTGTTGGGGTTCTATATTGAAAACATTATATTTAAATCCTCCTTTAAAGTGTTTATGATATAAACCTGTAATTAAATCATGCGTTTTACCTTTAATTAATAGTAAGGACCCATCATCTGCAAGAGTAATTCCCATATTATTAAGTAAAGATGTATTTGTTGAGCCTAAATATACATAGTTATTAGCGTTATTTAAGCTAAATTTATGTTCTTTATGTTTTTCATTTTTTTTGATATAGGTATTATTGCTATTTTTTACCTTTTTTACTCGATGCCTTTCTTTGCTTCCATCATATATACCGATAGGTATTAATTTACTGATTACTGGTTTTATTTCATTAGTCATATGATATGCCTCATAATGGTTAAATCGATAAGGCAATAATCAATAAGATGAGCTACAAATGCTATCTTTTTACAATCAGATTTTTATGAGATTATATAAAAATTAAAAAAATATTTTTTTTTGAAAGTCAGAAGTAAAAAATAGGCAACAAATTAAAATTTTGTTGCCTATTATCTAAAATTAAAAATAAATAAAATAGACTTAGTAACCACTCTTCATATCAACTACACCAAAAGGTTTTTCTCCCTTTTCAATTCGCTGAATATTATCAACAATCGTATCCATAGCTATATGTGGAATAGTGAAAGCAGCAATATGTGGTGTAATAGAAACGCGAGGGTGTGTCCAAAATGGGTGCATTCCCGCTAAAGGTTCTTGAGCAAAAACATCCAAAGTAGCATCTGCAATATGCCCTTGATCAATTGCCTCTAATAAATCTTGATCAACTAAATGCGCACCACGAGCAAGATTAATTAAATAAGAAGAAGGTTTAAGTTGTTCAAAGAGTGAGTAATTCAATATACCATGAGTTTCTGGCGTATAGGGTAATAAGTTAATCAGTAAATTGCACTCTTTAAGGAAATCACTCAGTTGCTCTTTACCAAAAAAACTTTCAACATTTTTAATTTGTTTTTCACTGCGACTCCAGCAACGAACTTTAAAACCAAGCTCGGCAAGTTTAGTTGCCACACTTCCACCTAAAGCACCCGCACCTAACACACCAATCACGAAATTATCATAAGAATGCGCAGGAAGCTGTTTCCATAAGCGTTGTGATTGTTGACGTTTATAATCATCCATTCGACGAAAATAATACATCACTTTAGCAATCGCATATTCTTGCATTTGAAGCCCCATCCCGGTGTCTTCCAAACGCATAACAGGAACACCTGTCGGTAATGTGCCAGGCTTTTGTTGTTCTTGTTTTAAAATAGCATCAACACCAGCCCCTAATGCAAAAATACCTTTAAGGTGATTACGACTTGCAAGCATTTCATAAGGAGGAAGCCAAACCATCGCGTAATCAGCAGGTTGATTATCACCCGCTTCCCAAATGCGTATATTGGCATTTGGCAAACGCGCCTTCATACCATTGATCCATGTTTCTGCGTCAAAAAAAGGATGATAATAAATAATATTCATTTTGCCTTCCTCCAGCATTTTTATCATAGGGTGCGAGGGTTACGTTCTGATTTCAAGTCTCTTTGAATAAGTTGTTAATAAAAATGTTGAGAATGTTAACCAGTTAACGAAATTCTTCATTCTGTTTTCAATACAACACTCCATATTGGTATTGCTTTACTGCATAATTTGTCTAGCATTTGTGCATATTGTTTTTTATTTGACTGCTTGATACAAAAGTTAAAGGAAAAATGCATTTAGCTGTTGACGCCTATGATCCTTTTCCATATAGTAGCGCCCCGTTGAGAGATGTTAAGTACATATCCAACAACAATACGGTGAGATGTCCGAGAGGCTGAAGGAGCACGCCTGGAAAGTGTGTATACGGCAACGTATCGAGGGTTCGAATCCCTCTCTCACCGCCATATTCTAAGATAGAGCTTAGCTTTTTAGCTAAGCTCTGTTTTTTTGTTCAAAAAACACACTTATAGCCTCGTTTCTCTTCACTAAGTTATTGATATCCATTCCCCTTCATTTTTTGATGATATAATTGTTAGTATACAACATATTTTTTATTCTATTTTTTGCTTAATCGTTTATTTAATAATTTCTTTTATCACTTAATAATCTCTGATAATTAATTTTAATGAATTAAAATAACTTATGTATTTGTTATTTATACCTATCAGATTTTTATGACATGAAAATGTTTTCATTATTTTATCTATAAACGACATTTATTCTAAAACAAAACGCTTTTTATAATTTTAAATAAATTTAAACTTTATTTTCAAGCAAGCAACAGAATAAACACAATAAGATACATTACATTATCTATTTAGGTTAACTTATTAGTTTAATTGATTTTATTTTTACTAAGCTTTAAGATATGCATTAATAATTTGATATATCACATTATTATCAGCGAATAAAAGCGATATCCTCTTTTTTCCTTATCGTCGTTATTCGGCATCTGACTTCTTATTTTGGTTTAATCCTAAATGAAAACTCATAAAGTTAACCGGGTTCGCCCCTTTAGTGCATTTATTGATGCATGTGTAAAAGAGCCTTACTCTTTTGCGCGTTTATTAAAAGATATTATTGCAGGGATCACCGTCGGAATTATCGCGATACCTTTAGCCATGGCTTTGGCAATTGGTAGCGGTGTTCCTCCGCAATACGGTCTTTATACCGCAGCTATTGCCGGTATAGTTATTGCTGTTTCTGGTGGCTCTCGATACAGCGTTTCAGGCCCTACAGCTGCTTTTGTTGTGATCCTTTATCCTGTATCACAACAGTTTGGTTTGAGTGGCTTATTGATTGCTACGCTTATGTCTGGCGTGATCTTAGTGGTTATGGGATTAGCTCGTTTTGGTAAGCTAATTGAATATATTCCTGTTTCTGTAACACTTGGATTTACATCAGGGATTGCTATTACAATCGCCACGATGCAAGTAAAAGACTTTTTTGGTCTTGAATTAGCACATGTGCCAGAAACTTATATCGACAAAGTTATTGCTCTAGGCTCTGCATTACCAACTATTCATCTTGGTGATACGCTTATTGGTCTAACAACTCTATTTGTTTTAATTTATTGGCCTAAGCTGAATTTACGTTTACCTGGACACTTACCCGCTTTAATCGCGGGTACTGCAGTAATGGGTATTGTGAATATGTTCGGTCATGATGTTGCAACAATTGGCTCGCAATTTAGTTATATACTTCCTAATGGAACAACCGGCCAAGGTATTCCACCTATTTTGCCTCAGTTTGTTTTACCTTGGAATTTACCTAGCTCAGGTACATCACTGGAATTAAATTGGAGCACCGTTTCTGCTTTATTACCCGCAGCCTTTTCAATGGCAATATTAGGTGCAATTGAATCGTTATTATGTGCAGTTGTACTTGATGGCATGACAGGCAAAAAACATCACTCTAATGGCGAGTTAGTTGGACAAGGTGTTGGCAATATTGTTGCTCCTTTCTTTGGTGGTATTACAGCGACTGCAGCTATTGCACGTTCAGCTGCCAACGTGCGTGCAGGTGCAACATCACCAGTTTCAGCTATTGTTCACTCATTATTAGTGTTACTCACTTTACTTGTATTAGCCCCTTTTCTTTCTTATTTACCCTTAGCCGCAATGTCAGCACTGCTGTTAATTGTTGCATGGAATATGAGTGAAGCGCGTAAAGTTATTGATCTTATTCGACACGCCCCTAAAGACGATATTATTGTCTTAATATTATGCTTATCGCTTACCGTTCTCTTTGATATGGTTATTGCAATTACTATCGGTATTGTGTTGGCTTCACTGTTATTTATGCGCCGTATTGCTAATATGACCAAAATAACTGAATCCACTTATACTGATGATGATAAGCAGTTATTGGTTGTACGTGTTAATGGCCCATTATTCTTTGCCGCTGCTGAACGTATCTTTAATGAGTTACGCGAACGCAGTAAAGGTTATAAAACCATTATTATGCAATGGGATGCAGTTCCTGTATTAGATGCGGGTGGATTACATGCGTTCCAGCATTTCGTTACTGATGTTAAAGACGATACTCATGTGATTGTGTGTGATATTCCTTTCCAACCATTAAAAACGTTGGCAAGAGCAAGAGTTACACCAATTGAAGGGACACTGAATTTCTATCCTTCATTACAAAAAGCACTGGATGATTTGGAATTAATTCAGTAATTATTTAGATTTTTCAGATAAAAACTTAACGCCTTTAATTAAAATTAAAGGCGTTTTTAATTGCGAATAATTATAATATTTGATTTGATAAATTATTAATTTCAACTTTATCCTTAATAAGGAATAAACGCATTACCAATACCACTGCCTTGCACACCCTTTTTTAATAAATCTTGATAAAGTGCATTCATACCCAGCCAATGATTTTCACACCATTCAGGCGCTAATAAAGTTGGCTTTCTTGCACTGGCACAAACACGGTGATAAACAACTTCAGGTGGTGTATGACGGATCATTTCACCAGCAGTATAAACATATTGTTCTTGTGTTAATGCCGTTAAACGCCCTGCTTTCCATGCTTTGGCTATAATACTGCCCTCAACAATATGTAAAGGATGTAATTTCACGCCATCAACCCCAGTTTCAACAATGCGTTCTAAGGTTTGCATATTAAGTGCATGATCTTCACGAGGAAGCCCCACTATCAAGTGGGTACACACTTTTAAACCACGACGCCTTGCTTCTCGAGTTGTGGCTTGGTAACACTGAAAATCATGCCCTCGGTTAATCTGTTTTAATGTTTTATTATGTGCAGTCTGTAAACCCAACTCTAACCACACTTCATAACCTTGGTCTTGATAGCTTTGTAACAAATCTAACACACTAACAGGGACACAATCTGGTCGAGTTCCTACACATAGCCCCACCATATTAGCTTGCAATAATGCAGTTTCATATAGATTGCGTAAGTATTCTACTTCAGCATAAGTACTTGTATAGGCTTGAAAATAAGCAAGATAACGGCGAGCTCGACTAATATTTCTCGCTTGTTCCGCGATTTGTTCTTCAATAGAGTGATATTGCGTTAATTCATCAGCAAACGAAGAAACATTACAAAAGGTACAGCCACCTCGCCCCAGCGTACCATCACGATTAGGGCAATTGAAACCGCCATGAAGGGTGATTTTGTGGATTTTTTCGTGATAACGGCGCTGAAGATCAGCGCCGAACATATTAACAACCGTATGCAGTTGCATAACACATTTTATTTACTGGTATCTAACTCTGGGAAACTTTTTACCACTTCATCAATTGCTTTAATTTGAGCTAAGAAAGGCTCTAATTTTGCAAGTGGTAACGCTGATGGGCCATCACAAAGAGCATTATCTGGTTCTGGATGAGCTTCAAGAAATAACCCAGCAAGACCAACAGCCATACCTGCACGTGCTAATTCTGCAACTTGTGCACGACGTCCACCAGATGCAGCACCAAATGGGTCACGGCATTGTAATGAATGCGTAACGTCAAAAATAACTGGTGCACCTTGTGATGCTTGCATCATGACATGAAAACCTAACATATCAACAACTAAGTTATCGTAACCAAAATTACTACCGCGATCACACAGAATAACTTGGTCGTTACCGCCTTCCTTAAATTTATCAACGATATTCCCCATTTGACCAGGGCTGACAAACTGCGGTTTTTTCACGTTGATCACTGCACCTGTTTTTGCCATCGCTTCAACAAGATCAGTTTGACGCGCTAAAAATGCAGGTAATTGGATAACATCCACAACTTCTGATACAGGTTGAGCTTGTGCAGCTTCATGAACGTCAGTAATAATTTTAACGCCAAAAGTTTCTTTTAACTCTTGGAAAATTTTCATCCCTTCTTCTAAGCCTGGGCCACGGTAAGAATGGATTGAAGAACGGTTTGCTTTATCAAAAGAAGCTTTGAATACATAAGGAATATTCAGTTTTTGAGTTACAGTGACGTAATGCTCACAAATACGCATGGCTAAATCGCGCGATTCTAATACATTCATGCCACCAAAAAGCACAAATGGCAGGTCATTTGCTACCTTGATATCACCAATATTCACCACTTTATGTTGCATATTTATCCCTATACTGTTTGTAATGTACTGTGTTAATGAAGTACGTTTCTTAAATTTTTAATGTAGAACAATAGGATTTTGTTCTATCGAATGAATTTGGATTTTGATCATCTCTGAAATAGGATCTTCAGGACATTGCTCAACAAAATAGTTTAAATCAGAAATCGCCACATGATTACACTCTAACTGAGCAAAAATAAGTCCGCGATCACGTATTTCGTAAGGATCTTCAGGATCAAACATTAACACCGTTTCACTGGCTTTTAATGCTTGCTCCATATTCTTTTCTTCCATTAAAGATACTTTCAATGTATCCAAAAGCTTACGAATAATAGAGCTATATTCTGATTCTTCTAAATCTGCCGCTAATAATACAGAAGAGCCACCTACATTCCCTTTTAACCAAACTTCTAAAGTATGTTGCGATAGATATTCACCATTTATTGGATTTAAAAATAACGGTTGTTCATTAGGAATATCTATTCTGATAATAAGTTGTGTAGGAAAGATAACCGGTACTAAGGGTAAATTTAACGCTTGCGCGATATAAATAAGAATCGAGCCCAATGAAACAGGAGAGCCTACATGAGTCGCTAATACTTTATCTAACCATAAAGTATCAGAAAGGCGATATTTGCCACTAGCACCACTAAAATGCCACTGTTTATAAAACAGTTTTAGCAATGCTTCTAGCTGCTCTTTAATATTTCCTTGTTGGGGAATTTCAGCTTCTGCTTGTTCAACTAACTGTGCTAGTTGGTAACCAACAGAAGTGGTTGGAAAATCAGGTCGAATAGCCTGAGAGATAAGGATCATGCCCTTAACTAAAGGGGCTTTATTAAATTCGTAATCAGCTATGGTTTCTATCATAATTCCAACGACCTACTGTCACTCGCTCATTACCGCCATAATCACGGAAAGTTTCCACACAGCAGTAACCCTTATCAATAAAAATATTGCGTACACCTTCACCCTGTTGCCAGCCATGCTCCAATAATACCCAACCATTATCAGTTAAAAACTGACGAGCAGTTTCAATGATAATTTCGATATCAGCAAAACCATTTTTACCAGCAACTAATGCAGTTAAAGGTTCAAAACGAACATCCCCTTGATGAATATGCTCATCATTTTCATCAATATAAGGAGGATTACTAATTATCATACCAAATTGATGCCCAGAGAGTGAACTAAACCAACAACTTTCCATAAATTCGGTGTTGTTTAATGCTAAATTGCTTGCATTCTCTTGCGCTAATTTCACTGCTTCAGCTTGAAAATCCACACCAACAATATGGCAGTCTGGGCGTTCTGATGCCATTGCTAACGCAATAGCGCCGGTTCCAGTTCCTAAATCAAGAATACAGGTTGGCTCTAATGGCAGTTTTTCTAATGCTCTTTCAACAAGGCATTCTGTATCTGGACGAGGAATTAATGTTGCAGGTGAGACTTTTAAAGGCAGTGACCAAAACTCTCTCTCGCCGACTAAATAAGCAATAGGTTCACCTTTAATGCGTCGAGTAAGCAATTGCGATAATTGAGCTAATTCGTCTGACGAAAGTACCGTTTCATTAAAGGCAATTAAATAAGTGCGAGTACGTTTTGTTACGTAACCAAGGAGAATTTCAGCATCTCGTTTAGGGCTGTCACTTTCGATTAATTGCAAGGCTGCTTTACGCAGCCATTGTTCATAATTCATTAATTTAACTCAGAAAGTGCTGAAAGTTGATCCGCTTGATATTCGGTCACGATAGGCTGAATTAATGGTTCTAATTTTCCTTCCATCACCTCATCTAAACGATAAAAAGTGAGGTTGATGCGGTGATCAGTGACACGACCTTGTGGAAAGTTGTACGTTCTAATTCGGTCAGAACGGTCACCTGAGCCCAATAAGTTACGACGTTCAGAAGCTTCTGCTTCTTGACGCTTTTGTATTTCAGCCGCACGAATGCGTGCGCCTAATACAGACATCGCCTTAGCTTTATTTTTGTGCTGTGAACGTTCATCCTGACATTCCACCACAATTCCTGTTGGAATATGCGTAATACGAATAGCAGAATCGGTAGTGTTAACGTGCTGACCACCCGCCCCTGAAGAACGGAATGTATCAATACGCAAGTCACTTGGACTGATTTCAGGTAATTCAGCTTCAGGTACTTCAGCTAATACGGCAACCGTACAAGCAGATGTATGAATACGACCTTGAGATTCCGTTTCAGGAACACGTTGAACACGGTGACCACCAGATTCAAACTTCAATACACCATAAGCGCCATCGCCGACGACTTTTGCAATGATTTCTTTATAGCCACCATGCTCACCTTCGTTAGCATTCATGACTTCAATACGCCAGCGACGTGATTCTGCATAACGACTATACATACGGAATAAATCACCCGCAAATAATGCCGCTTCATCGCCTCCAGTTCCCGCACGAATTTCAAGGAAACAGTTAAATTCATCATCAGGATCTTTAGGCAGTAACAGCACTTGTAGTTGTTGCTCTAAATCATCGTTTAATGCTTGTGCTTCTTTTAGCTCTTCTTGTGCCATCTCTTTCATTTCAGGATCATCAAGCATCATTTCAGCTGCTTCGATATCGTCTTGCACTTTTCGCCATTGGCTAAAACAAGTCGTGACGTCAGTCAATTGAGAGTATTCTTTTGAAAGCGCACGAAAACGCTCCTGAGAGGCAATAACATCGGCTTCTGACAGAAGTGCCTGAATTTCTTCATAACGCTCTTGTAGAGCTTCCAACTTAGCGACAATAGAAGGCTTCATTCGTAGATTAAGATCCTGTTAGACAAAGTTAATTATGGGTAATACCCAAACTTTCACGTAATAAATTCAGGCGTTCAATATCACCATCACTGGCAGCCTGTTGAAGAGATTTTGTTGGTGTGTGAATAAGACGATTCATCAATTGATGAGAGAGTTGTTGGATAACTTTTTCTGCATCCACTCCATTTTGTATCAATGTGATGGCTTTTTCTGTCATTTCTGCACGTAACATTTCAGCGCTGTCTCGATATTCTCGAATTGCCCCCACAGCACCTTGTGCCCGTAGCCAATCCATAAATTGTCCGCTTTCTTGCTGGACAATATGCTCTGCTTGAATTGCAGCAGCTTGGCGTTGTTCACGGTTATGTTGAATAATCGCTTCTAAATCATCAACACTATAAAGATAAACATTATTCAGTTTTTCGATATCTTGCTCAATATCACGGGGAACCGCGATATCCACCAGCAACATAGGCTGATTACGGCGCTTTTTAAGCGCTCTTTCAACCATTCCCTTACCAATAATCGGTAATGGGCTTGCCGTAGAACTAATGACGATATCAGCCTGTGAAAGACATTCGTCAATATCTGATAATGTAATGACTTCGGCATCCACTTCATTTGCTAAACGCTGAGCACGTTCTTTTGTGCGATTAGCAATAACGATTTTTTTAACTTGATGTTCACGCAAGTGGCGAGCAACTAATTCTATTGTCTCACCGGCCCCTACTAACAAAATAGTCAAAGAAGACAGCGATTCAAATATTTGACGTGCTAATGTACAAGCAGCGAAAGCAACAGAAACTGCGTTCGCACCAATTTGAGTCTCTGTTCTCACTCTTTTCGCAACTGAAAAAGACTTTTGAAACAAACGTTCCAGCTCTGAAGAGAGTGAGTGATAGTTTTGAGAATCGGCAAAGGCTTTTTTAACTTGCCCTAATATTTGCGGTTCACCTAATACTAAAGAATCTAAGCCACTCGCCACTCGCATTAAATGGCTGACAGCTTGATTATCCTGATGCCAATAAACACTATTTTTCAGTTCATTTGGCTCTATTTGGTGATATTGACATAACCAGCGAATAAGCTGTTCATGGCTATTTTCTTTGTCTTCCATACTAAGATAGAGCTCAGTACGGTTACAAGTAGACAGCACAACACCGCCTCTAACAGCGGGTTGCTGTAAGAGGTTATTTAAGGCATCACCCATGGTATCGGGAGAAAAAGAGACTTTCTCACGTAAAGCAACGGGGGCTGTTTTATGATTAATACCTAATGCTAATAACGTCATATCAACTATATCGAGTTATGAATAAATACCGCCTCGCGACTTGACTTAGTGTAAACCTAAAACAGCGCATTTAGTATGGACTCTTCATTCCGGTCATTCTACTTGATGAACAGATTCAATAAAAGAGCTTACTTGAGTGATAGAAGATTTCTATACACAATTTAACGAAATATCGTTATATCATAAGGTTTATGATACTCTTTTTTTCAACTAATAACGAATTAAAGGAATGTCTCAGCTATGTGTTCACGCTTTTTTTCAACCAAACAACTCCTGCGCCTTATCCCGCTAACGGCGTTGTTGCTGAGTGCCTGTAATCTAAATCAGATAAAGACTCAAGGTTTGGCATCTGATAACGATGTGCAATGGCAAGCTCGCCAACAAGCATTAAAAAAAATTTCACAATATGAAACTCGAGGCGCTTTTGCTTATATCGAAGATACCAACAAAACCTATGCCCGATTCTATTGGCAAGACAGAGCCGATGAACGTTATCGCTTATTACTTACCAATCCTTTAGGTACAACCGAACTTGATTTAAATGTCATGCCCGGCGTAATTGAAGTTACTGATAATAAAGGTAAAAAATATTATAGCGACAACCCTGCAGAGATGATCTACCAACTTACAGGTATGGTTATTCCACTCAAAAATCTGCGTGCTTGGCTTATTGGTTTACCAGGTGATGCAACTGATTTCGAGTTAGATGCTAATCACTTATTAAAATCTGTCACATTACCAGCACCTGAAGGTGATTGGATCGTGACTTACCAAGCTTATGATTCAAGTACCACCCCCAACTTGCCACAGCGCCTTGAGTTAAAACAAGGCGAACGTACTATCAAATTAAAAATGGATAACTGGGATATACAGCAATGACTCTAAGTTGGCCCTCTCCTGCCAAATTAAATCTTTTTCTCTACATCACGGGAAAACGCCCTGATGGTTATCACAATTTGCAAACGTTATTTCAGTTTTTAGATTATGGTGACACATTAACCATTACACCTCGTGATGATACCCAGTTAACTATCTTAACGCCAATTGATGGTGTAAAAGATAAAGATAATTTAATTATTAAAGCCGCTAAATTGCTGCGTGATTATTGCCAACAACATAATATCCCTTTGCAGTATCACGGTGCAGATATCAGTGTCGATAAAAAACTTCCTATGGGAGGTGGCTTAGGTGGCGGTTCATCCAATGCAGCAACGACATTAATTGCACTTAATTACCATTGGCAAGCAGGACTAAGCGACGAAATCTTAGCCGAATTAGGTGTTAGTTTGGGCGCAGATGTCCCCGTATTTGTAAAAGGTCATGCCGCATTCGCCGAAGGTGTTGGTGAAATTTTGACCCCAGCAGAACCAAAAGAGCAGTGGTATTTGGTCGCACATCCTGGAATTTCCATTCCAACACCGACAATCTTCACAGATCCAGAATTAAAACGTAATTCTCCTATTCGCTCTCTTGGCGCATTATTAAAGGCTCCGTTTGAAAATGACTGTGAAATGATCGCAAGAAAACGTTTTCGTGAGGTTGAATATCTGCTTTCGTGGCTGTTAGAATATGCACCGTCACGCTTAACTGGGACAGGTGCATGTGTGTTCGGCGAGTTCGACTCACAAGTTGCCGCTAGTGAAGTGTTAATTAACGCCCCTGAGTGGGTGCATGGGTTTGTAGCGCAAGGCGTCAACATTTCCCCTCTGCATTTATTCCGCTCAAGGATACCTGTGTTATTGCACCCGTAAAATGATGTTTACAAACCTTATGTTCATAAACACGTTCTCTACAGGTCAACAATATCTCTCTCTGGACGCAAGCCTGAGGTTTTTCTCGTGCCCGATATGAAGCTTTTTGCTGGTAACGCAACCCCGGAACTGGCTCAACGTGTTGCCAACCGACTCTACACTAGCCTAGGAGACGCGGCTGTAGGTCGTTTTAGCGACGGTGAAGTCAGTGTGCAAATCAACGAAAACGTACGTGGTGGTGATGTATTTATCATTCAATCAACCTGTGCACCTACTAATGATAACTTAATGGAATTAGTAGTCATGGTTGACGCATTACGTCGAGCTTCCGCTGGTCGTATCACTGCTGTTATTCCTTACTTTGGTTATGCCCGTCAGGATCGCCGTGTTCGTTCAGCCCGTGTTCCTATTACGGCAAAAGTTGTTGCGGATTTCTTATCTAGTGTAGGCGTAGACCGCGTTTTAACCTGTGACTTACACGCAGAACAAATCCAAGGGTTCTTTGATGTACCGGTTGACAATGTCTTCGGCAGCCCAATTCTTTTAGAAGATATGCTTCAAAAAGATTTGGACAACCCTATTGTTGTTTCTCCAGATATTGGCGGTGTTGTTCGCGCTCGTGCTATCGCTAAACTGCTAAACGACACTGATATGGCTATCATTGATAAACGTCGCCCTCGTGCTAACGTTTCTCAAGTTATGCATATTATTGGTGATGTTGCTAACCGCGACTGTATCCTTGTTGACGATATGATCGACACAGGCGGTACATTGTGTAAAGCAGCTGAAGCGCTGAAAGAACGTGGTGCGAAACGCGTATTTGCTTACGCGACTCACCCAATCTTCTCTGGTAATGCTGTTGAGAACATCAAAAGCTCTGTTATTGATGAAGTGGTTGTCTGCGATACAATTCCGTTATCAGCAGAAATCAAAGCATTAAATAAAGTCCGCTCATTGACTCTTTCTGGCATGTTGGCTGAAGCAATTCGCCGTATTAGCAATGAAGAGTCAATCTCTGCAATGTTTGAACATTAATTTGTTATAACATTCATTGTAATTTGAGATAACTAAACCCGCTATAGCATTTGTTATGGCGGGTTTTTTGTTGTTTTTTCTAAATTAAAAATTTTAGGCAACAAAAAACCCGTTATCATTAAACGGGTCTATAGATGTGTATTACAATGCGTAATGACAACTATTATTCACTCAACATCAGTTTTAGCTTCATTGTTTTTTTTATCTATTCTGATATTTATTTGTGATAATAACATTATGGATAACGATGATTGTCATGACGGCGATAACGCTCATCATGGTTACGTAACCACCAATATCTTTCTGCTATTGTTTCTCTACCACCGATACGGGCACCTGCTAACCAAACTAAAGCACCAATAAAGATCCCCATCAAAGAGATATCTGATAAAAATTCAGGCAATCCTAATGGGAAAATATGAGTAAGAAGTGTATAACCTAGACTACCGAGCATAACAATCATCCCAATAGCCATACATAAATTACCAACTGCAAATGCATGTTTATATTTCATGTTGCACCTCCAAGCGCATCGTCAGACGATTCAACAACAAAATACATCGAATAACCTTTTGTTCTTTGTAGTTATTATAGCCATAAATACTAAGAAGTTATTGTCGAAGGGATCACATCGCCTCGAAATTTATTGATAATTCTTAACAAAAAATGTGTTTTTTTATTTCAAAAGAAGAAAATAGAACCAATTTTGTCAATTTCGCTCTTTTTGTTAAATCAAAGAAGTGACATTCCCTTTGATTATCATTTCAAAAAAACATTCTATGTAATCTATTTTGTGCTTCTGAGCTTAGACAGGTAAACTATGACCTTTCTTTTAAGACGATAACAGTGAAAGGCTATTGTGAGTAAAATTAAACTTATCGTCGGGTTAGCAAACCCCGGTGCAGATTATGCCCAGACTCGCCATAATGCGGGAGCTTGGTATGTTGATTTATTGGCTCAACGTCATCAACAATCTCTAAAAGAAGAGAGTAAATTCTTTGGTTATACCGCGCGCATTAATTTGAATGGTAATGATGTTCGATTATTAGTGCCTACAACTTTTATGAACTTAAGTGGTAAAGCGGTACAAGCAATGGCAAATTTCTATCGTATTGAGCTTGATGAAATTTTAGTTGCACATGATGAACTCGATTTACCACCCGGTGTTGTCAAAATGAAGTTAGGTGGTGGCAATGGCGGCCATAACGGATTAAAAGATATTCAAAGTAAGTTTGCTAATAATCCTAACTTCTATCGTTTGCGTATTGGTATTGGTCACCCTGGTGATAAAAATAAAGTAGTGGGTTTTGTATTAGGCAAACCGCCGATAAGTGAACAAAAATTAATTGATGATGCTATTGATGAAGCACTTTCATGCACAGATATTTTAATGCGTGATGGTTATGAGAAAGCAATAAACCGATTACATAGCTTTAAAGCGTAATCATTATATTGATAAATTGAGTAATTTTAATTTTCAGAGGGTAAAACCTCTCTTCTTTTGTGCGAATACTCCCTGATGATTTAATCAATCGGGGATTTGCTCTATAATAGCGCCAAATTTTTTTAACAGCACACAACAGGAATACTCCCTTCTGTTGTGTTTATGTGACAAGGTGAACGTTTATGGGATTTAAATGTGGTATCGTCGGTCTGCCTAACGTAGGAAAATCTACACTGTTTAATGCCTTAACTAAGGCAGGTATTGAGGCAGCCAACTTCCCATTCTGTACTATCGAACCAAACACAGGTGTTGTTCCAATGCCTGATCCTCGCTTAGATAAACTGGCTGAAATCGTTAAACCACAGCGTATTTTACCTACCACAATGGAATTTGTTGATATTGCAGGTTTAGTAAAAGGGGCTTCTAAAGGCGAAGGTTTAGGCAACCAATTCCTAACTAATATTCGTGAAACTGAAGCCATTGGCCATGTGGTTCGTTGTTTTGAAAACGACAATATCATTCACGTTGCGGGCAAAGTTGATCCTGCTGAAGATATCGAAACTATCAATACTGAACTTGCCCTTTCTGACTTAGATACCTGTGAACGCGCAATGCATCGTAACCAGAAAAAAGCCAAAGGTGGCGATAAAGTTGCTAAAGCAGAAATGGAAGTGTTAGAAAAATGCTTACCGCATTTAGAAAATGCGGGTATGTTACGTGCTTTAGATTTAACGGAAGAAGAAAAAGCGACTATTCGTTATTTAAGCTTCTTAACGTTAAAACCAACAATGTATATTGCAAACGTTAATGAAGATGGTTTTGAAAACAATCCCTATCTTGAAACTGTTCGCAAAATTGCCGAAGCAGAAGGCTCTGTGGTTGTTCCTGTTTGTGCCGCAATTGAAGCTGATATTGCTGAGTTAGAAGATGCTGAACGTGAAGAGTTTATGCAAGATTTAGGCATTGAAGAGCCTGGCTTAAACCGTGTTATTCGCGCGGGTTACTCATTACTGAACTTACAAACTTACTTCACTGCTGGCGTTAAAGAAGTACGTGCATGGACAATCCCTGTAGGTGCAACAGCGCCGCAAGCCGCAGGTAAAATCCACACTGACTTTGAAAAAGGCTTTATCCGTGCCCAAACCATCGCCTATAACGATTTTATCACTTACGGTGGTGAACAAGGGGCGAAAGAAGCAGGAAAAATGCGTGCAGAAGGTAAAGAGTATATCGTTCAAGACGGCGATGTAATGAACTTCTTATTTAATGTGTAATAGCTATTTATACTAAACATCATATCTAAACCCACGAATAATTCGTGGGTTTTTTATCGATATTTCAATTTAATTTAAATGTTATCATTAAAAACTTTCCTTCCATTAACTAATAATTACAAATAGAAACTACAATATACTCACTATTACATTCACGTCTTTTCCTGAACCTATTCGCATACACTTTCATCACCCAAAGCGAATATTTTAGATATCAAAAGATAATTTATCTTATCTTTCTAGTAACCCACCTATAAAACTATTAATCTAACTCTTTTTAGCTAGAACTTTCACCTATCATATTTATAACTCTATCTTATTAATAAAATCCCACTGATTAATATCTTTAAAAAATAATTAATTATAAAAATTAAGTTATATTTAATTTACGGAATCATAACTATCACTTCTTATTTAATTACAATAAAAACATTTGAAATATTTATGAATAAGGCTAATACTTAATTCATAATCAGTTAATGATTATTGTTTATTAAATAAAGGAAAGGAATGGCTTTACCATGAATAATAATTTTCAATCTAATGTGCGAGATAATAGTGATATAAAAAATAATAAAAATAATTATTGTCAATGTGGACAAGAAATAATTACAAACTTAAACAATTATATTAATAAACATCCCGAATGTACTGTTTATCAAAACTCATTAATGAGCAGTTTGATTGCAGGTGTTTATGATAGTGATATCACAATTGCTGAATTATTAAAGCATGGTGATTTTGGTTTAGGCACATTTGAACAACTTGATGGCGAACTCGTTGCATTCGACAATAATGTTTTTCAATTACGCTCTGATGGTAGTGCTCGTGAAGCTTTGCATTCTCAAAAATCTCCTTTCGCTGTAATGACATTTTTTAATTGTGATATTGAACATCACTTTTCTTATGGTGCATCACAAAAAGAGATACACAATATCATTAATCAGTATGTTCCTTCTGATAATTTATTTTGTGCGATCAAAATTGAAGGCGAATTTGAGCTAGTCAAAACACGTACCGTTCCCCGTCAAGCCCCCCCCTATCTTCCAATGTTAGAGGCTATTGAAAATCAACCTATTTTTACATTTCACAATGAGACTGGAATTATTGCTGGATTTCGCTCACCACAATTTACTCAAGGAATAAATGTTGCAGGATTTCATGAACATTATATTAATCAACAACGCCAAGGTGGTGGTCACGTCCTTGATTATTATTTAAAACAAGGCATCTTACAAATCGGTGTTATTTCCCGCCTTACTATTGATTTACCCAGTCATTCAACTTTCCTCCAAGCGAACTTAATGCCAGATAATCTTCGCCAGGCAATAGAACAAGCCGAAAATTAATTTAAAAGCCGCTTCATTTTATTCTCAATCTAATTTTTTATTCACTTGCAAAATTAAAGAAGGTTATATGAATACTCCTCATTGGAAATGTGGTGCAGATTTAGTTGTCAAACAATTAGAACAACATGGCATTAAACAAGTATTTGGTATTCCGGGCGCAAAAATAGATCGTGTATTTGATTCTCTTGTTGATTCAACTATTGAAACAGTGGTGGTTCGTCATGAAGCTAACGCTGCCTTTATGGCAGCCGCAGTTGGACGTTTAACAGGCAAAGCGGGAGTCGCTATCGCAACATCAGGACCAGGATGTTCTAATCTTGCGACAGGCATCGCCACTGCCACATCAGAAGGCGATCCATTAGTTGCATTGGGAGGAGCAGTAAAGTCCTCAGATAGATTAAAACTAGTTCATCAAAGCATGGATACCGTTACCATGTTTAATCCTATCACTAAATTCTGTGCAGAAATTGATTCTTCAAAATCTATTTCTGAAACCATGGCTAATGCCTTTCGCCATGCAGAATCAGGAAGACCCGGTTCAGCTTTTTTAACATTTCCAATGGATATTTTAAATAATGAAGTTGATAGCCCAATATTAGTACCAAAATCAAAATCTAATATGGGAGGCGCTAATAATGATGCTATCCAAGAAGCCGTTAAATTACTGCTGAATGCGAAAAGTCCCGTTATTTTATTAGGACTACAAGTTAGTTACCCTGAAAATGCATTAGCATTACAAGCACTACTCGATATTTGCCCGCTCCCGATTGTAGGCACTTATCAATCAGCAGGTGCGATCGCTCAACGCCATTTTCCTTTATTTGCTGGCCGTATTGGCTTATTTAATAATCAACCGGGTGATGAGTTATTATCTCATGCCGATTTAGTGATTACTTTAGGTTATAGCCCTATAGAATATGAACCGTCATTATGGAATCACAATAATGCCAATATTATTCATATAGACGAGATCCCTGCTGAAATTGATTTAGCTTACTGTCCTGATTTAGAATTAACAGGTAATATCAAATTAACAATAAATAATTTAACTCAGTATTTTGCTAAACAATCTACATCACAAATTACACTCTCAAATAATACTCGTCAGATTTTAGAGAAAATTCGTCACCAAAGAGAAATTTTGCAACAAAATAGTTATTTTCGACATGGTTCCCCTATTCATCCTTTAACCATCATCCATGAGATGCAAAATATTATTGATAACGATGTAACACTCTGTATTGATATGGGAAGTTTTCATATATGGCTTGCACGCTATCTTTATAGCTTTAGAGCAAGACAAATGTTAATTTCTAATGGACAACAAACTATGGGAGTTGCATTACCTTGGGGAATTGGTGCTTCTTTTGTTCGGCCTTCTGATAAAATTATTTCTGTTTCTGGTGATGGCGGCTTTATGCAATCGTCCATGGAATTAGAAACGGCGGTTCGTTTAAATACAAATATCTTACATATTATCTGGGTAGATAACGCTTATAATATGGTAGAAATGCAAGAGCAAGAAAAATATGGTCGTTGTTCTGGCGTAAAATTTGGTGCAATTGATTTTAAACGTTATGCTGAATCTTTCGGAGCTAAAGGGTTTTCTGTTGAATGTGCCTCTCAATTACGTACCGTCTTACATGAAGCAATGACTGTTAATGGTCCTGCTATTCTTGCTATTCCCGTCGATTACTGTGATAACGCTAAATTAATGAAACATATAGATTATAATTTGATTATTTAGCATGATACGAAACTAATCACAAAGAAGCCCCCAATAAGAATGAAATCAAAACACAAAGCCACTACAAATTAGCTTTGTGTTTTTTTTAACGAAAACTTCTCATATTTGGCTTCCTGCCATATTCTAAATTTAAAAATATTTCTTATTTAAATCGAGTCCAATATATTGTCACATGTCGATTAAACATTATATCTAACACCTATGTTTAATAACGGCAATAACTTATCTAACTTCGCTTTGCATTGAGTTCATTATAACTATTTTTAAACATTTCAAAATCTTCATTAAATAATTCATGGTAATTGACTTGTAAAATGTTTTTACTTACACCTTTGATATAAAGAGAAAATTTATTCCAACTTGTATGCATCCCTATCTCATCAGGAAATAACATATTTACTAGGTCTTCATGGCTAATAACTATCGTTTTATCACCACTTACAATAATATAATTTTTATTTTTCTTATCGCTCCAGTCAACTGTTTTATTATTCCAAAGATTTTCTTCTTTAACAAAGCCTTTTATCTTTTCTATTTCAAGATACTTATTGTATAATGACCTTGCTTTTTCCTGAATTGCTAAGTCATTATGATAAACAGTCAATGCCATCAATTTAATAAAACAACCATTTTTTCCCATCATGTATTCTTTGAGATTTTTATTATCAAGCTCATTGATTTGATCTAAAATAAAGGATAAAGTACCAGAAGAGAGCTTATTAGAATACATGTTAACCCTCTCATTTAACGCCTTAATATCTAATAATTTTTTAGCAAAACCTTTAATATTTTCATCTTTTAAATAATATTTCTTAGATGTTATATTATCGATCATTGAATCAATAGGAAATGATTTTAGCTTTATCTCACTACTATTATTTATTGGCTCTATAATCTGTTTTACAAGTTCTATTTTTATTTCTTTGTATTCATCACTTATTTTATTTATTGCATTTATTTTATTTAATGCATTACCACTTAACTTTTCGCTTAAGAGATAATCACTTTCAGTTTTATTAAAAGATTTAGCTTTAGAATTAAGTTCGACACCATCGAAATTGGCATTTGTAAAATTAACATTACTTAGATTAGAAACTAAAAAATCAAACTTAATATCTTTTAACTCTCTATTTTTAAAACCTTTATTTCTATTACTCAATGTGACGTCCTTATTTTTTATTTCACAACTTAGTAAGTTACCTGAGAGAGAAGTATTATTTAAAGATAGATTGTTACGTGTCAAATCAGGCGCAGATAATGCTCTATTAGATGAATGTGGTTTTAAATATTGCAATACGTTAATCATGATGTTCCTCTATGTGATTATATCAAAGTAGATAAAATAGTTTTAATCTGTTTTACATTGATGTCATAAACACTATAAAAATCATTAATCAAATACGCTATAATAAAAGGAGCAACATTAAGATTTAAAAATATTATAAAATCATTGTTGTTTATAGCTACCACACTAACCATCAACTTATCAACAGCACAGGCAGCAAACCCGTCTTGACAAAATTCCATACAATACAATAGTAAACATGAAATGTTGGAAATCACACTGAGCCAAATTTGATATATATACCAATGAAGCTGCAGATACCACCCTATATTCCCTATATTACAGAAAGATCGTCCTCTTCAAATAGTTGGAATGCTACAGCTTTAGTCAGTAGTACTGGTAACGATTATAGAGAGCAATATTGCAAAATCGACTTTAAAAATAAATTAGGTTGTATCACCTTCTCTATCTTATAAACAGAATAAATTGTATTTACACTTATCTCGCCTAATAATAACAACATTTAGAATTAGCAAACTTCACTAATGCAGTGTAATTAATCATAAGGTAAATCATCATGTCTCAAGCACAACATCCCTCTTCTCATGTCCGCTTTATTGCGGTTCGCCTTATTCCAGGTGAAGATGTGATTGTGGCATTACGGCAGATAATCGCCGATAATCAACTACAATCGTCTTACATTGCAGGTTGTGTAGGTAGCCTAACTGATGTTGCATTGCGCTTTGCTGGACGCGAAGAAAATCGCTATCTTACGGGTAAATTTGAAATTGTTTCACTGATTGGCACATTAGATGCTATAGGCGAACATCTTCATTTAGCCGTATCAGATGAAAATGGAATTATGTGTGGTGGACATATGATGCCAGGTTGTACAGTGCGCACGACGCTAGAGCTCGTTATTGGTGAGTTAGAGCAAGTGACTTTTAGCCGTCAGCCTTGTGAATACTCTGGTTATGAGGAGTTGGTCATCACACCGCGTTAATCATCTTTTTACAAAGAACCTTATTAACGCAAAATAATAAAACCAATAATAACTATCCTTTGTAAAGGTTTTTAAACTATGTCTACAACGCCTCAAATTTCGAGCCGCACTCTTGTGCTCATTGTCGTTTCTATTGCAATAAATATGATCGGTGGTCAAATCACCTCAATGGTCAAACTTCCTATCTTTTTAGACTCTCTTATTTGTGCCTTATTAGGTGGCCCATGGGTTGCATTATTTACTTATAAAAAATAACATCCTTACGTCATTTTTTTATTTAGAAATCACTCAAACAATATATTAATTTAACTTTTTTCCTCACCAATAATGTGTTTTTGACTAAACAATAATTAACTTTACTTCTAAGTAAATCATCTCCAATGTGAAGGCATAATAACATTATAAATATTATTAAAGTTTTCTTTCATATAATAATTCATTGTTGAAAAAAGGATATCAGTACATGTAAATGCCTTATCTAAACCTAACAATCTATTTCCCCAATTATTAAAACAATCATTCATTAGATCCACATTTAATTCACTTGCTTTACTCAGTAACGCATAAGCGTAGCTTCTTAATATTTCAGGTGATTCGCTTTCTGTGCCAAATACAGCATTAGATGAGTATTTAACAAAAAGCGTTGCGAGACTTAATAAATATTTGGCCTTTTCTTCATTATTTAGTGACTCAATCTCTAAGCTTTGACAAAGCTCGTGATAATGCTCTTCTTTCAATGAGGCATGTTTAATATTTTCATTTGAAAAAACCAAGAACATTTTAAATATGTCAGCTAATTTTTGTTGATTCTCAATACTAACTAACTTTTGTTCAGGAATAATAGCATTACCTATAAAAGCAGAATAAAATTGATTATAGAAATTATCTAACTTTAACATTGGTAATATCTTATTACACATAACCTTATTAATATTTTTATTATAATTATTTTTAAATATTTTAAAATCATTATTAAATAAATCATAATAGTTAATTCTCTCCATAGCTTGATTTTCATTATCAATATAGAGGAAAAAATTATTCCACCTTATTTCATGCTCTGTATCATGCGAAAATAACATATTTATTAAATTTTCATGGCTAATTATAATAACATTCCTCTTATTAGAATAATATTTATTATCACTAAGAAGAATGTAGTTATTATAATCTTTTTCACTCCAATCTACTTCATGATTTCCATTACCAAAATCTTCTTTTTCAACAAAAGGTTTAACAGTTTTCAAATCAAGATACTTTTTATATAGTCTTCTGGCTTTTTCTTGGATATCGTTATTCTCATGATGAAGAGACAATACCATTAACTCAATAAATTCATTATTATTCGTTATCATAAAATCACCACAATTTCGTGTCATTCTATAATGAGACCTTCCATCCTTATAAAGTTCAGAAACCACATCTAAATAAAACGACAAATTTCTTTTGAAGAATCCATTTTGAAATAAGTTGCTATAAAAATGATCATTTCTATATTTAACTCTAAATAAATACTTAGTAAGCTCATAGATTTTTTCATCATCAAGATAATATTCTTTAGATAAAACATTGTCTATTATTAAGTCTATAATAAGTAGATTATTTATAGATTTAATATTTCTATCATTTTGTTTAATAATAGAATTCATCATAATTGTTATTTTTTTCATAAGAGATATTTTTATTTTATAGTATTTATCATCTATAGAATTAATGGTATTAAATAGTGTATAATTGCTCAAACTTCCATCTATTAATGCTAAAAATAAAAATTCATCACTAAATTTTATTTCTGCATCATCAAGCTTTGCATTTGAATAATTAGCATCGCTTAAATAAACTTTAGCACCGGTCAAATCACAATTTATAAATATTGAACCATTTAGCTTTGTTTGCGTTAAATCAACACCTTTAAGATTAGATCCTGAAAAATCAACACCTTTATTTTCCCGATTTTCATCAATACTATACGAAGAAATAAAGTTAGCCTTTCTGAGATCTTTATTTTTTAGATCAACACCAATTAGATTTTCATTACTAAAATCATATGGGCGCTTAAATGGAGTAGAGGATCCAGTTAATCTTATTACTCCTCTTTTTTTATTTGTATAATCATTTCTAATTTTCTTTATTTCATTAGACAATGAAATATATTTAGTTAACTTTTCATGCTGGAAAATTTTATTACCAGAGCATTTTTCTAATTTTAATTTTTCACTTGTTGATTTTATTATTAATATTTTTTCTGCAAATTGTATATTACTTAAAGAAGGATTACGCTTCGCGAATTCAACAGCAGCTACAGAGCTTCTCATTACATGAGCCTTAAGATATAAATATATATTATTCATAATTAATACCAATATATGGTCGATTAAAAATGATAAGAATCCAGATAATATTCATACACGATCCTATCATTGATTATTAAACAATTTGATTACTTAATTTCTGCACCCACTAAAAAAATAGTGTAGCGAATATTTTGCTATAAAATTTTTTATCACCAAAACGTTATTCTCTATTCCCCCTTGCGATTTTTCTATTAATAATATGTTGCAATTATTTTATATTTTATAGATGTAAACTAAAACTAAGCTTTATCTTATCGGGTTTGCTACCTTTAACATCTAAAATAACGCTGACTTACTAATTTAGTACAATAAATCATCAGGATAACTATTATGTTTCAACCTTAATCGCACTTCTCTACTACACGTTTTTTGCTGTTAGATTATTACCTGATGAAGATGTGATTGCGGTATTACGCTTTGCAGGACGCGAAGAAAATCGCTATCTTACGGGTAAATTTGAAGTTGTCTCACTGATTGGCACATTAGATAACCAAGGCGAACATCTTCATTTAGCCGTATCAGATGAAAATGAAATTATGTGTGGTGGACATATGATGCCAGGTTGTACAGTGCGCACGACGCTAGAGCTCGTTATTGGTGAGTTAGAGCAAGTGACTTTTAGCCGTCAGCCTTGTGAATACTCTGGTTATGAGGAGTTGGTCATCACACCGCGTTAATCGTCTTTTTACAAAGAACCTTATTAACGCAAAATAATAAAACCAATAATAACTATCCTTTGTAAAGGTTTTTAAACTATGTCTACAACGCCTGAAATTTCGAGCCGCACTCTTGTGCTCATTGTCGTTTCTATTGCAATAAATATGATCGGTGGTCAAATCACCTCAATGGTCAAACTTCCTATCTTTTTAGACTCTATCGGTACACTTATTTGTGCCTTATTAGGTGGTCCATGGATTGCATTATTTACTGGATTATTAACCAACCTATTATGGGGATTAATTAGTGGTCCAATGGCGGCTGCATTTGCACCTGTTGCTATGATGATAGGATTAAGTGCAGGTTTATTAGCGCGTGCGGGAGGTTTTCGTTCATTAATTCGCGTTATTGGCTCAGGTATTATTATTACTTTAGCGTTAATGATTGTCGCCGTTCCAATTCGTACTTATTTATTTGGTGGAGCCACAGGCAGTGGTGCAGATTTCTTTGTCGCTTATTTTCATGCGGTTGGTGAAGGGCTGATTGAATCCGTTGCAATCACTGTATTAGGTGCCAATCTCGCCGATAAAATATTATCAGCGATTATTGCTTGGTTATTAGTCCGTCAATTACCGCAAAGGACACAACGTAGTTTTCCTGCAATGGCTAAGGTTCGCTGATAATGCATCCCTTTACCTCACTGGCATTATGGCTTTGGCTAAGTGCCAGTGTGCTTTTCTTATCACTAAGCTTACCACTGCTGATTATTAGCAGTGGTACTTTTATTGGCTTATTACTTTGGAAAGCCTCTCGCTGGCGTTGGCGTCTTATTGCATGGCTGATGATCCCCATGGCGATAGGCTTATGGTTAGTTCATAGTGGTTGGCTTGCTTATTGGTTAACGGGTGGCATTTTAGATACCAGTAAACAAACTATGGCAATAACGCTATGGCTAAGATTATTAGCAATAATAAGTGGTGCTCAATTGTGGTTACAATACACTTCAACCGAACAATTTATTAGAGCCTTATTTGCTAGCCGTCTACCTATGAGCCTTTCCTATTTATTTGCGGGTCCTTTGTTACTTGTAGAACAGCTACACCAACAATTGCACAATATAAGAGAAGCACAGTTAGCACGTGGTGTACCTCTTGATGGTTCATTTTGGCAACGCCTAATAACATTACCAGCCATTATCCTACCACTGATTAGCCATGTATTAAGTGATTTGACTATTCGTAGTGCTGCATTAGATATGCGAGGATTTCGTATTATTGCCAAACGTACCACGCTTTCTCCTCCTGTCGATACACCACTACAAGAGATGCTACGCTATTTTATTTTACTGCTTATCTTTGTTGAAGGAGCTATTTGGCTATGGTATTAAATCTTCAGCAATTTAGTTTTACCCCCAAAGGCGATGAAAAACCTATTCTTGGCCCTATTGATCTGCAACTAAAACAAGGGGAATGGCTTGTTGTTTTGGGAGGAAATGGCAGTGGAAAAAGCCTTCTTGCCCAACTATTAGCAGGTTGGTATCCCGATTTATTAACAGGCTCAGTGCAAGGCTTAGGTACTGTGCAAAACATTGCTCTAGATAAGAGTCGGTTAGTATCACTGGCTCCAGGAAGACAACTTGTCCAACAATCCCCTCAATTACAACTTTCAGGTTGTGCTTTTACAGTAGAACAAGAGATTGCTTTTGGCCCTGAAAATTTAGGGTTAAGTGATAATGAAGTTCGATTTCGCGTAAAAGAAGCAATGATATTAACACAATGTGACAACCTTCGTTTTCGTCACCCTTCTACTCTTTCAGGCGGAGAAGCTCAGCGTGTTGTAATTGCAAGCGCCCTTGCTATGCACCCTAAATTATTATTACTTGATGAAGCTTTTAGTCGTTTAACACCTAATGCAACACAACAATTGCAACAACGCATTAAACAGTATGCACAAGAGCACAAATGTAGTGTGATTATTTTTGAACGTAATTTATTACCAGCAATAACACTTAGTGAACAATTTTTATTATTAGAAGCAGGAAAAACAAAAGTAGCAGGCGCCTTAGAAGATATATTTCCTTTTTTATTTACAACAATTAATGCACCTGATGCTTGGCTAGCTTTAAATTGGTTAATTGAAAATCATCATTGGAATAAAAATATTGTAAATAACGATAAAGCTTTACTTAAGGCTTTTAAGGAATTTTATGTTACAGCTTGATAAAGTAACTTATCGTTGGAGTGAAGATGTTCCACCCTGTATTTCTCAATTATCTTTAACGTTAAATCAAGGGGAATGGATAACACTCGTTGGTGATAATGGTGCGGGTAAATCAACCTTATTACGTTTAATTGCAGGATTGTTAACACCGAATGAAGGTGAAGTAACTCTCAACCATCAGTCATTATCTCAAATGAAAGCAGAGCAACGTGCTCAGTATATTGGTGTATTATTCCAAGAGCCTGAACGACAAATATTTCATAATACCGTAGAAAAAGAAGTCTCTTTTGGCCTAAAACAACGCAAGTTTTCTAAAGAAGAGATTAAAAAACGTTTAGATGAAACATTAATGCTTTGTGGTTTAAGTGATGTTGCTGATGTTCACCCTTTAGATTTACACGCAGGTCAACGCAGAATGGTTGCTGTTGCAAGTTTGAGTATTTTATCTCCTCAAATATTACTGCTTGATGAACCGACTCGTGATTTCGATGCATATTGGCTAACGTGTTTTGAGAACTGGCTTCAAGTGCAAAAAACATTAGGCACATCTGTTCTTGCTATTAGCCATGATCTTGATTTTACGGCACGTCATTTTCAGCGGGTTATCCATTTATCTTCAGGAAAACTGATTGCTGATGGCGCCCCTGAAAGCGTATTAATGAGTTCAACGCTGCAATCTCTTTCAGATATACCTGCACCTACGCTATACTCATTAAGCCAAAAGTTAAAATTACCGATGAAAAACTCTCCCATTGAATGGGCTAAAATGCTAGTTGAAATGAATAAAAATCGTAAAATTAACTCATAATACTCTTAAGGTTTATTTATCTATTATTAGTCTTCCTTGTTGTTTATTTTGTTGCTGGAGATAATAAAATGGAACTGATTCACTCCCTATTAAATTCACTGGGTCATTTATCTCCTATTACACTTTTTCTTTCCATAATATTAATCACAGCTGGAAAATCGACTATTGGTATTTCTTCATTTTTACCTCCTGCATCTTTAATGTTGATCTTTATTTTTAGTGCTTGCTTACCTCTTTATTCGCCTGTTTTTCTTTGGTTAGCAAGCAGTTGTGGCGCACTTTTAGGCTCAATTATTAGCTATGAATTAGGTCGTTCTATTTATCGATTTCCTCGACTTAGAGCATGGGTTAAGCGTTATCAGACAAAAATTAATCGTGTTCAGCAACTATTGAAAAATAAAACTCACTACATCTTATTTATTTCTCGATTCCTTGCAGTATTTCGTTATTTAACTCCTTTTAGTGCCGGCTTACTAAAACTACCCACATACACTATTTATATTACCAGTGCTATTTCTGCATTAATTTGGTCAGCGATGTTTGTGCTGATTGCGACAGGTGTACTTTCCATTGTGCTATAAGTTCTGCAATTATTGCTAAACGTTACTTATTTTCTTAACACTAAAATAGCCTATTTTTCTCCTTTCTTTATCAGATGATTTAACAATTTTCTGATCCCTCTATTTTTTCATTTTATTTTTTATTATCGATAAATAGGCTATTTTTTAGCTCATTTTATCGTTTCGCTAGCAAGTTATTGATATTTTCTTTTGTGTTTTATGACTATCACCATAATTATGATTAAAAATTGCATAATTACTATATTGATCACAAAATGTTATTTTTTTGTTTTGATTTAATTAATCAACCTCACAATTTCTTAACGTTCCTTATTTCTATAAAAGTTGTCATGTTGTATACAAGTTGGTGTGAAACATTCACCTGCGTTTTTATGTACAGGAACAACATCATGAGAATAAGAAAAACAAAGCTTGCCATCGGTATTGTTGCTGTTATTGCTGTTGTCTCATTAGCAGTAATCGGCAAAAAAGAGAATGCGAATAAACAATTTCTCTCTGTAGCAACCGCTTCAACAGGAGGAACGTATTATCCGATGGGAGTAGGTTTAGCAAACGTATGGAGTACACATCTTAAGGATAGAGGTGTTCAAGTTACAGGACAATCTTCTGCAGGCTCAATAGAAAATATCTATTTAATGCAGAAAAATGAAGCTCAACTTTCAATACTGCAAAGCCTTTTAGCCGTAGAGGCTTATGAAGGCGTGCGTAATTTTGAAGGCAAACCAGAAAAAGATCTGCGTTCAATTTCTATGTTATGGCCGAATGTTGAACACTTTGTTTTAATGGATAACAAAGTAAAAACTGGTACGTTAGACGATATTCGCGCAACTAGCTTTTCTGTAGGCCCTCAAGCCAGTGGTACTGAACAATCCACGATTATTATTCTTCAAGGCGTTAATTTAACTAAAAAAGATATCACACCTGAATATCTAGGGTATGGCGATACCGTTTCGGCCATGCGCGATGGTCGCCTTGATGGTGGTGCATTACCTGCTGGGGTGCCCGCTTCTGCGGTAACTGATATGTACGCAAGTGGTGTCAGTGCAAAATTACTCGAAGTCACAGATAAGCAGCTTGATGATATCAATCATGTAGCGAATTCATGGTTTCGTTTTGAAATCCCCGCCAATACCTACCCTCGTCAAACTGAAATGGTCAATACGATTGCTCAACCTAATATCTTAATGACCACAACTACCATTGATGATGCTCTGGTTTATGAGTTAACAAAAACCATGTTTGAGAACCTTCCTGAGGTTCATCAAGTCCATAGTGCAGCCAAGTACATCACCACAGAAAATGCATTAAAAGGTGTTTCTGTACCATTACATTTAGGGGCTTACCGCTACTACAAAGAAATCGGATTAGAGATCCCTGATTACCTTATTCCACCAGAAGCTCAAACGCAGACTAATAATAAATAACAGGAGTGAGTTATGACTAACAATGACCACCTAACTCCGGTAGAGCCACCTGCATTAGATAAAGAAGCAAGCTCCGGCAATCGCCAACTTGCAGGTATTTACCTGAAAATTACCACGACTCTTGCAATATTAATTTCGCTTTACGCTATTTATTCCAACGCATTATCAAATACTCAAGAATTTTACCGTAATACTATTTTTCTTAGCGGTATTTTAATTTTAGGCTTTATTTTATTTCCATTCTCTAAGCGTTTTTCAACGCCTAAATTTAATGGATGGGATTATCTTTTTATTGCTTTAACACTAATCAGTTATGGATATTTTTTCTTTAATTACGTTGATCTTCACGTTGTAAGAAAAAGTATTCCAAATACTACCGATTACGTCATGGCTATATTAGGAATTATTGTACTGTTTGAAGCAGCAAGAAGAACTACTGGATATTTCATTCCAGGACTTGCAACTTTTGCCATTATCTATGCTTTATTTGGCCAGTATTTTATGGGTATTTTCGGTCATGCAGGGTTCTCTGTAGAAAGATTGTTATATCGTTTATTTATGACCAGTGAAGGCATTTTTGGGATCACCCTTTCAACTGCCTCAACAGCGATTGTTGTCTTTATTCTTTTTGGCTCGTTCTTAAGTGTCAGTGGTGCAACAGCACTGTTTAATGACTTAGCACTTGCTCTTGCGGGACGTCGCCGTGGTGGCCCTGCTCAAGTCGCGGTTATTTCATCCGCTTTAACTGGTTCATTAAGTGGTAGTGCTGTTGCCAACGTTGCAACAACGGGTACTTTTACCATTCCTTTAATGAAGAACATTGGATTGACACCTCGTTTTGCTGGTGCCGTAGAAGCGACGGCATCAACAGGCGGTATGATAATGCCACCTATTATGGGGGCTGCTGCATTTATTATGGCAGGGTTTTTAGGTATTTCTTATACCACCATTGTTATTGCAGCGATTATTCCAGCATTGCTGTATTACGCAGCCTTAATTATGGCAATTGATATCGAAGCCAAAAAACAAGGATTAAAAGGTTTAAGTAAAGAGAATATTCCACAAGTTAAAGCCGTATTGAAAGCACGAGGTCTATTATTACTACCTTTAATTATTGTTATTGGCACCTTATTAGTGGGGAAAACACCTATTTATGCTGGCTTTTTAGGTATTCTGACCATTATAGTGGCAAGTTGGATAACGCCTGATAAATCAGTCCGAATGACCTTAACTAAAGTTGCTGATGCTTTAGCTGAAGCAGCTCGAGGCTCTGTTCAAGTAACGGTTGCTTGTGCTGCTATTGGCGTCATTATCTGCGTTGTTACAATGACAGGTATTGGTGCAACATTAGCCTTTAATATTGTCTCAATGACAGATAACACCTTATGGATGATCTTATTAGTCGTTATGCTGGTGTGTATTGTATTAAGTATGGGCTTGCCTTCGACAGCGTTATATATTGTCGTAGCCGTTACAGTGTCACCTATCTTAATTAAGGCGGGTGTAATGCCTTTAGCCGCTCACTTCTTTGTTTTCTGGTTTGGTGCTTTATCCAATATTACCCCACCAGTGGCATTAGCAAGTTATACTGCAGCGAGTATTGCAAGAGCTGATCCAATGCAAACCTCATGGGATGCGGTTCGTTTAGCACTTCCAGGTTTTATTATTCCGTTTATTTTAGTCTATAACCCTGCTTTACTGATGCAAGGCGATAATTTAGGTGTACTTTCCATTGGATTAATGGTTATTAGTGCATTAATCGGAATTTATGCACTCAGTATCGCAACGGCAAACTTCTGGATGATTAAAACAACGTGGTTTGAGCGTATTGCATTTGCAGCCGCGGCAATTCTAATGATTAAACCGGGCTTATATACCGACCTTTTAGGTGTCGCCTTGATCCTATTAACCGGTGCATTCCATTTATTACGGTCTAAAAAACAGTTAACCAATATGGGGCATGTATCTGGAGAAAACTAGATGATACAAAAGATCTCACGCCAAAAAGCGTCGCATCAAATTCTTGAGCAGATAAAGCAAAATATTAGCAACGGAACTTACCCTATTGGTGAAAAGTTACCTTCTGAAAATGTACTTGCTGACGCCTTTGGCGTCAGTCGAGTCCCTATCAGAGAAGCATTAGGTGTCTTAGAAGCGAGTGGAATTATTACCTCTCGTCAAGGTGGAGGGCGACGAGTTATAGACCATTCTATCTTGAGTAAATATGAACCTATTGTAATGGAAATTGCACGTCCTCAAGAGATAGATTCTTTGCTTGAAATGCGTGAGGTCATTGAACATGAAGCGGCTGCTATTGCCGCTTTACGTCGGACACCAGAAGAATTACTTACTATTGAAAACGCGCATCAAGCCTTTATTTTAGCAACCAAAAAAAATAAAAACATTGGTCATGAAGAAGATTATCAATTTCATCGTTCTATTATGGTCGCTTCCCATAATCCTTTTTTTGTTCGGATCTTAGATAACATGCATGAACTTTATCTTGGGGTATTAATGTATTCATTAAGCCAAAATAAAGGTCGAGAAATAGAAACAGAACGTGTTATTGCAGAACATGAGGCAATTGTTGAATCAATACGCCAACAAGATCACGATGAAACAAGCCATAGAATGCGTCTTCATTTAACCAATGTACGTGGCAAATTAAAGCGTTTACAACAAAAAATCAGTTAACTCACTCTTTGTAAAATGGATAATATTATGACTTATGACGTTATTATCATCGGTGCAGGATTAGTCGGATTAGGCGTTGCCAGTGCATTACAAGAAAGCCAACCTGAACTTAAATTACTGGTGATTGATAAAGAATCAGGCCCTGCTGTTCACCAAAGTGGGCATAACAGTAATGTTGTTCATTCAGGAATTTATTACACGCCAGGAAGCCTTAAAGCAAGGTTAGCAAAACAAGGCAATATTACGACATATGCGTTTTGCCAACAACATAATCTCTATTATGACCGTTGTGGCAAAGTTATTGTTGCTACCAATGAAGCAGAGTTAAAAGCATTAGAAAATATCTATCAACGTGGCATCGAAAATGGGCTTGAAGTGATCAAAATGACGGAAGCTGAGCTTAAAGTCAGAGAGCCTTATGTCAATGGTATTGCAGCTCTATTAGTTCCGGATGCAGGTATTGTAAATTACCCTGAAATTGCGGCGAAACATGTTGAAATTATTCAATCACGAGGTGGAAAATTTGCGTTTGGACAAGCGGTTACAGCCATTAATGAAACCGATGATACTGTCACCATCACAACATCCAATAATCAATTTACAAGCAAATGGTTGATTAACTGCGCCGGCTTATTTAGCGATCGTATTGCTAAAATGGCAGGCTATGACACAGGTATGAAAATAGTCCCATTCCGTGGTGAATACTTTATGCTTAATAGTAATAAAAACTACTTAGTAAACCATCTTATCTACCCTGTACCTAACCCTGATTTTCCCTTCTTAGGTGTACATTTTACGCGCATGTATAACGGACATCGCGATGTGGGGCCTAATGCGGTATTGGCATTTAAACGTGAAGGCTATAAAAAAAGCGATATTAATTTAAAAGATCTTGCTGAAGTGCTCACTTATAAAGGATTTTGGAAAATTGCTGGAAATTATTTAGGTGAAGGAATGGCAGAGCTTCGTCGCTCATATTCACGAAAACTATTTACGGCAAATGCACAAAAACTCATTCCTGATTTACGTGAAGCAGATATTCATCCAGGCCCTGCGGGTGTTCGAGCACAAGCGTTAACTCGTGAAGGGAAATTAGTAGATGATTTCCACTTTGTAAAAGGCAAACGCTCACTACACGTTTGTAATGCCCCATCACCTGCTGCAACGGCGTCTATTGAAATAGGCCGAGAAATAGTAAAAGAGCATTTTTCTTTATAATTGAAAGAAGATACTGCGAGTAAAAATAATAAATAGCACTGAAACTCATCAGTGCTTTTTATATCACTCACAACACTCTTTTAGCGCTTCATTTATTAGCCACTGCTGAAATATTTCCATTGATGCAGTCATTGGCTTTGACTTTAAATATGTTAGCCAATATTTTCCTAATTCAACTTCTATTTTAAAGGGCTGTACTAACTGTCCATTCTTAATTTCTCTTGAAAACATTTTTGCTGGAGCTAATGCAACTCCCCCTTCATAAATTGCACTTTCAATCATTAAACGTGAAGAGTCAAAAATAGAACCCGTTATTTTTATCGGTGATATTTCTGCTTTTTCAAACCATTTTAACCACTCATCTTCTCGATATGAGCGATATAAATTTTCATTTATTAAGTCAGTCGGATGTTGTAAACGCTTCGCTGTATCTGATGAACATAACACCGTCAATGGTGCAGGAAATAGTGCCTTATTATGTGTCAATGGCCATAACCCCTCACCAAATCGAATAGCAAAATCCAATCCTTCGGTAGCTAAATTAACCACATTATTATTGGTTCTCAAATTTACTTCTATTCTTGGATAGAGTTGCCTGAATTCAGTCAATCTGGGTAACAACCATCCCACAGCGAATGTGCCGACAGCCGCAATGGAAACCACATCTCGATATTCACCGCGTTCAAATTGTTTAAATACACGCTCAATATCACTAAAAGCTGTTGTTAATACAGAAAATAAGATCTGCGCGTCATCCGTCATTTCTAAGCCTCGAGGTAACCGCTTAAAAAGAGTAACACCAAGTCGATCTTCTAACATCCTCACTTGTTGGCTAACAGCCCCTTGAGTGACATACAGCTCTAATGCCGCTTTGGTAAAATTAAGATGTCTTGCTGAAGCTTCAAATGCACGTAATGCATTTAGGGGGAGATGAGTTCGCATAGTACGCTTAGTCATTAGATTTTCTATAAGCTAAGGTGATTTATTATCGATTGTCAATAAATCAATTAAATAGGATATTGCACCGTATAAATAAACGGCTCTATATCTACGCAATAACTGTCTATTTATATTGATATTTTCTTCATTAAATTAATATGAGCAACAATAACTATGTTTAAAAAAACATTTCGCCAAACTGCTGCGATCGCAGTTTCATTAATATCTCTATTGGCATCCCCCACTCTATGGGCTAACACCAATAATACAATTGAAGCGCAATTAAGTGAGCTTGAAAAATACAGTCAAGGTCGTTTAGGGGTGGCTTTAATCAACACGGAAGATAACTCACAAATAACATACCGTGGTGAAGAACGTTTTGCGATGGCAAGTACAAGTAAAGTTATGGCTGTTGCGGCTGTTTTAAAAGAGAGTGAAAAACAAGCGGGATTATTAGATAAGAACATTACGATTAAAAAATCTGACTTAGTTGCTTACAGTCCTATTACAGAAAAGCATTTAGTAACAGGAATGTCTTTAGCTCAATTAAGTGCGGCTACATTGCAATATAGCGATAATACAGCCATGAATAAAATATTAGATTATTTAGGTGGTCCAACCAAAGTCACTCAATTTGCACGTTCAATTAATGATGTAACTTATCGTCTAGATCGTAAAGAGCCTGAATTAAATACAGCAATTCATGGTGATCCTCGTGATACGACGTCTCCAATTGCCATGGCTAAAAGCCTTCAGGCATTGACATTAGGTGACGCATTAGGTCTATCTCAACGTCAACAACTTGTTACTTGGTTAAAGGGTAATACAACAGGTGATCACAGTATTAAAGCGGGTTTACCAAAACATTGGATTGTTGGCGATAAAACCGGCAGTGGTGATTATGGTACGACTAACGATATTGCCGTTATTTGGCCAGAAAACCATGCACCATTAATTTTAGTCGTTTATTTTACACAACAAGAAAAAGATGCAAAAAACCGTAAAGATATTATTGCTAAAGCTGCTGAAATTGTCACAAAAGAGTTTGCCAATTCATCTCAATCAAAATAAATTTCTTTATTGATAATCTAAATAAGAAATTAAATATAATAATAAAGCTATTTATTAGCTCCATTATTAAAGCGGGATAATTTAACTTATCGTTACAAAAAAGTAGTTATAAAAAAGCCTCCGTTAAATTAACTAGAGGCTTTCTCTACTAACATATTATGTGATGATTAAAAATCAACTAAACCTAGATGATTAGAAAATTAAAGTGGTAAAGCAAAACTCACTTTTACCGTTTCCATTGGTACTTCTGTTTTTATACTTTGGATGCTTGGAATTTGCGTTAAATAATCGGCATGAAAACGACGATATGTTGCTAAATCTTTCGTCACTATTCGAATAAGAGCATCGCATTCACCCGCCATTAAATGGCACTCAACCACTTCAGGTAATACCTTGATAGCCTTTACAAATTCTTCAATAGTTTCAGCATCTTGTGCTCTAAACCAAATTCTTGCAAATAAAGATAATCCCGCATCAACCTTACTACCATCTAATACAGCAACATAACGAGTGATCACACCCGATTCTTCGAGTAAACGCACACGACGAAGACAAGGAGAAGGTGAGAGTCCAACCTCTTTTGCCAGCTCAATGTTCTGGATTTTGCCATCACGCTGAAGCACCTGCAAAATATGTTTATCTATTTTATCTAATTTTATTGACATCAAAGATTAACCTTAATTCTATTTGTGGAATTTTATTGCCAATTAATTCTTTTTGTTAGCAACAAAGCAACCCGATTTTTTCGAAAACATCATATAATCTTTCCGCTAAATTTCACAGCAAAAACGATCTTCCTCTTAAACTATCTCTGTCAGGTGAAAAGATGGAATTTAACACTTTATTATTATTTGCACTGACTGTTCTACCGCTGATATGTACACCTGGGCCCGATATTCTTTTTATCTCCTCCCAAGGACTATCCGGGGGTATGAAATCAGCATGGATTGCCAACACTGGCGTTATATCAGGCTATTTAACTCATGCATTATTGAGCGCATTAGGGCTTGCCGCCTTAGTATCAGCATCCCCCATTTTATTTCATTTACTTAAATGGGTTGGTGTGTTTTATATCAGTTATCTTGCAGTCAAAATGTTGATATCCGCCTGCAAAAAAGGCCAATTAGCTCTCGATGCCTCAAAAACCTCACACTTATTTCGTAAAGGTTTTTTAACTAGTTTTCTTAATCCTAAAGGGCTATTAGTTTATCTGGCTATTTTACCAAACTTTATTGATCATCATAATGATATCGCAACACAATCATTGCTGTTATCTGGGATATTTATCACGACTTGTTTAATTATTTATGGTCTACTCGGCACCTTTTTTGCTTATATTGGCTTAAAAGGCGGTTTAAGTGAAAAACGTCGTCGCTATAACGATGGTATTGCAGGTGGATTACTCACTTTTGCGGCAATTAATTTGGCTTTAAATTAGCCTTAATCCTAAGCACTATTTATTATTCTAGTCAGTATTTGACCACAAGAATGCCTCTATTTAAGTGGTCGAATATCTGACCATAATAATTGGCAATTTGCGGTTAACGGCTTTATTTCACCTTCTCGAATATCAGGTAGCCACCAAGCCCCCTGTCCTTTCGATAAACTTTGGCAAGTCGCGCCTAGTAAAGTCCATTCACCTTGAGTGACATAAATTAACCCTGCATGAGAGCTAGGCAAAATAAGCGGTTGTGTTACTAAGGTCGTCTCTGCTTTCCAGCATGTTTGTCGCACCATAATATTTAGGCACTTTACGCCGCCTTTAATAAGCTCAGATTTAACATAGATATCACCTGAAAAATCAAAAGGCTGATAAGCATCTGTAACAGAATGACTAAGAAAATCTGGACTAATTAAATTGATACCATTACCTTCTAACAACACTATTTGCCGTTCAATGTCAGGAAACTGTCCTAATGAGCTATTTTCTTCGATAGAGGTTAAACACGCTCGCCATGAAAAATCATTATTAACTGGCCAGCACACAATTTCTTGCGTTGTGCCTTTTTGATTATTCCATGATATAAACGGTAACTCTTGTTGATCAAAACAACGTAGCTTCATTGTATCCTCCTGCAATATCTGGCTATCAGTCTGATAATGAGGTTAAGGATTAATCATTGGAGATTACCGCCAATAAATCAATAGTTAACTTTTAAAAGTGTGCACTGACGTCAGCTATTTACGTCGTAATTTCTTGCACCCTTCACCAATTATTTCCATTCCTTTTTCAGTACGACTATTCCATTGAAAAGAAGAGTTTAAACGAAATGCATGATCAAATTGGGAGCTAGTGGAAAACATTGAACCTGGAGCAATACTGACTCCTCTTTCTAATGCAAAGTGATAGAGTTTATTCGCATCAAATGTTGATTCAAACTCTAACCAAAGAAAGTATCCTCCTGATGGAATATTCACTTTTACATCTTCTGGTAAATATGTTTGTATTGCCTGTAACATGCGATAACGTCTTTGTTCTAATAATAATCTTAATCGGCGAAGATGCGTATCATAACCACCTTGTGACAAATAATCGGCAATAGCTTGTTGTGTTGGCATACTCGCAGATACTGTACTCATCATTTGCAACTGCTGTATTTTTGTTGCGTGTTTTCCAGCAGCAACCCAACCCACACGAAATCCCGGCGCAAGACATTTAGAAAAAGAAGCGCAATGTAAAACGCTATTTGTTTTATCAAAACCTTTTACTGGCATAGGTGCTTTCTGGCTGTTATAGAGTTCACCATAAACATCATCTTCGATTAGCGTTATCTGTTTCTTCGTTAATATGTCCACCAGCCTTATTTTATTTTCATCAGGCATTGTTCCACCTAACGGATTTTGACAATGGCTCATCAACCAACAGGCTTTAATTTCGTATTGCTCAACCACTTTTTCGAGTTCATCTAAACAAATTCCTGTTACTGGATCTGTTCTAATGGCAATCGCTTTTAATCGTAAACGCTCTATTGCTTGTAATGCACCATAAAATGCAGGTGATTCAATCACAACCCAATCACCCGGTTCAGTAACAGCTTGCAAGCTAAAACTTAGTGATTCCATTGCACCAGCCGTAATGACAATTTCATCTGGAGAGACATGAATGCCTTGTAATGCATAGCGTTGTGCAATGTTACGGCGTAACTTTTCATTTCCCGGAGGTAGATTAATCACTGAACTTTGGGGCGCTAAATGTCTTGCAGCAGAAGCTAACGCCCTACTTAATTTAGGCTGAATAAATAAGCTGGGATCGGGGAAAGCGGAACCAAAAGGAATAATAGCAGGATCTTTACACGCTTGAAGTACATTGAAAATAGAGGTGCTTATTTCAACATTTTCACTCATATGTAACCCTTTGCTAGCTGTCACTTGACCAAAGCGGTTGTTACGATGTGCAACGTAATAACCTGATTGTGGTCGCGCAGCTATCCATCCTTGGCTTTCTAATAGCTGATACGATTGTAAAACCGTCATTAAACTTAAACCTGACTGTTTCACCGTATCCCGCAATGAAGGTAAACGGTCGCCAGATTGCCAAATATTATCTTCAATTTGTTGGCGTATTTGCGCTGCAAGCTGTTCATATCGAGTCATATAAAACTGTTTACCTCAAAACTGTTATAGTCATTTTTAAACTTATTGTCACTATTATAGCTTACTGTCATATGGTCTACTAATCCACACGATTTACCTGCAATTTACATTTTTATATCAATAAAACGAGGTTTTTTATGCTTGGATTAAGTGCCTTTGATTTGGCGCGTATCCAGTTTGCGTTCACCGTTTCTTTCCATATTATCTTCCCCGCAATTACTATCGGACTGGCTAGTTTTTTAGCTGTATTGGAAGGTTTATGGTTAAAAACGCGCAATAAGGATTATTTAGCGCTATTTCATTTTTGGTCAAAAATATTCGCAGTTAACTTTGCGATGGGCGTTGTATCTGGTTTAGTCATGGCCTATCAATTTGGAACCAACTGGAGTTTTTTCTCTGATTTTGCGGGCTCAATTACAGGCCCTCTACTCACTTATGAAGTGCTTACCGCTTTCTTTTTAGAAGCCGGTTTCTTAGGTGTGATGTTGTTTGGCTGGAATAAAGTTGGTGAAAAACTTCATTTTTTTGCAACCTGTATGGTGGCATTAGGTACATTAATGTCTACGTTTTGGATCTTGGCTTCAAATAGCTGGATGCAAACACCACAAGGATTTGAAATTATAAATAACCAAGTTGTTCCAATAGATTGGATAGCTGTTATTTTCAATCCATCGTTCCCTTATCGCCTTGCTCATATGGGGGTCGCAGCTTTCCTTGCTTCCGCCTTCTTTATTGCTGCATCTGCCTCATGGCATCTACTCAAAGGCCATAAAACATCAGCCATGAAAAAGATGCTTTCAATGTCTTTATGGATGATTTTAATTTTAGCGCCTATTCAAGCTCTCATTGGCGATGTCCATGGGTTAAATACGTTAAAACATCAACCCGCGAAAATAGCCGCGATTGAAGGTCATTGGGAAAATAAACGAGGAGAAGCAACACCATTAATTCTCTTTGGTATACCTGATATGGATGCCGAAGAAACAAAATATAAGATAGAAATTCCTTATCTTGGTAGCATGATCTTAACTCATAGCTTAGACAAACAAGTTCCAGCATTAAAAGAGTTTCCTAAAGAAGATCGACCTAACTCACTTATCATTTTCTGGTCTTTCCGCATTATGGTTGGCCTTGGCATATTAATGATTTTCATCGGTGTTTGGGGAACTTGGCTACGATATAAAAAGAAACTTTATGAATCTAAAACTTTCTTACGCTTAACGTTTTTAATGGCGCCTTCAGGACTTATCGCTATTCTTGCCGGTTGGTTTACAACAGAAGTAGGACGTCAACCTTGGGTTGTTTATGGCATACAACGGACAAGAGATGCCGTATCTGCACATGGTGAAATGCATATGAGTATAAGCTTGCTGATCTTCTTGGTCGTTTATAGCTCTGTATTCGGTATTGGATATGCCTATATGTTAAAACTGATCCGCAAAGGTACACCGGAGGTTCATCATGGGAATTGATTTACCAGTTATTTGGTTCATCATTATCGTATTTAGTACGCTAATGTATATCGTGATGGATGGTTTCGATCTTGGCATCGGTATGCTTTATCCATTTATTAAAAGTGACCAAGATCGTGACTTAATGATGAATACCGTTGCCCCTGTATGGGATGGTAACGAAACATGGTTAGTTCTAGGCGGTGCAGCTTTATTTGGCGCCTTCCCATTAGCTTATGCAGTTATTCTTGATGCTTTATCAATGCCTTTAACATTAATGCTTGTTGCACTAATTTTCCGTGGTGTCGCTTTTGAATTTCGTTTTAAAGCTGACAACAATCATAAAGGGTTTTGGGATAAATCATTTATCTTTGGCTCTATCTTAGCCACCTTTATGCAAGGTGTTGTTGTTGGTAGCGTTGTTCAAGGTTTACCGGTTATTAACCGCGCCTTTGCGGGTAGCTATTTTGATTGGTTATCTCCTTTTCCACTCTTTTGTGGGTTTGGGCTAATTATTGCCTATTCATTATTAGGATGTGGCTGGCTGATTATGAAAACTGAAGGCCATCTACAACAAAATCTATATAAGGTTGCTTCCTCTCTTACTCTCATGATGCTTGCCGTTATTGCAACCGTCAGTGTATGGACACCATTAGCACAACCTTCAATTGCAGAACGTTGGTTCACATTACCAAACCTGTTCTTCTTTTTACCCGTTCCTGTTTTAGTGTTGTACAGTACTTGGTTAATTTTGCGTTCAGTGAAAAAACAAGGACATTACCTGCCTTTTTTTGGTGCGCTAGCTTTAATTTTCTTGGGTTTTTCCGGGTTAGGGATAAGCATTTGGCCTAACATTATTCCACCTGCAATTAGTTTTGTAGACGCATCGGCTCCACCAGAAAGCCAAGGATTTATGCTAGTTGGTGCACTGTTTATCATTCCTATTATTCTCGTTTACACATTCTGGAGTTATTACGTTTTCAGAGGAAAAACAAATTATGAAGAAGGTTATCACTGATCCACAAATACAAAGTAAACCCTCATTATTAAAAAAATGGGGATGGTTAATTACTATTTGGTTTTGTAGTGTTTTAGCCTTATTCGCTGTTTCTTCCTTCTTTCGGTTTTTAATGACGTTAGCCGGAATGAAAGTCAAGTAAAGGTAAAGTATATACAGCAAGATAATTAACACCGAATACGATAAACTATAAAATAAAAGTAAAGAAAGGGCTGGAGTTATCTTCAGCCCTTTTATCTTTATTTAAGATAGTGAACGACTCTTTAATGTCATTAAAACTTAACCTATTCTTATTAAATACTCTTTTAGTAACTAATTTTATATAAATTGCTTTGTTATAAACATAAAACACAAAAGCAAATATTTTTATTTATCCATAATTAACTAAATTTAAATCAAACTCCTTGATAAAATCACTTTAAATACATCATTTTTGATTAATAATAAGAGATAAAATCTTTTTTATGTGTTTATTTCGATAAATAAAGATATAAACAATCCTGTAAAAAACTATCTCCTCTAGAAATAAGCTGGAATGAATGTTGAATTAAGTTTCCAAAGTAATTATGATATCGCCGCCTAGCAGGTTCATATCTGTATTATTTTATAAAGACACACCAAATGTGTCATTTAGATATGCCATATGATTAATTCAAGAATTAAATCCACTCCCTATTAAAAAGGATGGATAATGGATGATGTCTGTTCAAAATACATATTTTGATAATTTAGATTTATCTTAATTGCTAAGAAAGATCACTTACACTAGGCTTACTCATTGTTGCTACTAAATTAAGGATGAAATCATGAATTGGTATTTGGAAGTCATTAAAAATAATTATGCTAACTTTTCAGGACGTGCTCGCAGAAAAGAATATTGGATGTTTACTCTAGTAAATACCATTATTATTACCATCCTATATGCTATTGTGATTTCATCAATAGACATGAATACGGGTGAAATGAGTGGATTAGGTTCAATTGTTGGTATCATTTTAGGTATTTACTCTTTAGCTATTATTATCCCTAGCCTTGCAGTGACTATTCGTCGCTTCCACGACCAAGATAAATCAGGTTGGATGTTCTTACTTGCATTTATTCCTGCTGTTGGTGGATTAATTGTTTTCGTCTTTATGTGCCTTGAAGGTACTAAAGGTGACAACAGATTCGGCCCAGATCCTAAAGCTTAATCTATTACTGAATGAATATGACAATACAGTGAGTGTAACTAGATCAAGTATACTCACTGTATTAATTGATTTTCCTACCATTATTACGACTATCTGAAAACATCCTTGCTTTAAAGAAAATAACACCAGCCCATCTAATCCCACATTGTATTTTCGTATTTTTATTGATCTCTGACTTTTTTTAACTAAAGCCCCAACGTTACCCAATCATACTTATCATATTGATTATTATGTTTTTATTTTTAATTTGAACCTAATCACACTATATAAATAAAAAATACACATTCCTTTACTAAATAGACATTAGTGTTGATAATGACTATCATTATTAATTGAAAATGATAATATCTACGTCAATAAAAAAATTAAATGAGTCAGGTAAAAAAAGTGAGTAACCCAAAAATATCTCAAGAAAAAAATATTTATAAACCCGCTCCTCCTCGCCTAGTTCAAGTAAAGCGTATTACTGATGTTACACCAGGAATGCGTTGTATCACCTTTACGAGTGATGATTTAGATACTTATCCCGCAGATACTGCGGGGGCACATTTAAAAATATTCCTACCTTTAGAAGGCCAAGTTAAACCAACAGTGCCAGGCTTTTCTGAGAAAGGCCCTACATGGCCTGAAGGTGAACCAAGATCGATTGTACGTACTTACAGTGTTCGTGCTATTCGACCCGAACAAAAAGAGTTAGATATTGAATTTGCAATACATGACGATGCTGGCCCTGCTATTCATTTTGCACTAAATGCTAAGCAAGGAGACTATATTGGGATCACTAATCCGGGGGGACCTGATCCTTTATTAGCACCAGCGTCACATTACTATATGGCAGCTGATCCAAGTTCTTTACCTGCTTTAATGGCTTTGATAGAAACCATGCAACCTAATGTTCAAGGGAAAGTCATTATACGAGTAGAGGACGAAGCGCATCGCCAAGAAATTAAACGTCCTAATGGCTTAGAGATAATCTGGTTAATCGGTTCTGTTGAAGAACAAACTCAAAACTTGATTAATGAATTTACGTCGTGGAAATTACCAACTGAAGATGTGGCATTTTGGATTGCTGGTGAAGACAAAATCATTCGTGCATTAAGACGCCATATTCGCCGTGA
This sequence comes from Proteus faecis, assembly GCF_030286765.1. NCBI lineage: Bacteria > Pseudomonadati > Pseudomonadota > Gammaproteobacteria > Enterobacterales > Morganellaceae > Proteus > Proteus faecis. The sequence continues at coordinate 169,465 of NZ_JASVWV010000004.1, forward strand.
TAACGGTTTCGATCGTAGCTTAATTTATGCTATTCCCTATTGGCGTTTTGGTTATGACGAAGAAGGCTATCACGCTGAACGTCACCATGTGATGGATAACGAAGACGTAAGCTAAGTGATAAATTAAAGACTAAGCGTTGGCTGTACGGGCTGCATATTAACTCCTTCAGTAATATGCAGCCTTTTTTATTATAAAAATATAACTAATGTATATTCTTCTTATCTTGCTGATAATTTCCATCATCATCTATATAGATAACTGTAATAACTTGGTTAGTATCAATTCGCCCTTTATATTCGACTTCCTGTTTTGAGAAAGGTGCTATCATGGTGGTCTGAATTAAAGATTGCTCTATATTCTCTTGTGTATACATTTTTGAAATCGTAAAAAAATAAGCTGAAGGATTATTAATCTCTAAATTCTGCTGTTTCTTTATAATCTCAATCTGTTTAAAAATAGTGCTACTCGTTAATTCGAGTTGTTTAGGGCGATAGAAAAGCTTAATGCGAGTTTGTAATGCTAATTGTAACGTATTTGCATTTTCGCTACTGTCAGGTTTAGGTGGAATATCAAGCACATTAAGATAAAAAATAGATTCTCTATCTTGAGGCAATTTATTTTCTAATTGTTGTATTTTTAATTGTACTCCCCCATTAGCTGAAACTTTCATTATAGGAGGAATTACAATAAAAGGTGCTGTTGTCGTCTCAGGCGTTGATGAAATATCACCATCATCTATCCAAGATTGAACTAATGTTGGCTGTTCACTGTGATTAAAAATTTGCAATGATAGTGTTGATTTGTCCATGGGAAAAATTAGACGTGTACGCTCAAGTACCACACTTGCCTTTGCTATGGATGTTATAAGCATAAATAATAAAATAAAACTAACATTTATTATTTTTTTCATTAGATACACTCTTTAGTCATAAGACATCACTAATGTGGCAGTACTTGTTATTTTCCCTTGAGTAACTGAATTAATACTATAAGGATAATAATAAGCCCCCATATTTATCGAAAATGCAGAGGATAAGTTGTTACCTTGATTAACACTGAAAATACTGGTCGCACTGCCTTGAGAATTAATATTGTCAGAAAAAATAACGGGGCTATTGATATTATCGCTTTTTACTACACGCAATCCGATCCCCCCAGCACCTTGCGCTGTTGTATTAGTTAATATAGTTTTGTCTGTCGCCAATAAACTTTGGCTTGATAAAAACATCTTAATATTTCTAGACGCTTTTGAACCACTTAAAAAGTCTTGGCACGTAAAATTTAATGTAAAAGGCGTGTATCCTGCTTTATCTACCGTTTTTGCATCTTTTACACTGATTAATGGCAATGAAACAACTAAACCCGCATTAGAAAAATTACAGGTTGTCATGACAGGATTATAAGTAATTAGCATTGGTTGTAAAAAAATATCATTTTGATCAACTGGCCATTGCCACGTTAATAAGAATTGCACAAGTTTAATAACAATATTAAGTAACCACTGAACTAATCCAACATTCGATGCATCTGACGCTAAAATAACAGGATTAACAATAGCTGTACTTCCACTCACCTCTTTATAATTGGTCGAGGGTTTACTACTCAATAGCGTAAATTTTAAGGTGAAATTAGTATCTAAATCTGATGCAGGGTGTGTTCCCGCTGAAATATTCGTTACATTATCTTTTTCTAATGCTGTTAATGTAATAGAGACAAACTGTTTCCCACCATTAAAACCAATTGTTCCCGTTCGACCATCATTAAAAGGTGAGGCAATACCCACAGTATTAGGAAATAATACTCCTCTTGCATTACATTTAAAGGTACCCGGAAATATTGTTCTACTCGTTTTTGTTACAGTTGTTGAAGTTGCATTTAAATCTGTAGATAAATCAAAGTTAATATTGGGTGCCGTAATAGTTTCCTCAGGTTTACAATTAGCAATTGCCTGTTGGCTTATCGCACCTAATAAAATTATAAATATAAAAGCTGGTGATTTCATAGCGCTTTCCTTTATCGACAAATATTACTATTTTTATCCATCGTATTTATTAAATGCTCCACAACACATTCCATCTTTTCAGCTTTATTTAATTTTATAAAGAGTGAAGAAGGTAACTCATCACTTTTTAAATAAAGCACACTTGATTGTCCGACATAACCAATACTCTCTTTTTTACTATTTAAAACTTCTGTACCGAAAGGTAAACTTTCATTATTTTCTAAAGATGCTTTAATAATAAATGTCTTACGTTTATCCGTTGTTAATGTGAGGTAATTAACTGCGCCTAAATACGGAGCAACCTGAGTTGTATTTCCAACGAGCTCGGCATTTGAAGGCATTTCTGTATTTGTTAAAGTATAATTATTTGTACGATAAGGGATACTATTAGGCACTAATACTATCCCTTGATTATTAGTTAATGTGGCTTTATTTCCATTAACCATCATATTATTGGCCATAGGTGCTTCGATAAGAGTATAGGTATTCCCTGTATTACCTGAAAAAACAATATGATTAGGTACGGCAACAACTGTTCCTCGAGCACCTAATCCTCCCTGGCGATAATTATTTGCTTCCGTATAAGATGCCGATAATGTGCTATATGGATGACGATAACTGACATTTGCGCCGACTAAATTATTTCCACCTGTTTGATTTGAACCTGTTAAAGTATAATTAACTAGATCATCTTTACCTGCTGTTCCACTCATACTAATTGTAGATTGCTGGTAACGTGAATCAGCCGCATAAATTGAAGTATTAATATTGGCTCTTTTATCAAAAAATGAAATCGGCACACTAATATTAAAATAATAACGAGTCTCTTCTTGATTATCGTAATTTCTTAACTTTGAGACAGAAAGATTATATGCAATATCTTTATAATTATTTGAATAGCCTAACTGATACTCGCGATTACTCTCATCCGTATTCCAATAGTTTCGATGTGTCCCTGAAAGAAAAACAACACCACGCTGCCCACCCAAATATTGATTAAGATTTATAGTAAACGTATTTTTTGCTCTAGAACCTCGTAGTGCATCAAACGTTGATAAATCAAGATCAGATATTGCATTATTATTATTTTGTTGTTGAACAATATTATTTTGATAATCTTTCCAAGCTTTATAGTTGTCATGGGCATAAATTGAATCTACAAAGCTATAATAATCACGAGTAGAATAACGATAAGCAGCCAATGTTAAATTGGTTAATGTTGCATCCATATATTTACTATAAGCGAGACGAAAGCTTTGTCCGGTTTTTTTACCCGACTGTAAATCTGCGCTTGCATGTGTTATATCTGCTGAAATTGCCCCAAATCTAAAATTCCAACCACTACCTATCAACGCAGAGTAATAATCTTCACTGGCAATGCCTCCAGCATAAAGTGTAACAAGGTTACTTAAGCCATAATGAAACTCACCTTGTGCAAATTTAGGTCGGTAATCAGTATTATTAATCCGTGACTCCCCCAGTATCACGTTATAGCGATATACACCTTCTTTTAGCATGTCGGGCACGGCTGAAAATGGCACCGTAAATGACTCTCTTCTACCATCTGCTTCTTGAACAACCACTAATAGATCACCACCACCGGCTGTGGGTTGAATATCTCGAAAAGAAAACTCGCCCGGAGGTACATTTTCTTGAAAAACTAGATTTTCATTTTGATAAACACTAACTAATGCGTTTGTTTGTGCAACACCTCGAATAATAGGAGCAAAACCTTGACTTGAGTTAGGTAGCATTCCCATTTCTGTTGCCAACGATGCTCCTCTAAATGAAATGCTAGTAAAAAGTGTTGCTGGCGTATAAAAATCACCAATTGTTAATCCAGAAGTTATCTGACTAAACGCCTTATAAACATAGCGTGTATTGTTTTTCCATTGGCTGTTACCATGAGAATAATAAGAGTAGTTAGACTCATCTCTAAACTGCCACGCACCTAAATTAATACCTGAATGAATATTGGCAAAAAAATTTTCGTTATTACTTTTACTTCCTTTTTTTTCTTTATAGTTATAGTAATTTAAATTATAAGACAAAATCAGGGCAGAAATACCTTGTTGCCAATAACTCGGATCAACATACCCAACTTCTGATTTTTTCACCGAAATTTGGGGAGCATTAATATCAAGTCTTAATTTGTTTATATCTAATACCGATGTTACCCCTTTTGCCAATTCATTTGATAATATTGTCTTTTGTTGCGCCAGTTTTTGTTTTGCGGATAAAGATAAATTTAAGCCCAATTTATTTACATCTACTGGCTCAAAACTAATCTCTGCATGTTCACCCATTACATTTATTTCAAATTGCCCTTTCCATTCTTGATTAACATAAACATCAACAAGTTGTTTTCCTTCAGGAATTTTATCATCAATATAAAATCGTGAAATATCTCCATTCTTTGAATTCCCAACAAGCAAAGAGGTATCAAATCCCTCTGCGTACAGATTCTGAGTGTAATGTTGTATTCCTAAAAAAATAAGGATTGAGAGATATCTTGGATTATTCACGATGTTATCTCGATTAGAGTTTAATATTCTGTGATTTATAAACACCAAAATCATCAACATAAATAACAACAACGGAATTACTTTTTAATGTATTAATTAATGGTAACTCACGAGAAGATAACGGTGGGATCATTTCAGAATCAACAAGCGTAATACGAGGTGTTTCTTGTGTAGAAATAGATGCTATTGTGAAATGATACTGTGAGTTATTTTTTACTAGAACTTTATTACCATTTAATTGGTAAGTGATTTTTTCATTAACAGTCTCTGGGTTATCAGTAAGTCCTTTAGGGCGATAAAAAACTTTAATTCTTGTTTTCATTGCTAATTGAAGATAACTCTTTCCTTTTAATGCTTCCACATTTTCTGGAATATCTAATACATTTAAATAATATACTTTTTCAAGATTTTCCGATGGTATCTTATCGGAATTTTTTATTCTTAATGTTTGCCCTTGCCTTCCTGCAATTTTTACAATCGGCGGATATAAATAAAAAGGAGAATTCGCATCTTCAGGCGTTGAATTTATATTTCCATCATCTATCCAACTTTGTACCAAAGAAGCTAAATCACCATTATTTGTCAATTCGATATTAACACTATCAACACCTTCATAGTAAAGAACGCGGGTACCATTAATAATAATGTTTGCTAATACAGCCGAAGGTAATATCAAGATAATTAAAAGTAATATTAATTTTTTCATTATAAGCACCCAAAAAAGCCAGACCCATGAGTCTGGCTTTTTATATTATAAATAAGATACTGTATAAATAACGTTAGAGTGTACGGGTCCTGTTTTAGCTGCGGTTGCATTTGTTTTATAGTAACTGGCAATTAAGCGTAGAGTATCTGAATCTGGCGCCGTTTTATCGCCTTTAATACCTGTATCAAAAGTTGCATTTAGAGGTATAGCAACTGTTGGCGCAGCAGGTGTTGATAAACTAAAGCCAACATTCTTTGCAACTAATGGATCATTTTCATTTGCAGTATCATTAACTAAATATAATCCACTTGTTGAAATAGTATTTGCAGATGAGAAATGTATCTTTAAATTACTGCCACTTGGTGTAGATGCTGGAGCGCAATCAGAGAATGTCAAAGCAAACTCTTTTTGATTTTTGGCAATAACAGTATTTGCTGTTGTTCCTGCATCCGTTACGGTAATAGGATCTAATAGAATAGAAAAGTCCGCACTATTTCCTCCATTAATAGTACAAGTGGTATCACTAATAGCACCAGAGAAAGAAATTATTCCCCCAGCGCTATTTGTTGCAGCAAATGCCGACGACGACAATATAGCCACTGATAATAATGACAGTGGGAGTTTATTTTTAAACATATATAACTCCAGAATAGATAAATATTTAATTAGCAAAAATAAGATTCTATTATTGCCATCATTAACTAAAGGTGTGAAAGGATACCCTAGTCAATTTGATATTAGCCATACTTTAAAAACTCAACAAATAAATTTTTTTATTTTTTAAAAATTGTGATTTAAGTCAAATATAATTAACAACTACTCTTTACCAACATATAAAACATTGAATTTTCATTTCATCACTAAATTGACATACTATAAACTCAAAAAACAATAAATATAAAAACAATAACAATTAATTTATTAACAATAAATCGAAAAAAGATACTAAAAAACATCATTGGAATTATTTATTTGAATTAATTATTCCTTGATTAATAAAAATAGATAAAAACAAAACCTAAAAAATAATGATAAAGGCCACATATTAATGTGGCCTTTATCGCTCTATATAAAAACTCTTCTGTTCTATTTAATTATTATAAGCAGCTAATACATGCTGGCATAATGTAGAGCGTACACAATCTTCTTGCATAAATTTAATCACCCCCACTCGATTATTCGCCTCAAATCGAATAAGTGCATCCGCTAATCCAGAAGGTACGCTAGCAGGTAAATCACACTGTGTAATATCACCATTAACCACAACAGTGACATTTTCGCCCATTCTGGTTAGAAATAACTTCATTTGATTTACCGTAACATTCTGTGCTTCATCTAAAATAACAAATGCATTTTCAAAAGTACGACCTCGCATATAAGCAAAAGGCGCAATTTCGACTTTACCGATTTCAGACCGTAGACAATATTGTAAAAATGACGCACCTAAACGTTTAACTAATACGTCGTAAACAGGACGAAAATAGGGTGCAAACTTTTCAGCAATATCACCAGGTAAGAAGCCGAGATCTTCATCAGCCTGCAACACAGGTCGAGTAACAATGATACGTTCTATTTCTTTATTAATTAAAGCATCAGCAGCCATTGCAGCACTAAGGAACGTTTTACCGCAGCCGGCTTCCCCTGTGGCAAAAATAAGATTCTGATGTTTTATTGCATTCATATATTGGCGTTGCACTTCATTGCGAGGAGATAACACACGTTCATCACGTTTTTCTCTCGCCATACCAATAGTATCAATATCTCCAAATCCCGGTAAAACCATAACATTATCTCGGTATGCCCCATTACGTTGTTCTTTACGTGAAGTGCGTTTATTTTCTCGGCGTAAACGTGTTGCTGCTTTTTGTCTACTCATAGTGGTATTTACCCTTGTTAGTCTTCAAAAAGTCATCGACATCTCTGTTTGTATTTCATTCACTTACCGATGAGTCCCCTTCAGACTCTGTTTAGTCGCGGAAAACAAAAAAACCGGTCACAATCCTGAACATTAAACATCAATGAACGGTTGTTGCCGGTTTTCTGTGAGTAATGAGATATTTCCATTGCTTCTGTCATTCATATTCCCCATCATGGAGTTAGAGTGAAAATTAGCGAAGCTTTATGACAGTATAATGACAAAAGAAAAATATTTTCAACACTGAGATGATTTATAACCAGATGGACTTAACAAAAAAATAAGTGTTATTTTAGGGGGAGTAAATGAATTTCTTGCGATTACCTTTTATTTATTGGTTACTACTTAACCTAATTCCATTTATTGGTTTTGAACTTCACTCTGGCTCTATCAAAATGGGCTTCTTTTTTTACCTTGGTTTGCTTACCATTACGACTTCTGGGATTTGGCTTTTTTACTGCCTCTCATTTTTTATTAAACAAAAAACGTCTCCTAATCCCAATCACACACCTCGACAATTAGTGACAAGTGGCCCATATAAAATAAGTCGCAATCCTATGTATCTCGGTTTTTTAGATATTAGTATTGGGTTGTTTTTTATTTTTGGTAATTGGGGATTTTTGGGGGCTGCAATTGCGTTTTATTTTATTACTGATCGCTATACGATAGTACGTGAAGAGAAAATTTTAAGTGAGTTATTTCCACAAGCGTGGCAACAATATTGTCGCCACGTTCGTCGTTGGATGTAGTACGATTAGGGCTGTTTACAGTTATTAGCTAAACGGTAACCGGCCTTAATAGCTTCCCTCTCTGTTTTAAACAAAACCGCATTTTTATCTGACATTGTTTTATAACCAGAGCAATGTGCAAAATGGTAGATCTTGCTATTTACATTACCTTTAATATCTTGAGATTGTGATGTATCTACGGGTTTAACTGTTTCAGTTTTAGCTTTAGTGGTCTGCGTACTATTTGTTGCAGCTAATCCGATACCACTATTTTTATGCCCTAACTGCCATTTCATTTCACCTGTTACAAAGGGATTATGATATCCAACAATATGAGCAATACGATTATCACGCTCTTTTTCCCATGCTGTTGGTGGATAAGCTTTATCCCAAGCCATTAATAACTGTTGTTGCTGACGAGACATAGAAAGGTTATAGCGATCATGTAAGTAGAAATACACCCTTGCTACTTGGCCTTTAACTTCATTACGAGGTTCAAAAGTCCGTGAAGCAAAATCAACGCGACTACGGCATTGACCATATTGGTAAGGCGCTTGTACAGGTAATTGGCCAAAACTAAAATTGCTACGGTCACCATTAACTTCACCAATAGATGGTGCTAAATTGTGTAAATCAGCTTCAATTTTGCCAAATATAGGATCATTTTTCACACAATTAGTTCTGCCTCCATTTTGCCAACATTGACGTTGATGCCCAAAAACCCATGCAGGTACAATGTGCTCCCACTCTATACGTTCCGCTCTTGTTTGCTGGGTTCTGACTTTATAGCCACAACTGGCTAAATCAACACGCCCTCCAGATTTACCTACCCATTTCCAATCACAACCACAATAAATAGTACCTTGTGACTTTTGATTTTGATCATAATAAATACGTTCTTTTGCTATCTCTTTCGCTTTTGTAAAATTTTCAGGTGCCTGTGCTTGAATATTTAGCGTAATAAAAAACAAACCCAACACAACCGCGGTATAGTGTAATATTTTTCTCAAAGTGGTATCTGCCTTACTCTTTGTTTTATTAAACCCAATAAGAATTATCTTTAATAACCAACTGATAATCTTATTTTTATTTCGCCTAATCTTACCTTTTTTTTATTTATTTTTGGCAATCTTTCTAGCTATTTTTTATAGAAAAAATAAAACAATAAGCGTGAATGGTGATAGAAAAAGCCGTTATTCTCGACATTAACGTAAAAGGGATTTGCTATGGTTTAATCCATCAATGATTTGGAGAAGCTTAAAAATGAATGAGAATATGCTGAATTTGATGGATGAATTAGTCGAAATAACAAAAAAGCATGCGAATAACGAAGATGTTAAAGCACATGCCAGTTTAGAATCTGAAAATAAATTACGAATTCAAATTATTATTTCCGATAAAAATGAATTGGATATTACATTAAACTCTCTGCAACACGCGATGTAAGTCATTATACACTCGGACGCTTGCGATATAACCATAATCCCGGCAAAGATAGCCCGATAGAAAGCGCACCGACAATAAATGAAGCTTTAAGGAAATTCGTAACTAAAGCTTCAAAAATTTCTGCGCTATAACCAATTTGCGTTAACTTCACCACCGAGATCATCGCTATATATGCATTTATTCCGGGAAACATCGGAATAATAGCTGCAACAGTAAAGACTTTAGGATGTGCAAGCCACCAGCGTGACCACTGAATACCAATGCATCCCACTAAAATAGCAGCACAAAAACTTGCCCACTCAATATTCATACCACTCATTACTAATAGAGTACGAGAGCCATGGCCTATTGCTCCCAATAGTGCGCAATATTTTAATGCTCTTATAGGCACATTAAACACCATCGCAAAACCCACAGCAGGAATAGCTGCTAAAATCATATCTTCAATCAAGGTAAGAATTATCGTTATTATGCCCAATCTCTTAATCCCCATACTGCCATGGCTAAAATAACCCCTAAACAGGTTGCCAATGTTAACATTGTTGCCATTGCCCAACGCGCTAAACCAGTATTAACGTGCCCTTTAAACATATCAGCAACAGCATTAATTAAAGGAAATCCGGGAACTAATAATAAGACGCTAGCAGCCATTGAAATAGTCGCCGTAGCTTGAAAATAAGAGAGTTTTAATAATAGACCTGAGACTGAAGTCGCCACAAATGCCGTAATACAGAAATTAATTAATGGATTCATTTGGCGATGTGTTAATACTTGGCGGACAAACATACCAAAGCCACCACCAATAGTCGAAACTAAAAAGCCATCCCAATTACCACCATTTAGTTTAGAGAAACAACCACACGATAAGGCAACCATAAAAATAATCGCCCAACGTGGATAACGTAATGGTTTTATATGCTCAAATCGTTTTCTTGCTTCATGAATATCTGCAAGATGATGTTCAACCAAAATAACAATATGCTGAACTTCTGTCACAACATGCATATTAATGCCACGGTCGGCTATCTTTCGTGTTGATGTTTGACAATGCCCGTTAACAATCGTGGTTAATACAACCGCATTAGCAGAAATTGCACTTTCGACTTGATGTACACCTAAAGCTAAACCTAGGCGAGTAGAAAGCTGTTCAACCAGCATACTTTCTGCACCATGTTGCAATAGCAACAACGCAGTTTGAATACATAACTTGGTAATTTCACGCTGTTTATCTTGTGAAATGGCAGTGCACTCTGCCATTATCTCATTATCCATACTATGCCTTAGTTTTAATCAAAACGAGCTATTACTACTATAAAATTTATCGTATAGCTCGCTCCTCGTTCTATCATCTTTCAATTCTATTATGAACAAATAAAATATTTTAGGCAGTAAGCAGATCAATTTTATAGATGGATGGATATAAATATTGACATAAGAAGCACGGTATCATGATAAATTACGCTCTCTTATTTTTAGCTTGCTCAATCAAATGGCTATCACTGGTTTAATAAAAAACACGCATACAAGTGCTTTATAAACTAATTTAAGCAATTACATTCACAAATCAATTTAAAATGACAAGGCTTGAACCAAAAAATAAAAACCCCTAAATAGAGATCTAGGGGTTGCATACTATTTTCTAATTTTATACAAATGTTAGCGAACGACTAACACGGATTGCTTAGCATAAGCGACAATACCTGATGCATTTGATCCCAATAGGTGTGTTGAAATACTTGGGCGACGAGAGCCTATTACAATCAAATCAGCATGAATTTTTTCAGCAAGCTCTAAAACCTTATCTCTAGCAGAACCAAATACAGCTGAAAATTCAACTTGTTCATTTGGCAAATCAATACTATCAGCTAATTCTTGCAGTTGTTCTTGTACACGCTCAAGTGCTTTATTTGCAAAAGAACTGAGCATGTCATAATGGTAACTATAACTAATAGAGAAACGTGAAATATCAGGAATAGCATGGAAAAGATGCAGTTTCGCACCTTCTAATTTGGCAATATAAACAGCGTGTTGTAAGGCTTTAGTCGTTAACTCATCTTCTGAAATATCAACAGGTACTAGAATTGTCTTGTACATAGCAACTCCTCATTATCAGATTATTGTCTGTTTATTATTGTAGCGTTAAACCCACAGCTTGCTTATTTAATCTTCCTCAAGATGCCATTTATGCAATTGTCGATGAATAAAAGGTGTCACTACAAGCCCAATTGATAAAATAAAAACACACTGAAGAAATAAACCATAGATTGCAATAAAAAAGCGTCCTGTTGGGGTTGCAGGTGCTGGCTCTACAGGTTGACCACTTAACATAGAGATTGCATTTAATGAAGATTCCATAAAGGTATGTCCTTCAATTAAATAAAATCCTAATACGCCTGGTAATAATCCTAAAAAAAAGAAAATAGAGCCTATTACATAATAGCGTAAGATGCGTAGAATAAAATGATCGAGCCTTAAAAGTTCTTCGGTAAATTTTTCCATTCTTATCCACTTTCTAGACTGTTTATTCAATAAACTGCTGATTAAATAAATAAGATAAGCTACGCAAAAAAACTAAAAAATATGCTATGAGGGATGCTCATAGCATATTAGTAATATATTAACGAACAACTAACACTGAAATTTCAGCATAGCGAACAACGCCCGCAGCTGTAGAGCCTAATAAATGAGTGCTAATATTAGGTCTACGTGAGCCAATCACAATTAAGTCTGCTTGAATATCTTTTGCTGTGACTAGAATTTCATCACGAGGTGAGCCAAAAGTAACCGTATAAGCGACCTTTTCAGCAGGCAAATCTACCGAATCTACCAACATTTGCATATCATTTTCTGCTTTTACTGTTGCTTTATCTTTAATTTCTGGATAACCCAATGAATAAGCATTAATGATTGCTGAAGAGATAGGAAGAACATGAATTAAATGTAAATTAGCTCCTGTTTCTTTTGCTAAATACACAGCATGTCGTACCGCTTTACTGGTTAACTCTTCTTCCACAATATCAATAGGCACTAAAATCGTTTTATACATAATAACCCCTCTCAACTCTCCATTTGCCTTAATCCTATCGCAATAACCCAAAGATTACTGTGAGTGAATTAACTAAAAACAACCTAATCTTAATATAAACCTACTTTAATTATTAATATGTTAAGCTAAAAAATAAAAGTGATTATTCAAAATAGTTTGCATTATGTTGCTGTGTTAACGACCATATTTGATTGCGAATATTGCGGATCGTATCAATCAATTCTGATGCAGTTAACCCTATTGGACCAATACCTTTTTTAACTAAGATATCCGCCGACATTCCATGTATCCAAACTGCACTTCTTACCGCATCAGACATTGTCATTCCTTGTGCTAAAAAACTGCCCATCACGCCTGTTAGCACATCACCACTCCCTGCTGTTGATAATCCACTATTACCGGTTGTATTAATTGTGATTTCACCTTTCGGAGAAGTCACGACGGTATTTTGACCTTTAATAATTGCCCAACAATGATAAATCTTCGCAATTTCTTTTGCCGCTTCTTCTCTATTGTTTTGAATATCATTGGGGGTGCAATTAAGCAAAATAGAGGCTTCTTTAGGATGTGGCGTTAATACACAGTGCTGATTAAGTGAGAGTTTTGATTTAAATTTAGCCATTAACACTAATGCATCTGCATCAAACACATAGGGTCTATTTTCATTACGCTGTGCTAAAGCTATTGATAAGATCTTTTCAGAATTTGCAGATAATCCCAATCCACAACCAATCGCCCAAGCAGAAATGTCTTGCTGATTTATCAATTCTTGTGCTGTTTTAAGCATAAGCTCTGGTGCACTATCAATAAAAGGGATAGGAAGTTGTGGCTGAGCAAAACCGAGAAATACTTTTCCACACCCTGCTTTTAACGCACTTTTACCTGCCAACACAATAGCACCACTCATTCCTTCTGCACTACCTACAATACCTAATGTGCCAAATGTCCCTTTATGTGTATCGCCTGATTTGCGCTGATAAAGTGCGGGATAATGAGTGATTGCCTGTAATAATTGTTCTTCATTCATATTATTCCCCTCCTTTTTTCTGCATTTTTTCTTATTTCTTGCAATGATTGCTTTGCCACATTCTGTTTGTATTAACGTTCAAAGTATAGCGTGATTTCAACAAATAAATGAGTTCGCTGGCTATTTTGTCTCTTTATCATGCTAACTATTTCAATATGATAAAATGCTTTCATTATCACTATTCATACCTTGCTGAGACTTTGCTATTCTAATGATCTCGCTTGATATGATTTATAAATTGAAGACAAAGGAACGTAAATAATGAACGAGAAGTTTAAAACACAAGCAGATGTGGAAACATTAGCAGAAGAAGTGGCTTGCTTAAAAACACTAGTCACCTATATGTTAAAAGCATTAGGTCAAGCAGATGCTGGACGTGTTATTTTAAATATTGAACGTGCAATTGCAGAAGTTGATGACGAAAAACAAGCAGAGACATTCCGTAATACGATTAGCCAAATTAAAACAGCCTATCGTCAATAATACGTTTATTTCCTAATTGAGTATTTGCACATATTTTTATTCTGTTTTCTAAACTTTTTGTGCTGCACAAATAAACAAAAATGGGTTTAAAATTTCCTATATACTCAATCTCGAAATAAACCATTCTTTATTCATTTAGCTACCCCTCTATCCCTATAGAGGGGATTTTTTTCTCTTTTATCCCTTTCAATTTTTCTATTCAAATTATTTTCATACTATCAAAATGATAATGAATTTTTTTCGTTTTTTATCTAATCACTTCTATCAAATTTTTTTTGTTTAATATTCTTAATGTTATTTAGATTAAATAATAGAATTAGAAGCTTTGTTATTATTACCTATTCAAACATAGATTAACCTATTAAATACAATACATTAAAATTATGTTAATGCTCCGTGATGATCACTTACCTCTTGTTTGTTCTAATTTTTATATTTAAAACGTACATTTAGTTACTCTTAATACAAATAAAAACTAGTCGTATAAAATGTAAATAAAGATAAATCCTAATATTATTATATTTTGTGTTATTTTATTTATTGTGAATTGTAAAATTTTATTAAGTCAAAATTTGCTAGCTTATTGTCCCTAAACACAATTATAGTAAAAATAGCTAAAATCAATAGGATTAAAAATATTAACTATTTATATTTTTACACTTATTCTGATTTATCGTCACTACTGTTTATATGTTACACTTAATGAGTACGTACTAAAAATAAACATGAGGCTAAAATGAAACCACTTCTCTTATCTCTGCTATTATTACCTGCTGTTGCTTTTGCAAATCCAACAAAAATGGCTGATGATTACTGCGATACCTTTAAAGATATCTCAATTAAAGCTTATGATACAAAAGAACCAGCAGAGAAAATTGCTAAAGATGCAATGGCCTCTCTGAATGCAAAGAAATTTGATTTTGCAAAACTGGAAGCAACTGAAGCGCAATTCACAGAAGGTGCTATTGAGGTTGTTAATTCTTTACGTGAAGCTAAATCTGAAATTGGCTCTCGGGCAGAATTCCAAGACGGGTTAACTCAAATTGTTGCTGCTTGTAAAATTCAAATGGTCGCGGCATTAGAAGAGCCAAAAAAATAATCTTCTCATTAAAAAATGAGTAGCAATCAATTTAAAGAGTAGAAATTATCCTGCTCTTTTTTATTTCGCCTTCTTTATCACTTATTCGTTTTCCCTTTTCTTTTGCTTTTTTCTCTTTCTCTATAAATGACTTTCTATACCGTGACTGCTCCCCGCCCTGTCGGGCGAGGCTTCCCACTTCTTAGACCGCAACCGTCTGTCTAAATAATTCAAGATATAGCGAGTCAACAAATGAACGAATCGCTAGGGGCATACATAATTATGTGACGAGTGTGAGTGAATACAATCAACAACGCTTCAGCTTGAAGTATAACGAGTATCAATTATGCAGTATCTATCTATCGATATTAAGGTTTATAATACCTCGGTAAATACTTGTTAGTACTGGCCATAAAAAGGAGATATTGTGAGCAACGAACAATCCATCCAGCGTTTAAGAAGACTACGCCAGTCCGAAAACCTGCGTGCGCTCTTTCAAGAAACAACACTAACTAAAAATGATCTCGCTCTCCCTATATTTGTAGAAGAAGGGCTTGATGATTACCAACCGATAAAAAGCATGCCAGGTGTCGTTCGTATTCCTGAAAAACGTCTTGCTTATGAAATTGAACGCATTGCAAAAGCAGGCATCAAAACTGTCATGACTTTTGGGGTATCGCATCATCTTGATGAAACCGGAAGTGATGCTTGGAAAAGTGATGGCTTAGTTTCTCGCATGTCTCGTATTTGCAAAGATGCAGTACCAGAAATGATTGTCATGTCTGATACCTGTTTTTGTGAATACACATCACATGGTCACTGTGGTGTTTTACATGGTGAACATGTTGATAATGACGAAACCATCCATAATTTAGGTCTCCAAGCTGTTGCAGCTGCACAAGCTGGTGCTGATTTTATCGCGCCATCAGCTGCAATGGACGGTCAAGTCGCTGCTATTCGTGCCGCACTTGATAAAGCAGGGTTTAGCGATACAGGAATTGTTTCTTATTCGACTAAATTTGCCTCCGCCTTATATGGCCCTTTCCGTGATGCAGCAGGCTCTCGCTTAATTGGTGATCGTAAAACTTATCAAATGAATCCAATGAACCGCCGTGAAGCGATCCGTGAATCATTAATTGATGAGCAAGAAGGCGCTGATATGCTGATGGTAAAACCAGCGGGCGCTTATTTAGATATTATTCGCGATGTGCGTGAACGTACTTTATTGCCTTTAGCCGCTTATCAAATCAGCGGTGAATATGCGCAAATTAAATTTGCAGCATTAGCGGGTGCAATTGATGAAGATCGTGTGGTAATGGAAACTTTAGGTTCAATTAAACGTGCTGGGGCAGATTTGATCCTGTCATATTTTGCGCTTGATTTAGCGGAAAGAAACCTACTGTAATTCACCAACTATTACAAACCCTTAGTAAGTTAAGTGACTCGCTAAGGGTTTTCTTTTGTAATATTCTCTTTCTTCTGCCTTGATTCTTATCATTTTGATTCTCTTGTCATTATTTAGTTTAATTTTGAAATAAATTACACATAGGGCTATCTTTTCAACATTAATTTTGCTGAGATATCAGCTCATTTTTGGCTATGAGGTTACTATGGATAATTGTATTTTCTGTCAAATCGTTGCTGGAAAGGCACCTTGCCATAAAATTTGGGAAGACGAACACCACCTTGCATTTCTGTCTATATTTCCAAATACCAAAGGCTTTACTGTTGTTATTCCTAAAAAACACTATCCAAGTTACGCTTTTGATCTTAGTGATGAAGCCTTAGCTTTATTAGTGATTGCCACAAAAAAAGTGGCGAAAATCTTAGATAAAACATTCCCTGATGTTTCCCGTTCAGGCATGTTTTTTGAAGGATTTGGGGTTGATCATGTTCATAGTAAACTGAGTCCAATGCACGGCACTGGTGATATGACAAAATGGGCGCCCATTGAAAACAAACAGAAAATTTTCTTTGATACATATCCGGGTTATCTTTCATCTCACGATTTTGAACGAGCCAGTGATGAAGAGCTTGCACAATTAGCGGCACTGATCAGAAAAAACAACCAATAGTAAAAATCTAATCGGCTCTTCTTATATCTCATTTTCAGATATAAAAAACACCCCAAAGTTGGTGTCCAACTTTTGGGGTGCAGTTCAAAATAACGAATAAGCCATTAGTAAACTTATTCGCTACGCCAAAATAAAACTTATCAGATTATTTATAATTAACCAGTGTTGGTTTATCTAACATAATTTCTGTTTTTGCGGGTTCTGTTTGTGCAATGACTTTACCTTGACGAACGGAATAACGTACCGGTACTTGGCGACGTAAAGCATCAAAACCATTATCTGCGGGTAGAATAATAAAGTTTGCACTGTTTCCTACTTCAACACCATAATCCGTTAAAGCGAGTGTTTTAGCACTGTTGTGGCTAATTAACTGTAATCCGTTATCAATTTGGCCATACCCCATTAATTGGCACACATGCAACCCCATATGTAAAACTTGGAGCATATTTGCTGTACCTAGTGGATACCAAGGATCAAAAACGTCATCATGACCAAAGCAGACATTAATATTACTTTCTAGCATCTCTTTTACGCGAGTAATACCACGACGCTTTGGATAGGTATCAAAACGTCCCTGCAAGTGAATATTAACTAAAGGATTCGCCACGAAGTTAATACCAGACATTCTTAATAAGCGGAATAAACGTGAAGTATAAGCCCCATTATAAGAATGCATTGCGGTTGTATGACTTGCAGTTACCCTTGAGCCCATATTTTCTTTATGTGCTAAAGCAGCAACAGTTTCAACAAAACGAGATTGCTCATCATCAATTTCATCACAATGAACATCAATTAAACGATCATATTTTTGTGCTAATGCAAAGGTTTTATGCAGTGATTCAACACCATATTCACGCGTAAATTCAAAGTGTGGAATAGCACCGACAACATCAGCACCTAATTTTAATGCTTCTTCTAATAAAGCTTCACCATTAGGGTATGACAAAATGCCTTCTTGTGGAAAAGCAACGATTTGTAAATCAACCCAAGGTTTAATTTCTTCTTTTACTTCCAGCATTGCTTTTAATGCTGTCAGCGATGCATCCGAAACATCAACATGTGTTCTAACATGTTGAATACCGTTAGCTATTTGCCATTGAAGTGTTTGCCATGCACGTTGTTTAACATCGTCATGCGTTAACAACGCTTTTCTTTCAGCCCAACGCTCAATACCTTCAAATAATGTTCCTGATTGATTCCAATTCGGCTGTCCTGCTGTTTGTGTTGTATCTAAATGAATATGAGGTTCAACAAAAGGAGCGTGAACTAATCCACCTTGCACATCTAATGCTTCTGAATGAAAATTATTTTCAGGTTGTGGCTCTATCGTTTCAATTTTGTTGTTTTTAAGCGTAATGCGCCATAAACCTTCTTTACCAACGAGACGAGCATGATTAATTTGTTCGATATTCTTACCCAGCATGACTTATCTCCGCTTGTCGAGCTGCACGACGATTTAATATTGGATTTAACACCGCGTAGCTAATTGCACCACCTAATACCGCATTAACAGGTACGATACCCGGTAACCAGTGCCCTGCCATAATACCAATTGCAACTGCCAGCAACGCAATCCAGTTAACTGATTGCATCTTATCAACAGTGAAAGAGTTATAACGCGCTTTATTCATCAGATAATCTGCAATAATAACCCCGCCGACAGGTGGAATTGCTGCAGATAAAAAGGTTAACCAACCTACAAAGTTATTATAGAGCCATAATGCACACAGTGTACCGACAATGCCATTTATCACGGAAAGTTTCTTACTTGATAAGCCCGTAATATTGGCAAAACCTAATCCAGAGGCGTATAACGCATTATCATTAGTTGTCCAAATATTTAAGCCAAGTACAACAATCGCCGGAAGTAATAATCCTTGCGCAATCATCACATCTGAAATATCTGCCATCCCCAGAGAAGCCGCACCTGCAGCACCAAAGACAAACATCAATGTATTACCTAAGAAGAAAGCAATAATTGCGACAATCACTGCAACTTTAGGGTTTCGTCCAAAGCGGACAAAGTCAGCCGTGAGCGTTCCCGCACTGATAAACGAACCAACAACCATCGCCAACGCTAAATTGAAATCTAATGGCTGAGCAGGTTTAACAGCCATTAATGTTGAAAGCCCACCCATATCATGTATGGCAAGATAAACAGAGTAACTTCCAAGGATAGCGATAGCAGGAACAGCTACGATAGAGAGAACGGTGAGAGCGGATATGCCGAAGAATACAGTGATGGTCATTAAAATGCCGGAAATGGCGATAAGGAGATTAATATCAATACCTGTGGCTTTTCCTACTGGAATAGCAAACATTGCCACACCCACACCAAACCAACCAACCTGAGTACCACCGAGTAAAAATGAGGGAAGCCAAGAACCTTTAATACCGAAAGAGTAACGCGCGAGGAGATGAGTAGTAAGACCTGTTTTTGAACCAATAAAACCAAGAAATGCGGTGTAGATACCAAGAAGAAGATTACCAATTAGAACTGCGAGGAAGAAATCATTAAAGGAAAGACCAGTACCAAGAGCGCCGCCAGTCCACATACTGGCTGAAAAAAACGTTAATCCCAACATCACAAAGGTTAACGCCAATCCACCCTTTCTTGCGGATATGGGCACCGGGCCCTGACTATAATTGTTGTCCTGAGACACTTTAACCCCCTATTAATTTCACCAGGCCAAAAAAATCTGACGAATTCTATCTGTATAAAAATATTATGCAAACGTTTTCGTTGTCTGTTTATTATAATTAATGGAATGCTTCAATTATGGAGAGTTGATATTCGTCACAAAAATGGCAGAACAATCGTTGTTTTACTTGAAGTTATCTCGTTATTTCGAATACGACTTATAAAGTAATTTTATTTAGAAATATTTATGATAGAAATTAATCATGTTTCCTCTCTCGCAAACCTCAATTTACATAAACATTTCTTATTTAACTTGAAAACGATAAAAAGGAATTATTGATAAAAGCACAAAAGAGGAACTTTCATCCCTCTTTTGCATATTGTAAATAATTCGCTTAATTTCGTCTTCTCACCGGAGTATCATCTGCAACATAGTATTTAGCCTGACTTTTCGGTAAAGGTTTAATCCCTCTCACCTTATCCGCTATCTTTTCTGCCATCATAATGGTCGTTGCATTCAAATTGCCCGTGATGATTAAAGGCATAATCGACGCATCAATAACTCTTACGTTTTCGATACCATGCACTCGCCCTTCGCTATCAACAACAGCCATTTCATCTGTGCCCATTTTACAAGTACCACAAGGATGAAATGCGGTTTCTGCTCGTTCTCTAACAAAGGTATCAAGCTCTTCATCACTTTGGATATGTTTACCCGGACTAATTTCTTCACCACGGTAAGCATCTAATGCCGGTTGTGCCATAATTTCTCGTGTGATCCGAATTGCGGCTCGAAACTCTTCCCAATCTTGTTCTGTTGACATGTAATTAAACAAAATACTGGGATGTTGATGAGGATCTGTAGATGTTAATTTTACACGTCCTCTACTTGGAGAGCGCATTGAACCTACATGCGCTTGGAAGCCATGAACCTCTACTGCATTGGTTCCATTATAATTAATGGCAACGGGCAGAAAATGGAACTGAATATTAGGCCACGCAAACTTTTCACTAGAACGAATAAAACCGCCCGCTTCAAATTGATTACTTGCCCCGATCCCTGTTCCTTGAAATAGCCATTGCGCACCAATTTTAGGCTGGTTATACCATTTTAAAGCAGGATAAAGTGAAACGGGTTGTTTACATTCATACTGTAAATACATTTCTAAATGATCTTGAAGATTTTCCCCAACACCAGGTAATACATGTACGGGGGAGATATTAAATTCATTTAATACTGCCTCAGGTCCGACCCCAGAACGTTGTAATATTTGAGGCGAAGCAATTGCACCCGCGCAAAGTAATATTTCTCGCTTGGCTTTCGCATGGTGAGGTGTGGTATTTTCTCCCGAAAAATAGCGAACCCCAATGGCTTTTTTACCTTCAAATTCAATAATATCTGTTGTAGCATGTGTCTCTATCGTTAAGTTTTTGCGTGCTTTAGCTTGATCAAGATAGCCTCTTGCTGTGCTTGCTCGGCGGCCTTTAGGTGTGACGGTTCTATCCATCGGACCAAAACCTTCTTGCTGATAGCCGTTAAGATCGGCGGTTTGGGGATATCCTGCTTGTACACCAGCCTCAACCATCGCATGAAATAGAATATTATTGCCTTGTTTTGGTGTTGTGACACTCACAGGCCCTTTATCACCATGATAATCATTAGCACCAATATCACGCGTTTCCGCTTTACGAAAATAAGGCAAACAACTTAAGTAGTCCCACTCTTCAAGACCGGGTAATTTAGCCCAACCATCAAAATCCATAGCATTACCACGAATGTAACACATACCATTAATTAACGATGAACCACCCAGCCCTTTACCACGACCACACTCCATGCGTCGGTTATTCATATAAGGTTCAGGCTCAGTTTCATAAGCCCAGTTATATCGCCTACCTTGTAACGGATACGCTAATGCTGCTGGCATTTGTGTACGAAAATCGAACCTGTAGTCCGGACCTCCAGCTTCAAGGAGCAGCACAGTAACTTCAGGATCTTCTGTCAAGCGGGTTGCAAGAACGTTACCGGCTGAACCAGCACCGATAATAATGTAGTCATAGACCATTGTTATCTCCTCTGTTTCAGTCATTAAAAAAAGAATGGATTAAAAAACGGATGAAAACTCCCCAAGTTCGATTTGAATAGATTTTATTTGCGTATAATTCTGTAATGTGACAAGTCCGTTTTCACGCCCTACTCCAGAATGTTTATAACCCCCAACTGGCATTTCTGCTGGAGACTCACCCCATGTGTTAACCCAACAAATTCCAGCCTCTAATTGATGAATAACACGGTGAGCAGTTGTAAGATCGTTAGTAACAAGGCCTGCGGCTAAACCATATATGCTATTATTAGCACGTATAATCACTTCATCTTCGGTTTGGTAACTCAGAATACTCATCACTGGGCCAAATATTTCGTCTTGCGTAATTTTCATATCATCCGTGCAATCAGTGAAAACAGTCGGCTCAACATAAGCACCTTGCGCAAAATCACCGTCTAACAAGCGATGCCCCCCACAAAGTAATCTTGCTCCTTGTCTTTTTCCTAACTCAATATAATTTAAGACCTTTTCAAGATGAGAAAAGCTGACTAATGGCCCAAAATTAGTGTCCATTTCAAGAGGAGAACCGACTCGAATGCGGGAGACACGCTCAGTGATTTTGGCTTCAAATGCTTTTTTTAATTTTTCTGGTACAAATACACGCGTTCCATTAGTACATACTTGGCCTGAACTATAGAAATTAGCCATCATTGCAATATCCGCAGCGGTATCTAAATCGGCATCATCAAAAATAATTAAAGGTGACTTTCCACCGAGTTCCATTGTCACATCTTTTAAACTCGATGCAGAGGCATTTGCCATCACTTTCTTGCCTGTTTCAATTCCACCAGTAAAAGAAACTTTAGCAATGTCAGGATGTTGCGTTAACCATTGCCCCACATTAGCTTTTCCTGTAACGACGTTAAAAACCCCTTTAGGTAATCCTGCCTCAGTGTATATTTCGGCCAATTTTAATGCCGTAAGTGAAGTCATTTCACTTGGTTTAAAGATCATGGCATTACCCGCAGCAAGTGCAGGCGCAGATTTCCATAATGCTATTTGAATGGGATAATTCCATGCACCAATACCAGCAACTACACCTAAAGGCTCACGGCGAGTATAAGCAAAAGCGGTTTCTCTAAGAGGGATTTGCGTTCCTTCAAGTGCGGGAATAAGACCTGCGTAGTACTCTAAAACATCAGCACCTGTCACAATATCGACATAACGTGTTTCAGAGAGTGGCTTACCTGTATCTAAGGTTTCTAAATGAGCTAATTCATCATTACGTTCGCGTAAAATATCAACAGCACGTCTCAAAACTCGTGCTCGTTCCATCGCCGTCATCGCACACCAAATTTGTTGCCCTTGCTTTGCACTTTCGACTGCCCAATTGATATCTTCTTCACTTGCAGATTGTAAATGTGCAATCACATCGCCATTAGCTGGATTGATCGCATCAAATTGCTCACACTCCGGCTCTGCACAATCGACATATCCACCATGAATATAGAGTTTATGTAAGGGTGGGTTTGACATATTTTCTCCTTATTATTCGTATGTTCAGTCTTTATTTAACTCCGATTTTTCAGTTGCATATCGATATATTCATTCGTAATAGTTTTGGCTTCCTCCAAAGAGAAAGGCACATTGCTCAGTGCACTTCGTAGCCATAAACCATCAATTAATGCAGCTAAACCTTTTGCAGCCAAACGAGCTTGATCTTTGGTAAGAACACGCCCAAACTCGTAACTTAGGTTGGAATAAAGCCTTTTATCATTAACCTTTTGTAAACGATTCAAATTAGGCTGATGCATACTACTCGCCCAAAACGCTAGCCATGTTTTCATTGCAGCTTCACTGGTTTGAGTCGTATCAAAGTTACCTTCAACAATGGCTTGAATGCGTTGCTTTGGTGTTGCATCACTTAACATTCTTAAACGTATCGCTACTGCAAAACCGAGTTGGTACTGAATATGACGCATCGCTGCTTCCAGTAATCCATTTTTATCACGAAAGTAGTGGCTAATAATGCCGTTAGAAACACCGGCTTTTCGAGCTATCAATGCGATGCTCGCCTCTTGCATTCCAACCTCATTAATGACTGCTAACGTCGCTTGGATTAATTGCTGTTTACGTATCGACTGCATTCCTATCTTCGGCATGTTTTTAGACCTAAAAAATACATTGAACACAGTTATTAAACGTTTTTTTAATTGAACATTCAATCAATATTAACTATTGTTTATCACAATTAATTTACAATTTGATTTGGGAGGATATTGTGAAAAATTGAATCTTTGCAACTAATTCAATTAGTTAACAAAGAATGCAACTTTTAACTTTTAGATAAATAAATTTTTGGAATTTCTGATGACAACTCTTAACAGCACAAAAAAACCACAGAAAGATAAGCTAAACTCTGTCGTTTTTTTCGCTTCCGCAACGCTAATTTTAGCATTTTCTTTTTTCACTATTTTGATGACAGAAACAGCAAATACCTGGATTGTGGCAACACTAGGATGGGTATCAAAAACCTTTGGTTGGTACTATTTATTGGCGGCCACGTTATACATTGTTTTTGTTATTTTTGTTGCCACATCTCGTTTTGGAAATATCAAATTAGGGCCTGAACAATCGAAACCTGAATTTAGTGTTTTAAGTTGGTCTGCAATGTTATTTGCGGCCGGTATTGGGATTGATTTGATGTTTTTCTCTGTAGCAGAGCCGATTACACAATATATGTTACCGCCAACCGGCGAAGGTGAAACAATAGAAGCAGCCCGTCAGTCGATGGTGTGGACTTTATTCCACTATGGCCTGACGGGCTGGTCTATGTATGCGTTAATTGGTATTGCACTAGGCTATTTTAGCTATCGTTATAATTTACCTTTAACTATACGTTCTGCACTTTATCCTATTTTTGGAAATCGTATTTATGGTCCAATTGGTCATACTGTCGATATTGCTGCTGTTTTAGGAACTATTTTTGGTATTGCAACAACGCTAGGAATTGGTGTTGTACAGCTTAATTATGGCTTAAAAGTTCTTTTTAACTTGCCCCAAGGATTAGGTGTTCAAGGCGGATTAATTCTGTTATCGGTTATTATGGCCGTTATTTCAGCAACATCAGGTGTTAACAAAGGGATCAGAATTTTATCGGAACTTAACGTATTGCTCGCACTAGGGCTTATTTTATTTATCTTATTTGCTGGTGATACTGAGTTTTTATTAAATGCATTGGTATTGAATGTCGGTGATTATACTAATCGCTTTTTGGGGATGACACTAAATAGCTTTGCATTTGATAAACCAACTGATTGGATGAATAGCTGGACACTCTTTTTCTGGGCTTGGTGGGTTGCATGGTCCCCTTTTGTTGGTCTATTTTTGGCTCGGATTTCAAGAGGACGAACAATCAGACAGTTTGTTATAGGTACATTGATTATTCCTTTTGTTTTTACACTGCTATGGTTATCAATTTTTGGTAATAGTGCTTTATATGAAGTGATCCATGGCAATAAAGAATTAGCACAAACTGTATTAGAAGCCCCTGAAAAAGGGTTCTATTCACTATTAGAACTCTATCCTGGTTTCGGTTTAACGGCTTCTGTCGCCACCATTACAGGGCTATTATTTTATGTCACCTCTGCCGATTCTGGTTCATTAGTATTAGGTAATTTTACCTCTCAATTAAGTCATGTTAATAACGATGCACCTAACTGGCTTCGTATTTTCTGGTCTATTGCCATTGGGTTATTAACATTGGGTATGCTCATGGCTGATGGTATTTCTGCCTTACAAAACACGACTATAATAATGGGATTGCCCTTTAGTTTTGTTATTTTCTTTATAATGGCGGGACTTTATAAATCATTAAAAGTAGAAGATTTTCGACGTGTTAGTTCACTCAATACCAATGCCCCCGCGCCACTTTATGGCAATACGACTATGAATTGGAAACAACGTTTAGGGCGAGTTATGAACTTTCCGGGAACGACATATACACAACGTATGCTAGATTTAACTTGTATGCCAGCAATGCAAGATGTGGCTAAAGAACTTTTATTGCGCGGGGCTAAAGTTGAATTCAATTACTACCCAATTGAAGATAATGAACGCTTACATCATTTAGAACTTGTCGTCGATCTTGCGCAAGAGCAGAACTTTATTTATCAAATTTGGCCACAAAAATACTCAGTACCTGCATTTACCTATCGTGCTCGTCGAGGTAAATCAGATTATTACCGTTTAGAAACATATTTATGGGAAGGTACACAAGGTAATGATTTAATGGATTACACCAAAGAGCAAATTATTACAGATATTTTAGACCAATATGAAAAACACCTGAATTTTATTCATCTTAGTCGTGAAGCACCCGGCGCGACATTAACTTTTCCTGAATAAAAGCTATAAATAGCCATTAATATCTAAGGGAAATCTAATAAACGATTTCCCTTTTTTATTATATTGAACCGTGTTAGACAATGTTTTCCAAAGATCCACACTAAGAAAGATGAATATTTAATTATTTTTATTACATAAATATTTACTTTGGTTTTCTTTTTAGTAATCTATGTGAACTAATAAAACATAGAATAATTTACTTGGGAAAACATCACATGAATCGTCGGTCATTTTTAACATCATCCAGCCTAGTGATTGGGGGGCTTTCGTTAAGTTCCTTTGTTAGCTCTGCTTATGCCAATGAAGCACTGAAAAATAAATTGGCATTTAATGCAGAAAATCCGTTACTACTTAATTTCAATGAAAACTCATTAGGTATGTCGCCTAACGCCCAAAAAGCGATTATTGCTGCTTTACCCAATGCATTTAGATATCCAGATGATGCACGTAGCGAATTAATTAGTGAATTAGGCAAAGAGTTTAAACTTTCAGATAAACATATTACCTTGGGAAATGGCTCATCTGAGACAATTCAAGCAGCCGTTCAATTTGTGGCAAACAAAGCACAAAAAGAAGGTAAAGCAGTTCAACTTATTGTTCCTGATCCGACATTTAACTATGCCGAGCTTTATGCAGAACCCTTAGGTGTAAAAATCGTTAAAGTACCCGTTGATAAAACGCTAGCTTTCGATTTAGCAACTATGCAGAAAAAAGCACAAGAGTTTGATGGTATTAGTATGGTCTATTTGTGCAATCCAAATAACCCAACGGCGATGTTAACCCCTAGTGCAGAACTATCGAATTGGGTGAAATCAGCAAAAGAGAATGTCTTTTTTATTATTGATGAAGCTTATGCCGAGTTTGTTTCTACCCCTGCATTTGTCAGTGCAATTACCCTAGTGGCTGAGGGTTATAAAAACCTGATTGTGACTCGTACCTTCTCTAAAATTTATGCTTTAGCTGGGCTACGTGTCGGTTATGGTGTTGCTGTACCTGAGGTTATTGCGGATGTTGATGTGTTTGTTTCTATTGATAATACCAACACTGCAGGTGCAGTTGCCGCATTAGCCTCACTAAAAGATAAAGCTTATGTGGAATATAGTCGTAAATCGATTGATGTTTCACGTCAGATAGTCGTTGATACCTTAAAAGATCTCAATATTGAATACGCACCTTCTCATGCAAACTTTATATTCCATAAAGTTAAAGGCGATGTAAAAACCTATCAAAATAGAATGAAAGACGCGAATATTATGGTTGGCCGTGAATTTCCACCCGCTTTGGGCTGGAGCCGTTTAACTTTAGGTACACCCGAAGAGATGAGCTATTTTGTCGCAACATTAAAAGAATTTCGGGTTAAAGGTTGGATTTGATTTTATTCAAATTCACTCATAATAGTTTATGTATAAAGGGAACTAAAACGTTCCCTTTATAATTTAAAGATATTCTAAAGAAAATAAAACTTCGCCATTTGCACTGCCACTAACAACGGCTGCCCCTGTTGATGCATATTGCGCATAAAAATCAAGAGCAATATTATTGATTGTTCCTACTGGATAAATAACACTACTTTTACCTGGTAATACCTTATTTTTATTTTTATCTAAAATTGCGATCCCAACATTTTTTGCAGAGTCATTTTCTGACAATTTAAATAGTGTATTATCTTGATTATCAGTATCCCCTTTAAAGGTCACTTTCACTCCCGTCGTAAATACACTACAATCCGTTAAGTTAAGTGTAAACTTTATCGGTTCTGTTGTTTTGTTTTGCTGAAAATCTTTCGTTCCCCACACACCTAAATCTACAAATTTATTCATTGATTCAGGGCTTACTCTGCATGTATTTGCAACAATATTTGCTTTTATAACGATATTGGTATTTGCCAATTCAGCTTTTGCGTCTTGAACTCGAAATATTGAACACCCTATCAATAAAAATAGTATCCATAATAAAGAGCGCATTATTCTGTTACTATAAAATAACTCATTCATGATGTGAGCCTATATAAATTTAAGGAAAATCGACTCTTAAGAAACCACTAGATGTCACAGAACCTTCTGCTGGTGTTTTTCCATCAATACTGACAGGATACACATTAATAGTAACATTAGAGTCAGAATTTCCATTTAGTTTAAAAGGAATAAAACTAGATAAATCATTAGGGGTTAATTCCGCACCATTAGCGTTCGCAATAATAAATCCAACACTTTTATTATTAGAAACAATTGCATTGCCTCGTACAGAATCGGCTTGTAAACGCATTGTCAAATCTGCACTAGCCTCTATATTGTCACATTGAATATTTAAATTACGCGAAATTGTATTTACTCCTTCCGCTCTTTTCCCCGCTTCTTTAAAACTTGATGCAGGAATATTATCAAAATCAATATTTAATACTTGACCAGAATTAATCACACAAGATTGTGGTACAGATATCGAAAGATTTAAAAATAACTTAGTGATCACAGCTTGTTTTGTTGCGCAATTTTGTGGTTGGCAGAATCCAAATTCACCAACAAATATATTATTTACATAAGTACCTGAAATAATCGCTTTATCTATTTTTATTCGTGTCTGATATTTTCGTGTAGAAACGACCCCTTCTTCACCTTCAGTATAAGAACGAGGACCACAAGTAGAACTTAAAGTTGGTACATTATAAGGAACATAAATTG
The DNA here is from genome assembly GCF_030286765.1 of Proteus faecis. Lineage (NCBI taxonomy): Bacteria > Pseudomonadati > Pseudomonadota > Gammaproteobacteria > Enterobacterales > Morganellaceae > Proteus > Proteus faecis. The sequence continues at coordinate 198,268 of NZ_JASVWV010000004.1, forward strand.
TTCTACAATTATTTGTCATCCTTAAAGCTACAGATATATAGTCATCTATTCTTGAATATACCCAATCATTATTACTGGTGTTAGCTGTAGGAATATTACCATTAGAATATGTTGCCCAGGTTTGTCCTTGACCTGCATTCCACCTTAATGTTGTTCTATTTGTTAAATTAATATCAGAAGCATCTTTAGTGACCCCTAGTTTATTTTCATTCTTTGTTAACTGTCCGCTGAGTGTTGAAATTTCATTAGCATTACAACCACTGATGCAGTTAACAGCAATAGCACTATTTGAAGCAATGGCCATTATCATAAATAATAATATTCTCATCATAAAAACCCATTAAGTTGTTATTTATCAGATTGACAAGTAGAAGATATAAAATAAATTCCTTTCTCTTTAGATGATGTCTCGCTAATCTCATAATTAAATAAACATTGTTGATCTTCTGCCTGCCCCCATTTGGCTTTTAACTTACCTACAGGCGCTAATCCAGAAATAAATACTCGACCATCATCACCCACTATGCCACTCACAGAACGTTCCTCATCAATAACAATCGCACCAAATGGGATCACTGAACCATTCTGTTTTGATAAAGTAACCATTGCTCTGTAACCAATATTTGTCTTAAATTCAGCTTGAACCAGTGCACCTTTTGTAGGAACAACATTTAGAATTGAATTCTCTAATTCAACATTCTCACCTAACGAATTTATATCCAAAGAAACACGATTATTCTTATAAATAGATGCATAAGGTAGAACAGCATATCCTTTATTATTAGTTAATATACCATTAGCATTCTCAACTCTAATATTATTAGCATCATTTGCTTTAATAAGAATATTTGTATCGCCTAAAGGTTGGCTTAAAGTAATTCCACCAGAATGTGCAACAACACCACCATTTAAATTATAATTTAATTCATGCCAATCGTTATTATAATTATATCCGCTCCCTAGATTAGCATACTTCCCTTTATAGTTAGCATAAACCATTCCAGAATAACCACCACCGTTATGAGCATACCCTTGTTGGATATTATAATTTAAATTATTATCCTCAAGTAGTGTTCCTGTTAATCCAGCTTGTTGAACCCATACATTGTCATTACTTCTGTTCATAGAATAAACGGCATACATACTATTTCGACTAGAGTTTAAATCATTAACTCTATTTCGATTAAAAAGATCATTAATAGGAATAGAAATATTAAATGCAATATTTTTATTATCTCCATTCATACCTGGCGATTTAGATTTAGAAAAATTCAAGCTATAATTAATTTGCTTTATATTTCCATTATAACCAATCTGCCATAATTGTTCTGTTTCCGTTGTTCGCCAATAATTTTGATAAGAACCCAATAAATATAAAGAACTGTTATCCGTCACTTGCTGATTTATATTAACTTGAAAACGTCCTTTTTTAGAATAATTTAAATCATGGTAATCAGAAAGTTGATCCTTACCTTCAAATAATCCATCAGGTTGTCTGATCTCATACCCTTTCATTCTTTTATAGCTAACTTCATTTAGCGTATAATAGCCTTGTGTTGAATATCGATATCCCATAATTTGGAAATTAGTGCCAGTCTCATTTATTGACTTAGCATAGAGTAATCGAACAGATTGCCCTTTTTTATGCTCTTCATTGGGTAATATACTATTTGCTTGTATAATATCTGCTGAGATAGCGCCTAAACTACCTAAATTTCCCCCTAACCCAATAGCGTATGATTGATAATTATTAGAGAACTGACTACCACCATAGAGGGTTGTATTATAAGGCAAGCCATATATTAGGCTAAATTGTCCAAAATTAGGTTTATCTTGACTATTTGAGCCACTTCTAAACTCACCAGCAATAAGCTCATATTTTAATCGACCTTCTCTTTGTAAAATAGGCACGTTAGAATATGGAACAACAAATTGAGTAATCTTTCCATTATTCTCTTCAACAATAACATCTAAATTACCGCTACTTGAAGTTGCGTAGAGATCTTTTATTTCAAAAGCACCAGGTGGCACCGAAATTTGATAAATCACAAAACCATTTTGTTTTACGGTCACAATAGCATTGCTATTTGCAATTCCTTTAATTGTCGGGGCAAATCCACGCATACTATCAGGTAACATATTATCATCAGATTCTAGTTTAGCACCTCTAAAACCAAGGCTATCAAAGATAACTCCATTAGAAAATGAATCACCTACCGTCAAATCGGCCTTTAACGAGATAATCGGCTTTTGTACATATGTTCTAATATTTCTCCATTTGTTTTGGTTATTTTGTCCTCTAGCATAGATCCATGAGCTTTCATTTCTAAAGCGCCATGAACCTATATTAATACCTGGCGTTAAGTTTAAGAAATAGTTATTATTATTTGAGCCATCTTTATCATTTTTATTATTTCTTCCATTGAAATTATAATTTAATAAAAGAGCATTAATTCCGTTATCCCATTTTTCTGGTGGAATATAACCGCGAACATTATTTTTAAACATTACTTGTGGAATACTTAAAAATAATTTTTGACTTTCAAAATCAAATCTAATGTTTGACTTTTCAATCTCACCTAATATATCAATACAATTTTTACTATTAATTTGTTTACTATCTTCATTTAAATTCACACCTATATTTTTTAATTCTTTATTGTTTAAACAAGGTAGTAACCCAGTTCCATCAGATGATTTTTTATTTTCATAAAAGGGAATACTTTTAGTTTCAATATATTCATTATTGACATAGATTTCGACTGAATAGATTCCTTCAGGCTGGCCTTCACCTTTATCAAAGCGTGATAAATCTGCAACTTCACTATCAATGCTTGATATCAAATTAGGATTAAAAAAGCTATCTGCATAACTAATGCTAGAATAAAAAGATCCTAAAACGAAATAGAGATTAAAAATTATAGTCTTAGATTTTAACATAATAAAACCTTATCATTAATTAATCTTATAATATTATTTACTAACCTTTTTTATTATTATTGGCGTACTGGCACCATAATCATTAATAGTTTGATAAGATATTTGATTATAGCTAGGATTGTTGACTTTTATTTCTATAGATCCTTTTGGCGGCACCATAGTACTATTCAACTTTTCTTCTCCGATTTTTATGTTAATTAAGGTTGCATAATATGGTGTTGGATTTTTTATTGTTAATTTTTGCCCTGAAGATATAAATTCGATACTATTAGGAACATCTTCCGTTCTAAATACCAAACCTTGTGGCCTAACAAATATTTTTATTCTAGATAACACGGCTAATTGCAATATATTTTTATCTTTAATTTCTTCTCTTTCAATTTCAGGTATTGCTTTCATATTTAGCCAAAATAGACTTTCTCTATCAGTGGGTAAAATTTTTCCTGCATATATAATTCTTAATTTATTTTCACTTTCAGGCTTACTCACAAAAAGAGGTGGAGTCACAATAAATTCATTTGTTTTTTTATCATCGTTATCATCAATCCACGACTGAATTAAAAAACGTAATTTTTTATCTGTATTATTAATAGTAATTGATGTTTGTTTAGCATCCATTGGATATATTATGCGAGTTGCAGCCAATGCTACACCTCCAGCATTAGAGAATGAAGAAAAACAAAAGAGAAAAAATAAAATAATATAGTTTCTATATATTAAATACATATGAGCCTCGAGTAACAGGTTTAATTAGTGATAACTAAAAACAAACCACACAACACTATCGGCCTTACCGCCAATAACCGTTTCTTTTGTTGCCAAATAGCTTGCTTTAAATTCTATTTTTAACTCATTTTCTTTAATAAACTTATATTTATTAATATTATTTGGAATTATTATCTCATCTTCAGAATTAAATAGTGCAACACCAACACCTGAAGCTGAATTTTGTTTTTCTGTAATATTAAATAATCGTTTATCTCTGCTATTGACATCACCTAAAATATACAAATTGACTTTGTCAGCCATATTTTCATTACAATTCATTAATTTAATAAAAAAAGGGAGCTTTATTGAATGAGTTCCTATACCACTAAATTGATTACTACTAATAATACCTAAATCAACAATCTGATTTTTACTTTCTGGAGATACTGTACATGCTGGCTCAACAATACCTCCCCTAAAATAAACAATACCATCATCTAAAAATATTTTATTCCTTTCTATAGAATGTGTTGTAAATGAAATAGAAAAAAACAGTGCAATAGAATATATTAAACTATATTTCATATTTGCCTCGATATAAAAGTATGGCCTTTATTATTAGGCCATACTTCTCAATAAACTAATTAGACTTATTCATATTGCATTCTGAAAGTCACATTGGCATCCGCCTGACCCGGTGTTACGGTATCTAATGTTGATTTATAGCGGGCAACAAAATTCAAAGTATTAGCTCCGTCAATTAACTGTTTGGCGGTAGAGAACACGGAACCATCTGGTGATAAAATTTTACCCGTATGGTCTGTAATCTCAATACCAACACCTGTAGCTGCGCCTGCGCCACCAGTTGTAATATTACTGACAGCTAATACTGTTTTGTCATTTGAATCACTAACACCTGAAAATGATGCTGAGGCATTTTTTGCAACTGTAGTATCACACTCTTCTAAATCAATCGAAAAATCAGTGTTTCCAACAGTTTTACCAACACTATCAAATTGGGCTGTTCGATATTGACCAATATTGATAGTTTGATTCATTGACTTTGCACTAACAGCACATGCAGCATTTACTATTTGCCCCGTAAAATTAATTTTACCACCATTAACAATAGTAGCCGCCGAAGCAATACCACTCAGTGATAAAACTGATACAGCTAATACGGTTTTAACTAGCATTTTTCTTTTAAGCATTGACTTTTCCTTTTTATATTACAGGTAAATATAAACAACATCTTCACTTCAAAATATACTCAAGGCAATAAAACTCATATTAAAGAGCAATATTAATAATGGATTTCTATATCTAAATATTAAATCAAGATATGGATATTAAAATAAAGTATTAAGTAACAATAACTCAATAGACATGTCGATATTACATAAATAGGATTTAAATTAAATCCTTATTAAAAGTGTAATATTGGTATATCTATATAAATTTAAAGAACAAAAAATATTAAATAACATTTTTAAAAAAAGGAATGTTATTATCAGTATCATATTTTATTTTATACTTTAGTGTAATTACTCTATTTCTCACTCGATCAAAAAAATCACTAATTGAAATATCAAATATATTTAGTATATAAAATAATATATCTACAGGTATTTTATTTATACCTCGTTCATAACGAGATATCTGTTGTTGAGAAATATTTAATATTTTTCCTAGTTCAGCCCCCGTCATAAAATTACGTTGTCGTAAGAGAGAAAGTTCATATCCTATCGAATGACAAAATATCTTTCTTTCTGAAATATATTTAAAATTCAATGAGAAATCATTTATTTCCAAAATTATCTTCCCCAAATGTATTTGTATTTAATTTACGATATAAGATTAATAAAATCAAACATTCAAAATTTTCTAACCAATTAAAATGCACATAATAAAACACTAAATAAGTGTAAGTAAATATACTCAATCACCTTATATCAGGAGGTTAATAATTTATTTTCTTTATATCATCTTTTTTGTAAGGTGATAAAATCTAAAAAACAATGATTATTTGACAAAATAAAAGATAATATTCTGCATTTATGGGAAAGATAAATACTTATCATTTTATGATTAGTGGATAATTTGGAAGGGATTAATATTTAATTAAAAGTAAAGACAAAGACAAAGTTAAAAAATAGTCTTTTTCATCTTTTTGAATTAAGTTAAAGAGATAAAGGCATTAAGTAATCTTATCAATTGTAAATTGTAACTAATTCCTGCTGAGTTTTGTTGATAAAAATCAAACTTTGTGTTAATTAGTATTTCATTACAATAGTGAAAGCATAAATCTCGCTTAAATCGCACCTAACTCATTAAAAAATAATGTTTTTCAATATATTAAAATATCTAAACACAATAGATATAGTTAATATTAAAAATAAGAAACTTAATTGATTTATAATTAGAATATTAATTATAAACTAGGCTTTTTAAGCTTTTTGAAAAATAATGATAAGCACAAAAACAAGATGTATTAATAAAATATTTTTTGCTTATTAAATAACATAGAATTGACGTTCATATTTTAGATAAAAAAGCCTGAATAAAATTCAGGCTTTTTTATGAAACAGAATATCTAAATTAGTTTAAAGCGGATCCACCTTTAAGCAAGAGACCGCATGGCGGAAGCTCCCCTCTAGTAAAGGACGTGTTTTAGCGCATTCTTCATCCGCCATTGGACAACGTGTACGGAAAATACAACCTGATGGTGGATTAATTGGAGAAGGCAATTCTCCCTCTAATAAATCAATATGCTTGTTACGCTCTTTATCAGGATCAGGAATAGGCACTGCGGACATCAATGCTTTGGTATAAGGATGTAATGGCTGATGATAAACTTCATCATAAGTTCCTAATTCCACAGCATGCCCTAAATACATCACCAAAACACGATCTGAAATATGTTTTACCACCGCCAGATCATGAGCAATAAAGATTAAAGATAATCCCATCTCTTTTTGAATATCTTTCAGCAAGTTCACCACTTGAGCCTGAATTGATACATCTAATGCTGAAACGGGTTCATCACAAATCACCAATTTAGGTTCTAGAATTAACGCGCGAGCAATACCGATACGTTGGCACTGTCCACCTGAGAACTCATGAGGATAACGGTTGATTAAGTTTGGCAATAATCCAACTCTCATCATCATGGCTTTCACTTTTTCAACAACTTCAACCTGTTTCATTTTAGGATGATAGGTTTTAAGCGGTTCAGCAATAATATCGCCAATCGTCATTCTTGGGTTTAAAGACGCCAGCGGATCTTGGAAAATCATCTGGATATCTTGACGAATATCGCGCCATTGCTTATTCCCCATACCCAGTAAATCATTACCTAACCAAGTGACTGTACCGCCTGAGGCTTTGACTAACCCAATAATGGCTCGCGCAAATGTCGATTTGCCACAACCAGATTCACCAACAACCCCTAATGTTTCACCTTCATATAAACGCAGTGTGACACCATCGACGGCTTTGAGGCTTTTTTTAGGTTGCCAGAACCACTGTTTATTATCTTGAACATCGAAATAAACTTTTAAGTCATTCACTTCTAGAATAACTTTTCTATTTTGTAAGATGGCCTGAGTCATACCAATTCCTCCACCGCTTTAAAACAGGCACGTAATCGCCCTTGTGCAAATTGCGCTAATTGAGGTTCACTCGTTAAGCATTGTTCTGTTGCATACTGACAACGAGGTTGGAATGGACAGCCTTTTGGTAAACGCAATAAGTTAGGCGGATTTCCGGGAATGGTAGCTAGTCGTTCATCTTCACCATCTAAGCGAGGAACAGCCTGTAACAATCCGATAGAGTATGGATGTGATGGTTGATAGAAGATGTCACGCGCTTTACCGTACTCCATAGTGCGTCCTGCGTACATCACTAATACTTTATCGCAGATACCCGCAACGACTCCCAAGTCATGGGTGATCATGATAATCGCGGTATTTAAATCATTCTTAAGCTCATTGAGCAAGGTCATGATCTGTGCTTGAACAGTCACATCAAGTGCGGTTGTCGGTTCATCAGCAATTAAAAGTTTTGGTTTGCAAAGCAATGCCATAGCAATCATTACACGTTGACGCATACCTCCAGAAAACTCATGAGGATACATGCTCATACGCTTATGGGCTTCCGGCATTTTTACGGCATCTAACATACGCACAGATTCTGCATAAGCATCGTTTTTACTCATGCCTTTATGAAGCATTAATACTTCAATAAGCTGTGATCCCACTTTCATATAGGGATTTAATGAGGTCATGGGATCTTGAAATATCATGGATATTTCTTCGGCACGCATTTTATTTAATTCACTTTGGCGAAGATTTAAGATCTCACGACCATTAAAGTTCGCGCTACCTGCTGTGCGACCATTTTTCGCTAATAATCCCATTAATGCGAATGCCGTTTGAGATTTACCTGAGCCCGATTCCCCGACGATCCCCAGAGTTTCACCTGCAGATAATTCAAAGTTGAGTTTATTAACTGCGGTAACATCGCCATCCGGTGTACCAAACGTCACACAGAGATCTTTAACACTTAATAACGATTTGTTTGTTGAATTCATTTTGTTCTCCTTAACGATCTTTCGGGTCTAATGCGTCACGTAAGCCATCACCGATAAAGTTAAAGCAGAACAGTGTGACAACTAAGAACGAAGCCGGAAAAAGTAATAACCAAGGAGAAACTTCCATTGAGTTTGCACCATCACTTAATAGTGCTCCCCAACTACTTAATGGCTCTTGTGTTCCTAAGCCTAAGAAGCTTAAGAAGGATTCAAATAAAATCATGCTAGGGACTAATAAAGAGGCATAAACCACAACCACACCCAGTACGTTAGGTACGATATGTCTTAGCACAATATTGCGTGATGACACTCCACAAACTAATGCAGCTTCAATAAACTCTTTACGTTTTAGACTTAAAGTTTGTCCTCTTACAATACGTGCCATATCGAGCCAAGATACCATCCCGATCGCAACAAAAATCAGTAAGATATTTTGACCAAAGAATGTCACCAGTAAGATAACAAAGAACATAAATGGGAATGAGTTTAGGATTTCTAATAAACGCATCATCACAGAGTCAACACGTCCACCTATATAGCCTGCCATTGCACCATACAGCGTACCAACAATAACAGCAACAAAGGCAGCCGCGATACCGACCATTAATGAAATACGTCCACCAATCGCAACACGGACTAATAAATCTCGTCCAGATGAATCAGTGCCAAAATAGTGAGAAGAGGCAAAATCAGGTGCCATTGACATCATTTCCCAATCAGTATCGTCATAAACAAAAGGCGATAACATAGGGGCAAAAATGACAAATAATAAAATAAAGAAAAGTAATATAAGACTCGTGATGGCAGCTTTATTGTGCATAAAACGACGACGAGCGTCTTGCCATAAACTACGACCTTCAATATCTAATTGCTCCGAGAAATTCCCCAAAGCTTCGCTGTTTTCTTTCAGTGATAACATAACGCGCTCCAGTGTCTATTAATAACGAATTTTCGGATCAATAACGGCATATAAAATATCGACAATCGCATTAAAGAAAATCGTTAATGCACCAACGATAATGGTTAGGCTTAATACCAATGAGTAATCTCGGTTTAAAGCACCATTAACGAATAATTGTCCGATACCCGGCAATCCAAAGATGGTTTCAATCACCATTGAGCCCGTAATAATACCGACGAATGCCGGCCCCATATATGAGATAACAGGTAGCAACGCAGGTTTTAAAGCATGACGCAGTACAATTCTTTTCATCGGCAAGCCTTTCGCTTTTGCCGTTCTGATAAAGTTTGAGTGTAAAACTTCAATCATTGAACTACGGGTAATACGCGAGATACTGGCAATATAAGAAAGCGACAACGCAATCATAGGTAGCAACATATATTGCACCGCACCGCCATTCCAGCCACCAGCCGGTAGCCACCTTAGAGAGATAGCGAAAATAAGAACCAGTAGTGGTGCAACAACGAAACTCGGTATGACAACCCCCGTCATGGCAAATGTCATGACGGTATAATCCCATTTGGTGTTTTGATTCAGTGCGGCTATCACGCCTGCCCCCACACCTAAAATGACAGCAAAAATAAATGCCGACAGCCCTAATTTAGCTGAAACAGGGAATGCTTTACCGACTAAGGTGTTTACACTGTAGTCTTTATATTTAAAAGAAGGCCCTAAATCCCCTTTTGACAATTGAATTAAATAATCAAAGTATTGTTTATAAATGGGATCATTTAAGTGATATTTCGCTTCAATATTTGCCATGACCTCTGGTGGAAGTTTCCTTTCCCCTGTAAAAGGGCTACCGGGTGCTAAGCGCATCATAAAAAACGAAATCGTTATTAGAATAAATAGAGTCGGTATCGCTTCTAAAAAGCGACGAAAAATAAATTTGAGCATTGCCCGTTCCTATAACACAAACCTATTCAGGCGTGACGATAAAAAGACCTCGCCTTAAAAAGGCAAGGTCTCGCCCGATTATTTAGCAATAATATACAAGTCTTTAGTATGTAAATTATCTAATGGATCTTTACCGGAATAACCACCCACATAAGGTTTAACTAAACGGGTGTTTACATAGTAGTAAAGTGGAACAATGGCCGAATCTTTATCTAATATGCCTTCAGCTTTTTGATAAATAGCAGCACGTTCGTCATCAGATTTCACACGTAAAGATTCTTTGATCAATGCGTCAAATTCTGTGTTTTTATAGTGAACAGTATTGTTACTGCTGTAAGACAGCATCATGTTCAGGAATGAAGAAGGTTCGTTATAATCTGCACACCAACCTGCACGCGCAACATCATAAGTTCCTTGGTGACGAGTATCTAAGAACGTTTTCCATTCTTGGTTTTCAAGAGACACATCTGCACCTAAATTTTTCTTCCAAATTGAAGAAGCGGCGATTGCCACTTTTTTATGCAGATCAGAAGTATTGTACAGAAGTTTAAATTTCAGTGGATTTGCTTTGTTATAGCCCGCCTCTTCTAATAATTGACGCGCTTTTTCATTACGTTGTTCTTGAGTCCAATTCGCAAACCACTCTGGTTTGCTCTCTTTAATTCCATCTGTAAATGGAGGGGTAAAGCCATAAGCTGGGATATCACCTTGGTTTTTCACTTTATAAGTAATGATATCTCTATCCATTGACAGTTTCAGTGCTTCACGAACACGAGGATCGTTAAATGGAGCCTTCTCATTATTAATTTCATAATAATAAGTACATAAATATGGGCTTATACGCAATTCATCGGGGATCTCTTTTTTCAATTTTTGGAAAAATTCAATCGGTAAATTGCTATACGTCATGTCGATTTCACCCGCACGATAGCGGTTTACATCCGTGACTTCTGATGAAATAGGTAAGAACGTCACCTGATCAATAACCGTATTTTTGTTATCCCAATAAGTCGGGCTACGCTCTAACACAATACGTTCATTTACTGTCCAGTCTTTTAAATTATAAGCGCCGTTACCGACGAAATTAGCGGGTTGTGTCCATTTTTCACCAAATTTTTCAATCACTTTTTGGTTAACTGGCGACATGGAGGAGTGAGCTAATAATTTTGGTAAATAAGGCACTGCTTCAGATAAAGTGATTTCTAATGTGTTGTTATCTAATGCCTTAACACCTAATTCTGTTGCTTTTTTCTTACCTGCAATAATATCGTCGATATTTACGATATGCGCATATTGCAGATAACTTTCATAAGGAGATGCAGTATTAGGATCCGCTAAACGTTGCCAGCTATAAACGAAATCTTGTGCTGTAACAGGGTCACCATTTGACCATTTAGCGCCTTCACGAATTTTAAATGTCCAAACAGTAAAATCTTTATTTTCCCAACTAGTTGCGGAGCCCGGTAAAATTTCACCATCTGGTCCAACAATCGTAACACCTTCGAAAAGATCACGCGCTAATGCAGACTCTGGTACACCTTCGATTTTATGAGGATCCAGTGATTGTGGTTCAGAGCCGTTATTACGCACCAGCACTTGTTTTTCAGCTAATTTCACCCCGTCAGGAACAACAGCAGCGTTAGCGGTTAGTGCTGACAATCCAAAGATTGCGCTTATTGCGATCGCCAACGCACTCTTTTTAGTTAAATTACTCATCTTATAAAATACTCCCAGTTAGTGAGCGGGTTGTTAGACAACCATTCTGTGATGTTCAGTTGTGTTTTAGAACGGTTTACACAACTTATTGTTTTTACAAAAAAATAAATCAATTTTGCTTATTTGCTATCAGTTCTTAATTGCCTGATAGCATTATCATTTTTTTATGCCGTTATCTTTTTTGTGTAGTTTTTTTTATTGTTTCACTACTTTTTAAATAACTTTTAATAATTAAAATCGCACATAACTATAGAATATCGGTAATTTACCAGTTTTAGTTATCTGCCTTTATAAAATAGCGCTTTAAGTCCGTATAATCAAAGGGGTCTTTACCTGTAAATCCACCTACTTTTGGACTAACTAATCTAACACTGACACGATAATAAACAGGTACTATCGCCGAGTCCTTGTCTAGCAAGGCTTCAGCGCGCTGATAGAGTTGATGACGAGCCCCTTTATCAACCGCAATTGAAGCATTATTTAATGCATCATCGTAATCATTATTTTCATAAAAGACTGTATTAAGACTACTTGTGGAAAGAAATGAATTTAAAAACGAGGTAGGTTCATTGTAATCTGCACACCACGTCGCTCTCGCAACTTGATAATTCCCTTGATTACGATTTTCTAATGCCGTTTTCCACTCTTGATTTTGCAACGTCACATTTGCACCAATACTTTTTTTCCACATTGATGCAGCGGCAATGGCCTGCTGTTTATTTTGATCAGACGTATTGTAGAGCAAAGTAAAAGTCAGAGGATTTTGAGCATCAAATCCCGCTTCTTTTAATAATTCACGCGCCCTTTCATTACGTTGCTGTTGTGTCCAATAAGCCCATTTCGGGGCTTTAAAATTACCGTTACCAATAAAAGAGGGAGTAAAAGAATAAGCGGGTATTTGCCCTTGCCCCATTATTTTTTCAGCAATGACTTCTCTATCAAGTGTTAGTTTCACCGCTTCACGAACACGAGGATCATCAAAAGGCGCTTTTTTATTATTTAATTCATAATAGAAAGTACATAAATACGGTGTGACATGTAAATTCTCTGGCTGTTCTTGTTTCATTTTTCTATAAAGAACAGGAGGAATAGCACTATTAGTGATATCTATTTCACCACTACGATAGCGGTTTATATCACTGGTTTCTGAACTAATTGGTAAAAATGTGGCTTGTTCAATAATGGTGTTTTTATTATCCCAATAAAGTGGATTACGTTTTAACGTCACCTTTTCATTCACCACCCAACTTTCAATAACATAAGCACCATTGCCGACAAAGTTTTCGGGACGAGTCCAATTCACACCATATTTTTCTACAATCTCTTTTTTAACTGGTTTTAATGGCGTGTGGCTGACCATATCGACTAAATAGGGAATTGGCTTGGTTAAATTGATTTGCAAAGTATGAGCATCTATCGCTTTCACACCCAGTGCTTCAGGCGTTTTTTTTCCACTAAGAATATCTGCAACATTTTCAACATAAGCATATTCGAGATAACTGGCATAAGGTGAACCTGTTTTAGGGTCGACCACTCGGCGCCAGCTATAAACAAAGTCGTCTGCGGTCACTGGTGTACCATCACTCCACTTTGCATCTTCTCGCAAATAGAATGTCCACACCTTGTTATCATCCGTTTCCCAGCGTTGTGCAACACCGGGCATACTTTCACCATTAGGTCCAACATAGGTCAAACCTTCTAATAAATTTAAAATAATATTAGTTTCTGGTGCGCCTTCTACTTTATGCGGATCAAGAGATGAAACTTCAGTACCGTTATTAATCACAATATTCTGTTGTTTGGCGAGAATAGTGCCTTCAGGAAGAGTCACGGCATGAGAAAAAAAGGAGGTTAATACAAGTGACATAATACTAAGCGGAAACACTGTTTTTAACGTGGCTTTATTTTTCATGGGTACCTCTCCTAATAAACAATAATTTATAGCGGGGTCGCTCAATTAACGATATGTATCGTTGTTAAATTTTGATTGTAATATTTGTGGCTCTCAAAGGTTGAAAGATATTTATAAGATAAAAATGATACCAACACTCTTCTTTTTTACACTTATCGTAAATTTTGTCAATTAATGCGGTATTCTTATCACTTAACTTTATTGAGCCCTCTAGAGTTCTATCCTGAGAAAATAAAATATATATATTGAGAGAAGCAAAACAACAAATAAACATTAAATTAACATCATGCAAGTTTTATAGATAGAAAACCTACTTAGCTCACAAATTTAATATAATTAGGATGGATTTTATCCGACTTGCAGAACTTTATGATGCTTTATTTGTAAAGAATTTCTCTTTGAAATTAATTTAAAATAACAATAAATTCATCTTTAGACTGAATAACAATTCTAGCCTAAAAATATTTATAGATTATTAAATATTCAATTTTATTATTTGTTTTTAATTTTTAATCTAAATGTTTAATTAAAAATTTTTCATTTATATTTCTATGTGTTAGATAAAAAACCTCTTTAATATACATATCGATATTAAAGAGGTTTTTTATTTTAAAATGATATCAACAATAAAAATCAGCTAGTTAGCCGATTTGGATTGAAACCATTGTAACTTCTCATTCAGTGTGACAACCTCTCCCACAATAATTAGTGCAGGGCTTTCCATTGTTTCTGCCATCTCTGCCAGTTGACGTAATTGACCAACCATTACTTTTTGTGTGGTTAAAGTGCCCTTTTCAATAATTGCAATCGGCATGGTCGCGCGCATATTTTGGCTAAGTAACATTTGCTGAATATAACGAGCTTTACTTAATCCCATATAAAAGACTAACGTTTGGTTTTCTTGTGCAATACATTGCCATTCAGCCTCGTTTAATCCTTTGCCATGCCCAGTAATAAAGCGGACACTTTGTGCATAATCTCGATGTGTTAAGGGAATACCTGCATATGTTGTACAGCCTGAAGCTGCGGTAATACCGGGGATCACTGAAAAGGGAATATGATGTTCAATCAAAGCTTCTAGCTCTTCACTGCCTCGACCAAAAATAAAGGGATCGCCTCCTTTTAATCTCACCACTCGTTTTCCTACAGTGGCTTCTTTGATTAAAATTTGATTGATTTCCTCTTGAGGAACACAGTGAAAACCGGCTTGCTTACCAACATAAATACGCTGTGCATCTCTGCGGACTAATGCCATTACCTCATCAGATACTAATCTATCGTAAACCACTACATCAGCTTGCTGGCACTGCTGTAAACCTTTAATAGTCATTAGCCCAGCATCACCCGGCCCAGCTCCAACCAAAACAACACTGCCTTGCGGTTGCTGATGTTCAGATAATAGTGCGCTAATACGTTGCTCAATACCGTCATCTCTTTGCGCTTCTATTTCAGCTTGTAATGATTTATCTTCGAAAAATTGCTCCCAAAAATAACGTCTGGCATTTATCGATGAAAAACGCTGTTTTATTTGCTTACGTAACTTGCCGGCGAGTTGTGCTAACACACCAAGATAATTAGGGAGCAGTTGCTCAATTTTTTCTCGCAAAATACGCGCTAGCACAGGGGCTTTTCCACCTGATGAAATCGCCACTACAATAGGAGAACGATCGATAACAGAAGGCATAATAAAGCTTGCTTGCTCTGGTGAATCAACCACATTACAAAATATCTGTTTCTCTGTTGCGGATTGAAAAACCTGTTGATTCACTTGCTCACTATCTGTTGCCGCAATAACAAGCCATTTACCTGATAGATGATCCGCAGTAAATATACCCGTGATACAGTTTAGTTTTTGCTCAGAATGCCACTGCATAAACTGTCCTGTAAACGAAGGTGCGATAACAGAAATAATAGCTCCCGCTTCCATAAGTAGTCGGGCTTTACGTTCAGCAATATCACCGCCTCCCACTAATAAACAAGGTTTACCTCTGAGCTGACAGAATATTGGAAAGTAATCCATATTCATTCCCCTATTTATTGAGATGATTCACTGTGGCTGCGTACACTAACCGTACTGCCTTCAACCTTGACGTCAAAATGGGTGATCGAGAAACGCTCATCTTCAAGACAAAAACCATCCGTTAAACGAAAATGCTGTTTTTTTAGCGGGCTAACGATATACAACTCATTTTCATGTTCAGCGATCAGCCCTCGAGATAAAACACTAGAATGTGCAAAGGGATCTATATTACTTAACGCATATAAACGAGCATCAGAATAAGGGCGAAATATAGCAACGTGATCTTGTTCCACCAGCGCACAAACACCTGTTCCTGGCGTAATCTCCTCTAATTGGCAAACAGCTATCCATTGGCTCATGATTGCGCCTCCTCAGTGACCATTTTGATATCGATACGTTCATGTAAACGTGCGGGACGGTGCTGAAAACGTTCTTTTACCGTTTGCACAGTCGGATCAGGCATTGGATTATTAATAAAGTGGGCAAACCGTTTTAATGCTTTTGGAGAATCAACAGTTTCTTTCCATTCACAAGCGAAACGTTCTCGTAAGGTGTTCAGTTCTTTTTCTAACTGCGCATTTAAGCCTAATTTGTCGTTAATGATGACATCACGTAAATATTCAATACCGCCATCTAAATTATCTAGCCACACTGAAGTGCGTTGAAGTTTATCGGCGGTGCGAATATAAAACATCATAAAGCGGTCGATATAATGCACTAAAGTTTCTTCATCGAGATCAGAGGCAAAGAGATCCCCATGACGTGGTTTCATACCACCATTTCCACCAAAATAGAGATTCCAACCTTTATCTGTGGCGATAATACCAACGTCTTTTCCTTGCGCTTCAGAACATTCACGGGTACAACCAGAGACACCAAATTTCATCTTATGAGGTGTTCTAATGCCTTTATAGCGATGTTCTAATGCAACACCCAAACCGACACTATCTCCGACGCCAAAACGACACCAACTACTCCCCACACACGTTTTTACCATACGCAGAGCTTTCGCATAGGCATGACCTGTTTCAAAACCGGCAGCAATCAATTTTTTCCAGATAGCAGGTAAATCTTGTTTATGTGCACCGAACATAGCCATGCGTTGCGAGCCAGTAATTTTGGTATACAGATTATATTCTTGAGCAATTTGCCCAATAGCAATAATGCCTGCAGGTGTAATTTCACCACCAGGAGAGCGAGGAATAATGGAATAAGTCCCATCTTTTTGCATATTCGCGAGGAAGTTATCGTTAGTATCTTGTAGAGGAACTAAATCATCACGCAAGATATAATCGTTCCAACATGAAGCAAGCAATGAAGCTACTGTTGGTTTACACACTTCACAACCATAGCCTTGACCATGCTTTTTCAATAGTTCATCAAAACTTTTCAGCCCTTCCACACGAATAAGATGATAAAGCTCTTGGCGAGAATAGTGGAAATGCTCACAAAGATGATGATTAACCTCGATACCTTGTTTAGCTAATTCTGCATTTAAGACTTGAGTCACCAATGGAATACAACCACCACAGCCCGTACCGGCTTTGGTTTCAGCTTTAATAGTAGCGACTGTATGACATCCTCGTTCAATTGCTTGAATAATGTCGCCTTTTGTTACATCAAAACAAGAGCAGATCTGTGCGCTTTCAGGCAAGGAATCAACACCAATTGCAGGCTTACTTCCCGCATGTACAGGCAAAATTAAAGCGTCGGGATGCTCTGGTAATTCAATCGTGTTCAGTGATAATTGCAAAAGATTGCCATAATCTTCGGTATCTCCCACCAACACAGCACCGAGTAAGTATTTATTGTCTTCACTAACAATCAGGCGTTTATAAATTTCTTTGCCTTCATCGAGATAAATATAACTACGACACCCTTCTTGACGACCGTGAGCATCACCGATACCACCGACGTCAACACCAAGAAGTTTTAATTTTGCACTTAAATCGGCCCCTTGAAAGACAGTGTGATGGCCTAATAAATTATCAACTGCCACTTGTGCCATCTTGTAGCCCGGTGCAACTAAGCCAAATGTTTTATTTTGCCAAGATGCACATTCACCAATGGCGTAAATATCAGGATCGGTTGTTTGGCAATAATCATTAATAACAATACCGCCTCTTGGGGCAATATCTAAATCACATTGACGAGCTAATTTATCTTTTGGGCGAATCCCCGTAGAGAACACAATAAAGTCAACTTCAAGAGAAGTACCATCTGCAAATTGCAGTGTCTTACGTGCATTTTCTCCTGTCGATAATATTTCTTGTGTATTTTTGGACGTATGCACTTTTACACCCATACGCTCTATTTTTCGCTTAAGTTGTTCACCACCTAACGTATCAAGCTGCTCTGCCATTAATGTTGGTGCAAACTCGATAACATGCGTTTCAATACCCAAACTTTTTAGCGCGCCAGCGGCTTCTAAACCTAAAAGTCCTCCACCAATCACCGCTCCTTTACGGCTAATACGTGCACAAGATTCGATAGCATTTAAATCTTCAATAGTCCGATAGACAAAGCAATCTGATGAGTTATTTCCCTTAATTGGAGGAACCCATGGATAAGAGCCCGTTGCCATGACTAACTTATCGTAACTAACACAGCGCCCCGTATTTGTATGTACCACTTTTTCGTCACGATTAATGGTTATTACACGCTCACCAATTAATACTTCTATTTGGTATTTTTCGTAATAACCTTGTTTAACTAAAGAGAGTTCTTCTGCAGTGTGATGGGAAAAATAAGAGGAGAGATGGACTCTATCATATGCAACACGAGGTTCTTCACAAAAGACGACAATATTAAATTCTTCATTACCACCTTTATCAATCAGCTCTTCGATATAACGGTGCCCGACCATACCATTACCGATGATTGCGAGTGTTTTCTTGCTCATTTTTGCCTCAGATTTAAAGATTTCTAAGGCTAAAATACGAAACTACTCATAAGCGATATTGATGAATATCAAATACAGCTTAATCAATTCAGCTACTACAACTTAATAGTCAATGAGTTACTACTAAAGGAGTATTTTATTACCCTGTACTTGCGGTTAATTATTCTTCTACCATAATTAATTTTGGCCACTTATAACGAAGTGTTATATGTAAGCGTAATTAAAACTTTGCGCATTGATCACGTTTTGCCTAAGTTAAGTTCACAAAGTAATAACTAATAAGTTATTGACATAACGACTTTAGCTACACCATTTCAGGGAGCGTCTCATGAAAGCAAAATTATTATCATTATTCGTTGTGGGTGCCCTTTCCGTACCGGCATTTGCAGCAACACCTGCTAATACATTAATTGTGGTACAAGGGCTTGATGATATTGTCAGCCTTGATCCTGCTGAAAGTAATGAACTATCCAGTATTCAAACTGTACCCAGTTTATATCAACGTATTGTTCAACCTAATCGTGATAATCCAGAAATTAATGAACCTATTTTAGTTGAAAGTTGGCAAGCAAATACTGAACAAAAAACAATCGTATTTAAAATTAAACCTGATGCAAAATTTGCTTCAGGTAACGCTGTACGTCCTGAAGATATTATCTTTTCTTATCAGCGTGCGATCACCATGAATAAATCACCAGCCTTTATTCTAAATGTCTTGGGTTGGAAAGCTGATAACATTAATTCGTTACTGAAAAAAATCAGCGACAAAGAATTAGAAGTACGCTGGACCGCCGATGTCAGCCCTGATGTTGTGCTCAATATTCTTTCAACACCAATTGCTTCTATCGTTGATGAAAAGCTAGTTTCCGCTCATGTTAAAAATAATGATTTTGGTAATAGCTGGCTGAAAATGAACTCAGCAGGAAGTGGCGCATACAAAATGCGTGCTTATCAACCACGTCAAGCCATTGTGTTAGAAGCTAACCCTCTATCACCAACTGGTGCGCCTAAAATGGCGAATATTATTATTAAGAACGTGCCCGATCCGGCATCACGTCGCTTATTAATTGAAAAAGGTGATGCAGATATTGCACGTGAACTCGGCACTGACCAAACTGCCGCGTTAGCAGGCAAAGCAGGGATAAAAATATTAGATATCCCTTCAGCAGAGCAAGTGTATATGGCGTTTAATACTGCCAGTGGAAATCCAGCACTGAGTAACCCTGCATTTTGGGAAGCCTCTCGTTATTTAATTGACTACAAAGGTATTACTGAAGATTTAATGCGTGGTCAGTATTTTATTCACCAAAGTTTCTTACCTGTGGGTTTACCCGGCGCATTAAAAGATAACCCATTCACTTTTGATCCCAAAAAAGCTAAAGAAATTTTAGCCAAAGCAGGGATCACTAATGCACGCTTTACATTGGATGTAGAAAATAAAGTCCCTTACATCACTGTGGCGCAATCCATTCAAGCAAGCTTTGCTCAAGCAGGTGTACAAGTGGATTTATTACCGGCGGCAGGTAGCCAAGTATATAGCCGTGTGCGTGCTAAACAGCATCAAGCGGCAATTCGCTTTTGGATCCCTGATTATTTTGATGCTCACTCAAATGCCAGTGCCTTTGCTTATAATGACGGACAATCCAATACTGTTGCTTGGTTAAATGGCTGGAATATTCCTGAATTAAGTCAGCAAACATTGACCGCACTTAATGAAGCGGACAAAACAAAACGTCAATCGCTCTATACTGAAATGCAAAAAGAATTACAACGTAGCTCACCTTATGTATTTATCGATCAAGGTAAAAACCAAATCGTCATGCGTGATAACGTCAAAGGTTATGCACAAGGCCTAAATGCAGATATGGTCTATTATGACAAAGTAACTAAGTAATATTTTGTTCTGAAACCATCCACAGTCATGTTACTGTGGATGGTCTATTTTTTGCCATTTCACTAGGCTATTGCTGTATGAATACTGCTATGACGTTACCTTTTCGTCTAAAAAGTCAGTTAATTACCTTTGCTCAAGGAATATTGACACTGGTGCTGACTCTTTTAGGGCTTCTTGTCATCACTTTTACACTTTCTGCACTTTCACCTGTCGATCCTGTCTTACAAATTGTTGGTGATCACGCAAGTCTTGAAACCTATAACCAAGTCAAACATGAATTAGGGCTAGATTTACCTATCTACATGCAGTTTTTTCACTATGTGGAAGCACTGCTACAGGGGCATTTAGGCACAGCAACATCAACAGGCCAGCCAGTGCTTGATGATTTGTTAGCAACGTTCCCCGCCACATTAGAATTAGCAACCGTTGCATTACTGATTGGTGCCAGTCTTGGTATTTTATTCGGCGTTTTATGTGCACGATTTGTAGGAACACCTCTCGATTTTATTTTGCGAATTCTAACGTTATTAGGTAGTTCAGTTCCTATTTTCTGGTTAGGTTTGATTTTACTATTGATCTTCTATGCCACATTACAATGGACGGCAGGCCCCGGACGATTAGACGATATCTATCAATTCACCATAGAGCCCATAACTGGTTTTGCATTAATTGATACATTATTAGCTGGCGATAACGATGCTTTTTTTAATGCGTTATCACACCTTATTTTGCCTGTTTCTCTATTAGCTTATTTTGCCCTTGCTTCTATCACTCGCTTAACTCGTTCAGCCTGCTTAAACGAAATGAGTAAAGAGTATGTCACACTAGCGAGAGCAAAAGGCATTGGTGAGTTGCGTATTCTTTTTTATCACGTATTGCCTAATATTCGGGGGGTCTTAATGACCATTATCGCCCTCTCTTATACTGGCATGTTAGAAGGTGCCGTATTGACAGAAACGGTCTTTTCTTGGCCGGGAATTGGTCGATATCTTACAACAGCACTTTTTGCAGGTGATACCACAGCTATTATGGGCGGTACCTTAATTATCGGTTTATGCTTTGTCTTTATTAATAATATGACCGATATCGTTATTCGTTTGACTGATCCGAGGCTCCGCTAATGACATCTTCATTTTTAAGAAAAATAGCGCGTTCGCCTTCTGCCTTTATCGGTTTATCGTTGCTTATTTTACTGTTAATTATTGCTATTTTTGCACCTTGGCTAGCCCCTTATGATCCAAATTGGCAACATGCAGCCCAACGCTTGTTAGCTCCCAATGCTGAACATTGGTTAGGCACAGATAATTATGGACGCGATATTCTTTCTCGTCTTATCTATGGTACCCGCCCAATGCTAGGTTTAGTCGGCTTGGTGGCGCTGATTACGCTACCTTTAGGATTATTGATTGGTATTTTATCTGGATATTATGGCGGTTGGACTGAACGTATTTTAATGCGCGTCACCGATATTGTGATGTCAATGCCTTCTCTTATTCTCGCTTTTGCCTTTGTTGCAATGTTAGGCCCTGGTCTGCTAAATGGTGCATTAGCACTGGCTTTAACTGCATGGCCTGCTTATGCACGACAATCACGCAGTGAAATTCAACATTTACGCAATAGTGATTATCTTGCAGCAGCCGAAATGATGGGGATTAAAGGTATCAGGCTGTTATGGGGACATATTTTACCGCTATGTTTACCTTCAGCCATTGTCCGTTTAGCGCTGAATTTAGCGGTGATTATTCTCGCAGCTGCAGGATTAGGCTTTCTTGGATTGGGTGCTCGCCCACCGATGGCGGAATGGGGAGCAATGATCGCAGAAGGTATGCCTGTTATTTTTGATCAATGGTGGGTTGCCGCTATTCCAGGTACAGCGATTTTAATCAGCAGTCTGGCATTTAATTTATTGGGTGATGGATTACGCGACGTACTGGGAGATACCCATGAATAAAACACCATTAATTGAGGTAAATAACCTCTGTATCGATTTTCCAAAAGCAAGAGTTGTCAATAATGTCTCTTTCTCTTTAGGTCAAGAGCGTTTGGCAGTTGTTGGCGAATCAGGTTCAGGCAAATCAATGACCGCACGTGCATTAATGGGCTTAGTTCGTCAGCCGGGAAAAGTCAGTGCAGATAAACTAAATTTGCAGGGAAATAATTTATTGAATTTCTCATCTCGCCAATGGAATAACATCCGAGGTAATACGATTTCAATGGTATTACAAGATCCTCGTTATGCCTTAAATCCGGTAAAAACCATTTATCAGCAAGTAGAAGAAACCGTAAAACAGCATCAAAAACTTTCGCGCCAAGATAGACGCCAACTTATCATCGATACACTACTGTCTGTCGGTTTACCTGAACAGAATATTTATCGCTATCCCGGTGAATTATCAGGTGGTATGGGGCAACGAGCAATGATAGCTATTGCGCTAATCAATAACCCTACTATTTTAATTGCCGATGAACCGACATCAGCACTTGATGCTCAGTTACGTCATCAAATTCTTGAACTGATCACCATACAATGTGAGCAACGCAACATGGGCTT
Organism: Proteus faecis; assembly: GCF_030286765.1. Taxonomy (NCBI): domain Bacteria; kingdom Pseudomonadati; phylum Pseudomonadota; class Gammaproteobacteria; order Enterobacterales; family Morganellaceae; genus Proteus; species Proteus faecis. The sequence continues at coordinate 221,360 of NZ_JASVWV010000004.1, forward strand.
ATTGTTAATTAGCCATGATTTGCCCCTTGTTGCCGAATATTGCGAACGTGTTATGGTGATGTACCAAGGCGAACAAGTTGACGAACTCAATGCTAAAGCGCTACCGACTGCCACACACCCTTATACTCGTACTCTTTGGACATGCAGACCTAATGCAAGCACTTATGGCACGCAATTGCCTGTATTAGATAGAACGCTTAATTTCAAGGAGCTACATCATGCTAATTGATATTCATGATTTACATGTTCAATTTGAACAAGGTAAACAAGCAAAACACGTTGTAAAAGGGATTAATCTACATGTTCAACAAGGTGAAACTTTCAGCTTAATAGGTCGTTCTGGTTGCGGAAAATCGACTATTTTACGAGTGATTGCAGGATTATTGCCTCATTGGCAAGGTGCTATATCCCTTTTAGGTCAAACAATTAAACCTCAACAACATTTTCAAGGGACATTACGTCGTAATATACAAATGGTGTTTCAAGATCCCTATGCCTCTTTACATCCTCAGCACCGTATTGAGCGTGCGTTCTCTGAGCCTTTAAAGATCCATCAAATGCCTTTTGATAAAGATACGATTGAACAAGCATTAGCCCAAGTTGGTTTGCCCGGGGATGTGGCAAGTCGTTATCCTCATCAACTTTCTGGTGGGCAACGTCAACGTGTCGCCATTGCAAGAGCCCTATTATTACAACCTCAATTATTACTTTTAGACGAGCCAACTTCAGCGCTAGATATGTCAGTACAAGCCGAGATCTTAAATCTGCTTAACACGCTGAAAAAAAAGCATAATATGACGTACTTATTAGTTAGCCATGATGCCGATGTGATTGCACATATGTCGGATAGAGCTGCATTAATGGAAAATGGTGAACTAACACAACATTATGATCGGGATGCGTTATCAAAGGGAATACACCGTCTCGATTGAGATAAAAGAGAATAAATAAAAAGAAAGATCCAAGCAGTATTAGGTTATTAATACTGCTCTTTTTCATTGTTCTACACTGTGTTTAAACTAATAAACCAGGAAAAATAGAACGTAATCCGGTCACAATAAATTCAATACCTAACGACATTAATAATAAGCCCATTATACGAGTCACCACATTAATGCCCGTTTGCCCTAAATATTTTACTAATAGTGTTGCGCTGCGAAACAGCAACCAACAGCAAAAGGCAAAAAAGATACTGGTTGCGGCTAATCCTATAAAATTAGTAAGACCTTCCCAGCGAGAGCTCCACACAATACAAGAACTGATTGCCCCGGGTCCCGCCATTAATGGTAATGCTAAAGGCACAACAGCAACGCTATTACGTACTGCGGATTCGTTTCTTTCTTGATTATTTTGTTTATCTTCCCCTAAACGCCCATTTATCATCGTCATTGCAATGGTAACAATCAGCATCCCACCTGCTATACGAAACGAGTCGATAGAAATACCAAAAATACTCAGTATAGAATCACCAATTAACAGAGAGGAAACTAAAATAATTGCAACGGAGCCATTCGCAATTAAGTTTGTTTTATTGCGCCCTGCATCAGTTTGATAACTCGTCATACTGATAAAAACAGGCAAAATACCAATTGGATTTACAATCGCAAAAAGACCGACAAAAAATTTAATATAACCGGATAAATCCAGCAATGACCCCATGAAAAGCCCCTTCTTGGCTAATAAACATGCGAATTATCTATAAAAGATAGATTAACTCTAAAAAATGCGCGTTACTTTAAATCAATAAACCAGTTAATTCTATTAGTTAACAAGTTTTTACCTAAAATATTCTATTGTAAACTGATTAAAACCTAGTGGTTTAATTTTATATCGAAATCGAGTGTACGACAAAAAAATCGTTGAAGATTTATTACATATAAGAATCATTCTCATAAAAAGTCATGCTGAAAGGTGTCAGCTTGCTAATTTTGTGACATATATCACGTTAATTAATTAGAAAGATGGTAAGCTGTTATCATTCAGAAAAAGAGGGTTACTTCGAAAATACATTTGCCTTGGTTATTGTTTTTTTTAAGTTTTTTAAGCAAATTATACTCTCTAATAATTATTATTGAATTGAGCACATTATTATCTTTCTAAGCTATTCTTATTAATTATGATGAAAACAGCTAATTTGCTTAAAAAATTTAACATTTTATCAGGAGTCTCTTTATGTCTGTAACTAACGTTACTGAACTCAATGATTTGGTTGCTCGTGTAAAAAAAGCCCAACGTGAATTTGCTAATTTCTCTCAAGAACAAGTTGATGCTATTTTCCGTGCTGCTGCATTAGCTGCCGCTGATGCTCGTATCCCTCTTGCAAAATTGGCTGTCAAAGAGTCTGGTATGGGTATCGTTGAAGATAAAGTGATAAAAAACCACTTTGCTTCTGAGTATATCTACAATGCGTATAAAGACGAAAAAACCTGCGGGATCTTATCTGAAGACCTTACTTACGGCACAATAACCATTGCTGAACCTATTGGGATCATCTGTGGTATCGTACCAACAACTAACCCAACTTCTACTGCGATTTTTAAAGCACTAATTAGCTTAAAAACACGTAATGGTATTATCTTCTCTCCACACCCACGAGCAAAAGAAGCGACAAACCGTGCCGCTGAAATCGTATTAAATGCAGCTATCGCTGCAGGCGCACCAAAAGATATTATTGGTTGGATTGATGAGCCTTCTGTCGCCCTATCTAACGCATTGATGCACCATGATGATATTAACCTGATTTTAGCAACAGGTGGTCCAGGCATGGTTAAAGCAGCGTATAGTTCGGGTAAACCTGCTATCGGTGTTGGTGCAGGTAATACTCCTGTTGTTATTGATGACTCTGCTGATATCAAACGTGCAGTGGCTTCAATCTTAATGTCTAAAACTTTCGATAACGGCGTAATTTGTGCATCAGAGCAATCTGTTATCGTTGTTGACAGCATTTATAAACAAGTTCGTGAGCGTTTCTCAACTCACGGCGGTTACATGCTAACAGGTAAAGAATTAAAAGCTGTCCAAGATATCATCTTAAAAGACGGTAACTTAAACGCAGCTATTGTAGGTCAACCAGCAACAAAAATTGCTGAAATGGCCGGCATTGAAGTACCTGTCAATACCAAAATTTTAATTGGTGAAGTAAAAGAAACCACAGAAGCAGAACCATTTGCTCACGAGAAATTATCTCCACTATTAGCAATGTATCATGCTCAATCATTTGAAGATGCCGTGCTAAAAGCTGAAAAATTAGTTGAGATGGGGGGGATTGGTCACACTTCTTGCTTATATACAGACCAAGATAACTGTCCTGAACATGTTGCCTATTTCGGCGACAAGATGAAAACATCTCGTATTTTAATCAATACACCAGCATCTCAAGGTGGTATTGGTGACTTATACAACTTTAAACTTGCTCCTTCTCTAACATTAGGTTGTGGTTCATGGGGTGGTAACTCCATTTCTGAAAACGTAGGGCCCAAACACCTTATCAACACTAAAACCGTGGCGAAAAGAGCAGAAAATATGTTGTGGCATAAACTTCCTAAATCTATTTACTTCCGCCGTGGTTGTTTACCTATCGCACTGGAAGAGATTGCGACAGATGGTAAAAAACGTGCCTTTATCGTGACCGATGGTTTCTTATTCAACAATGGTTATGTTGATGAAGTAACTCGTGTACTGAAAAAATTTGGCGTTGAAACAGAAGTCTTCTTTGAAGTTGAAGCAGACCCAACATTAAGCGTTGTGCGCAAAGGCGCAGAACAGATGAATAGCTTTAAACCTGACGTAATCATCGCATTAGGTGGTGGTTCCCCGATGGATGCGGCGAAAATCATGTGGGTTATGTATGAACATCCAGAAACTCACTTCGAAGAATTAGCATTACGTTTCATGGATATCCGTAAACGTATTTACAAATTCCCGAAAATGGGTGTGAAAGCACAAATGGTTGCTATCACAACAACATCAGGTACAGGCTCTGAAGTAACACCATTTGCCGTTGTAACTGATGATGAAACTGGTCAGAAATACCCATTAGCAGACTATGCATTAACACCTGATATGGCTATCGTTGATGCAAACCTTGTTATGAATATGCCTAAATCTCTATGTGCATTTGGTGGTTTAGACGCAGTGACTCACGCATTAGAAGCCTACGTTTCTGTATTAGCGAACGAATATTCTGATGGACAAGCTCTGCAAGCATTAAAATTACTGAAAGAATATCTGCCTGCAAGTTATCATGAAGGCGCGAAGAATCCAGTTGCTCGTGAACGTGTTCATAATGCAGCGACCATTGCGGGTATTGCTTTTGCTAACGCATTCTTGGGTGTTTGTCACTCAATGGCGCATAAATTAGGCTCTGAATTCCATATTCCTCACGGTTTAGCTAATGCGTTATTAATTTCCAATGTTATTCGTTATAACGCTAATGACAACCCAACAAAACAGACTGCATTTAGCCAATACGACCGCCCACAAGCACGTCGTCGTTATGCAGAAATCGCTGACCACTTAGAGCTTTCAGCTCCGGGTGACCGTACAGCGGCTAAAATTGAGAAGTTATTAGCTTGGTTAGAAGAGATGAAATCTTCATTAGGAATTCCATCTTCTATTCGTGAAGCGGGTGTCCAAGAAAGTGATTTCTTAGCAAAAGTTGATAAATTGTCTGAAGATGCATTTGACGATCAGTGTACTGGAGCTAACCCTCGTTACCCACTGATCTCTGAACTAAAACAACTGTTATTAGATTCTTACTACGGTCGTGAATTTAATGAGCATCCGGTTGTTGAAGTGAAACAAGAGACAAAGGCGACGAAAAAAAACAGTAAAAAATAATCGAAACACGCTGTGTTAGTGTGATCCTCAATATTTCGGTTATTTATCCTTAAATAGAAAACCCAGCCCTACTACGGCTGGGTTTTTTTATGATTTCTCATTTGTAATTTGCTACTGGTTTCTGAGATTAAGGAATAAGGCGTGGTAAGTCACTATTTAGCCATAAATTATAGGTATTTATACTTAGCTTATGGATTTTCTTTTTACTATAAAAATAGTGTCTTCCTTTATGTATTCATAATTAGCTCTAGAAAAGACGCTGAACAACTTATCTCTCTAGCTATACCAATGCATTAGCACATTATAAAAAACGCCTTTGGGATGATTACAGGACGCGTCAAACTCTCCCCTCTTTGATTAGTTAGTTTAATTATTTCACTCTTACCTTATGTCCTTCACAAAATGACTATAACAAAATGTTATTTGAAATCATCGTGTTTACCTTACAATTTCTTACAATTGTATTTTTGTTGTTATCTGATAAAAACAAATAGACTTCATCATCTGGATTATTAATTTGTATTCAAAATATGGAGATATAAATATTTTATATCTATAACCACGTTGAATTTATAAAAGACATAGTTTCAATAAGTATTATCAAAATGAAGCTTACTCACTTATTGCCAAAATAATAACGTAATAGAGGTCACTATTTGTACATTCCGCTTAGAAACTTACTCCTTTAGGAGTATGAGAAGAACCTTTTTATCCCTATTAACAGCCACAAAATGAAGTGTTTTATTTATTCAGTAATAACTTAAGCAGTCTATAATCAGCATCTATAAAACTCGATATAAACGTTTCATTATACCAACTATAGATAAACGAAATATCTTTTAGCCTTTTGTGCCTATCTTTATTCAACTTTATTAAACTATTAATAATATAAATGCATCAAATGTCTCTCTCTCTTGTCATTTGTAAAAAACAATATCGACATCACAAAATAAACACCTTACGTATATTTGATTATGTCTTTTTTGATTAATGATAATGAAATCTATGAAATAAATAAATTTTCTTATCAAAAAATAACATATCTTCACAAAAGAAAATCAAACTCACCGCATTTTGATATAAAAAAAGCCAATAAATTGGCTAAAAATTAAAAATATATAAACATTTTTTGGTATTACATAATATAACGCTTTATTTGAACTCTTATTTCATCCTCCCTCTTTCACCCTGACAAATTAGTAAAAGAGGGAAATTGAAAAAGTTACTCTTGTTCAATACACCCTTTTAATGTTGCCTGCGTATAATGCTTACGACAGACTGAAACATATTTTTCATTTCCACCTATTTCAACTTGAGCACCATCACTCAGAACATTTCCTTTATCATCTAGGCGTAGTACTTTATTTGCTTTTCTACCGCAATAACATACTGTTTTAAGCTCTACAAGCTTATCAGCCCATGCTAATAAATAAGCACTGCCGGTAAATAACTCACCTCTAAAATCCGTTCTTAATCCATAAGTGAGAACAGGAATATCATAGGTATCCGTTATTTCGCAGAGTTGTTCAACATGCGCCTTACTTAAAAATTGGCACTCATCAATCAATACACAGTGAATAGGCTGTTTGTTATGTTCAGCAACAATAACATCACGAATATTCATATCATCACTAAAGAGTAATGCATCCGCACTTAATCCTATTCTTGAGCTAATCTTTCCCTTTGCAAAACGTGTATCAATAGCCGCTGTGAAAATCAATGTACGCATTCCTCGTTCATTATAGTTATAAGAGGATTGCAATAAAGATGTTGATTTTCCAGCATTCATGGCTGAATAATAAAAGTAAAGCTGAGCCATCAGCTCTCTCCTTAAATAGTGTTTATTTTCACGAGCGACAGTCTAACATAAACAATCTGCAAGTTATCTATAACAAGTATTTATTACCTTTATTTCTATTCTAGATATACCATCGAAAGATCAAATTTGTTGTTAATGCTAATTTTTGTTTAAAAAATAAATAGCTTTAATAAGTACTTAACATATTAAAACACACCTTGATATACCTTTATTAAAGTATGAAAGTTAGTCCGATTCCATTTTTAGAAAAAAGTCCGTTATTATAAAAAAATGAACAAAGCTTTCTATTCTTTAGCATTAGCGCTATCATCAGTTAAAAGATGCATTTCCTTACTAATATTTCCTTTATTGACTAAAGATGCCTCAGCTTTTATTATTTTTTTCGTTGAGATATTAGTTTAAAAAAAAGAAATTTTACGTAAGGTTTGTATTTAGGTATTGCAGAAATTTAAATAGCAATCTATTATTAGTATTACATCAGCCAACAACATTTATTTGAGACCAGGAAAATGAGCGAATCTTTAAAAATATTAAATAACATCCGTACTCTTCGCGCACAAGCAAGAGAAACTTCTTTAGAAACTTTAGAAGAAATGCTAGAGAAACTTGAAGTTGTCGTTAATGAGCGTCGTGAAGAATTCTCATTAGAAAAAGCAGCTGAAGAAGAACGTGTTCAGAAATTACAAAAATACCGTGAAATGTTAGAAGAAGCCGGTATTGATCCAACAGACTTACTTGAAGCAAGTGCAACTAATAAAACTGGCCGTGCTAAACGTGCAGCTCGCCCAGCTAAATACTCTTACGTTGATGATAATGGTGAAACTAAAACTTGGACAGGCCAAGGTCGTACACCAGCTGTAATCAAACGTGCTATTGATGAAGAAGGCAAATCATTAGAAGATTTCCTGCTGTAATTTAAGTCAATACTCTATTTGAAATACCCTTTTAATTACTTAAAAGGGTATTTTGTTGTTTATCCTATTTAATTAAACAAGCGTTTAATTTTAATATGTGCTGATGTTGTTTGTATTAGATGTGGGTAAACAAAAATAAAAACTGTAATAACTACGTTATTTATTTTTATTTATAATGAAAAAGGAGCTTTATCGCTCCTTTTTTCTTTGATTTAATGAAACTAATGTTATTAATTTTTATAATAACTTAAATACCAATCAACAAACTGTTTTACGCCATATTCTACTTCTGTATTTGGCGAGAAACCTATTGTTTCAGACAAGTCTTGGCAATCGGCACAAGTAGAAAGAACATCACCATCTTGCATCGGCATTAAATTCAATTTAGCTTTAATATTTAATGATTTTTCTATCGCTTCAATAAATGCCATCAATTTGGTTGGTTGTCCATTACCCACATTGTAGATTTTATAAGGAGCAGAACTCGAAGATGTTTCGCCTTTCTCTACTGTCCAGTTTTCATCTGCTTCTGGTATAACATTAACCAATCGAACAACTGATCCCACAATGTCATCGACATAAGTAAAATCACGCGTCATATTTCCGCCGTTATAAACATCAATAGGTTCACCAGCTAGCATTGCTTTAGTGAATTTAAATAATGCCATATCAGGACGTCCCCAAGGGCCATATACCGTGAAGAAACGTAATCCCGTTGTTGGTAATTGATATAAATGTGAATAGCTATGAGACATTAACTCATTGGCTTTCTTTGTTGCTGCATATAATGAAACAGGATGATCAACACTATCTTCTGTTGAGAAAGGCTGTTTCTGATTTAAACCATAAACAGAGCTTGATGAGGAGTAGATAAGATGTCCGACTTTATTATGGCGACATCCTTCTAATATATTTATATGACCAACAATATTCGCATCAATATATGCCATTGGGTTTTCAATTGAATAACGAACCCCAGGTTGAGCAGCTAAATGAATAACTCGATCAAATTGGTGTGATGCAAATAATTGAGCCACTTTTGCTGAATCAACGATATCAAGTTTCTCAAAATGGAAATTTTCTTGCTGTTGCAATTTAGCTAATCGAGCTTCTTTTAAGCGCACATCATAATAATCATTCAAGTTATCTATTCCAACAACATGATAACCCATTTCGATTAAACGCTGACTCATATGATAGCCAATAAAACCCGCCGCACCTGTTACCAATATTTTCATATTATCACTCAAATAGCCCAATAATTTATTTTTATGCCAACGCTATCATGCTTAATATCACCTCGATTAAACATCATAACGCTTAACATCATCATACATTACAGAAATCAACATGGCTCAATACTAAATGCATTGAGCCATACCTTAATCTCTTACAATCGCTTTATCTAGCTTTTCCCACAAAATAATCCACTTATTATGCATTATACATTTGCAGGAATTATACAGTGAGATTAACCATATAAATGATTATTAATAAGCTTTATTTTACTGTATTTTTAATGATTTTATCCATTGTGCAAAATCTTCACCAAACTCTTCGTGCTGTATTCCGTACTCTACGAAGGCTTTCATATACCCTAATTTATTACCACAATCGTGGCTTTTCCCTTGTAGGTGATAAGCTTCAACAGCTTCTTTTTCAATCAGCATTGCAATTGCATCAGTTAACTGAATTTCATCTCCAGCACCCGGAGCGGTTTTCGCCAAGAGTGGCCAAATACTTTCAGATAACACATAACGTCCTACGATAGATAAATTCGAAGGTGCTTCTTCTTTTTTAGGTTTTTCAACAACACGAGTTATGGGTTTGCTATCACCCGGGCATAAACTTTCACCCATGCAATCAACAATACCATAATTAGAAACTTCATCTTCAGGAACAGGTTCAACAAGAATTTGGCTTGCGCCGGAATGTTCAAAATGAGAAAGCATCTCTTTTAAGTTAACTTTCGTTAAATCGGCACTGTATCTATCTAAAATGACATCAGGCAGGATAACAGCGAAAGGCTCATCACCAATTAATGGCTTAGCACATAAAATAGCATGGCCTAATCCTTTTGCTATTCCCTGACGGGTTTGCATAATAGTGACATGGCTTGGACAAATGCTTTGTACTTCTTCTAATAACTGGCGTTTAACGCGTTTTTCTAAAATCGCCTCTAATTCAAAACTCGTATCAAAATGGTTTTCAATTGAATTTTTAGATGAATGTGTAACAAGTACAATTTCATTAATACCTGCCGCAATACACTCATTCACTACATATTGAATAAGAGGCTTATCAACCACTGGCAACATCTCTTTTGGAATTGCCTTGGTTGCAGGTAGCATTCTTGTTCCTAATCCAGCAACAGGGATCACCGCTTTTCTAACTTTACGCACTGCTGATGACATTATATTTCTCCTGCAATTCGTACCGTTCTACTTTCAGATGTGAATGGGTACAATTAAAAATAATCGCCAGAGTATACCAGCTAATATCTAAGGATAAACAGACTCCTACTCGTTAATTGAGATAGTTCTTCATTTATGTTTAATATATGCACGATATTCTATTTTTATTTAATCTAAACTTAACTTTTATAGATAGGTGAAAACATTAATTTAATCTGATTTGTGTTATCCCAAATTTTACATTGCCAAATTGTTCCCTCACATTTTACTTGATTAATATATAAAAGTTGCAATGTACCTAAAGGAACACCGCTATTTAATTCGAATTTTTTACTTTCTGTTTTTATTTCAGCTTTTAAACCTGCTGAAGCTAATAGAATATTTTTTTTCTGAGTATGATAATAACCAAGTGTGATAGGAAATTGTCCTTTCACCCCTATCTCATTAATCATTTTATTTAATTTATTCAACATGTTATACATACTTGGCAAAGTTCGTGCTTTTTCTGATGACTTTAATACATCATTAAAAACAACCCGTAAGAGTAAAGCGACCAAAAGCCCATTTTCATCATCTCTCGATATATCCACACAATAGAAAATAATTTGATCTTCTGATAAAGCTGCAATATCAAATAGCAAACCCATTTTAGCTATATCATTTAATTGACGATAATTAACACAATATCCTGCAACAACCTGCTTAACTTGAGGCTGCATCTGTTTTATGAACGATTGAATATAATGAGTATCTTTTCGTAAGCTATTCCAAAGTGGTTCTAAATGTATACCTTCTATTAATACTGATTCAAAAAAACCAGGGCATAATACTTCAATGACTTTTTGTTTTAATTTATCAAGATGTGTTATTGGTTTAAGGAAAATCTCTTGTGCCCCTAAACGCAACATATCATCTATTTCAGCCATATTATCTGTACATGAAATAGCAATAACAGGAATAGCCAATTTAAGTTGTTCAAGATGACACAAAAAAGTGGGACCATTCATTATCGGCATACGGATATCACATAAAATAAGATCAGGAAGCAATCCCCCTTCTAATAAAGATAATGCTTGGCTACCGTTATCTGTTGTATAAACGCAGGCCTTCTCATGTGAAAAATACTCCGTCAACATTGTGCGAAAAACGACCTCGTCATCAATTATTAAAATTTTTTTACCCACTAAGGCTTTGTTCATTGGTGACTCCGGTAACTATCGTTTCACATGCTGATAAATTAGCGCTACATTATTAGTTTAGTTCAACATTGACGTTAATTATTCCCAATCGTTACTTTTTTCAATCTATGGGTAATCGTCATACAGATAACGTGAATTAGGACATTATTTTGTCGAGTTTATGCCCCTGCAATAGCCAATTATTCTACTCTGATTGTTGCGAGCCTTACCATCTAGGTCAAAAAAACGCCCCAACAGCAGAAGCATTGATGCGTTCGCGTTATAGTGCGTTCGTTAAGCATAATGCGGATTACTTAATAAAAACGTGGCATCCCTCTTGTCGTGTTACATCTTTATATGATGAATTAACTTCAGGCTTTCCAAATACACAATGGCTTGGACTCAATGTTATCTCATCGCAAGCGAGCACAAATAAAAATGAGGCATATGTTGAATTCTCAGCTTGCTTTATTGAAAGAAATGCCGATGATAAACAGTACTTACATGAACGCTCTCGTTTTCTAAAAATAGATGACTGTTGGTTTTATATTGACGGTGTGAAACCGAAAGTGGGACGAAACGATCCCTGCCCTTGTGGTTCAGGACGTAAATACAAAAAATGTTGTGAAAATAACATCAAATAACGGCAAACACAGAAGTAAAAGAAAGGATTTATCCATACATGCAACACCAAAATATTCAAAAAAAAATACTACGTACAATTTGCCCTGATGCAAAAGGACTTATCGCTAAAATCACCAATATTTGTTATAAACATCAATTAAATATTGTTCAAAATAGTGAGTTTGTTGACCATCGTACGGGTCGCTTTTTTATGCGTACTGAGCTTGAAGGTATCTTTAACGATGAAACCTTTCTTGCCGATTTAGATGATGCTTTGCCACAAGGCTCCAAACGTGAGTTAAATACCGCAGGCCGTCGTCGTATTGTCATTATGGTGACAAAAGAAGCACACTGCTTGGGTGACTTATTAATGAAAAGTGCATTTGGTGATTTGGATGTTGAAATTGCCGCCGTCATTGGTAATCACGATACGTTAAAACACTTAGTAGAACAATTTGGTATTCCTTTCCATCTTGTTAGCCATGAAGGCTTAACCCGTGATCAACATGATGAAAAGTTAATTACACAAATTAATCAATACAAACCTGATTATGTTGTACTCGCAAAATATATGCGTGTATTAACACCTGCATTTGTACAAAACTTCCCAAACCAAATTATTAATATTCACCACTCATTCTTACCCGCCTTTATTGGTGCACGTCCTTACCATCAGGCTTATGAACGCGGTGTTAAAATCATTGGTGCAACAGCACACTACGTAAACGATAATTTAGATGAAGGTCCAATCATCACTCAAAATGTGATCAACGTTGACCATACGTTTTCTGCTGAAGATATGATGCGAGCGGGCCGAGATGTTGAAAAGAATGTTCTTAGTCATGCATTATATTGGGTTCTTTCACAACGTGTATTCGTTTACGGTAACAGAACAATCATTTTATAAATTTTCTGCCACTAATAACGCAAGTATTACAACTATCTAAATGTAAACCGCGATAACAAGCATATCGCGGTTTATTTTTATCTTATATAAATAGAGATGATATTAATTAAAATCAACATGATAGCGCATAAAGCTTGAACGATACGCACATTTTTACAGCAGTCAGACTCTTTTTAGTAAAATAGCGCTTTACAGATCTCAGGTATTTGGTATTATTGCGCCCGCTGTCACGGACAGCAAAACAATTTAATGTTGGTGGGATACCCAAGCGGCCAAAGGGAGCAGACTGTAAATCTGCCGTCACAGACTTCGAAGGTTCGAATCCTTCTCCCACCACCATCTCCTATCCGTTTTACTCTAGAAAAATCCTTTTCATTCCATTTTATTAATTAAATCTAAAAATCGATTCAATACACTCGAGTGATACTTAGATTTATAGATGTAACAGTTATATCGTACTTCAGGTTGAATTAATGGTATAAAGCATAAGTCTGCTTCATACTCATCTTTAAATGGATTTTCATCTGTTAATAAAAGAGAATTATGCGTTTGAATAAAATTCAAACAGCAATTAAGATCATCCATTATTCTAACACACACAGCCTTTCCTCTATCCCCAATTTCACTCTCTAATTTTTTTATCTTAGCTGTTTTGTATAATGCCGGATCACATAACCAAATATTTTCACTCAAAAGTCTATCAAGATTATTATTGACACCATTTACAAGTGTTTTTTGACAACAAATACCCAAGTATTTATTTTCTATTTTATGAAGAAGGCTAAATTTTTCACTAATAATTTTATCAGAACTTAATATTAATGTATTACCATCATAATCAGGTATTTCTTCAAAGTTTTCTCTTGAGAATCGCATTATATTTATATGGGAATAATTTTTATTTGCGGCTTGATAAAACTGAGTTAAATATTGACTTTTTCCCCAATCATAATAAACATGAATGCTATTATTTATAATACCCGATATATGTTTTTTAGTTATCTCTTTTTCCTGCAAATAGAGCGATTTCAAATCATTATAAAGCTCAAGCCCTTCTTGGGTTAAACTCATGCCAAACTTCTCTCGTTTAAATAAACGCTTTCCTAATACGGCTTCAAAGTCTTTTATAGATTTAGCAACGGGAGGCGTTGTGCGATTCATCACCCGAGCAGCTTTACTTAATGAACCATTTTCGACTACGGCCATAAAGGCTTCTAACTTACGAGAAAAAAACATAATTCACCATTCCTTAGCTGTGTAGAATAAAATAATTTCATTAATTCATTTGATGTAAATGAAATAATGATTAATTAATTTAAAAATTAATTTTATATAAAAGCAGTTTTATATAAATATACTTTTACCTCCTTTTAATGAATACAATTTATAACTACAATATTATTTTTATTATGTCATCATTCTTCACATATAAAGAATAATAATACTTATATTCTTCTATCAAAGATTAGTTTATGTTTCTAGTTTGTTTAATTAATATTTTTTGTTATGTAATTAATTATTTTTATTAAATTAGCGCACTCTATTTAATAATCTTTATTTTATCTCTCTCTTGATAAGCTATACCATCATTTCAGTGATTTGCTTACATTCATTTTATGATCCTGTTAGTATAAGGCATCCTATTATTCAATATATAAATGGTTACAGTCACATGAAATTTGTCTCTTTCAATATTAATGGTTTACGCGCTCGTCCTCACCAACTTGAAGCTATCATAGAAAAACATCAGCCGGATGTTATTGGACTTCAAGAAACAAAAGTTCATGATGATATGTTTCCATTAGATACAGTGGGTGCCTTGGGTTATCATGTTTTCTATCATGGCCAAAAAGGACATTATGGTGTTGCCTTACTCACAAAAGAAAAACCTGTCGCAATACGTAAAGGGTTTCCTGGTGATGACGATGATGCACAACGTCGCATGATCATGGCAGATATCGAAACACCAGCGGGTTTAATGACAGTGATGAACGGTTATTTTCCTCAAGGTGAAAGCCGTGATCATGAAACTAAATTTCCAGCAAAAGAAAAATTTTATACCGACCTTCAAAATTACCTGACTACCAGCTTAAAACCGACCTCTCCAGTACTTATTATGGGTGATTTAAATATTAGCCCAACAGATAAAGATATTGGCATTGGCGAAAATAATATGAAACGCTGGTTAAAAACAGGCAAATGTTCTTTCCTACCAGAAGAGCGGGAATGGCTGGCAACCTTAATGGGTTGGGGATTAACAGATACATTCCGCCAACAGCACCCTGAAGCTAATGATAAATTCTCGTGGTTTGACTATCGTTCTAAAGGATTCGATGATAACCGAGGTTTACGTATTGACTTACTTCTAGCAAGTCGCTGCTTAGCAGATAATTGTATTTCAACAGGAATTGATTACGAGATCCGTGGAATGGAAAAACCTTCTGATCACGCACCAGTTTGGGCTGAATTTAAAATCTAATCAAATGAAATCTTAATTCAGTAAAAGCACTTCCCTAACTAATAGAGGAAGTGCTTTTTATTTGTGCTTAACTATCAGTAGTTGCTTCTTTACTCTGCGTTTTATTTTTTGTGGCGCTTGCTTTATGACTTCCTTTAGTTACCGCTTTGCGCTTTTTATTATGCGCTGGTGCAGGAAGATTTCTGAAAGCTTGAATATTCGGACGCCGTTTCGCTTGTGTAATCAATTCTATCAAGGTGTTATTTAATGGCATCATAAAATCTTGATATTTAAATTGTTTCTCACTGATTTGTGTGAGTATCGATTCCCAATGTGCGGTCATATCCGGTAAAGTTGCCATATCAGGTAATACATGAATTAATGCCCTACCTGCCGGCGTTGAATTAATGGCTCGCCCTTTTTTTTGCAAAAAACCACGTTTAAATAATAACTCAATGATCCCCGCCCTTGTCGCTTCAGTACCTAATCCATCTGTCGCTCTTAGGATTTTCTTAAGTTCTTTATCTTGAACAAAGCGCGCAATTCCAGTCATAGCCGAAAGCAAAGTTGCATCAGTAAACGGTCTTGGGGGCTGCGTTTGCTTTTCAACAATTTCACCCTTTTCACACAGTAACTCATCCCCTTTAGCGACTATTGGCAATGCAGAACCGTCATTTTCAGCATCTTGCTCTTTTGCCCCTAATAATGCTCGCCATCCTGATTGCGCTAAAAAACGTGCTTTAGCAATAAACTTACCATTTTCAATATCAAGTTCGATAACGCATTTACGATAAACAGCATCAGGCATAAATTGCATTAGATATTGGCGAGCAACGAGATAATAAATATTTTTCTCATTTTCACTTAATGAGATATTACCCGTTTTTGCCGTTGGAATAATCGCATGGTGAGCATCAACTTTTTTATCATCCCAACAACGATTTTTTTTATCAATATCTAGGGTTTCTTGCGGTAATAGGCTTGGATCATGTGTGCTAATCGCATTAATAACAGCATGGCGACCAGCAAAATGTTCATCAGGTAGATAACGACTGTCAGAACGCGGATACGTGATCAACTTATGCGTTTCATATAGGCGTTGGCACGTATCCAAGACTTGTTGTGCACTTAAACCAAAACGTTTTGCCGCTTCAATTTGTAATGCAGAGAGTGAAAAAGGAAGTGGGGCTATTTCAGACTCTTGCTTATCTTGATAATCCGTTACATACGCAGGTTTGTCTTTAATTCTCTCAACAACATGCTCGGCAAGTTTACGATTTAATAATCGCCCTTCCTCATCTTGCCAAGGTTCGCAATGTTCACTTGGTTGCCAAATCGCGGTAAAGCGTTCATCAGCAGATGTGACAACATGTGCTTTAACTTCAAAGAAATCTTTAGGAACGAAGTTTTCAATTTCTTCATCACGACGAACGACTAAACCTAATACAGGCGTTTGTACACGCCCTACTGATAATACACCTTGGTAACCATTGCGCTGACCTAAAAGTGTATAGGCTCGCGTCATGTTAATACCATAAAGCCAATCTGCTCTTGCTCGTGCCAACGCAGATACGCATAATGGTACAAATTCATGGTTATACCGTAGTTTATCAATAGCACGCGTCACTGCGGCTGGGTTTAAGTCATTAATTAAGCAACGACGCGCCTGTTTTCTTTGCTCTTCACTGATATTTAAATAGTTAAGCACTTCATCTACTAAGAGCTGACCTTCACGATCGGGGTCACCCGCGTGGATCACTTCTTGTGCCTGTTTAAGCAGTGTTTTGATGGTTTCCAACTGTTTTTTAACATCAGCTCGGGGCTTGAGTTGCCATTTTTCAGGAATAATGGGCAAATCATCTAACGACCAGCGGGCGTACCGCGGGTCGTATGCATCCGGCTCAGCTTGTTCAAGTAAGTGACCAACACACCACGTCACATACTGGTTATCACCACAAAGAATAAAGCCATCGCCCCGTTTATGAGGCTTTGGCAATACATCAGCAATAGCCCGAGCAAGGCTGGGTTTTTCTGCAATAAATAATCTCATTACGTTAGTTAGTCACTTCAATCAACGCTTTTCCAGCTACTGGCGCAGTTAGTTCACCAATAGAAGTTAATTCGATATTAAAACGTGAGGCAACTTCCTTCACTTGTTCAACCGCTTCAGGTAATACTGCTAATAATAAGCCACCTGATGTTTGTGGATCACAGAGTAATTTGCGTTGCATTTCAGTGATCTCACCAATTAAATGACCATAACTTTCAAAGTTACGATTTGTCCCCCCCGGAACACAGCCTTGTTCTATATAAGACTCGACTTCTGGCAACCTTGGTACTTGTGAGAAGTGAATAGTCGCTTGTACGCCAGAGCCATCACAGATTTCACTTAAGTGCCCTAACAAACCAAAGCCAGTAACATCGGTCATTGCAGTGACACCATCGATATCTGAAAAATCAGAACCGGCTTTATTCATGCGACACATAATTTCTGTCGCTAAACCTTGGTGTTCTGGTTTTAATAGACCTTTCTTCTCTGCAGTTGTTAATACACCAATACCCAAAGGTTTAGTTAAAAAAAGCTGACATCCTGCTTTAGCTTCACTGTTTTTCTTCACTTTGCTCACAGGCACGACACCCGTTACAGCAAGACCAAAAATAGGTTCTGGCGCATCAATTGAGTGACCACCAGCCAATGAAATTCCCGCTTCTTGACAAGCAGCTCGACCACCTTCAATCACTTCTCGTGCAATTTCCGGTGCCAGTTTATTAATTGGCCAACCTAAAATAGCAATCGCCATAATAGGTTTTCCACCCATTGCAAAAATATCGCTGATTGCATTTGTTGCAGCGATGCGCCCAAAATCATAAGGATTATCAACGATTGGCATAAAGAAATCGGTGGTGCTAATAATACCTGTACCATTTCCTAAATCATAAACAGCGGCATCATCTTTGGTTTCATTACCAACAAGTAAATGAGGATCATGAAATTTAGCTTGTTCGCTATGTAAAATGGTTTCTAAAACTTTTGGCGAGATTTTACAACCACAACCTGCACCATGACTGTATTGTGTTAAACGAATTGCTTCAGACATAACATGCCATCCTTTTTTTAAAAATAAGTCACAAAATCAGTTAAGTCAGCAGGAGAAACCGTCATTGGTGCTTTTAAAGCTGGCGTGCCTAAATAAAGAAAACCAATAATCTGGTCGTGTTCACCACAGCCAAGTCCTTCTCTTACCACAGCATCATGAGTCCAAGAGCCTGAACGCCAAATCCCCCCAAATCCTTGAGCAACAGCGGCCATTTGCATTGCTTGTACGCAACAACCCGCTGCAACAACTTGCTCCCATTCAGGAACTTTAGGATGATCTTTCACTTTCGCAATCACCGTGATGATCAGTGGGGCACGAAAAGGTGCATTTTTTGCTTTTTCTTCAACCTCGGGGCCTAAATTACTCACAACTGCAGCTTTATGCAGCAATTGACTAAAACGCTCAATGCCTTCATTTTGCATCACAACGAAATGCCAAGGTTTGAGTGCACCATGATCAGGCGCGCGCATACCCGCTTGTAAAATAGTATTGAGGGCTTCACTATCAGGGGCTGGAGTAGTCAGTCGGGAAGCTGAACGGCGGTTCAAAAGCAGTGTTAATGCATCCATTTTATTCTCCTGTCAGCATTTTATTTTAGCAAGATCCCATTCTTATGGGGATGGACAGTTCTTATCAATTCGCAGTATAACAAACTGTTATATTACCACCATCCACAAATTTAGGCGGAAATTTTTCTAAAAATCAGCAATATGGTTATTTAATCGTAAATTATTGTTCATAAAATGATTAACCTCAGCCTACTCCATTAATTTAAGTTTATTTTGATCTCTAATTCGACGATTTCTTATATTCGTTTGATGCCTTTTTGTGTGAATTTATTTGACTATTTTTACGTAAAATAACTGTTTACTTAATAACACCTTAAGCAAAAAGTTATCATTCGTGGTTTCCTAAAAATCAATGACAGACATTCAATAAAAGCTATATTAGAATATTCCTTTATTGTTATTGCTATTCTCTCTATTGCTAACAACATTCTTTGTTTTAATAGTATGAGATTATGTGGATGTAACCTGCTTACCAATAATTCTAGCATGACTGTTTAGGATTAAATTTTAGCTTTACATGATGTGGAGATAATATGAATAAAATTATGGAGTTAATCGGCGCAATATTAAAATTCAGTTGGCAAGCCATTAACTTTATCAGGAAATTAATCTTAAACGTTATTTTCTTTTTCCTTCTCTTTATGGTTATTGGTATTTTCTTAATTAGCAAGGAAGCACAAAAACCGATGGATTATGAAGGTGCCCTTCTTGTTGACCTTAAAGGCGTAATTGTTGACCAAACTGCAACCCAAAATCCCTTAGGAGAAGTTGGACGTGAACTTTTAGGCGTTTCTAGTAGCCAGCTCCAAGAAAATTCATTATTTGAAGTTGTCGATACGTTACGACGAGCAACACAAGATCCCAAAATTAAAGGTATGGTGCTTAAACTTGATGAATTTGCAGGCGCAGACCAGCCTTCGCTAAATTATATTGGTAAGGCACTTAATGAATTTAAAAAGACAGGCAAACCGATTTTTGCAGTAAGTGGCTATTACAGTCAACCACAGTATTATCTCGCTTCTTATGCAGATAAAATTTATCTCACTCCTCAAGGTGCCGTGGGCGTTTATGGTTTTGGCTTTCAAAATCTCTATTACAAAACACTGTTAGAAAATTTAAAAGTAAGTACTCATATTTTCCGCGTAGGAACATATAAATCCGCGGTTGAACCATTAATGCGTAATGACATGTCTGCAGAATCGCGAGAAGCTTCATTACGTTTAGTTAATTCACTGTGGTCTACTTATTTAACCCAAGTTGCAGAAAACCGTAGCATTACCAAAGAAGATGTTTTCCCTGGTGCAAAAGAGATGATTGCACAGCTACGCAATGCAGATGGTGATAACGCAACTTATGCGCTAAATCGTAAATTAGTGGATTCTGTAAGCTCATACGCTCAATTTGAAGCAGATATGACAGAAACTTTCCAGTGGGATAAAGAGAACCAACAATTTAACAATATCAGCATTTATGATTATGCTGATACATTGACTTCATCATTACCTGCAAATGACGAAGGAAATATTGCTGTAGTCGTTGTTCAAGGAGCCATTATTGATGGTGAAAGTATCCCCGGTTCTGCTGGGGGGTCAACTATTGCTAATCAAATTCGCCAAGCACGTTTAGATCCGAATATTAAGGCACTCGTATTACGTGTAAATAGCCCTGGAGGTAGTGTTTCTGCATCAGAGCAAATACGCAGTGAAGTTGCCGCCTTTAAACAACAGAAAAAACATGTGGTTGTTTCAATGGGAGGTTTAGCCGCATCAGGTGGATATTGGATTTCAACCCCTGCAAATAAGATTATTGCCAGCCCATCAACATTAACTGGCTCAATTGGTATTTTTGGCGTTATTAATACCTTTGAAAATAGTCTAGAGTCTATTGGTGTTTATACTGATGGTGTCACGACTTCACCATTAGCAGGATTATCTGTCACAAATAAACTACCTGAAGAGTTTGCAGAACTTTTACAATTAAATATCGAAAGTGGTTATAAAACGTTTATTAATTTAGTAGCAGAATCTCGCAAAAAAACACCAGCTCAAATTGACCGTATTGCTCAAGGTCGAGTGTGGGTAGGAATAGATGCAAAAAATGTAGGTTTAGTCGATGAGTTTGGTGATTTTGATGATGCTATTGATGCTGCGGCTAAAATGGCAAAAATTGACCAACCTGTTGTTGATTGGATGAAACCTGAATTAAGCCTGTCAGAGCAGATCATAATGAGTTTATCGTCTAATGCAAAAGCGCTCCTTCCTGATCCATTACAAGCGTATATACCTGCACCTGTTTTAAAAGAAGTGAAAACACAGACAGAGTTTTATCGCAATATGAACGATCCGTTAAACCGCTATGCGTACTGTTTATCTTGTGGGGATATTCAATAATCTTTTCCACTCATACACCTGCTCACACTGAGCAGGTGTATTTATCCATTTTTTCTCACTTTTTATAGCACAATACTCTGATGAGCAATATTCACTCATTTATATCTACGCTATTTTTAACACAATGATTTAAAGAAAATATTAGTTGTTCTCTATTTTCTTTTTTAGCATCCTTTCCTTTTTTTATTCTGCAAACTCCCTATAATCAGGTATTTCTCACAGCTTAATAAGAGTGCTTTGTCTGATGCAAAAGAAATCAATCTACGTTGTTTATACTGGCGGTACTATTGGTATGCAACATTCTGAACATGGCTATATTCCTGTATCAGGACATTTACAACGCCAATTAGCTAAAATGCCAGAATTCCACCGTGAGGAAATGCCTGATTTTACAATCAAAGAGCACCTTCCTTTAATTGATTCTTCAAATATCACACCAGAAGATTGGCAATCTATCGCTGATGATATAAATGAAAATTATCACAACTATGATGGATTCGTTATTCTTCATGGCACTGATACCATGGCATTTACCGCATCAGCACTCTCTTTTATGTTTGAGGATCTTAGCAAGCCAATTATCGTTACTGGCTCTCAAATTCCTTTAGAAGCCTTACGATCTGACGGACAAACAAACCTATTAAATGCGCTTTATCTCGCTGCACATCATCCCATTAATGAAGTAGCACTCTTCTTCAATAACACGCTGTATCGCGGAAACCGCACAGTAAAAGCACATGCTGATGGTTTTAATGCCTTTGCATCGCCGAATAGCGCACCGCTACTCGAAGCTGGCATTAATATTAAACAATTTAAAATTAATTCTTTTCCAAAAGGAAATGGTAAATTTACTACACATAATATTACGCCTCAGCCTATTGGTGTTGTCACAATTTATCCGGGTCTTTCCGATGAAGTGGTGAAAAATATCCTGATGCAACCAGTGAAAGCCTTAATATTGCGCTCTTATGGTGTCGGCAATGCCCCATCACACCCAGCTCTCCTTTCTACCCTACGTGAAGCAACAGAGCGTGGTATTGTTGTTATCAACCTTACACAATGTATTTCTGGCCGCGTAAATATGGAAGGTTATGCAACAGGTCAAGCATTAGTGGAAGTGGGTGTGATCAGTGGCTTTGATATGACATTTGAAGCAACATTAACTAAACTGCATTATCTCCTTAGCCAACAATATAATTACACTGAAATCTGTCGACTAATGCAACAAAACCTACGCGGTGAAATGACATTAGACGATAACGACTAAGTTTAATCTAAAGGTAAAACTGGTGAAAAATTCCGCCCTATTATTGGTTGATATACAAAATGATTTTTGTACAGGTGGTGCATTAGCTGTTAATGAAAGCGACATGGTTATACAAACAGCCAACCAACTTATTCATAATTTCAAGCAATCTAAAAATCCTATTATCGCCAGTTTAGATTGGCATCCAGCCGATCATCTTAGTTTTGCTGAAAATTCAGGCACTATGGTGGGAGAAATCGGTACACTAAATGGATTGCCACAAGTTTGGTGGCCAGTTCATTGCGTACAACATTCTTATGGTGCTGCATTTCATCCTGAATTAAACCAAGAAGTAATTAATCACATTATTTATAAAGGGCAAAACCCCCTTATTGATAGTTATAGTGCTTTTTTTGATAACGACCATGAATATCAAACAGGCTTACACACACTTTTACAGACGCTCAATATAAAACATCTTTATATTTTAGGAATTGCTACAGATTACTGTGTCAAATTTACAGTGCTAGATGCGTTATTATTAGGATATCAGGTCTCAGTCATTACAGACGGTTGTCGCGGTGTAAATATTCAAGATGACGATAGCGAAAAAGCGCTAGAAGAGATGCAAGCAAAGGGGGCGACATTAATTGATTCAGCGCATTGGCTTAATCGTAACAATCAATAATTTCGCAGTCGTTTCGTTTTTTATCATCATTAAATGAAAAAGGAGATACTATTAACCAACTTGGTTAATAAATATCCCCTTTTTATCTCTATTCTATTCATTTAACACTGGTTTTAGTCATCATCCATTGGCGTTAACGTTGCTAAACGTTCAGATTGAAACTGAGCTTTTAATTCTTGTTTGCTCTTCATGGTAATTTGCCCATTAGTTCCTACTGTCATATGTTCAGGTGTATGGTTATTTTTCGCCTGCCATAATAAAACAATCTGCATACAATGCTCTTTTTGCTCAGCAGTCAATGCAACGCCATCAGGCCATTTACCCAGTTCAACTGCGGTTGAAATACGCTGATATATTTCTGGTGTTACCATCGAAATAAGTTCATTAACTTCCATTGATTACTCCATAAGCTAAATAATCACTTGAAATAGCTGAATCGTTTTTTCAGTTGTTATTATTTTGTTAATTCGATAAATTAACCTGCTTGTTTTTCGCCTGTTTCACTATTCGTAAATGAAAGAGATGCTGAATTAACACAATAACGCTCCCCTGTTGGGGCTGGACCATCATTAAAAACATGGCCTAAATGTGCATCACATTGTTGGCAACGTATTTCTGTTCTCTTCATATTATGAGAAAAATCATCAACATAACGAATTGCATCATCACTAACGGGTTGATAAAAACTAGGCCAACCACACCCTGCATCAAATTTGGTATCTGAATAAAACAAAGGAGCAGAACAGCATAAACAGTGATAAATCCCTGTTTCACGATTGTGTAATAATTTACCACTAAATGGAGGTTCTGTACCTTGTTGTTGCGTCACATAACGTTGCATTTCGTTGAGTGTTGATAAATCAAGGTGATTGTTATTACTTGAAATATTCACTTTCTTTTCATTATCTGCCATATAGACCTCTTGCCCAGAAAAATGCTTTTTAAAACAACAGTGAATGATAACAAAGATTTAACAACAAATCTGAAAAATATAGTCTAAAATCACTAAGAGTAATCTTTAGTTTTTGAAATGTGATGAGTTTCACATAACAGAGCAAAGGTAACTTCATTTATCGGCGTTGATCCCGATAATACACAGCGTAACATTTGTCTAAAACGACCAATCTTTAAGCGAAAAGTGTTTTTTTAATTGATTTTTTGCAATTATTGACACGATTCCGCTTGACGATTGGCGCGGTTTTGGTAACTTTAGAATCAACTTTTTAATTCACTAAATTAAAGCTGGTGGAATACATATGACTATCAAAGTAGGTATTAATGGTTTTGGTCGTATCGGCCGCATCGTTTTCCGTGCTGCTCAAGAACGTTCAGATATCGAAATCGTAGGTATTAACGATCTGTTAGACGCAGACTACATGGCATACATGCTGAAATACGATTCAACTCATGGCCGTTTCAACGGTACTGTTGAAGTAAAAGATGGCCACCTCGTTGTTAATGGTAAAACCATCCGCGTAACTTCAGAAAAAGATCCAGCAAATCTGAAATGGAACGAAGTCGGTGCTGATGTTGTTGCAGAAGCAACCGGTCTGTTCTTAACTGACGAAACTGCTCGTAAACACATCCAAGCTGGTGCGAAAAAAGTTGTTCTGACTGGTCCTTCAAAAGACAGCACTCCAATGTTCGTTATGGGCGTAAACCATAAATCATACGCAGGCCAAGACATCGTTTCTAACGCATCTTGTACTACTAACTGCTTAGCGCCTTTAGCTAAAGTTATCAACGACAACTTCGGTATCGTTGAAGGTCTGATGACTACTGTTCACGCAACAACTGCAACTCAACGTACTGTTGATGGTCCATCTGCAAAAGACTGGCGTGGTGGTCGTGGTGCTTCTCAAAACATCATCCCATCATCAACTGGTGCAGCTAAAGCTGTAGGTAAAGTTATTCCTGAGCTGAACGGCAAACTGACTGGTATGTCTTTCCGTGTTCCTACTCCTAACGTTTCTGTTGTTGACCTGACTGCACGTCTGGAAAAACCAGCAACTTACGCTCAAATCTGTGACGCTATCAAAGCTGCAGCTGAAGGTGAACTGAAAGGCGTTCTGGGTTACACTGAAGATGCAGTTGTTTCAACTGACTTCAATGGCGAAGTTCTGACTTCAGTATTTGATGCTAAAGCAGGTATCGCTCTGAACGACAACTTTGTTAAATTAGTTGCTTGGTACGATAACGAAGTTGGTTATTCAAACAAAGTTCTGGATCTGATTTCTCACATCTCTAAATAATTAGAGTTTAGAAAGTCACGATTTCTTTTAGAGCCACCTTTTCGGTGGCTCTTTTATTTTCTAGCCAGTCAGTTTATTGTATTGAAATAGTCAGTGACATAAGGTCATAAGATAATGAATGAGAAAATTTTTTCTTTGCCGATTATTGAACAAATATCACCTTACTTAAGTCGTCGGCAATTAGGCGAGCTTCCTATTCTTGTTATTTCACACCCTAAAGTACGCGCAGCTATCAGTCTTCAAGGCGCACATTTAATTGCTTGGCAACCCGCACAAGAACATCCTGTATTTTGGGTAAGTGAGGCCTCTCTCTTCACTCCTGGCGTTGCCATTCGTGGCGGTATTCCTATTTGCTGGCCTTGGTTTGCTTCAGCTGGCACACCAAGCCATGGATTTGCGCGAATTCTTCCTTGGGAATTTAGTGCACATACAGAACAAGATGATGGTGTTCTCATCACCATGACATTAAAAGAGAACCAACAAACACAAAAATATTGGCCTCATCCCTTTACTGTTATTGCTCGTTTTAAATTAGGAGCAACCTGTGAGGTTGAATTAGAATCTTACGGTGATTATGAAGCAACAGCTGCCCTTCACTCTTATTTTAATGTGAGTGACATTGATAATGTTTCTGTAACCGGCCTAGGAAGCCACTACATTGACACAGTGGCAGATAAAGAGGTTTACACTGATGAAACCTCATTGCGCTTTAATGGGCGTACTGACAGGCTGTATACTGAGCCTGAAGATTTTAATCTTATTCATGATGACGGTTGGGATCGTACGATTGAAGTTCACCATTACCATCATAGTGATGTCGTGTGCTGGAATCCCGGTGCAGAGCTTGCAAGCTCAATGAAAGATATGAGCACAGGTGGCTATCGTAAAATGGCTTGTGTAGAAACTGCTCGTATTCACCAACCATTAAAACCAGATAACGTTCATCCTGGTCGTTTATCTCTGGTCGTTCGTGTTCGTAAAAATATAGCTGAAAAATAAACTATTGCCGATATCTAACACAATAAAAAAGCTTCGAATTTAAATCGAAGCTTTTTTATTATTGTAAATCTCACTAAATTCTAATTAGATTTTAGCTAGTTAGAATGTGTAAGTCACACCAGTCCACATAATTGCAGTCACAGATTTATTCACCATAGGGCTATCTTTCACTTCACTTGGTAAATGGTCGATACGTCCCATCGCAAAGAAATTCCATTTTTCTGCAAATTTATAGTTAGCTGAGATTTCAAAATAAGGTCTCCAGCTATCATTTGGCGTATATTCTGCTAAACCACTGCGTTGTGATTCTGCTTGGCTAATTCCATAAGCATAACGGTTTTGCTTTTTATTTTCCCAAACAACACCTGCACCAGGTTGTAAAGACCAGTTACCCAATTTGAAAGGATATAAATAAGCAGCATCAGCGATAATGCCATTACTTTTGCCTAACATATCACCCGATACGATTGCTCTTAAGCTACCCCATGATTCATGGTGTTTATAAGTAAAGCCACCCATCATTGTGTCACGACGACGATTCAGTTTTTTCATTTGCTCGTCGTCACTATCGCTTGGTTTATAAGCCTGAGGATAATAGTGTAAATCAACAGAGAGTTGATCTTTGGGTGTATTCCACAGGTAATATCCCGCAGCTAACGTCGCAAAATAAAAATTCTCTGATTGGTAATTAACTTGAGGTACTGGCAATAAATAATCTTTTGATTTAGCCCCTTTATAAGGCGTGACTTGCGCTAAGACTGAACCACCTATTGACCATTCTCCAGCAAATGCTGCTGGCGTGCTAAGCCCTGCGATAACAGCTAAAGAAATAATAATCTTCTTATTACTCACGATGATTTTCCATATTGTCATTAATAAAGTAGCAACCAAAAACCTATTTCAGTCACAAATAACTAAAATTATTATTATTTTACCTATAATCATTTTAGTTTTGCATTAAATGTGTAGCAATCAGTGCTTGCCCTAATGCAATACCACCGTCTCCTGCTGGTAATATCTTAGGGGCGAGTACTTTTTTATTGTTTAATTTTTTCTTAAACAGGCGTTTGAGTAATGTATTATTTAATACCCCTCCTGTTAGTACAACGGTATCAATCTGGTATTTATCTGCATATTGCAATGCAATATCGCCCAAACTTTCAGCTAATAAATAATGAAATAGCCATGCCTTTTCACTAACATTAAGCTTTATACTTTCCCATTGCGACCAAAAAACGCCCAAATCAAGCACACTATTTTTTACAGGCATCAAATGCCCATATCGCTCAATTATTTCTGCCTGTTTTTCTTTATGACATGCTAATGCAGCAGTTTGTAGATAACAGGCGGCTTCACCTTCCCAGCTTATTTCTTTAGGCGCTAATCCTAATGATGCCGAAACCGCATCAAAAAAACGGCCACAAGAAGAGGCTTTAGGTGAGTTTAAGCCACGTTCTAAGGCCTTACTTAATATCTGTAAATCATGGTTAGGTATCATTTGGGCAATCACACTACCTCGCCAATCTTTAGAAAAAGTAGCTAAATGTGCGAACCAGTTTCGCCAAGGTTGAATAGAGGCAAGATTACCTCCGGGCATCGCAACAGCTGGAAGTCCACCAATCCGCTCTGAGCTTTTATAGTCCACCAGCAGACATTCCCCCCCCCATAACGAGCCATCTTGCCCAAAACCTAATCCATCAAGAGCAATACCAATGACAGCACCTTGTCGATGAGTATGGCCATGTTCTGCAAGGCAAGAAACAATATGTGCATGGTGATGAGAGACTTCAATAACAGAAATATTTTGTTCTTGAGCAAACTGCTTACCCAACTGATGACTGATGTAGTTAGGATGTGCATCTATTGCTATAGCTTTAGGTGTAAACCGATAAATTTGTTGGAAAAGAACCAACGATTTTACCAACTGCTGTCTCACACTTAAATCATCAAGATCGCCTAAATGAGGCCCCATAATCGCTTGATGTTGACGTAATAAACAAAATACATTTTTGAGATCACCGCCCATAGCAAGTACTGAGGGTTGTGCTCCAAAATCTTCCGGTAGTGAAATTGCATCAGGAACATAACCACGAGAGCGTCTGATCATCACGCTCTGTTTACCCTCAATGCGAACTAATGAATCATCAGCTCTTTGTATAATTTCTCTGTTATGCATTAAGAATAAATCTGCAATCTCTTTCAATTGCATTAAGGCCTCTTCATTACTTAATGCTGGTGTATGACCTGAGGCATTTCCTGATGTCATAACAAGAGGAATGTTCGTACCACGCGCTAATAAATGTTGTAGTGGATTGGCCGGCAACATTACACCTATTTCAGTTAATCCTGGCGCAATAAGATCCGCAAGTTTAGGTGTAACAGTTTTAGGAACTAATACAATTGGGGCTGCCGTACTTTGCAATGTTTGAATAGCTGTTGGAAGAAAATCCGGATCATGCTCATCTGCTTTAATTTGATCAATGCCTGTGAGCATCACCGCTAATGGCTTCGCGGGTCGATATTTGCGTTCACGTAATAATGCAACACTCTCATTATTACGTGCATCACACACTAAATGAAAACCACCAATACCTTTAACTGCAACAATCTTTCCAGCAAGTAACGCTTCACAGGCTTGAGTTAATGCATCCTCTTTTGTGACTAATTCTTTACCCTGATTATCTGCAAGCCAGATATGAGGCCCACATACAGGACATGCATTAGGTTGGGCATGAAAGCGCCGATCTGAAGGATCTTCATATTCGCGTTTACATTCAGGACAGAATGGAAATTCAGACATTGAAGTAAAAGGCCTGTCATAAGGCATTTTCTTGATGATAGTAAAACGAGGGCCGCAATGTGTGCAGTTAATAAAAGGATAATGATAACGACGATTTTGTGGATCAAACAATTCATCAATGCAAGCTTGGCAAGTTGTTGCATCAGGAACAACTTGTGTATCCATTTCGCCACCACCGCTTTTTACAATAATAAAATCAGTAGGTAGCTGTTCCCATTGATAGGGTGATTCTTCTATACGTTCAATGCGTGCTAATGGAGGACATTCTTCTTTTAATGCTTCTATAAAGAGCGCATTTTTAGGTGAAGGCGTTAAATGTACCAATACACCCAAACTATCATTACTCACTTGCCCTAATAAACCAAAACGATGAGCTAATTGCCAAACAAATGGACGAAAACCAACGCCTTGAACCTTTCCTTTCACACGCAATGCAATGCCGTTACTCATAGGATCACCAAATCAAAATAAATTTAATCTTATTCTAGTTTAGTGATTATCAACAACTTTCATTTAGATCAGAAAAAGTGGAATTAGGTAAATTTATCATCACTTCGACAGTAACTCTTGGCGCTATTGCACACAATAATTCATAACCAATAGTGCCACAAGCCGTTGCAACATCATCGACAGAAAGTTCTTCCCCCCATAATTCAACTGGGCTACCGCAATTGACATCAGGAAAATCTGTCACATCAATAGTTAGCATATCCATAGAAATACGCCCTACCAATTGTGTTTTATGCCCATTAACAATAACAGGTGTACCATCTGGCGCATGTCTTGGATAACCATCAGCATAACCACAGGCAACCACACCAATCCGCATATCACGCTCAGCGGTATATCGGCTACCATAACCTATCTGCTCACCTTTTTTGACTTGTTGAATAGCTAATATTTCACTATTAAATGTCATTACAGGTTGTAAATCGAAATCAGCAATATCTTGCCAAATACCCGAAGGCGAAACACCATACAAAATAATGCCAGGACGCACCCAATCGTGATAAGTTTCAGGATCAAATAACGTTGCAGCTGAATTTGCCAAACACCGAGGTAAATCATTTACCATGGCCTGATTAATGGTGGCCTTTTGTGTATTCATATTCAATCCAGTATCAGCATTAGCAAAATGCGACATTTGGATAATAGAACCAATATTTTTAATACTTTTTGCACGATCAATTGCTTGCTTATAGGTGTCTGGTCGGTAACCCAACCGATTCATTCCACTATTTAGTTTAAGATAGATGTTAATCGGTTTTTCTAATTGTGCATTTTCTATGGCATCAAATTGCCAATCAGAATGCACTGCTGTTGTCAGAGAATAACGCTCTAATAAATAAACATCTTCTGGCCTAAAAAAACCTTCCAGCAAAAGGATAGGCCCTACCCATCCTTGCTCTCTTAACATGATAGCTTTATCTAACTCAATTAATGCGAAACCATCTGTATGACTTAATGCAGGCCAAACACAGGATAATCCATGTCCATAAGCATCTGCTTTCACAACAGACCACACTTTGCTGCCTTTAGTTCTCTCTTTAATAACAGACAGATTATGGCTTAATGCATCGAGGTTAATGGTTATTTTTGTGGGTCTGGACATGGTTTTTCCTCAATTAATAAGCTGCATCAAGTTTTTGCCCCGGTAAGAGCAATTTAGTATTAAAGCCATCGATATACCGAAATACAGATAAATCATCAGCAGCAATAGCCGGTTTATTCCCTGATATTAAATCAGCCAATAATTGCCCTGAGCCACATGCCATTGTCCAACCTAATGTGCCGTGCCCGGTATTTAATGATAAATTGCGGTAAGCCGTAGGCCCGACAATCGGTGTACCATCAGGTGTCATAGGCCTTAAACCTGTCCAAAATGTAGCTTTCTCAATATCACCACCACCTTGATAGAGATCTTGTACAACCATTTTTAATGTTTCACAGCGTGATTTTAAAATATTCAGATTAAAACCAACGACCTCGGCCATTCCACCGACACGAATTCGCTCATCAAAACGTGTTACCGCAATTTTGTAAGTTTCATCTAAAATAGTGGATGTTGGTGCTCTTGAAGCATCAATAATCGGCATCGTAAGCGAATAACCTTTAAGGGGATAAACTGGAATGGCGACTTTGTTTTTCAAAAACTCTGTTGAATAAGAGCCCATAGCAACAACATAATGATCAGCAGTTAATAACCCATCATGACATTGAACGCCCGCTACTTTATCACCATCAAATAACAAATGTTTGATTTCTTTGTTAAACAAGAATGTGACACCAGCATCTTCTGCCATTTTAGCGAGTTTTTTCGTAAAAATTTGGCAATCACCCGTTTCATCATTTGGTAAACGTAAACCACCTGTCAATTTGTGACTAACATGCTCAAGTGCAGGTTCTGCTAATTTTAGTTGATCTGCCGTTAACAATTCATAAGCAACTCCCTCTTGCTTTAATACAGCAATGTCATTGGCTGCATTATCAAATTGCTTTTGATCACGAAACAGTTGCAGAGTACCACCTTGACGACCTTCGTATTCAATGCCAGTGTCTTGGCGTAATTGACGAATGCAATCACGGCTATATTCGGCAATACGCACCATGCGACTTTTATTCATGGTGTAATGTGATGCATCACAATTACGTAACATTTGCCACATCCAACGTAATTGGAAAAGAGAGCCATCAGGCTTAATCGCTAATGGTGCGTGCTTTTGGAACATCCATTTTACTGCTTTTAATGGGATACCTGGCGCTCCCCAAGGCGTTGCATACCCCGGAGATATCTGACCTGCATTACCAGCACTAGTCTCTTCTGCTGCACTATTTTGTCTATCAACAACAATAACTTCATGGCCTTGTTGCACAAGATACCACGCACTCGTTACACCAATAACGCCGCCACCTAAGATGATCACTTTCATGGCAAGACTCCAATAATTTACATTGATATAACATAAGAATAATATTCCATACACAAAAAGCCAATATAGAATAATCATCTAGGCCAATAAAAAGACAGATTTTAGAGTTAAGTCACACTTGATTGTTATTCGATAAGTGATTTTCAAAAAAAAATATTGAATTAACACATAAAATCAACAAGATATAATTTTTACTATAATTTATAAAAATATTGTTTAATAAATTATTTTAAATTGAAGAAAGTTTTATGTGTAGGAAAAGAGAATAAGGGTTTTATTAAAATCCAAAAATAATTTAAATTTTAGATTATAATTCTTAAATTATCTCAATTTGGTTATTCTTTTTACTAAAAATAATCTATTTAAAGCATTGCCTAAAAAAATGACCTATTGGGCTTTTTAAATGCATAAAAAAACCAGTATCACAAATTATGTAAATACTGGTTTTTTATTGTGATAACGCAACAAACTTAATTAGCGTTTTACTTCTTCTAGGTCACTCGGTAATGGTGACTGTAAACTTTGCCAGATAATACCACTGTCTTTACCATATTGGCGAACACATTCCATGACATGCTCGACATCTTTTTGCTCACATAATACAGCCAGTTTTTTATAAAATGCTAACGCGAGTTCTTTGGCTTGAATATTTGAGAAATAATAACGACCTACACGGGTATAAAGCCCTTTTAAACCGTTTAAGATAAGACCATAAATTGGATTACCTGATGCAAACGCCAATCCACGAAAAATGTTGTAATCCAGTTCACTAAACTCATCAGCACTATTTTCAGTCGTAAGCTCATGATTTAAAACTTCAATACATTTTTCAGGACTATTTCTAAATGCTGTACGTATAAAAATAGCTGAGATATTAGTTCTGACAGCCAATAAGTTGTCTATTAATTGTGGTACTCGATCATGATCAAGGCGAGCGACTGTTTCAAGGATATTAAGGCCTGATGTTTCCCAGAAATTGTTTACCTTCGTTGGCTTTCCGTGTTGAATAGTTAACCAACCATCACGAGCAAGACGTTGTAACACTTCTCTTAATGTGGTTCTTGTAACGCCAATTAATTCAGAGAGCTCACGTTCCGCTGGAAGAATAGATCCAGGAGGAAAACGATTATTCCAAATGCTTTCAACAATATACTCTTCCGCAAAACCTGCGGGGCTTTGAGCCTTAATAACCATATTTTTATTTCTTCCGAAGCGACTTTTCTGCTAATAATGAAAAATATAATATCAGAATGCGTAATTTTGATATAGCTCAACCATCATTAAATAGTGAATGGCATCATAAAACTTGATGTCGTTTTGCCAATTAATTATGACTAATGAGCTTAATTTCACAGCGATTAGCGCGTACTATGGTTAGATTGCGTATCATTGCGCTAAAAATCTCTATTTGGAGGATGAGAAACCTAATGGACATGAGTATAAGACAAGCACTACTAAAGAACTTTATGGGGAACTCCCCTGATTGGTATAAGCTTGCTATTCTTACTTTTTTAATTATCAACCCACTGATTTTTTTCTTTATTGACCCTTTTGTTGCCGGCTGGCTATTAGTTGTAGAATTTATTTTTACACTATCTATGGCACTAAAGTGTTACCCATTACAACCCGGAGGATTACTTGCTATTGAGGCCGTCATCATTGGTATGACTAGCCCAAAACAGATTGGTCATGAAATTGCCAACAACCTTGAAGTGATTTTGCTTCTTGTCTTTATGGTTGCAGGTATCTATTTTATGAAGCAATTATTACTGTTTGCTTTTACTAAACTACTGTTATCTATTCGTTCTAAACGAATGTTATCTATTGCCTTTTGCTTTGCGAGTGCATTTTTATCTGCCTTTTTAGATGCTTTAACCGTTATCGCGGTTGTAATCAGTGTCTCTCTCGGTTTCTACTCTATTTATCATAATTTTGCATCTAATCAATCAGGTACAGAATTAAGTAATGATGGGTTTATTGATACCGCAGAAAAAAAACAAACTTTAGAACAATTCCGTGCCTTTTTACGTAGCTTAATGATGCATGCCGGTGTCGGTACTGCGTTAGGTGGCGTAATGACCATGGTAGGTGAACCACAAAACCTGATTATTGCGAAACATTTAGAGTGGGATTTCGTGACCTTCTTTATCAGAATGTCACCTGTGACTATTCCTGTCTTCTTTGCTGGTCTTGCTGTGTGCTACTTTGTTGAACGCTTTAAGCTCTTTGGTTATGGTGCTGAATTACCTGATTTAGTTCGTAAAGTTCTCACTGAATACGACAAGAAAAACAGTGAAAAACGCACTTCTCAAGAAAAAGCACAACTGATAATCCAAGCATTAATTGGTATTTGGTTGATTGTTGCTTTAGCGCTTCATTTAGCAGAAGTCGGTATTATCGGTTTATCTGTTATTATTCTCGCCACTGCATTTTGTGGGATCACAGAAGAACATGCACTTGGTAAAGCATTTGAAGAGGCCTTGCCTTTCACTGCATTATTGACCGTTTTCTTCTCTATTGTTGCTGTTATTATTGATCAACAATTATTTGGCCCTATTATTCAGTTTGTTCTTCAAGCTTCCGAATCCTCACAACTGTCTCTTTTTTACCTCTTTAATGGTCTATTATCTGCTATATCAGATAACGTGTTTGTGGGTACGGTTTATATCAGTGAAGCTTTAACAGCATTGCAAGATGGATTAATTAGCCAATCACAATATGAGCATATTGGTGTTGCTATTAATACAGGTACAAACTTACCTTCTGTTGCTACCCCAAATGGTCAAGCTGCATTCCTGTTCTTATTAACATCAGCACTATCACCACTCATCCGTTTATCATATGGTCGTATGGTAATAATGGCACTGCCATATACAATCGTAATGACATTACTTGGTTTACTGGCCGTTGAGTTTTGGCTTGTCCCTGCAACACATTGGTTCTATGACATTGGTTTAGTTGCTATTCCATAACAATTGATCCACAGTTACACCACATAAATAGGACTTTTATTCGATAAAAGTCCTATTTCCTTCATAAAAACAAGCTTCAATGTAAATATTTGTGAAATAACGGGTTTTAACTTTTTTTGCGCTTGATTTTTGGGCAGAATAGACACTTATTTTATTTAATATTTAAATGGATATTATTATGCTGACATCTCTTCGTCACTGGTCCCAAAGCCGTTTTTCATGGCTATTGCTTGCATTAACAGCAATAGGTCTTGAAGGTGCTGCATTGTATTTTCAGTACGGAATGGAATTAATGCCTTGTGTAATGTGCGTCTATCAACGCATCGCAGTATTAGGGATCTTAGTTGCTGCATTGATTGGCGCATCCGCACCTAAAATGGCACTTATGCGTATGGCAGGTGGTTTTATATGGATTTATTCTGCATACCGAGGAATTGAACTCTCTTGGGAGCATACACAACTTATTCTGAACCCCTCACCTTTTGCAACCTGTGACTTTTTTGTCACTTTGCCTTCTTGGTTTGCCTTGCAAGATTGGTTCCCTGCTGTATTCCAAGCAACCGGTGATTGTTCTGTCAGCCAATGGCAATTCTTAACTTTAGAAATGCCACAATGGATGCTTATTATTTTCTCTGCTTATTTTGTTGTAGGTTTATTAGTATTAGTAAGCCAAATAACAAATTCTTTTAGAACAAAAGAATAAAAAAGAAAATAGCCTTTAGCGATAAACTAAGGGCTATTTTTATAATAGAAACGTAGCGATTAAATATTCAACCAAAAACAAACTTTAACCTGGAATACAAGCTCCTTCAATTAAAGCTTGTTCACTACAACGCTTACCATTAGCAAATTGACACACTGGTGTCTGCCCCCCATGCAATTCATAGTTTAAAGACGGCACGCCACCAGAAAAGACACAAGTAGCCTTGGCTGACTCTTCTAAGGGAATATCAGGACTCGTTATCGGTATTGTCCGATTTTTACTCACTATTTGTGTAGATGGATGTTGTGTCTGCGCTGAATTACTGCATCCTGCAATAAAAGCAAAGCTAGTTAACATTGATAGATAACAAGCTATTTTAAATTTCTTTTGCATCAAAGACACCCTAATTTCTTCCAGTTATTCCTATTAATGTGAAGCACTTTTTGAAAGTAGATTTATAACTAAAACACCAGCAATAATTAAAGTCATACCAACAATAGCTGGTAAATCGAGTTTTTGTTGATAGAGAAACACCGCTGCAACAGAAACTAAAACTATCCCTAATCCACTCCATATAGCATAAGCAATACCTAATGGCATAACTTTTACCACTTGAGAAAGCGCCCAAAAAGAAAAACAGTAACCAATGACGACTACAATAGATGGATATAATCGGCTAAAACCATCAGAAGCTTTCAACATTGTTGTCGCAATGACTTCAGATATAATTGCCAACATTAGGTAAGTTAATCCATTCATTTTTTAGTCTTAATCCTATACAAAGTCAATTTTGTGAATTCTATCACAAGCGAGATTAAGGATATTCATCTACAACAAATAAAAAAGGCACTTTTTCTATTGAATAAGTGCCTTTATATTATGTGAGTGCTTAGTTAGTGTTGATGGAGTTGATTCTTTTTACGGGGCTCTCCGCCCATAGAAACGCGATAGCGATTAAAGATAAAACCACACCAAACCACTGCAATAATACTTAATATTGTTCCTGCATAGCCAAGATTTGTCATACCGGCATGTAAAATAACCTGATTACCAATCAATGCCCCAGCACCAATACCGATATTAAAAATACCAGAATAAATAGACATAGCGATATCTGTTGCATCAGGCGCTAAATCAATCACTTTGACTTGCATCCCAAGGCCAATACACATAAAACCAATTCCCCAAAATATAATCAACACAATAAATGTTGTTAAATTTTGGCTACTTATCATTAATAAACCTAAACACGCAGTGAGTAAAACAAGAGCAAAAAATAAGAATGATGTTGGCATCTTGGCACTATAACGACTAAATAACACACTACCAATAATGCCTGCACCACCAAAAATAAGTAGAACCAAGGTTGCAAAATTTTGATCTAACTTTGCAATATCAATAACAAAAGGCTCAATATAGCTATAAGCTGTAAAGTGTGCTGTAACTGCTATGACCGTTAGCAGAAAAATCCCCATTAATGGAGCACGTTTTAATAACACAGGCACACTTTTTAATGATCCTGAATGTTCACTCGGTAATAAAGGCAAATAACGCATTAACGCAAACATGGTAATTAAAGCTAAAACGCCAATTCCCATAAATGTTGCACGCCATCCTAACCACTGCCCAACAACACGACCTAAAGGCAAACCAAGTACCGTTGCTAACGCAGTTCCTGTCGCTAATAGACCTAATGCCTGAGCTCGTTTACCGGCAGGCGCCACCCTAATAGCCAGTGATGCGGTAATAGACCAAAACACAGCATGAGAAAAAGCGACACCAATACGCCCTGCGATCAGAGATTTAAAATCCCATGCTACGCCAGATAAAACATGACTTAAAATAAAGATTATAAATAAAATAATAAGTAACTTACGTCGCTCAACTTTACTGGTCATTATCATTAAAGGTAGAGACATTAAAGCAACAACCCAAGCATATATCGTGATCATTAAACCTGTTTGAGCTGGGATCATTCCAAAGCTTTCAGAAATATCACTTAACAGAGCAACAGGAACAAATTCTGTTGTATTAAAAACGAAAGCCGCGAATGATAATATTATTACTCTGATCCATGCTGTTTGACGGCTAACTTCATTTACGTTTGATGTTGCGATATTCATAGTTAATTGATATTTTCTTAAATTATATTGATATATATACCATGCTTTTTTGTAGCAGCTTTTATCTGATTTGCTTTTCTTACTTGAGCTATAAAATGGATTTATTACATTGAAAATAAAAAATAGCATAAAGATAAAAATGCATTTTATTAGAAACAAAAAATAAACCAAATTATCACTAAACTTTATTGCTAAAGCGAATCAGCTATTAATTTTAGCATATTCATATCGCAACTTTAAATCCCCTTAGCAACTTCTTTTTAACGTTAACATAATCTACTAATAGTAAAAATGTAGATATAAATGATCGGTTACTACTTTATGTTGAAGAATAAAAATTTACTCTTTTTAATAAAAATATATCGTGTATTCATTGAATTAAGTTAAGATATATTAATTTAATAACCGAAAATAATCTTACTGTTGGATAAAAGATAAATAAAAATAGAAAGGATATTGAGATTACTGACTTAAGTCATTAATAACTTGAAGTGCTTGCTCACAAGCAATGTTTTTCGTAGGCGATATTGAACCATTAAAAGCATTTTTGATAGTCGAAATTTGTTCTTTTGCTGGTCGTGGTAACACTAAATTTCCATTAGAAAGAGCTTTTTCAACATCGTTTAGTTTTTCAGCTAACTGCTGGCAACTTCCATTATTATCTTTAGATTGATAAAGAGCCATAAGCGTATCGTGTTTTGCTTCTACGGTAGAAAGAGTTTCACGTAATGTTGATGATGAATTTTCAATCACTTCGCGGCTTTCACTCCAAAACTCATCTGTATTTTCTTTAATCACAGACACCATTAAAATAGCGACAAGAATAGCTAGCATAATTGTCAGCGATAATACCCCTCCTGTAATAATAAGTATCTGTTTCATATAAAACCCCACATCACATATAAATTATATCTTTTTTAATATTTCTTTTTAATATATATAGTTTAAATAAACCAGGTTCAATCTGAATTACGATTCTTTTTATTTTTTACATTTTATTACGGAGGTATACAGTTCTATTTATTTTTACCTCTGAAAGAACAACAAATAATAAATCGATAAGAGTGTCATTTATTAAACACAACCTATCTTATTTTTCATGTTTACCTTCTAACATCCTTATAAAAAAATAAATAATATTCAACTAGTTAATTCATGCTTTATAATTACTTGACCACGGCAATATTAATTATTTTATATCGTATAGAGCCCATCTAAAGAGATTGAAAATATTATATTTTCAACACAGAAATTAACCATGCAAATTGAAAGATGAACTCATAAAAGTAATCAATTTGAAACTCAATTCCTAAATAAACACTGACACACGAAGCGTCTTCTATACAAATTATTAACCATACTTACAAATCAGGAATAAGCTTAATTGCCTAAAGGATCTTAGCGATAACATTTATCTCAATAAATATGTATCAATATCTCTTTTGATGTTAAAACATAAGCTATATTTAATTAGGATGATTATTAACTTATTATCTCAATAGGATATCAAAATGCAACTCGACTTTTCTTACTACAATCCGACAACTATTTATTTTGGAAAAAATTCCCTTGCTAAATTAAATGATGAATTACCGCGTTATGGCGAAACAGTTATGTTGATGTATGGCCGTAATGCAATCAAGTCTAGTGGCTTATATGATGAAATCATAGAAATACTAAAATATGCAGGTAAAAAAGTGGTTGAGTTACCAGGTGTTATGCCAAACCCAACGTATAAAAAAATGATGGAAGGTGTTCACTTAGTTCGCGAACACAATGTCAGTTTAATATTAGCGGTTGGTGGTGGCTCCGTTATTGATTGTGCGAAAGGCATTTCCATTTCAGCTTATTGTGAAAATGAAGATCCTTTTCAAAAATATTGGATTGAATATCAAGATGTGACAAATAAAATTGTTCCAGTCGCATCAATTCTTACCATGGTAGGTACAGGCTCTGAAATGAATGGGGGCTCGGTCATTACCCATGAAGAGACTAAATATAAAATTGGGCGTTTATTTCCTGCCAATGTATTTCCAAAGTTTTCAATCTTAAATCCAGAATATACTTTTACAGTTTCTCAATACCAGATGGTGAGTGGTGTATATGACACAATGTCTCACCTAATGGAACAATACTTTTCTGATCAAGGTGCAAATACAACCGATTACTTAATTGAAAGCTTATTAAAATCTTCTATTGATAACTTACGTATCGCACTTAAAAATCCAACGGATTACGAAGCAAGAAGTAATCTTATGTGGAATGCAACACTTGCATTAAATACCCTCACAGGATTATCCAAAACTCAAGATTGGCAAGTTCATATGATTGAGCACCAATTAGGGGCTTATACAGATTGTGCACATGGAATGGGACTCGCTGCAATTTCTCTACCTTATTATCGTTTTATCTATAAGTTTGGTATTGAAAAATTTGTACGCTTTGCAACTCAGGTATGGGGAGTTTCCCCTGAAGGAAAAACACAAGATCAAATTGCCCTTGAGGGTATTGATGCACTAGAACGTTTTACAAAGGAATGTGGCATTATTACTTCATTAGAAGCCTTAGGTGCAACAAGAGAGATGCTTCCAGAAATTGCACAGTCAACCACAATTATTGGCAAAGGCTATAAAAAGCTAACAACTAAAGATGTGCGAGATATTTTAGAAGCCTGTTTTTAAACATAATCTTAAAAAATGAATATTATGTAAGTTGTTAAAAAAAATTGCATATCAAGATTTATCATAAGCAAGGTGATCATTTATAGATAATCACCTTGCTTTCTACAAATCAGCATAATAATTACGCATTTCCAATTCAAAAAAGTAATTAATTTTTTGATAGTAATGCCTATACATATCGAATAGTTTATAATCATAACCATAGATTATGATTAACACTTAAGTTATTACTTACAGTGTTATTTTTTCATTCGAGTATAAATAAATCTAATTATGCCCAAAATATTAATAATACAAAGAGATAACATTGGTGATTTAATACTTACAACACCATTAATTGATGCTCTTTCCCGTGAATACAATACAAAAATTGATCTTCTCGTAAATTCTTACAATCAAGCAATCTTAGAAGGTAACCCTTCTGTCGGAAATGTACATATTTACAGTAAGTTACATCATAAAAAATCAGGACAATCGTCCTTAAAGCTCATTCTAAGTCGCTTAAAAATTATTTTTGATATGCGTCGTCAGCATTATGACATTGCAATTGTTGCTCGTGATCATTGGGCCAAAAGAGCATTACAATGGGCAAAATTATCCGGTGCTAAACGAATTATCGCTATTGGCGATGATGCACCATCAGCAGTGACAGATCCCATCCCAACACCATCTAACAAAGGTCATATCGCTGAGTTATTTTGTCAACTAGCCCACCCTCTTGGAATAGAGAAAAAAGCAGGTCCTTTAAAGTTGTATGTTAAAGACGAAGAGATCTCTACAATTCGTCAACGCATTAAAATAACTGAAAATGTTCCTGTGTACGGCTTACAAATCAGTTCACGTAAACCACAACAACGTTGGCAAGCAGAAAAATTTATCGCGTTAGCGCACCAATTAACACAACGCGAAAAATGCCATATTCTTCTCTTTTGGTCGCCAGGAAGCAATGATAATAAGCAACATCCTGGTGATGATGAAAAAGCACAGTTTATACTCGAACAATGCAAAGATATCCCTATTACGCCAGTACCTACACAAAATCTTCGAGAATTAATGGCGGGTATGTCTTTATGTGATCAGATGCTAACCAGCGATGGTGGCGCATTACATATTTCAGTTGGTGTTGGTGTGCCAACAGTAGCCATGTTTGGTAATAGCGATGCTGATTTTTGGGGACCATGGCATATTGCCAGTGAAGTACTGAAAGCACCTGAAGATACTGTAGGGCTTCTTACGGTAGAGGATGTATTGACTCGTTTTATTACATTAAGAAATCGAGTTACTGTTTTAGATACAAAGAACTAATCACCGATTACTCATAAAAAACAGTATTTAAATGAAAATTACCTTATTACTACAACTAATAAAGTGATTTTCATTTTTTATGATCAAAAAAAGGACCTCAATGAGGTCCGTTTTTTATATGGTGCCCAGGGCGGGACTTGAACCCGCACAGCCTTACAGCCGAGGGATTTTAAATCCCTTGTGTCTACCGATTTCACCACCTGGGCTAAATTGTATTTACTTGTTATGCATAATACTTGCTTATACAAACTAAATAACAAATAAATTTAAAGCATTTACGTCTAAAACTGCTAACTTTAGTTTTTTGCTTTTCTCTCACTAACTTATCGCTAGAGGAAGAAAAAACGGACCTAAGTTAAGGTCCGCTATTTATATGGTGCCCAGGGCGGGACTTGAACCCGCACAGCCTTACAGCCGAGGGATTTTAAATCCCTTGTGTCTACCGATTTCACCACCTGGGCTAAATTCTGTGGTGCGTCCGTAAATTCTTACTACTAAGAGAGATACTGGTATGGACGACTTATTTACTTTTCACTGCCATTTAGAATGGACTTTCTTTTTGCACCAAACTCTCTATCTAAAAGAGATGGTGCCCAGGGCGGGACTTGAACCCGCACAGCCTTACAGCCGAGGGATTTTAAATCCCTTGTGTCTACCGATTTCACCACCTGGGCATTAATGGAGGCGCGTCCCGGAATCGAACCGAGGTACACGGATTTGCAATCCGCTGCATGACCACTCTGCCAACGCGCCTCAACTGCTCAATCTCATAAGAGATTGGAGCGGGAAACGAGACTCGAACTCGCGACCCCAACCTTGGCAAGGTTGTGCTCTACCAACTGAGCTATTCCCGCTTTACCGAACTTGCTGATTTACTTATTTATTTCTGTAAACCGTTGTGCCTTTCGATGCGTTGCATTCTACTGATTTCCTGAATCTAGTCAACACTATATTTGCATCTTTTTGACTGTTCGGTGAATTTTCAGTCATTTCGATCAACCTTCGCGCAAATCTGACCACGCAGCGCTCAAATATTGAAACATTGACCAGAAAGTCAACACTGTTGCGATATATAATAAAGCGAATCCAAACCACTCTGCTTCAACCGTAGGACGCCATAATAACACAACCAACGATCCCATTTGTGCGGTCGTCTTCACTTTTCCTATCCAAGAAACAGCAACACTGTTACGTTTTCCTAATTCAGCCATCCATTCCCTTAATGAAGAGATAATAATTTCACGAGCAATCATTGTTGCTGCTGGTAAGGTTATCCACCACTCATGATAGTACTCAGTAATTAAAACAAGTGCTGTTGCAACCATTACCTTATCCGCTACTGGGTCAAGAAAAGCGCCGAAGCGGGTAGTTTGTTTCCATCTACGTGCTAAAAAACCATCAAACCAATCTGTTGCAGCTGCTACCATAAAAATAATAGCGCAGACTAATGGAGCATCTTTGAATGGTAAATAAAACACCAAAACAAAGAATGGAATTAGAGCGACACGAAATAGAGTTAGCCAAGTTGGGATATTTAGTTGCATAGCGTTCTACACGACCTAGAAAAGTGAGAGTTATTAATATGGTGCATCAATACACTTAGTGTTTCAACGCATTAAAAATTTTTTCTGCTAATGCAGTCGAAATTGTCGGAACTTTCGCAATTTCTTCAACACTTGCATCTCGTAAAGCTTGTAGCCCCCCCATATATTTCAACAACATTTGACGACGCTTAGGTCCTACACCTTCAATAGACTCCAGTGAGCTGGTATTTTTTACTTTTGCTCTACGTTGACGATGCCCTGTTATCGCATGACGATGCGATTCATCACGAATATGTTGGATCAAATGTAACGCAGGCGAATCAGAAGGCAACGCCATTCCTTCCCCCTCTGGCACAAAAAACAAGGTTTCAAGCCCAGCTTTACGGTCACTCCCTTTTGCAACACCAATTAATTTCGGGTGTGATTTGTCCCAATCAACATTAAGAGAATCAAATACCTCTATTGCTTGTGCTAATTGCCCTTTACCACCATCAATAAAGATAATATCAGGAACCTTACTGTCTTC
The DNA here is from genome assembly GCF_030286765.1 of Proteus faecis. NCBI lineage: Bacteria > Pseudomonadati > Pseudomonadota > Gammaproteobacteria > Enterobacterales > Morganellaceae > Proteus > Proteus faecis. Next base: position 265,339 of record NZ_JASVWV010000004.1, read on the forward strand.
TAATGATTTACCATAACGTCGAGTTAACACTTGATTCATCGCTGCATAATCATCACCAGGAGTAATACCACTGATATTATAGCGTCTATATTCCGATTTTAATGGGCCATTCATGTCAAATACTACACATGAAGCCACAGTTTGCTCTCCCATAGTGTGACTAATATCAAAACATTCCATTCGTTTTATCTCTTTCATATCAAGAAGAGACATCAAAGAGGTATAACGTTGTGAAATTGTCGATTGCTCAACTTGTTTTGAAGCCAATGCCGTAGCTGCGTTTGTTCTAGCTAATTTCAAATAGCGCGCCCTATCACCACGCGGTTTTGTTTGAATTTGAATCTTTCGCCCTGCAATTGAAGATATAGATTCAGAAAGGATCGCCTTATCTTCTAAATTAAAATCGAGCAAAATTTCAGTTGGCAAAGTGCGAATTGCACTACCTTGTAAATAAAATTGACCAATAAAAGTCTGAACAACTTCATCAATTGAAGTATTTGCAGGAACTTTAGGAAAATAACTCCGACTTCCTAACACCTTACCTTGGCGGAAAAAGAGAACATAAACACAAGCAATCGCACCATTAAAAGCAACACTGATCACATCAAGATCATCACCAATATTGGCGACAAATTGTTTTTCAGTCACTTGTCTTACAGCTTGGATTTGGTCACGAATGCGAGCTGCCTCTTCAAAACGTAATTCTTGGCTAGCTTCTTCCATACGTTTAACCAACCCGTCAATAACCTGTGTATCATCACCTGAAAGGAAAAGCCTCACATAATTAACTTGTTGAGCATATTCTTCATCAGAAACATAACCTTTTACGCAAGGAGCAAGACAACGGCCAATTTGATATTGTAAACAAGGTCTTGAACGATTGCGATAAACACTGTCTTCGCATTGACGAATAGGAAACAATTTTTGCATTAATGCCAATGTTTCTCTTACTGCGAATGAATTAGGAAAGGGGCCAAAATATTCACCCTTGGCATGTTTTGCACCACGGTAACTAGCAAGTCTAGGGTGTTTATCACTGCTTAAATAGATATAAGGATAGGATTTATCATCTCGTAACAATACATTATAGCGAGGTTGATAACGCTGGATATAGCTATGTTCAAGCAATAAAGCTTCCGTTTCTGTATGGGTGATCGTAACATCAATATTTGCGATGCACTTCACTAAAGCTTCAGTCTTACGGCTATTTACCTGTGTACGAAAATAGCTAGAAAGCCTTTTTTTCAGATCCTTAGCTTTACCGACATAGATTACTGTGTCTGTCGCATCATACATCCGATACACACCTGGTTTATCAGTGAGTCGGCTTAAAAATGCTTTGGCGTCAAATTTGTCTTCCACTTTTTAAATGACTCTCTATCTCAATTAACCCATAGCGTATTGCTATATGAGTTAATTCTACATCACCTGAGATTTTAAGTTTACTAAACATTCGGTAACGATAGCTATTTACTGTTTTTGTATTAATATTCAGTTCACTGGCGATTTGTGTGATTTTTTTCCCTCTGATAATCATCGACATAATCTGCAATTCTCTTTCAGACAGATGATGCAAAGGATTTAATTCTTGCTGTAATTTTGTTAGTGCGATTTCCATCGCTAACTCTTGGCTTATATACCGTTGACCGATGCAAACCTGTCGAATAGCTTGCAGAATATTGTCACAAGAAGTATCAACAACAATAAAACCCTCAATACCCAATTGAAGAAGTGTTATTGATAATATAGAGTCTGTTTTTGGTGAAATAACAATTATTTTAATTGATAAAGAAGAACGCTTTATTCTTTTTATAGAGTCAATTAATGAGACTGAAGGCGTTGAGTAAAAAATAATAAGATTAACCGAAAATTGTCGGCAATAGCGAAATGCATCACTTTCATCATTCATTACCTTTCGGATATTAATTTTTTTAATCTGACTAAGCAGTGTTTTTATTCCCAAGTTAAATATTTCAACTCGACTTATTATCAATGTATTTATCAATAACTCTTTCCTTTTAAATTAAAACATAACAAAGAATGTTAAATCAATTTTTATAAGCCTTAACATGACTATTACACTATAATAAAAAAGGCTCATATAGAAAAGAGCCTTTAAAAATATAAAAAATCAATAAATAAGATATTATTGATTGAACATATTCATAATATCTTGCTCTGTTAGCATTGGTGTTTTTTCTACAAAATTATAATAATGAGGCTTGCTATCTATATAAATTTGCATTGTCAGTTTGCTTTCTTTCGCATCAGGAAATAACCCTGCTGACACATAGTAAGTATGGGGTTCTTTTAAATGGTAAAAAAGATGAGAGCCACAATACTTACAAAATGCTCGCTCTCCCCATGAAGATGAATCATAACGTGTTATATTTTCTTCGCCTTCAATCTTCAAATCTGATTTGCAATCAATTGAAAAACCTGGTCCTCCATTCCAACGTAAACACATACTACAATGACAAACACTGAGCGCAGAGATATCTTGTGCTGTTGATAATTTAACTTTACCGCATAAACATTGACCTTGATGCATTATAGTTCTCCTTTCCATTAAATCATGCATTAATCATTTAAGATTATATGCATGATTTAATTTATAAAATAAACACAATGCAAGCATAATTATTGCTTACACGCCTGTATTGCTACTTTGCCTTTTCGGTGGTAATGGTGAGAAATATCCAATTAATAAAATCAGTATTGCAACACCAATAAAGGCTAATGCTCTAAGTAATCCACTACTTAATGATGTATCAATTAGGAAAAGTTTAGCGATAACCACCGCCAACAATACACCACCAATAAACCATTGTGAACGTGACTTCTTACGTGTCGCCATCACCATAGTCACTAGCGCAGTAATTGCCCAAATAATTGCTAATACTGTTTGGATCACTTTGGAATTAATTATTGCATAACTCGACCAATCAATATCTGTTGCAAAGACTAATCCTCTTAATAAAATGCCATTTGCCCACCAAAAAATCATCGCAGGAATAATGTAATTCAATATAGGCAAGTTATTTTTCAATAATGCTTGATATTTAGGTGAGCATTTTATTACTGAAATAAATTGATAGCCAATCCATATTCCAATAATCCCGATTAGATCCATCAAATTAAATAATGGAATAAATTTAATACCACTTTCAGTTCCGTCATTAAAGTTTGCAAAGATCAAAGAAAGAACCAGTAAACCTAAAGCGGGCAAAGTCACTACCCAATAAGCATTTTGGTACTCTTTTATCCAATTCACTTTCATTGCTAGTATGTAACTTATTGCGATAAATAAACTTATACCCAAAATAATACTTGCAAAATGTAGGCTCACATAAAGGTACGTAACATCCATTAACCAAATAAATTCAGTAAATAAGAAAAGACCAATAAAGATAAGATGCATACTGTGGATTAATGCTTTATTGATCCTTTGTTTCGACAATAACGTATTTACTTTAAGTAAGTAGAAACCACTCGCAAAAATTGTGATCCAGATAATTGTACTTAACCCATTATCAATTAACGAACCTGAAAGATAGATATACACCAACATAATAAGCGCCGACATCGGCCAGAATAAAATAGAGCAACTTGCTAACTCAGAAAATTGAGCTTTTCTCCCTGCAAAGAACATACCCCAGCAACTAATAAGAATAAAAGCAAAGGTAATAGATTTTACTTCTGGAGAGAGCCAATGTTCACCATATTCTTGTAAAAGTAATACGCTATATCCCCAACTTACAGTAGAGATAAAGAGTGTCACATATCCAATAGCTCGATTATCAAGATGAGTAAATTGAGCTCGATACCACAGTACTCCGACAGCAAATACAACAATGACTTGTGTTACAAGCATTAACCAATCACCTAACGAGATAATAGGCATGTTAAATAATAAAACGAAAGAAACTGCAACTAAAATAGTCCCTGCAATAGCCGGTTTCTTTTGCTGCTGTAAAACAGAAAATGCAAGGATCATCACCCCTTCAATTGCCCATACAATCGATGTCCATTCAGCAGAGAATGCAAATGGTACGGCTAAAGTGGCAAAAGTAGCAGAAAGCATCAAGAAGGCAATTGCCAGTAATTTACCCTCTTCACGATAACGCTTAAGTGCAAACCAACTTAGTGCAAAATAAGCTAATCCATAAAGAGATGAGGCAATAGCAACTCCATATGGCCATTCTGAGGCTAATCGATATTGGAAAATAAAACCAATTAATGGTGTACCAAATAGTAATGTGGCATCAAAAGGAATATTAAGTTTCAGTTTATTTTTCAGTGTTGAAAGTTCTGTTGCAATACCAAAAATCAACCAATTCGCAATTAAAAATAACTGACAAGGTAAATAATCCGCATGAGTGTAATTTGGTATTGCCCATATAAAACCAATACCAAAAGTGAAAGCGAAACCAATCAGATTTAATAAACGCCAAACTTGCCAATGGCTAATAATAAGAATACCAATTGAAAGAATAAGGTAATAACTAAACAAAGCTATATAATTGCCACTTCCCGTGGACAATAAAACAGGAGCTAAATATCCGCCTAATGAGGCTAATACAGCTAAACTAATTGCTCGATGAAGAACCGCTAAAATAACACTGACAATACAAATCAAGACCATAATGGCTAAAGCGATGCCAATAGGAATAAAATCATAAATTTTAGTCGCAGCAAAAATAGTGATGTAAAACCCACCAATACCGCCACCTTGTAAAATTAATGCATATATCAGATTTTTCTTTCTAAGCCACCAACCAATACCTAATAAGGCTAAACATCCTGTTCCCGCCATCATTAAACGTGTTGATGCTGAGACAAGCTCATTATCAATACTGTATTTAAGTAAATAAGATAAACCAAAAAAGAGTAATAACATCCCTATTTTAGCCAGCGGATTTCCTGTTACTACCCAATTCCAAATAAGTCCCAAAATCGATTTCTGTTGACGTTTTGAGCGAGGATTTAAATTAGGTCTATATTGCGATGCCGGTCGATTTACTTGAGGTGTAGCATTTTCTGAATGACTGGTTTCAGATCTCGTAAGGCTTGCACTTGCCACACCCGCTCTATTCTCCATAAGCAGATCTGATGCTGGTTCAACATATGTTTGTTTTACCTCTTTTTGGTAATGATGAGCAAAACGGCTTGTTGCTACCTTCGGCCGATATGGTTCAGGCTCTTTAGGTGTAGGGGCTGTTGATATTTCTGGCTTACTAGATTGTTTGTTTTCAAGGTTAATATCATTAACCCTAGAAGATTGCACAGATGGATTTTCTTCATTAGGAAAAGTTTTATTAAATGCCTTTTCTTGTGATGCTTGTGCATGTTGATATACAGGTGTACCGTTATTCTCCGCCTTATTTTGCACCGGTTCTATTGTGTCAATAGATTCAACTGTTTTAGATTGATAAGTTGGACCCGTTGGTTGAGGCTCTCTTTTTATATCACGGGATAAATCCTTAACTTCACATTTCTGAGTATCAAGCTCTGTGCGAATATCCACAGCGTTATCTTTATTTAATAACTTAAATAATTTCTCTTGTTGCTCAGTAAACTTTTCTTCAAGCTGTTTAATTCGATGTAACAATGAATTGCTATTAATATAAGCGTGATATTGCCAATACAAAGATACCACGACAAATATTGTAACAATGAGCGTCAAAAAGTCGTCCATAAACCTAATCCTTTTGCGTTAAGCATCACATAGTTTTAATCTCTTCCCCTTAGTTATACTTTAATTTTCACAGATTTATCTTAGTTTATTCCTAAATAATCTATTTCGAGAACTCTTGATTTAAACCTAGCACACAATTTCGAAAAAAAGGTATGATCGGTAACCTAACTTAATCTTCCATTTATATCGCAAAATACACTCATAATATGAAATTAAATGACGAATTAACTAATGCTATCGCTTCTGTAACAGAAGCAGCAGCTATTGCAGCAATGCCTTGGATTGGCAAACAAAATAAAAATGCAGCAGATGATGCTGCTGTCAGTGCCATGCGTGAACGTTTAAATAACCTAAATATCAATGGTGAAATTGTCATTGGTGAAGGTGAAATAGATGAAGCACCTATGCTCTATATTGGCGAAAAAGTAGGAAATGGGAAAGGCGATAAAATAGAAATTGCGGTTGACCCTATTGACGGTACACGTATGGTAGCTATGGGTGAAAATAATTCCCTAGCTATTTTAGCCGCTGGCTTTGAAGGCAGTTTTTTACAAGCTCCCGACATGTATATGGAAAAATTAATTGTTGGTAAGCAAGCTGCAGGTGTGATTGATCTTAACCATTGTCTTGAATATAACCTTGACGCTATTGCTCAAACATTAAATAAACCTATTGAACAACTAACTCTTGCTATTTTAGATAAACCACGTCACCACGATATTATTAAAGATCTACGCGCGAAAGGTATTAATGTAATTACACTCCCTGATGGTGATGTTCTAGCTTCTTTATATGCCACAATGCCTAATAACAGTATTGATGTTATGTATGGTATTGGTGGAGCACCTGAGGGAGTAATTAGTGCGGCTATCGCTAAAGCATTAGGCGGTGATATGCAAGCACGTTTGATTACTCGGGATATTGCAAAGGGAAATAGTGCAGAAAATAGAGAATATGCGGTCTCTGAAATTGCACGTTGTCATAAAATGGGTACAGATGTAAATATTAAATTGTCATTAGACACATTAGTACGTAACCAAGATGTTATGTTTGCAGCAACAGCAATTACCAAAGGTGATTTCTTATCTGGCGTTAATCAACAAGCTCAATACCTACAAACACACTCTTTGGTCATTAATGGTTCAACGCATACATTACGTTATATTGAAAATTTCCATTTACGTTAATGCCTCATTTTGTCTTCTTTTCCTTGAGACATAAAAAAGCGGCACTTTATTAAGATGCCGCTAAATTTACTTCAAGGGGTATATTTATTGTTATTTACTCACTTCAGATTTAAGCCAACAAATTAGCTGGATTCTCTACACATAATTTTTTAATAATAGATTTATCAATGCCACGTTGAGCCAATAATGAAAGGAATACATTAGGAACAAATCCCCAACCATTTCCCCCATTTTTCGCCCACATCTGTTTTAAGAACACATCATGGCTTAATACGATTTGGCTACCATAACCTCTTTCAATTAAGGTTGCGACAGCTTCTATGGTATCCATAACACTTGGTGCAGCGCCTTCTTTAGGAAAAGAGATATCCAGACCAATCATATCAAACTCAAGCCAAACACCGCGATCTAACATTTTGCATTGATAATCAATATCTTTACCTGATGGATCAGAGTGTGCCAATGAAATCTTAGCGGGGTTACATCCCATTTCTGTTAATAGAATATCTAAAACTTCATCACCACGACGTTGCCAACCCGGCATATGAATATTCATTGAAACATGAGGATTACTATTTTGCGCAATAGCAGCAGCACGTAAACTATTTTTTTCACCATCAGTAAAGAATGGAGAAACGCCAATTTCGCCAATCATACCAGCACGAATATCAGTACCATCGATACCTACATTCAATTCATCATCAATGATTTTTGCCATTGCATCAATATCATCAGCCAAACGCTTCCCTTCAAATTTTTCAATATAAAGTCCTGAAGATGCAACAACGTTAATGCCGGTTATTTCTGCAACTTGTCTTAATTTTCTAATATCACGTCCAATTGATGAAGATCCAGTTGCATCAACAATTGTTCTGCCTCCTAACTCTTTGAAGTTATTTAATTCAAAAATAACATCTTCGATAGGCTTCTTATCCATATTATCGCAACAGCAATATGGATCGTATTTAAGTCCCCACTGAATATCTGCACTCACTTTTTTATCAACTAACACATGCGAGAATTCATAAAAAGGTTCATCAACAACACCTGAGAGATCATTAAAAAGGTGTTCATGGGGCAATGTTAACCCCATATCTTCTTTTTTCACGGGGCCAGTTACGGTTTGAATATAACCTTTCATTACGATACTCCTACGCTTTTGCTGACTTAGTCGCTCTGAATTCAGGGATTGTAGTTACAATCGCACCCACTAACGCAAATAATGTACCGATGATTGTCACTAAATAAACGGTATTGCCTAATGATGGTAATAATAAGTCAATTAATACAGAACCTAATAACTGACCCGCTGTTGAAGCAACACCTAACATCAGTAAGCCTAAACCACGAACTAAAATAGCCATTAATGCGATAGACATAAGTCCTAAAGGACCACCTAAATACATCCACCAAGTACCTGGTAATTCAAGAGTGAGATGACCTAATGCCATGCGAACAATAAGAGCAATCGTTAAAACAGTGAAACCAACAATAAAGTTCCAAGTGATAGACACCATCATAGAACCTGTTGCTTCTGCAACTTTAGCGTTACCTGCGGGTTGCCAGCCTGCTAATAAACCAGCAAGGAAAGGTAAGATTGCTAAATAAATAAATGAGGTTGAGTGCCATTGTGGAGAAACTACAAATAAAGTTGCAACAACAGCTAATATTGCACCTAATACACGATATGGTGTGAAATATTTTTTCTCATCAACACCTACACCAAAGCGGTCACATAGTAAGCCTGATAATAAGAGTGCTGAAATTAATGCTGTTTGGAATGTTGCAATTCCTAACGCGCTTGCAGAAGCCCCTTCAGAAAAAACAACCATTGCACCACAAAGGCCTGCAAACCAGTTCCATAATGGAATTTTGCGCGTTTTAATTAAACTAGGAATTGAAGCAAATTGCTGGCGATACTGTTTTTTTGACATAATGATAAAAAACATTACCACTAAACCACTGGCAAAAGAGATAACTGCACTCGCATTACCATCTTTTAAAACATGCCCTAACTGCCCATTCACCGCAGACTGCATTGGTGATAGCATACCAGCTAACACAGTTGCTAACATCAGCAATGGTGTTGATAAATTTTTTGTACTCATAAGATGTTCCTTTTGGATTATTGGCTATGAGTGATTTCTTTTTTTATTTTTCAAGTAATCGGTTTTTATTAGCGCAGAGCGACAACTCTGCGCTTTTTTACTTTTTATGACTGTTATTCTTAATTCTAATTAACGAGCAATTTGTTTAAGAATGTTAACCCACATATCCGCATAATGAGGCCATGCTAAAAACTCTTTGCTACCCCAATGAGGAGAACAATCACTCATAAAGCAGCCTGTTTTTCCTTTTTCGAACTGACCAAATACCAGCAATGGATCTTCGCCAATATTTAAAACAGTTTCTGTATTCTCTTTAGCTGAAACTTTGTTATAGCCAAGGAACATAGGCCATTCACCAAAACCTTTTACTGATGCATGATCAGCATTTACAGCACTTGCAAATACACCTTCAGGCGCTTCTACACGATCATCACCATCCAGCATTTCAACAGGCAGAACTTCTGCAAGTAATGTATTTTTGTAGTTTGCTTTAGCCTCAATACCCATAAATGACAGGTAACCACCAATCATTAATAAGCCACCGCCATTAACTACAAACTCTTTAATTAACCCTAATGCGTTAGGAATAACTTTCATGTTATAGAAAGTATCGTTTTGCAGAAGGAACGTATTTGCACCAATATCACTAATAACAATGACATCGTATTTAGCCAATGCTTCAGCCGTTTGTGGAAATGCAACCTGAACGGTATGAGCAGGCATATAATCAACTTCAACACCCTTTTCTCTTAAGCAACTTAATAAGAACGTTGAACCTTCTTCATATTTGCTGGAAGTGAAACTGTCGTAGCCTTTGGAGTGGATCATATGAATGTGCCATGACTCACCAATAAATAAGATTTTCATTTTTATTCCTCTTTCAAAAAAGACTATTTATTCAGGGGATTGGGTGACAATCTGTGAATATGTTGTTTGATTGATGCGATGCATGACATTAATATCTTCAGGCATTTCTGAAGCATTACTCGTCTCAACAGCTAGTGATGAAAAAGCTGATGCATAGCGTAACGCATAAGAAAACTGCTTTCCTTTTGCCAACGAGGCAGCGAGCGCACCATTAAAAGCATCACCTGCCCCTGCTGTATTTTTTACAACTGCCGGATATGCTGGCGAATAAATATACTTATATCCGTCATAAGCTAACGAACCTTTACTACCCAGCGTAATAACCACTTTATTTACGCCTTGTTGATAAATAGAAACTGCAGCATTTTTTGCAGATTCTAAATCAAGTACTTCTATTCCAGATAATAAACTAGCTTCCGTTTCATTAGGTGTTAATACATCTATCATTGGAAGTAATTCATTAACTATTTTGTTATAAGGTGCTGGATTAAGAATAATAGGTATATTATTTTCGTTTCCAATAGCAATAATTTCTTTTAATGCTTCAATATTCGTTTCTAATTGAAGTAAAATTATATCTGCATCAATAATTTTATCTTTTTGTATTTTGACTTCATCAGCAGAAATATCCATATTAGAACCAGAGTAAATAGAGATAATATTTTCTCCACTCTCTTCCGAAACAAAAATAGATGCAGTTCCTGTTTGATAATTTTCAGTTTGATATATCGTTGATGTTTTTATTCTTGATGACGATATAAAATTAACTGCATAATCACTAAATTGATCAGTACCTATCTTCGTTATAAAATGCACCTGTGCATCAGCATAACTCGCTGCCAATGCTTGATTACAACCTTTACCTCCTGGTGAAAAGATAAATTTATTCGATAATAAGGATTCCCCGGCTTCTGGCAGTCTAGGAAGATAACTAATCATATCAACATTAAATGAACCCAGTACGCACACCTTATTTATTGCTGTTTTATTTGCTAAATCGTTTTTATCAATTTGATCATTACATTCTAGAAATTGTATAATTTCTTTCTTAGCTACTTTGTCTAATGTTTCAAATTCTATAAAAGCGCCTCCATGGCATCTTTTTATAATTCCTTTTTCTGCGAGTGTATTTAAATCTGATCGTATTGTTTCTTTGGTAACATCAAGTTCTTTAGCCAAAACAGAAACTTTTACTGCACCATGACCTTTGATCAGATTAATTATTTTTTTATGACGTTCTGCTTTCATTTAATGTTACCTCTATGGCAACAACTTTAGTTTATTAGTTGTTATGGGATTGTGATTACAATCATATGTTATTTATTAAAAGCAAAAAAAAGCAGAAATACAAAAATAAAAAAACAAAAAAAGCAGAAATAAACAATGATAACAGTAAGATTATTTAATAAATAAATTTAAGATTTATTTCTTTTTTAGAAAAGGAGGAATCAACTTATAACGCCATTTCAACTTATTTACCATAAGTAAATTTAATATTACTTTTTATTTACACTCGATAAATAATATTAAAAGATGAAATTTAAAAATAGAATTCGCTTTTATAAATAAGGAATTATAAAAAAACACTTTATATTCCTATAAAGTATTAGTAATAATGCTTAAATAAAATACAATCGAATTGAATCGAGTAATGCATTAATTATTTTTATCGCCGTCGATTTCTAAAACACATTTATCATAAAGAATTTTTGATCATTAAAGACCAAAGAGAACGATACCCTTTTAACAAAGAACATAAATTACTTAAGTAATGCAAAAGCAATGCTTAAAACACACTCAATTCTCATCTTTCATTTTTGTGATCTAAATAACATTTATGTTAGATAAAAATGTCATCATCTTGTCTATTTAGTTCACCAATGAGTCAATCTTTGAGTTCATATTGTAAATCAATAAAGTTTTTTATCTATTTTCCATACTCTCTATAAATAGCATTTGTTTTTTTAATTACTCTATTCATAGCAATTATATCTAGAACAAGGATAAAAGCAGATAATAATACCAATAAATATAGATCACTTGATATTTTAAACCCTTTATTTTTGTCAAAAAGTCTTTTTATACGAAACATTTAGACATACTTCTTTCCTCGCACTTTTCCCATTTTATACTTAAATTTATTCATACCGTCAGACATAACATAAATTACTGACAAAAAGCACAACGTACAATAAGGATATATCAATGAAAATAAAATCACTTATCGCAATCTCATTACTAAGCGCTAGTTTTTCTCTTTTTGCTGCAGAGAGTTCATCAACTACTACTAATATTCAAACTCAAGGTGTTATTCAGGCTCAAAAAGAACTTAACGACTATGAAAAAGTCATGATAGAAAAAGTTTGGATAACAACTGATGCTATCGATGAAAAAGGAAATAAAACATCTCCAGATAATGCCCAAGTTAGCAACTATTTTGGACTTGCAGAATACTACCCTAATGGCACATTTATTATGTTTACGCCAGAAGGAAAACAAAAGATGCAAGGTGACTGGTCAATGTCAGACGATGGTAAAATACGTACCTTAGTTGCCAAAGATACTGAAGGTAAAACGCTATTTACCCGAGATGTAGAAAATATCACAGTTAAAAATGATGAGTATACCTATCGTATTTATCCAAATGCTGATGATCGTAATGTCTATTTCGATATTATCCATCACGTTAAAAAGTAAATTTAATACGTTGTTTTACCTGTAAATTAGTCCTATCCAATAAATAAAAAAGGGTTACTTATTTTTATAAGTAACCCTCATTTTATTTTATAACCGGATTATCATTTCACCGAATTTAATCAAATAATTAAAATATGGTCTGAGATTGACCTTCAATCCAATAAATCACTTTATGCGCTTCTTCTGGTGTTGGTACTTCCAATTTACTCAACATGCGTTCCATTACTTTAGCTGGCACAGCTTCGTTTCTTGCATTATTTTGCCTCTGCCATTGCACATAAGGGACTTCAATATAAATCAATGTCACTTTTGCATTATAGCGATAAAATAAAGAGATAAGTTGATCTCGCATTTTTCTTGTAATATTGGTGGCATTCCAAACAAAAGGTTTATGCTCTCGTAAATAAATACGAGCTTGTTCTTTTGCTTGCTGTGCTATCCAACCATTAGCATCTCTGTTATCAGGTTTAATATTATGTTGGCGACGGAGATCATCTAAACTCACAATCGGAAAGTCTGCACAATGTTGGCGAATAAAAGTATCTTTTCCCATACCAGGTAATCCACATAACACGGTCACTTCACTTCCTTTTTCAGGATAAGGCTCATAATTACAATCTGTACTATTTTCTGTATAAAAATAGTGAAAACGAGCATCACTTGATGGAAATGGAGCAGCCCTACGCCAACAATTTAACTCTTCACAATAAAGTGTAAATAACGCGATTTTATCAAAAAGAGCGGGTTTATCTTCACAATCTCGCCCTAAAACATCTGCTTTAGCCAATAATGCCAACAAATAGCAATCTACTCTCAGTGATGCAGCAAGCAAGGCTTTTTTAGGATCAGGTTTATCCATCACCCACAACGGTAAACCGTGAAAACGAACTAAAGCTGCTATTTGCTCTCTATCAGCAAAGCTTAAAGGTACTTTTTTATACAGAAAAAGACGTGCTGTTAATTCACCTTTACGCGCATGACCTGGTGAAACGATACGTCCCTCCTCTTCCCGAGTTGTAGAGCGTTTTTCTACATCATGAAGTAGTGCCGAGATCCATAAAATTTGCTGTTCTCTTTCAGTTAACATTGTATATTCTGGCAATGATTTAACTGAATTGATTACTCTTTGTGTATGTATCGCCACATCGCCTTCTGCATGATGAATTGGATCTTGCATAACACCAGCCATATCATTTATTTCATCATACAGTTCACAAAGGTGTTCCCATGACATTTCAGTATGTAGTTTCTTATGAAGCATCATTGAGACTCCTGTGTTTTTTCCCAAATTAAAGGGGCTCGTCGCCAATTTTTTTTCCAATGAACATCTGTTTTAACATGGTCTTTTCTAACATATTTAAAAACACGATGTGAAAAATCCTCTAACGAAAATGACTGTGCATCTCGTGTAACAATACCTTCCATTGGACTTGGTTTTTGCGTTAAAACATCATGCGATTGAAAAAAACTTGCCTGTTTGGCTTGTGAAACAATCATTTTTTCAAAATCGGTTTTATCCTGACACTTAGGCAGTTTAATTTCTGGTACAGTGGGAAGATCAAACAAAGAAGCATAAAACTGTACTTCTTCCCAACTTAGCCATTTATCTTTATAACGAACTGCAAATACATAAAAATATTCTTCTAAGTGTGCATATTCAATAGAATGAATGGCATATAGATTCTCACCGAAAATATCTAATTCACCTAAATCATTTTTCATCATTTGCCAACGTTGGCGTAATTGAGATGTCCATGCTGATTGTGTTGGGGTTGCATGCGAGCGTGCAAAAACCCCCATTTTATTTAGGCAATTATTTTCTCCATCTAGTTTTTCTGTATGGATAAGTTGTTTTATTTGACAAATATCCTGCCACCATTGCGCATTTATACGATCGTCATTTGTTGTGCCAGGTGAAAAAGGATAGTGATAGGTTCTATCATATTTTTGTGATTGATTATTCATTATTTAATACTCATTAAGTAACAGAATCTCTACCAAATTTTAAAATAAACTCGGTACGTTAATTTTTCTGTATTTGCACGATTCCTTCAGTGCCTTAATGCGTATTACATAATAACAACCTACAATAAAGAGAAGTGAAAAATAAATAAGTGGCTATATTAACCATAAGATTAGTAGAGTGCTAGATAAATAATCCTTTTTATCTCTTATATTACTTTTTGCTTAATTTTCAAATCGAATATCGGAGGAAGTATGTACAACGATCTTCAAGGAAAAGTCGCAGTCGTTACAGGATCATCAAGAGGAATTGGTGCTGCTGTTGTGTCACGATTAGTCGCTGAAGGAATGAATGTCGTGATTAACTATCATTCTGATAAAAAAGAGGCTCAATGCCTTGCCGATGATTTAAATAAATTAAATTTAGGTAAAGCCATTATTTTTGGGGGTGATATTAGCAACGAAGATGTTGCTCATAATTTTATTTATTGTGCCATCAACCATTTTGGCAAGCTCGACCTTCTTATTAATAATGCTGGTATTGAAACACAAACACCTTCTCATGCCGTTGATTTAGCTGATTGGCGTAAAATTATAGATGTGAATTTAACTAGTTACTTTCTTACCGCCCGCTCCGCGTTAAGATATTTTGTAGAAAATAAAATTCAAGGCAATATCATTAATATGTCTTCAGTTCATGAAATTATCCCTTGGCCCACGTTTGCAAGTTACGCAGCAAGTAAAGGTGGAGTAAGAATGCTGACTCAATCTCTCGCTCTTGAATATGCAAGTAAGGGTATTAGAATTAATTCAATTGGGCCTGGAGCAATAAATACCCCAATCAACCAAGAAAAAATGCAAGATGATACGCTTCGTGAAGAATTAGAAGAGATGATCCCCATGAAATATGCTGCTGAGCCAGAAGTCGTTGCCAATGTAGCCGCTTGGTTAGCATCTGAACAATCAACCTATATCACCGGACAAACTATTTTTATTGATGGAGGGATGACACTTTATTCCTCTTTTCAATCTGGTAAAGGTTAATTGACAATAAAGTTCCCACTTTCTTTATTACTAGAAAGTGGGATACATCATTAATTATTCTCGTTGTGACTGCTCCCCGCCCTGTCGGGCGAGGCTTCCCACTTCTTAGACCGCAACCGTCTGTGTGACGGATTTACGCTGGCCTCCATGGGCAGAAACGACGAGTCCCGCCGCTTGTAATTCCAGCATGCC